>PBLA01000031.1 GCA_002722245.1 Flavobacteriales bacterium | reverse complement strand
TCCTTTAGCTCCAGTTGATTCAACATAGCGGGCTTTTTTAAATGGAAACATATCGTCAAATTCTGCTTTTGGTACTAAGTTAAATTTAAGGTTTACTGACGACTTTGGTGACGACCAGTGACCCCTAGAAAGTGAAAAAGCCTCATAACTCGTTGAGTTACAAGGCTTTGTTTTCGTCGGGGTGGCAGGATTCGAACCTGCGACCTCCTGCTCCCAAAGCAGGCGCGATGACCGGGCTACGCTACACCCCGAACGGTGTTTTAAACAATTGTAAGAACGTCGTTTAAAAACGGGAGAGCAAAGATAATCAATTTTTTGTTCAAACAAAAAATAATTACAGTTCCTTAAAATACCAGAAATCCGAAACAAAATCAGTTGAATCAGAGTATTACAACGTCTAATACTCTTGATATGAGATGTGTTTTAATTGATGACGAGCCGAAGGACTTACTAGAACTATCTACGTTACATAAAAAGTATGGCGATTTAGAGGTAGTTGGTGTGTTTAAAGATCATGAGGAGGCTCAGAATTTTTTGGGCAAAAATAAAATTGAGGTTTTATTGGTTAATTCTGAAATGTCCTCAATGAATATCAATAACTTTATGACCCTATCAAAAGCTGTTCAACACGTTATTTTTATACGACCAAAAAAAGGACAAACAGGCAAAATATATGATTTCAGTGAAGTAGATTATTTAGAAAGACCATTAGCAAAACCAAAATTAAGTCAAGTAATTTCTAAAATAAATGAGGGTGATGAGATTAATTATTCTTCAACGAGTAGAGACTTTGCATTCGTAAAAGACGGTTCAAAAGTTGTGCGGATAGATTTTAAGGAGATTTTATTTATTGAAGCATTGGCTGATTATGTTCAAATAAACACCGAAAACGATCGATTTACTGTATTGGCTACAATGAAATCCATGCAGGCTAATTTACCAGATGATGATTTTTTTAGAGTTCATCGATCCTATATTGTACGAAAAGATAAAATCAAAATTATCGAAGACAATATGATTCTCATGGAGCGTAAAAATATACCCATCAGCCGTTCAGCCAAACAACAGTTTTTTAATACGTTCAATTTCTTGTAAATATAGTGGAGTGCTCTTAATTTGTTCATTTAGAACCATGTGCGATTTAGTTTAATAATTCCTCAAACAGTTTCAATGTATTTGATGAAGTTTAAAAACCTTTAACAACCAACAAAATTCTGTTATAGTGTGATTGCTTATTATTTCCTTACCTTTGAATAACAAGGATAGCTGCATGAATATGTTATTTTTAGGTATGAGTGCTGGTTCAATTTTCATAATTGTATTGGCGGTTCTTTTACTCTTTGGATCAAAGGAGCTACCTTCTATTGCAAGAACACTTGGAAAGGGAATTCGGGAAATAAAAAACGCTACCAGTGAAATTCAAAATGAGGTCACTAAATCGACTAAGGGCACAGCGGTAGAGGATATAAAAAAAATCAAAGATGATTTGGACATAACCAAAAATATGTAAAATGGATTTTTTTTGGTTGATTCTTGGTTTTGTTACATTAATATTTGGAGGTGATTTTCTTGTAAAAGGTGCTGTAGGTTTAGCGCTAAAAGCAAACGTGTCAACATTAGTAATTGGGATGACAGTAGTTTCTTTTGGAACCTCTGCTCCTGAATTACTGGTTAGTTTAGGAGCTGCATCCAAAGGAGGAGAAGATGCTCTAATGAGTGTGGGAAATGTTATTGGATCGAATATTGCCAATCTTGCCTTAGTTTTGGGTTGTACAGCATTGATTTACCCCATAGAAGTAAAACGAGATTCATTAACTCAGGATTGGCCTGTAATGATCTTATCTACCATATTATTTATTGTATTTATGGCCTTTTTCGATGGCGAGCGTTATCGAGTCAATCAATGGGAGGGTGGTGTTTTGTTTCTGCTGATTATTCTGTTCACAGTATTTATGATTAAAAAATCAAGAAAGGAGGCTAAAGCTGGAAAAACAGAGGAAGTTGATGAAGAGATTGAAGAAAATAAAGGGAATCCTTTATGGAAAAGCAGTGTTTTTTTAATTCTGGGTTGTTTAGGGTTGGTCTTTGGTTCTTCTTGGTTGTTGGATGCTGCTGTGAATATTGCAGTAGCAGCTAATATTGATCAATTTATAATAGGAGTCACTATTTTAGCCTTTGGAACCAGCGTTCCAGAACTGGCTGCAAGTGCTATAGCTGCTTATCGCAAAGAAACCGATATTGCCATTGGTAATCTGATTGGATCGAATATTTTTAATATTTTATGTGTTGTTGGGCTCACAGGAACAGTAGCGGGTATGCCATTGAAAAAAGAAGTATTAAGTTATGATGCATGGTGGATGTTAGGAATAGCGTTGCTAATTTTTCCGCTTATGCTTTTGGGGCGTAAAATTCATCGATGGAAGGGTATACTGTTATTGCTTTCATATGGGGCGTATCTATTTGTATTAGTTTCTTAACCTGTTACTTGTTAATTTCTTGATTTTACTAAAGGATTTAAACCCTTGAGATGTAGTTATCTTTAACGCAATAAAAAGATTGTGCAAATGGCATCATTAAGATTTAAAGCGTTAGAAGTTTTAATGAATCGTAATCCTATCGAATCAGAGTTTGAACATCATTATAAATACGCTGAACTCTTTGGAGAAAATGTATTTGGAATTGATAAAATGAAACAGTATTTGTCTTATGATTCATTAAAGTCCGTGAAAAAAGCCATTCAAATTGGTGATAAAATCGATATTAGAGTAGCAAATGATGTGGCTAATGCGATGAAAATTTGGGGGATCTCAAAAGGTGCAACTCATTATACACATTGGTTTCAGCCTCTTACAGGTTCAACAGCCGAGAAACATGATGCATTTTTTGAACCTCAACATGATGGTACAGCAATTGACCAATTTGAGGGAAAGAATTTAGTTCAGCAAGAACCCGATGCTTCTTTTTTTCCCAGTGGGGGATTACGAAACACTTTTGAGGCTAGAGGATATACCGCCTGGGATCCTTCCTCTCCCGCATTCATTTTTGGTAAAACACTTTGCATTCCAACGATATTTGTAAGTTACACAGGAGAGTCTTTGGACTATAAGTCTCCTTTGTTAAAAGCATTGTCCGCATTAAATAAATCGGCTACTGGTGTTGCTCAGTATTTTGATAAAGAAGTTGAGAATGTGGAGGCTACTCTTGGTTGGGAACAAGAGTTTTTCTTGGTGGATAATGCACTGTATTCAGTTCGTCCTGATTTAATGCTTACAGGAAGAACTTTATTTGGTGTGGGATCGGCTAAAAATCAGCAGCTGAATGATAATTACTTCGGATCCATTAATTCACGGACGATGAATTTTTTATCCGAGGTAGAGGTAGAGGCATTGAAATTGGGGATTCCAGTAAAAACCCGACACAATGAGGTCGCACCTATGCAATTTGAAGTTGCTCCAGCTTTTGAAGAATGTAATTTGGCTGTTGACCACAATCAATTATTAATTGAACTCATGAAAAAAATTGCTCGAAGACATAATTTTCGTGTTTTGTTTCATGAAAAGCCTTACCAAGGAATCAATGGTTCAGGTAAGCATAATAACTGGAGTTTAAAAACAAACCTGGGAATTAATCTATTAAAGCCAGGAAAAAATCCGAAGCAGAACTTGCAGTTTTTATCCTTCTTTGTGTGCGCAATTAAAGCTGTTCATGATTATGGTGATATCCTTCGTTCGTCAATGGCATCTCCAGGGAATGATCTCAGATTAGGGACAGGAGAAGCGCCTCCTGGAATTATGTCGGTATTTGTTGGGGAGGAACTCACTAAAAAGTTAAATGAAGTGGAAGTCAAAATCCGAGGAGGAAAAATGAGTCCTGAGGAGAAAACGGAAATTAAATTAAATATTGGTAAAATACCACAATTATTAATTGATAATACGGATCGAAATCGAACATCACCTTTTGCCTTCACAGGAGATAAATTTGAAATTCGATCAGTAGGCTCCACTCTAAATTGCTCGGCAGTAATGACTGCGATCAATACAATGATGGCTAAAGTGCTAAAGGAGTTTAAAATTCAAGTTGATCAAAAAATAGAATCGGGACTAAAGAAAGATGAAGCAATTTTTGAAATATTAAGAACATTTATTAGTACATCCAAGAAAATTCGATTTGATGGAGACGGATATAGTAAAGAATGGGAGGAAGAGGCAAAAAAACGCGGATTAACAAATGTGTTAAAATCCGTGCATGCGTATGGAGAAAAAGTAGGGGAAACTAGTATTCAGTTATTTCAGGAAATGCAGGTAATGACAAGGGCTGAACTGGAGGCGCGATATACCATCAATTTGGAACGCTATCAAAAAATAATTCAAATAGAGGCTCGGATTTTAGGAGATTTGGTACTCAATCATATCATTCCAACAGCATTGAACTATCAAACCCAGTTACTAAATAACATTGAAAAACTACAAAAAGTAACAAGTGGAATAGTAATGAATTCCCAAATGACTACAATTGAGGAAATTGCCGAGCGTGTTGATTTAATACATTCAAAGGTAAATGAATTAGTGTCTAAAAGGCGTGCAGTAAACGAAATCCCGCAAATAGAGAAAAAAGCCAAGGCTTACTGCGATAGCATTTTGCCATTTTTTGATGAAATACGGTATGAGGTAGATAAGTTAGAAAAAATTGTAGATGATAAACTTTGGCCGTTACCCAAGTACCGTGAATTATTGTTTGCTCAATGATGGTATGTTAAAATAGGAAGAAGTATTTAAGTGTATCTTTTTGAATGGATACGCATTATTAGCTTGAAATAAAGATAATTATACCCGCTTGAAATATTTGTAAATAATCGTCTTGCAGGAATTGTGAAAAGGAATCGTTAATATGGTTTTAAAATAAGAATTGAAACTAAAAGACTTTTGACAAAACTTCGAAAATTATTATTACTTTTAAATCTTGTTTGGTAAAGAACACTAGGTTAAAATCAATCGTATGAAATTAAAGAATTTACTAACTGTTTTATTGTTTTCTGCGTTTACATTAGGTGCAATGGCGCAGCATAAATTGACTCAAAAGGCGGACAATGCTTTTCAAAAAGGGTTCTGGAACGCCGCCATTGAAAATTACAGTTTGGCACTCAAAAGAGAAAAAGATGCTGAAATCAAAATGAAAATCATGTACAACATGGCTCAATCTTATGCTGGAGCCAAGGAGTATAAAAATGCTGTTACATGGTTTAAGAAAATTGAGAGGAAAGGTGGTGCTTTCGTAGATACTCATCCAGAGGTGCTTTTAAAACTGGCGCATGCTTATAAGTCTATGGAAAAGTATGAAGAGGCTATGAATAGTTATAAAGCCTATTCAGATATACGACCAGATGATGAGCAGGGTAAAAAGGGCGCTAAATCATGTGAACTTGCTATTCGATGGACGGATAAACCTACACGTTATAAAATTGAAAATGTTCGTCAATTAAACTCTAAATATGATGATGCAATTCCTGCTTATGCGAATAAGCGGTATAAAGAAATTGTATACCAGTCATATAGAACAGGAGCCATTGGAAAAGGTGACAATCCTGTAAGCGGTCAGGCTTTTCCGGATATTTATACTGCGAAGTTGGCTAAAAATGGTAAGTGGTCCACGCCTGCGCCTATCACAGGTGATGAGAAAGTAGGGGTAAATACCAAATTTGCAGAAGGTGGTCCTACTATGAATGCCAAAATGAATACGTTATATTTTACTCGATGTAAAAATTTTGACGGAAAGGTAAAGAAAGAGAAAAGCTGTCAAATTTATAAATCAGTTAAGAGAGGAAAAGATTATGCAGAGGCTGAAATGTTACTGATTGGAAATGATTCCATGATTGTTGCACATCCAACCTTAGCAAACAAGGATCAAACGTTATACTTTGTATCGAATATGCCAGGAGGTATGGGTGGTAAAGATATTTGGGTAGCTGATTTTGACAAAAAAGAAAAGAAGTGGGTGAACATAAGGAATTTGGGATCAGATGTAAATACCCCAGGAGACGAATTATATCCTTTTGTTCATGCCGATGGAACCTTATATTTTTCATCCAACGGACATGTTGGGATTGGAGGTTTTGATATATTCAAGGTAGAAAAGCTTGATGATGGATGGGGGCCAGTGGAGAATATGAAAGTGCCTATTAATTCATCATCAGATGATATTGCTATTATCTTCGAAAACGAAGCAGAGAGAGGGTATTTAACGTCAAACAGAGCAGGAGGAAGAGGTAGAATGGATGTTTGGTCGTTTAATCTTCCTAAGTTGGTTATATGTGTAGAAGGTGTAGTAAAAGATAAAAAAACCAAGGAGATCCTTCCTAATTCAAAAGTAGTTATTACTGGTTCTGATGGTTCAAACTTTGAAGCCATTACTGACGAAACAGGGGCGTACAAGTTTTGTTTAAAACCCAATACCACATACCAAATTCAAGCAAACAATGATAAGACTCAAACCAATAAGTTTGGAACGGAGATGGATATGTATTTTACCTCTGAAAAGGCGTTGGTTTCAACCATTGGTGTTGAAGATTCCAGAACATTGGTTCAGGACTTGGAATTAGAGCGAATTCCAGATTCAGGAATTGAACTTCCAAACATTGAGTACGAGTACAATAAAGCAACTTTAAAGCCTAGCTCTAAGCTTAAATTGAACACATTGGTGGATATTATGAAAGAGAATCCAGGTTTGGTCATTGAATTAGGTTCACATTCTGATTTCAGAGGGCCTTCAGAGTACAATAGAAATTTGGCTCAGCGACGTGCCGAGTCTGCTGTGAACTATTTAATATCTAAAGGTGTTGTTAAAGAACGAATGGTGGCTAAGGGTTATGGAGAAGATTCGCCAAAGGTGATTGATTCTTCGTACGTTCAGAAAGCGTATTTTGGAACTGCTGATGCAGAACCAACTGCAAAAGATTATTCTGGAGTTGATGGAAGAACGAAGGAAAAGGTATTTGCTTCATTTGCTGAACAAAAAGCGACTTTTGTTCCAGGTGTAGTACTTAATGAGGCCTTTATTAAATCGTTAAAATCAAATGGTTTAGTGCAGTGTGCTCACCAAATGAACAGACGTACAGAATTTAAAGTTCTCCGAACGGATTGGAAGCCCGGTGAAACAGCACTAGGAGACGGAGAAAAAAAATAGATTAAATTGAATAAAAAAATAAAGCATCTCGACTCAAGTCGAGGTGCTTTTATGTTTTAAAATGGGAACTGAATCAAGATACGACGCAAGGGGTGTTTCTGCATCTAAAGAAGATGTACACAATGCCATTAAGAATATTGACAAGGGATTATTTCCCAAAGCATTTTGTAAAATTGTTCCCGATATTTTAGCGGGTGATGAGGAGTTTTGTACCATTATGCATGCCGATGGTGCAGGAACAAAAAGTGCGTTAGCGTATTTATACTGGAAGGAAACTGGAGATATGTCGGTTTGGAAAGGTATTGCGCAAGACGCCATAATTATGAATACGGATGATTTATTATGTGTGGGCGCTACAGATAATATTTTATTATCCAGTACAATTGGAAGGAACAAAAACTTAATTCCAGGAGAGGTCATTGCAGCGTTAATTAATGGTACAGAGGAGGTGCTTCAAAATTTACGTGACAATGGAATAGGTATTTATTCTACGGGTGGTGAAACGGCAGATGTTGGTGATTTAGTAAGGACTTTAATTGTTGATTCTACTGTAACGGGTAGAATGAAAAAATCGGATGTTATTTCCAATGATAAGATTAAGGGTGGTGATGTAATTATTGGTATGGCGAGTCACGGTCAAGCGAATTATGAAACTGAATACAATGGAGGAATGGGAAGTAATGGATTAACTTCTGCCCGGCATGATGTGTTTGATAATTACTTGGCTAAAAAATACCCTGAGAGTTATGATCCTGATGTTCCTACTGATTTGGTGTATGCAGGAAGTAAGAAGTTAACAGAAGAAATTCCAGGAACAGGTGTTACAGCAGGTAAATTGGTGTTGTCTCCTACCAGAACCTATGCACCTATTATAAAAAAAGTATTGGATGAATATCGAGCGGCTATTCATGGGATGGTACATTGCAGTGGTGGTGCTCAAACAAAGGTGATGCATTTCGTTGATGGGGTACATGTGATAAAAGACAATTTCTTTGATATTCCACCTTTGTTTAAGATGATTCAAGAGGAGTCATCAACGGATTGGCGAGAAATGTATAAGGTGTTTAATATGGGGCATCGAATGGAAGTTTATGTTCCAGAAAAGTATGCACAAGAAATTATTGCAATTTCTGAGTCTTTCGGTGTGCCTGCTCAAATCGTAGGGAGAGTAGAAGATGCGCCATCGAATAAATTAACCTTAAAGTCTCCTTACGGAACGTTTGAATATTAATAGATTATGTTAGATAAGTTAGCGGAAATTAATATTCGTTTTGAAGAGGTTGGGGAAAAGTTAACGCTTCCCGATGTTGTAAGTGATCAAAAAAAGTTTGCTGAACTCAGTAAGCAATACAAAGACCTTGAGCCCATTGTTAAGGTATACAAGGAATATAAACTTGTGCTCGAAAACATTGCATCCTCAAAGGAGATTTTAAATGATGAGGATGATCCTGAAATGAAAGAGATGGCAAAGTTGGAGATTGATGAATTAACTAATCGAAAGTTGGAGATGGATGAAGAAATTAAAATTCTTTTGATTCCAAAAGATCCAGCTGATGATAAGAATTGTATTGTTGAGTTACGAGCAGGTACAGGTGGGGATGAGGCGTGTATTTTTGTAGAGGATATGTATCGTTTATATACAATGTATTTTAAAACAATTGGTTTTAAATGTGAGGTGGTGAATTCAACGGAGGGAACGGTAAAAGGATATAAAGAAATTTCATTAGAGGTAAGTGGGGAAAGCGCCTACGGTGTGATGAAATTTGAGTCGGGTGTGCACAGGGTTCAACGTGTACCTGAAACAGAATCGCAAGGACGAGTGCATACCTCTGCAATTACAATAGCGGTGATGCCCGAAGCAGAAGAGGTGGATTTTCAATTGAATATGAAAGATGTTCGTAAGGATACTTTTAGAGCATCTGGTGCTGGGGGACAGCACGTGAATAAAACGGAGTCAGCTGTTCGTTTAACTCATGAACCCACGGGTACGGTGGTGGAATGCCAGGATGGAAGGTCGCAACATCAGAATTATGATAAAGCCCTCCAAGTACTTCGTTCAAGGTTATATCAAGCTTTGTTGGATGAGCAAAATTCTGAAATTTCAGCTACTCGAAAAGCATTGGTTGGATCGGGTGATCGATCAGCAAAAATCAGAACCTATAATTATCCTCAGGGTCGTGTAACAGATCATAGAATCAATAAGACGATTTATAATTTGTCGAATTATATGAATGGTGATGTGCAGGAAATGTTTGATGCGATGAAAATGGCAGAGACAGCTGAAAAAATGAAAGAGGGCGAAAGCTTCTAAAGAAGAAAAAATGACGAAAGAACAATTAGTTGAACAAATAAAATTAAAGCAATCATTTTTGTGTGTGGGACTGGATTCTGATCCATTAAAGATTCCTGCTTTTTTAAATGATTTTGATGATCCTGTTTTTGAGTTTAATAAGCGTATTATTGATGCTACCAAGGATTATTGTGTGGCATATAAACCCAATATAGCATTTTATGAGGCGCAAGGAACAAAAGGTTGGGACACTTTACAAAAGACACTGGAGTATATTCCAAAAGACATCTTTACGATCTCTGATGCAAAAAGAGGTGATATAGGAAACACATCTAATTTATATGCTCGAGCTTTTTTTGATTCCATGAATTTTGATGCCGTTACTGTTGCGCCATATATGGGTAAAGATTCTGTTGAACCGTTTTTGAGTTATAAAAATAAGTGGGTGATACTATTGGCCCTTACCTCCAATATAGGTGGGTTAGATTTTCAAACAAAACGGTTGCACAATGGCGAATTTTTATTTGAAAGAGTCTTGAAAAAATCGCTCGAATGGGGTGATGAAGAGAATTTAATGTATGTTGTTGGAGCAACAAGAGCAGAATTGTTAACTAAAATTCGAAAGATTGTTCCAAACTCATTTTTACTTATTCCAGGGGTTGGGGCCCAGGGAGGAAGTTTAAAAGATGTCGCTGAATTTGGGATGAATGATACTTGTGGCTTGTTGGTGAATTCAAGTAGAGGAATCATATTTGCTTCTTCTGGTAAAGATTTTGCTGAGGCTGCTCAGCAAGAAGCGAAACAAATTCAAAAAGAAATGGAAACTCTTTTGAGGGAAAAGAGTATTCTTTAAAAGTACTGTATTGAATGCAAAAATGGATGTTTTTTCTTCGATAGGATATAGAAAAAATTGTTTAAATTGCATGTAAGCTAAAGTTCATAACCTACCCTAAGATGATCAAATTGATAAGAAAGTTTCTTGAAAAAAGCATTTTTGGTGTTTGCCAATGGTGGGGAGATCGTTTGGGTATTCGTTCGTCTAGAATTCGCTTGTATTTTATATATCTTTCTTTTGTTACAGTAGCCTCACCAATTATTGCGTATTTGGTCATGGCTTTCATATTTGAACATAAGGATATGATTAAAGAAGGTTTCAGAAAAAAAAGAGTTTGGGATTTATAAAATTTAAACCGTGAAGAATCTTAGTAGGTTTAAAAACATCATTTATTCCATTTCTTTCCTTTTCATTGTCATTGTAGTTGGAATTATTGGATTTATGATCCTGGAGCCCCGTTACACCTTTCTTGAGGCCGTTTACATGACAATAATTACTATTGCAACGGTGGGTTACAGAGAAGTTTACGAACCATCGGAAGGTGTGATGGTTTTTATTTCTGTTTTAATTGTAACAAGTTTTGGTACATTTGCCTACGCGGTATCGGCAATTTCCGCTTATATTATAGATGGGGAATTCCGAGAATATTTTAAGGAGTATAAAGTGAAATCTGAAGTGAGTAAATTAAATAACCATGTGGTTATTTGTGGTTATGGTCGAAATGGTTCCCAAGCCGTAACGATTATGGAAAAACACAATCAGCCTTTTGTTGTGGTTGAACAGGATCCTGTGGTGATAGAAGATATTAAAAAGCACAGCCCGGAGGCATTAATTGTTTCTGGTGATGCCACACATGATGAAATTCTATTAGAGGCCGGAATTGATAAAGCAAAATCCTTAATTACAACCTTGCCCAGTGATTCCAATAATTTATTTGTTGTCCTCTCTGCGCGAAGCATTAATAATAAGTTGAAAATTATCAGTAGGGCATCTGAGGATAATTCAGATAAAAAATTAAGAATAGCGGGAGCCAATAACGTTATTATGCCAGATAAAATTGGAGGTGCCCACATGGCTTCTTTGGTTATGAAGCCAGACATCATTGAGTTTATGGACTATATTTCTGCTCAGGGTCAAATTGATGTAAATTTAGAAGAAATTAGTTTTGATGAGTTGCCTTCTAAATTTAAAAACAAAACCATTACCGAAATTGGTATAAGACGGATAACTGGAGCAAATATTATTGGACTTAAGGAATCAGACGGGGACTTTGTTGTTAATCCAATGCCCGAAACAGTGATTACTGCAAAGACAAAAATGTTTGTTTTAGGTACACCCGATCAAATTAAAAAATTAAAAGAACTCTTTCACGTATAACATTGATGAAAAAAGTACTGATAACAGGATCTAATGGATTACTTGGTCAAAAATTAATCTATCAATTGGTAGGGTATCCAAACTATCAATTATTTGCTACCTCTCGAGGAGAAAATAGAACTTTGCTTAAGAAAAGATATGAGTATATTCCGCTTGATATTACAGATGAGCAAGAGGTAAAAGAAACCTTTGAAGCGGTTCAGCCAGATATTGTAATTAATGCTGCTGCCATGACAAATGTGGATGCATGTGAGGACGATCGTGAAGAATGTTGGAAATTGAATGTGGAAGCTGTCCAATATTTAGTTTCTGCATGTGAGGAATATAATGCGCATTTTATACATGTATCTACAGATTTTATTTTTGATGGCGAGGACGGTCCGTATGACGAAGAAGCGATTCCCAATCCGATAAGTTATTATGGAGAATCAAAACTTGCTGCTGAAAAAATAGTTCAGCAGTCTTCTTGCGTATGGTCTATAGCTCGAACTGTTCTTGTTTACGGTGTTGTTGATAATATGAGTAGATCCAATATTGTTCTTTGGGCAAAAAGTGCATTGGAGTCAGGTAAGGAGCTAACAGTTGTGAATGATCAATTCAGAACACCAACACTAGCTGAGGATTTAGCCCACGGATGTATTTTAATAGCACAAAAGGGTGCAAAAGGGATATATAACATATCCGGAGAAGAACTCATGTGTGTAATCGATTTGGTGAAAAAAGTGGCTCAATATTATGAGTTAGACGATAGTAAAATTAAACCGATCTCTAGTAGCACGCTAAATCAAAGAGCAAAAAGACCTCCAAAAACAGGGTTTATTTTAGAGAAGGCAAAAAAAGATTTGGGATATAAACCTTCTTCATTTGAGGAAGGGATAAGTATTATGGATGTTCAGATTGCTGCAGGTCAAATTGAATCGAAATAATGAAAAAGGTATTCAGTTTTATATTCATTTTTTTCCCCTTCTTAGCTTTTTGTAAAGAGGATTCTGTAGTGGAAACGATTAATAAATCGGTGAATGGTGCCATATCAGAGTTCGTGTATGAAAAAGTTGTTCCTTTTATTTTTTATTCTTTTGAGGTTGGAGAGAATAGTATTCCTCTTGTGTTGGTTTGGTTAATTGTTGGTGCTCTATTTTTTACGATTTATTTCAAGTTTATAAATTTTCGAGGATTCAAATACGCAATAAATTTGGTGAGAGGACGGTATGATGATGTATTGGGGCAGGGCACACCAGGTGAAACTATAGATTCAAGCGATAATAAACCAAAAGCGGGACAAGTTTCCCATTTTCAAGCTCTCACTACAGCTTTGTCAGGAACCGTTGGGTTAGGGAATATTGCAGGTGTAGCAGTTGCTGTTGCAGCAGGAGGTCCAGGCGCCACATTTTGGATGATCTTGGCAGGGATATTAGGGATGTCTTCCAAATTCGTAGAATGTACGTTAGGTGTTAAATACAGAAAGGTGAAACCAAATGGAGAGGTTTCTGGTGGACCGATGTATTATTTATCTCAAGGCCTTAAGGAAAAGGGTATGGGTGGATTTGGTGCTGTATTGGCTGTTCTTTTTGCTGTGATGTGTATCGGAGGTTCTTTTGGAGGAGGAAATATGTTTCAGGCTAATCAAGCGACTGCTCAGTTTACCAGTTTGCCAATTTTTGAAGGAACGTTTATGGCTGACACTTCAGGTTCAGTGCTCTTTGGGACGATTATGGCCGTTGCTGTTGGTATTGTGATTATTGGCGGGATACAAAGTATTGCGAAAGTAACGGATAAGATTGTTCCGTTTATGTGCGGATTGTATGTCTTGTGTGCAGTTATTATTCTTTTTGCTCATGCTTCCGACATTCCAGGAGCTTTTGGTAAAATAATAAATGGTGCGTTTTCACCAGAAGCTGCCTTTGGAGGTATTTTAGGGGTGTTGATTCAAGGATTTAAGAGGGCTGCCTTTTCCAATGAGGCAGGAGTTGGTTCTGCAGCAATTGCTCATTCTGCCGTTCAAACGGATGAACCGGTAACTGAAGGTCTTGTCGCGCTTTTAGAACCGTTTATTGATACAGTTATTGTATGTACGATGACCGCACTTGTATTGGTGATAACCGGTGTGTACGCTGATAATACAGTTGCAGGGGTTGCAATGACGGCAAAAGGTTTTGAAAGTGTTTTTGGTGCAGGTGCCAATTTTATTTTAGCCTTGGCGGTAATTTTATTTGCTTTCTCAACCATGATTTCATGGAGTTATTATGGGTTGAAATCGTGGAGTTATTTGTTTGGTGACAGTAAAGGTTCTGAATTAAGTTATAAAATCATTTTCTGTATAATGGTTATTATTGGTTCAATACTTACACTTGGTGCAGTTGTTGATTTCTCGGATTCGATGATTTTTGCGATGTGTTTTCCAAATCTTATTGGCCTATACATTTTAAGTCCAGTGGTAAGAAAAGAATTGAATATTTTTCTATCGCGAGTTAAAAATTGATGAGAAGTTTTTTTCAATTAACAAGGAACGAACGCTTTGGAGTTGCAGGAATGTGTATTGTTTTCGTTTTTATTTTACTGTTTAAATACAAGGACTCCAAAATAGAAGTAAATTACCTTCCTTCATCGTTAGAAAAAGAAGTCCCGAAAGTGTCTGATCAACTTGCACATAATGTGCAGTCTTCTGTTAAGGTGAAACCACAAAAAATTGTTTATCCTCTAAAAGATGTTCATTTGCATCCTTTTGAACTTTTTAATCCAAATGAGGTTTCATCAGAATATTGGGAAAAAATTGGACTTCAACCAAAAATGGCTAAAAGAGCGCATCTATTTATCCAATCTGGAAGCGGAATAAGCAGGAGTTCAGATTTACTTCAAATTTATGGGTTTCAAAAGGAGTGGATACAGGAACTAGAAAAGTATTTGGTATTTAAAAAATTAACCATCGATTTGAATGCTGCAACGGCTAGTGAATTTCAATCAATTAGAGGTATTGGAGAAAAGCTATCCAATCGGATTATACGATTTAGAGAAAAACTTGGTGGCTTTGTATCTACCCAGCAACTTTATCAAGTGTATGGTTTAGATTCACTGTTACTCGATAATACTATGGAGCGTTTTGACGTTGTAACTCCCTGCAAAAGGATATTAATTAATTCGGTGTCTTTACAGGAGTTGGAATCACATCTTTATTTAAACGCTCAGCAGTCCGAAGAAATCATAAAGTTAAGATCAATCAATGGAACAATTGATTCATCATCGATTAGAAATATATTCACTTTGAGCGAGTGGCGAAGGATTAAACCTTATTTTCAATGGAGCAATTAGAGTTAGATGTAAAAGCAATTATTAGAGATGTCCCTAATTTCCCTGTAGAGGGAATATTATTTAAAGATATTACTACCCTATTAGCTGATCCAATATTGAATCGTAGAGTCCAAGAAGCATTCAATGAAAATGCGAGGGATTGGGGTGCAGATGTGATTGTTGGAATTGATAGCAGAGGTTTTCTTTTTGGAAATTCAATAGCAACTTCTAATAAGATTCCATTCGTTCCAGTTCGAAAAAAAGGAAAATTACCATACACTACTATTGAACAACATTATGATTTAGAGTATGGAGATGCAGTACTTGAAATTCATTCTGATGCGATTAAGAAAGGTCAAAAGGTGCTTGTCCATGATGATTTATTAGCAACTGGGGGAACTGCTTTAGCTGCGGCTGAATTGATTGAGGCTTTAGGGGGAGTAGTAGTTGGATTTTCTTTTGTGGTAAATTTATCTGAGATTGGGGGGCAAGAGAAGTTGAAATTGAAGTCTGAAAACTTATTTTCCGTTGTAACGTATTAATTTTAATAAAATATTCTTTAAAAATGAGATTTGGAACAACAGAAAATCAACAAATGATTGCCGAGATGTTAAGAGCATTTGGTGAACAACACATTCGTCCTTTTATGATGGAATGGGACGAACAACAATTATTCCCTGTTGAACTATTTAGAAAACTGGGAGAATTAGGTTGTATGGGTGTTTTGGTTCCTGAAAAGTATGGTGGAGCAGGTTTTGGATACAGTGAATACGTTACAACAATTGTTGAAATTTCAAAAATTTGTGGTTCCATTGGTTTATCAGTAGCAGCGCATAATAGTTTATGCACAAATCATATTTTAATGTTCGGTAATGATGAGCAAAAGGAGAAATATTTACCTAAGCTTGCAACAGGAGAACATATTGGTGCATGGGGTTTAACTGAACCAAATACTGGAAGTGATGCTGGAAATATGCAGACTACCGCAGTTAGAGATGGTGATGATTGGATACTAAATGGGAGTAAAAATTTTATTACCCATGGAATTTCTGGTGAAATTGCTGTGGTGATGACTCGAACAGGAGACCCCAGATCAAAAAATAATTCAACTGCTTTTATAGTAGAAAGAGGAACTCCTGGTTTTTCAGGAGGAAAAAAAGAGGACAAGTTAGGTATGAGGGCTTCTGAAACATCCGAAATGGTTTTTCAGGATTGTAGAATTTCAGATGCACAACGGTTAGGAGATGTTGGTGATGGATTTAAACAGGCGCTTTCAATACTTGATGGAGGTAGAATTTCTATTGCGGCATTGGCATTAGGAATTGCTAAAGGAGCTTTTGAGGCTTCGCTCAAATATGCACAGGAAAGAGAACAGTTTGGAAAGCCAATATCATCATTTCAAGGAATTTCGTTTAAATTGGCAGATATGGCTACCGAAATTGAGGCAGCAGAATTGTTAACCATGAACGCTGTTTTTAGAAAATCCAATGGACTGAAATTATCCAAAGAAAGTGCAATGGCCAAGTTATATGCTTCTGAAGTTGCTGTAAGAACAACAAATGAAGCAGTTCAGATTTTTGGTGGGTATGGGTATATAAAAGAATTTCCTGTTGAGAAATTCTTCAGAGATGCTAAGCTTTGTACAATTGGAGAAGGTACATCCGAAATTCAGCGATTAGTGATCTCCAGAGAATTATTAAAATAGTTTTTTCCTAAAATATAGTTTGAAATGTATTGGTTTAAAACCGCCTTTTTCGCCTGCTTTTTCGAGAAGGACAGAAAAAAGTGAAAACTTTAACAAATGAACTTTGAACTTTCAGTTAAACATATTATATTTGCCCTCCATTTTTAAAAAAATTACACATGTTAGTTATTCAAGTTAAAGAAGGCGACAACATAGAGAGAGCACTTAAAAAATACAAGCGTAAGTTTGAAAGAACAAAAACGTTACGTGAGTTAAGAGCTCGTAAAACCTATACTAAGCCCACTATTGCTAACAGAGAGGCTCGTAAAAAAGCTGTTTATGTAGAGGCAATGAAAAGATTAGCTGACGGGGAATAGACCATCAGTTTTAAGATATTTTAATGTTTAGAAGAAACCATCTGCTTTCAAAAGTGATGGTTTCTTCCTATTTTAGGCCATATGTTGGTCGACAATTTCTTGAATTTTATAACCAAGGAGAAGCGTTATTCTCATCACACGATAAAAGGTTATAAAACCGATTTAAACGAATTTTCTGATTACGCACAAACCTATTTTGATTGTAATATTGAGTATTGCAATCATAAGGTAGTACGCTCATGGTTTGCTCAAATGATGGAGGAAGGGTTCAAACCGCGAACAATTCATCGTAAATCTTCATCATTAAAATCATTTTACAAGTATTTAATGACACAAGGGATTGTTAAGAAAAATCCTATGGATTTGGTTCCACTGCCAAAACTGGATAAAAAGTTGCCAAAATTTGTAGAAGAAAAAAGTTTGGATATTTTACTTAATGAAGTAGAATATTCGAATGATTTTGAAGGAAAAAGAGATAAACTGATTATTGATATTTTTTACCAAACAGGGATCCGTCAAGCGGAACTAATCAATCTAAAGTTATTGGATGTTAATATTCATGAGTCTCAAATAAAAGTCCTAGGTAAACGAAACAAAGAACGATTAATTCCAATTTCAACGAAATTACTTGAAACCATTCAGGAATATGTAGCGTATAGAAAATCCGATACTGTTGACTACCTACTTTTAACAGCATCGGGAAATAAACTCTATCCAAAATTGGTATACAATATCGTTCACAAATATTTAACGATGGTAACGACTTTATCACAAAGAAGTCCACATGTTTTGCGTCATAGTTTTGCTACTCACATGCTAAATAACGGTGCCGAGTTAAATGCTATTAAGGAATTGTTAGGTCATGTTAATTTGGCTGCAACACAGGTATATACCCATAATTCAATCGAAAAAATTAAGTCAATCTATAAACAAGCTCATCCAAGAGCCTAAAACAAGTAAGCCATGAAAGTTAAAGTAAGCGCATTGCATTTTACTGCAGACAAAAAACTAATTGATTTTGCAAATGAGAGAGTGAGTAAACTTGAAAAGTTTTACGATAAGATAATAGATAGTAATATTGTTTTTAGAGTGCACAATGCTGAAGACAAAGAAAATAAATCAGTGGAGATTAAATTGAATATACCAGGAAAGGAGCTTTTTGCTAAAAAACAAAGTGACTCCTTTGAGAAATCAGTTGATGAAGCTGTTGAGGCATTAAGAAGACAACTGAAGAAACACAAGGAGAAATTGGTTTCTGCCTAAGTCAAAAAAAAAAATAAAAAATAGTATTTCGAAAGAATTTTATTCATACATTTGCAGACCCTTAAATGAGGGTCTTTTTTTTTGGACGCTTATTTAGGAGTAAAAGCCGATGTAGCTCAGCTGGCTAGAGCAGCTGATTTGTAATCAGCAGGTCGGGGGTTCGAGTCCCTCCAAAGGCTCATGTTTATAGAATAGTTCCCGGGATTTTCCCGTGGACTATTTTGTTGAGGGGGTGCGCCGGAGTTGGAGAGC
>PBLA01000030.1 GCA_002722245.1 Flavobacteriales bacterium | reverse complement strand
TCACTTGCAGCAGCTGTACTTGTTAACGTTGCGGGATCGCCATTGTAACAGATTGTTTGGGCATTACCAATACTTCCTGCATCTACACTTGGATTTACTGTGACTTTTATACTACCTGAAAATTCTGTTAGACCACATGATTTAACTCTTCTCCTATACCATCTATCTGCTGTTAAACCTCCTGAAGGATTATATTCGTCCGATGTTGCTCCAGCTATATTTGACCATCCCCCTGTTCCTGAAGAAGAAATTTGCCATTGATATAAAAATGATCCATCACCTCCTGATGGACTTGCAACATTTGTTAAATTATTAGGATCTCCATCATAACAAATCGTATGTGCTGTTCCAATTGATCCTGAATTTAAAGGTGAACAAGCTGGAGCGCAATTTGAAGCATTTGTATTTCTGGTTCCAAAATTCGCTAAGACCCCAACATAATTAACAGACGGCGAATCCCAAATTATACCTCCAGGTTGATTGGTTACTGAACCTGTAAAGGTCCCTTTGCATATAACTACTTGACCTCCAGAATTGATAAGAAAACTTCCTGTGTATCCACTGCCGGAAGGCACACAAACAACCTCGCCTGAATTGACAACTCTAGTTCCTGACCCTGAATTTAGTGTAGAGGTACATGCAGGTGGTTGTGCTTTGGATACAAATCCAAATAATAACGCACTAATTAATAGCGATTTTTTAACGAAATTCGCACAACTAGAGTTTAAAAAAGGATTAAAGACAACTGCAAAATGAGCTGTTCTTTTGAATTTTTGCATACCCCCTATATTGTCAAGTTTTATAACAAGTTGAGTTTAAACCCCTCCTTTTAATTGGTAAATTACCAAATAAAAGGTTCAACTTGGATTGGTGCAAATATGATATTAAAATTGAAATACCACAACTTTATTCACAAAATACTGTTAACAACCAAGCCTATTCACATCCTTTCTGGAACCTCTATCCCTAGTAAAATTAATGCTTTTTCTAAGACTCGACCAACTTGCGAAGTAAGATTCAAACGGAACAATTTAATTTGTTCATCCTCCTCGTTTAAAATATTATGAGAGGCATAAAACTGTGAGTAATCTTTTGCTAAATCGTAACAATAATTAGCAATGATTGCTGGACTATAATTTAAAGCAGCATTTTCAATAATATTTTCGTAATCGTTTAATTTTCCGATAATTGATTTTTCTTTCTCAGAAACATTAGATGTTACAATCCCATCATAGTCATTATCTCCATGCTTTTTTAGTAATGACTTTGTTCGAACACAATTAAATAAAATAAACGGTCCAGTATTTCCATTAAAATCGATAGACTCCTCTGGATTGAATAATATACCCTTCTTTGGATCAACTTTTAATAGGTAGTACTTTAAGGCAGCCATTCCTACCGTCTCATTAATCTTTTCTATCTCCTGCTTGGAGTATCCATCCAACTTGCCTTTTTCTTTTGTTGCTTCAGAAGCAGTGTAAATCATTTCTTTCATTAGATCATCAGCATCCACAACTGTTCCTTCACGAGTTTTCATTTTACCGCTTGGTAATTCTACCATTCCGTAGGAAAGGTGGTATAATCCTTCATAAAAACTATACCCTAATTTTTTAAGAATCAAAAACAATACTTTAAAATGATATTCTTGTTCATTTCCTACGGTATAAATTATACCATTAATATTGAAATCCTTGTACCGTTCAATAGCTGTTCCAATATCTTGAGTCATGTAAACTGCTGTACCGTCTTGTCTTAAAACAAGTTTTTCATCAAGCCCTTCTTCACTTAAATCACACCATACAGAACCATCCTCTCTTTTGTAGAAAACTCCTTTATCAAGCCCTTCTTCAACAACTTTTTTGCCTAACAAATACGTGTTAGATTCATAGTATAATTTATCAAAATCAACACCCATGGCTTTGTATGTGGATTCAAAACCTTGATACACCCATCCATTCATCATTTCCCAGAGTTGAACTACCTCCTTATCACCCTGTTCCCATTTTTTCAACATGGCTTTGGCTTCTTTAAATATTGGAGCCTCTTGCATGGCTTCCTCTTTGGACATCCCTTTGTCCATTAATTCAGCCATTTCAACTTTATAATGCTTATCGAACTCCACATAATATTTCCCAACAAGGTGATCACCCTTTAAGCCTTCAGATTCAGGCGTGCCTCCATTAGCGAACTTTTGCCAACTAAGCATACTTTTACAAATATGAATTCCTCTATCGTTTATAATTTGTGTTTTTATAATATTATGACCACTTGCTTTTAATATCTCAGCGACAGAATATCCAAGAAAATTGTTTCTTATGTGTCCTAAATGAAGGGGTTTATTTGTATTTGGGGATGAATATTCAACCATTACGTTTTGCACACGTGACTTCTTTAGTAAACCAAAACTAACATTAGAAGCTATTGCATTCAAAGTTGACCCCCAATTATCATTAGAAAGAACAACATTCAGAAAGCCTTTTACAACATTAAACGATTCAACATCTTCCAGTGATTTAACAAGTTCATCACCTATATCTTG
This sequence comes from Flavobacteriales bacterium, assembly GCA_002722245.1. Classification (GTDB taxonomy): domain Bacteria; phylum Bacteroidota; class Bacteroidia; order Flavobacteriales_C. Next base: position 124,771 of record PBLA01000030.1, on the reverse strand, counting down.
TCCCGTTTGAATGGGGTTCATTTTGGAAAATTTTAATAGAGGGAATATAACAACAGTAAGATCTCCTTCAAAACTGGCTAATGTTTTTTGTATTTGAATTTCCTTAGAAGACAGATTTGCCCCATACTTTAAATTCACTAAGTCAGCTACTTTTTCTGCCAAAACTTTTTCCAATGCCATAACGATTATTTTATGCTAAAATAAATCAATTCATTGAATACGCCTTACCACGACATATAGTATATATGTTTAAATAATTTCCAAATCTACAATTAGACAAGATCTATTAAGCCAACACAAGTAAACTTAATTTTTTATCCAAAAAATTTATAATTTTATACATCCTTAATATAATTAAATATGAATAGAAAATTCCGTAGCTTCAATAAAGCTAGAGAATTTGCTTTGAAACTAGGCCTTAGAAATCGCTATGAATGGGTTGTTTACTCATCCATTGACAATTTAAAACCTGATGACATCCCGGTTAATCCTGATGAAGTCTATAAAGCCTGGAATGGATGGAAACATTGGCTAGGAAACCACGAAAAAGTTCCTTTTCTTTCATTCGAAGAAGCAAAAAAAATTGTAAGAAATAAAAAATTTAAAAGCACCTCAGAATGGAAAAAATGGTGTAATTGGAATCCCAATGAATTTGGATTAAAGCCACCTGAAATTCCGTCCTCCCCACACATTTACTATAAAAATAGTGGATGGTCGGGATACAATGACTGGCTCGGTACTGAAAACCTAAAGTTGAATAACAACTACAGAGATTTTAAAGAAGCTCGAGAATTTGCAAGAGGTTTAGGTTTAACATCATCGGAATATTGGTTAAAATATTGCAAGGGAGAAATTAGTCATTTACCCCCAAAACCGGATGACATCCCCACTAACGTTGCTAGAAAATATAGGGATATCGGGTGGAACGGTATGAATGATTTCTTAAATGCAAAAGAACACCGAAGAGTGAGAAGGTTAAACAATGCTAGAGAATTCAATGAAGCAAGAGCTTTTGTACATAGTCTTGGTATTAAAAACCTCAAGGAGTGGTTAAAGTATGTTAAGAATGAACTTCCAGGACAAAAACCAAAACCTCAAGATATTCCAAATTCGCCTGAGTTAGTTTACAAAGGCCACGGTTGGAACGGATATGGAGATTGGTTTGGAACATATACAATAGCCCCATTTAAAAGAAAATATCGCCCTTTTGAAAGTGCGAGAGAATTTGTGCGAGAATTAGGTCTTACTTCCTCTGAAAAATGGATTGCTTATTGCAAAGGAGAGTTTCCTCATCTTCCAGAGAAACCCGAAGACATACCCACCAATGTGGCCAGAAAATATGCAGATGACGGATGGTGTGGATACAAAGACTTCCTCCAATCGAATATTCATCGTCAAAAGTATAGCAAGTTTAGACCTTATGAGGAAGCAAAAAAATTTGTTCATCAATTAGGACTTAAAAATTACAGTGATTGGCATAACTATATTTCTGGAAACTTCAATCATCTACCTGAAAAACCAGAAGATATACCTGCTAATCCTTCAGGTGTGTATAAGGATAAAGGCTGGATAGGAATTGGAGACTGGATAGGGTCAGAAGCTTTTCCATACGCTCACTTTGAGTATAGAAAATTTACTGAAGCTAGAAAATTTGTTCGCCAACTTGGCTTAACGAGCTCAGTGGAATGGGTTGCCTATTGTAAAGGCGAATACGAACATCTCCCTCCCAAACCTAATGACATCCCCTCAAATGTTGTTCGTAAATACGAGAAAAAAGGTTGGAAAGGATTTAAAGATTTCCTTTGGAGTGATAAACATCGAAAAGAAAGAAGATCCTTCATGAGTTATAATGAAGCGAAAGCAATTGTAGCGCGTGAGAATCTAACTTCTAAAGATGAGTTGATTAAATTCATAGAAAGCGCATTAAAACCAGATAAATTCCCTGAACTACCTCAGATGACGTATCAGCGGAAAGGCTGGATTTCTTTTGAAGAATTTCTTGTTTAGTAAAAAAGCCTCGTGTATACGGGGCTTTTTTATTTCAAAAAACAATAGTGTATAACTTTTGGAGTTACTGTATATCTAGCACGGTGGTTAAGACTATTTTTATTGCTAGGTCGCTGATGTGGAATTGACATGTTTGGAAATCGTAAAAAACAACAAAAAAATACATTTAAAAATCCCTCAAGAGAAAAAAAAAATGGGACTAATAGGTTATCAAACAAGACCGACAAAAAAATTATTTCATTTGCATCAATAACGCTTCCTTTACGCACATTCATCACCAATGAAAGAAATCGATATATTATAGGTCTTTCCTTTCTTCTTTCTGCCTTTTTTTTGTTTTTAAGTTTTGTCTCCTATTTTTTTACTTGGCAATTTGATCAGGATAAAGTGCATACTTGGAGCACAACAGGTTTTGAAGTATTCAATCACAACTATAATTATGATGATGAACCTAAAAACACTATGGGAACCATAGGTGCAAAACTTTCCAACTTTTTCATAAACGGAAGTTTTGGTGTTTTTGCGTTTGGCATACCTTTTCTACTTTTTATTTCAGGATTGAAGCTCACGTTTAAAAAAGAAATTTTACCATTAAAGAAAACGGTTCAGCAAACCGTTCCTATTATGTTATGGGGAGCCACTTTACTAGGGTTAATTTTCCAAAAAAGCACATTTAATTATGGCGGGGCAGTTGGTAGTCAAATAAATATATGGCTCGGGCACATTTCAGGAACATGGGGAACCGCATTCATATTACTATTTTTTTGCTTTCTAATTATTCGTTTCTCATTCAATTATAAATTAGAGAATGTGTTTAACTTATCTACAAAAAGAGAAAGTGATTTAGATTCAAAAAAAGAAGAAGGCAAAGAAAATATAATAACGGCTAATAACACCTTCACTACCATTTTACCTGAAGAAAATCCAATACAGCAAACACCAACGACTAAAAGCGACACGGAATCAGAGCACTTTGATGAAGGAAGTTTAAACAATTCTCAAATTGTAGAGGAGCAACCTCAGGAGAATGCTAGTATTTCTTTGAGTATTGAACCTAATCAGCCAATAAATTCATCTAAAACCCAAGAGGATATAACACTGGAAACATCAACAAAGAGCGATGAAGAGACTCCTCTTGTTATATCTGATTTGTCTTTTGAAGTAGAAAAAGCTGTTGAAAAAGAGGAATCGCTTTCCGAGGATGAAATCAATGAAAAAGTGAGGGAATTTGGAGAATATGATCCAAAGCTAGATTTAGGTGATTATCAATTCCCAAAAATTGATTTACTGAATCAATACGATGCTGGTCAAAAGCAAACTGTAGATCCGGTCATCCTTGAAGAAAACAAGGATAATATTGTAAATACCCTACGCAATTATAAAATAGAAATTGATTCCATTAAGGCAACAATTGGACCGACCATAACTTTGTATGAAATCGTACCTGCACCTGGTGTTCGAATATCGAAAATAAAAAACCTAGAAGACGATATAGCGCTTTCCCTCTCTGCCTTAGGAATTCGAATCATTGCCCCTATTCCAGGTAAAGGCACAATTGGTATAGAAGTTCCAAATCCAAGTCCTGATATTGTATCCATGCATACTGCAATTTCATCAAAAGCTTTTCAGGAAGCAAAAATGGAATTACCTCTTGCATTAGGTAAAACAATTACTAATGAGACATTTACAATTGATTTAGCCAAAATGCCTCATTTGTTAATGGCAGGGGCAACAGGACAAGGAAAATCGGTAGGTTTAAATGCTATTCTTGTTAGTTTACTTTACAGAAAACATCCTTCGGAATTAAAGTTGGTTCTAGTAGATCCAAAGAAAGTTGAACTCACTTTATTTAATAAGGTGTATAGACATTTTCTTGCTAAACTACCTGATGAAGAAGATGCAATCATTACTGATACTCAAAAAGTAGTAAATACGGTAAATTCTCTTTGTATTGAAATGGATGATCGATACGAGTTGTTAAAAAATGCACATTGTAGGAATATTATTGAATACAATGCAAAGTTTAAACAACGTAAATTAAATCCAGAAAAAGGTCATCGATTTCTTCCATACATAGTTTTGGTAATTGATGAATTTGCAGATTTAATTATGACCGCAGGGAAGGAAATTGAAACACCAATTGCCCGACTTGCTCAGCTCGCAAGAGCGATAGGCATTCACTTAATTATTGCTACACAAAGACCTTCTGTTAACATAATTACAGGTACAATTAAAGCAAATTTCCCGGCTCGTATTGCATTTAGAGTCACTTCAAAAATTGACTCCAGAACAATATTGGATGCAGGTGGAGCTGATCAACTTATAGGAAGAGGAGATATGCTCCTAAGTACAGGTAATGAACTTATTCGTATCCAATGTGCTTTTGTTGACACCCCAGAGGTAGAAGAAATCTGCGAATTTATTGGAGAGCAGAGAGGTTATCCAGATGCCCATCTACTGCCTGAATACATAGATCCAAATGGTGAAGGTAGTGGAACTACAGACATTGACATGGATGACCGAGACGATAAGTTTGAAGAAGCAGCAAGAATCATTGTTTTGCATCAACAAGGATCAGCCTCGCTTCTTCAAAGAAAATTAAAACTAGGCTATAACAGAGCAGGTAGAATTGTTGATCAATTGGAAGCCGCAGGAATTATTGGACCTTTTGAAGGAAGTAAGGCAAGACAAGTTTTAGTTCCAGATGAAATGAGTTTGGAACAGAAATTGATAGACCTAGAAATAAAAAACATTAATTAATTTAAACTTAAAGTAAACCAAGTATGAAAAGCTTATTTGCAGCATTATTTGCAGCTTCGTTAACCAGTAATGAAATTCCATTGACAGTTGACGTTAATCCAGTGGATCATAACACGATATCTACTACTATTTCAAATTCATTACCTATTCCTCAAAAAGACCCCAAGGCCACAGAAATATTGAATAAGGTTACAGAAACAACAAAATCAAGAAAGAACATCACACTCGATTTCACATTTACTGTTAAAAATGGAGAAATGGAGGAAACACAGACAGGAAAACTTAAGATCAAAGAAAACAAGTATTGGTATGAAATATTTGGCACGATCAAAATAAGTGATGGTATCAGTATTTGTGAAGTAATTACAGAAGACCAAGAGGTATCAATAACCGATGCCAATTTTAATGATCCCGATGAATTTTCGCCTCAGGAAATGTTTACAATTTATGAAAGAGGATATAAATACCGCTACATGGGACAACAAACGGAAAATAACGTGACTCTTGACCTTATCGATTTATATCCTGATGCTGACAATTCTCAACCCTACAGAAGAGTTACATTATTTGTGAATAATTCAACACATGAAATTCAAAAAATTGAACTTTTCCACAAAACGAGTGCAAAAGTATTCTCTGTTACCGTAAATAATGCTACATACGATTCAACTATCTCTGATGATATTTTTAAATGTGAATGCCAAAGGTGGCCCGCAAATAAAGGATGGGACTGCGATGATCAACGGAATGCAAAATAATTGAAAAGAACATTCTCTTTTAGTTCACGTTAAAATAAACTTTAATGCTTTGAAATACGGAATAATAGAACTTAGTGTTGTGCCAGGAAGAGCAGAAGCTTCCGACAAAAGTGAAATGATCACTCAGTTACTTTTTGGCGAAATATTCACAATCATTGAAGCAAAAGAGAAGTTCGTCAAAGTGAAAAATCACTTTGATGGTTATGAATGTTGGATTTGTAAAAAACAATATAAAAAACTAAGTCAAGGTGATTTTGATAGCTTAACTCGATTACCTTATCATTGCTCAACTGATTTAGTTCATGTTATCAAATACAAAAATAACCTATTACCCATCATTCAAGGAAGCACACTTCCCTTTTTTAATGAAGGGACATTTAAAATTGGAACTGAAATCATTCCTTTTGAAGGCAGTTTTTCAAACCCTTCAGACCCTAAAATAAAAAGTAAAATTGTAGAGGATGCATTTATGTATTTAAATGCTCCATACCTCTGGGGTGGCAAATCACCTTTTGGAATAGATTGTAGTGGATTTACCCAAATTGTTTATAAAATTAACAACATAGTGATTCCGAGAGACGCTCATCAACAAGCCAAACTTGGGGAAGGGTATTCTTTCATTGAGGAGGCTGAGGAAGGCGATTTAGCATTTTTTGATAATGATGAAGGAAAAATTACACATGTTGGAATTTTATTAGGGAACAATAAAATTATTCATGCTTCTGGAAAAGTTAGAATAGATACTCTGGATCATCAAGGGATTTATAATGCTGAAAGCAATAGTTACTCTCACAACTTAAGAATTATTAAAAAGATAATTTAATTCTTGTGTCCAACTGAATTTATTATTTCAACTGATTTACATCATATTTGGTCATATACCAGCTTCTTTATTCACAAAAAAGTACTGAATTATCATTACTTAGAGTATTAACCTATAGGAGGCTTTATTATATTGATGTCCATTTCTCAAGAACAACACCAAATATTTAATCGTTTTTTCATTGACAAAACACAAAAACTCCAATCTAAAACAAAAAAATCCTTGCTAGATTTAGCAAGGATTTTTTCATTTTTTAATTCACTACTTCTTATCTGAAGTACTTCATTGTTCCTATATTATTTAAGTCATCAAAAGCTAGTTTTAATCGCTCTACAAACGACACTTCTGCTTTTCTCAACCATACTCTAGGATCATAATATTTTTTATTTGGAGAGTCTACGCCATCAGGGCTACCAATTTGACCCTGTAAGTATGCTTCATTGGCAACATAGTAATCTTTTACACCTTCCCAAAAAGCCCATTGCAAATCGGTGTCAATATTCATTTTTACAGAACCATATGAAATAGCCTCTCTGATTTCCTCTACTGAAGAACCTGAACCTCCATGAAAAACAAAAGAAACAGGTTTATCTGCCAAACCATCTCTTTTTTCTAAGAACTTTTGAGAGTTATCTAAAATTTTAGGCGTCAATTTTACGTTTCCAGGCTTATAAACACCATGAACATTTCCAAAAGCAGCAGCAACTGTAAATTTATCAGAAACTTTACTTAATTCATCCCAAGCATATGCAACTTCTTCAGGCTGAGTATATAATTTTGACTCATCAACATCAGAATTATCTACACCATCTTCCTCTCCACCAGTAATTCCTAATTCAATTTCTAACGTCATCCCCATTTTACTCATTCTCTCTAAATATCGTTTACAGATATCCATATTCTCCTCTAGTGACTCTTCGGACAAATCAATCATGTGAGAAGAAAATAATGGCACACCATTCGCCTTATAAAATTCCTCACCGGCATCCAATAATCCATCGATCCAAGGCAATAATTTTTTCGCACAATGGTCAGTATGTAATAATGCTGTAGCACCGTATTTATCTGCCATATTCCAAACATGCTGAGCACCAGCAATCGAACCAGCTATGGCTCCTTTTTGACCTTCATTCCCAAGTCCTTTTCCTGCAACAAACTGTCCTCCTCCATTTGAAAATTGAACAATTACAGGAGAATCCACTGCTGCTGCAGTTTCTAGCACTCCATTAATACTATTGGATGATACAACATTCACCCCTGGCAAAGCAAATTGATGCTCTTTAGCCATTCTAAATATTTCTTGAACACCATCACCGGTTACTACACCTGGTCCAATTTTAACAGCAGTTTCACTCATATTAGTCTTTGTTTAAATTTTGCCGCTAAAATAAGCATTTCTTTGTTAATGTGCCTTTAATACTTTGTATCGATCGTTAACATTTTATTAAATGTTATTTTTACAGCTCATTATCTGATATGTGGAGTAAAGAAGAGTCTAGAAATAGAAAAATGCGATTTTTCACCAATTTTGGTATTTATATGAAAAAATATATCCCCGAATATGGAGAAAAAATTCGTTGGGTAAATTATAGAACTGGAGTGAATGATATAAAATTTAAAATTGAGTGCCAAAAAAAAATCTCGAGAGTTTGTATTGATATCGTGCACAAAGATCAAAGTATCAGAGAGATTTTTTATGAGCAATTTGAGGAATTCAAGTCAATTCTAAATCAATCAATGGATGAAATGGTTTGGATAAAAAAATACCGCTTAGACTCAGGTTATTATATTGCTAGGATTTACACTGAATTAACAGGCCCATCTATAAATAGTGAATCAGATTGGGGAGAAATATATTGCTTTATTGAAAAGAATCTAATTGCTTTACATGAATTCTGGGAGGTTTCACAGGATATTTTTAGAGATTTAGACAATTAAATCTGTTACATTTTGGTTTTTCTGTATTATAAAACCAACATGAAGCGATCATTTACACTCTTAACTTTTTCAATAATTCTATTGACTTTTTCGAAAAAAAGAAACATCAATAATGATAATCAAGACATTATATTCGTTGAGATACAATATGATCAATCGGAAAAAATAATACCGAAACGAATGAATATCAATGACTATTACAACCTATTACATCCAATGAGTACTAAATCTGAGGTTTTTTGGAAAAGTAAATCTAAACCTAAAAAACAAGAGCTAAGATTTGAAATTTAAGCGATCTCCATCTTCAAGAACATTGTAACCAAAGTCTTTTGCTTTTTTCGATGACTCTGAGTACAAATGAGTAAGGTAAATATCTTTTTTCTTTTGTTGTATTTTGGCACTTGCTTCTAATTCATCCACGCTTATATGCCCTTCACCTATTTTTTCTGAAAAACTACATTCAATAATTGCTTTATCACAATCGGATAGAAATTGTTCTACTCCGCTATGCCAACAAGTATCCCCTGAAAATCCAATCTTAAATTCATTTAAATTTAGCACATACCCAACAGGTAAAGCCTTTAATGAATGGATCATTTTATAGACCTCTACTTCTATTTCACCTATAGTTAACAGTCCTCCCTCAGAAGGAACTGAAAAAAAATCAATAGCTAATTCATCAAGTAAAGATTCATTCCCATTATACAACACGCTAAGCAACTCCCTTATCTTTGACTTCACGTCACCAGGCCCACAAATTTTTAATGGCTTCTGTTGCTTGTAAATATATTTTAAACTTAATAATAAGGAGGATAATCCAGCATAGTGGTCTCCATGGTAATGAGTAATAAAGATCATATCAATTGATGATGGATCAATATTTTCATTGTGAAGAGCTAAAGGCACGGTGAATCCACAATCGATTAAGATATTCTGATCTCCAGAATGAATGAAAAAAGAAGAGTTCATTCTACTTTGCTGATTAAACGCATTCCCAGTTCCTAAAACTTTTATTTCCATCTTAAAATCTTTGATATTCAAAACGTTCAAACTCTACCCCTGCCCCATTAAATTTCACTACACGTTCCAATAAGCCACTTTCGTATGAATAAATCGATTGCTTTACAAGCAGGTCACTTTCAGAATAAATTAATTCCTCCAAAATATTATCATTTTCATCAAACTTTAAGACCTTTCTTGATTGTATCATACCGTTGGCATCTGTTATTTTCTCTTCTTTTACATTATTTGAATAATCTTCAAAGTATATAATTTGAGTAATGGAGTTATTCGAATAGCGAATTTTTCGATACAAACTTTCAGTACCTGAAAAATATTCCAATGAATCAACCCACAAAACACCACCATCTTGCATGTAAGTTTCTGCAACAAGCGCATTATTCTCAAAATGTCGCTCAAATGTTGTATTCAATTGCCCTTCTATTTTTTCAAGGATCAAAAACCCTGAATCACTATATTTCAGCGTTTTTACACTGAGTTCCCTGCCATTAATATCCTCCAGTGTAATTTGCGAAATTCTTTTTAATGAATCGTACGCATATAAAGTACTCCCCTCTTCATTTCCATTCTTACCTTTTGTGATGGTTTTTGTTTTTAACTGCGTATCTAAATCATAAAAATATTGATTACTTCCATTGAAGTCCCCATTAACATATTGGTATTCCTTACATATCTCTCCTTCAATGCCAATTCCATTACAGGAAGGAAGCTCATCAACAGAACAAGAAACCAATGAGATAATCACTGCAAAAATCAATCGCTTTAACATACCTATAAATATACTATTCAATTCTATTTTAAAAGGAACTAAATCATCAAACTTGTGCTCACTTCAAGTTATTACAGATCAACTCAAAAACCTATTTACAACAAAGAATACAGCACAATTCTAAAATCATTAGCTTAACTGATTACAATTATTCATTTTTGTGTTATGAATTTCTCTCTTTTACAAAAAATGTGCTCTATTCATGCTCCCTCTGGAAGTGAGTTTTTAATGACAGAATTTATATTAAATTACATTGAGCAAAATAAACAAAGTTGGTCCGTTGAACCAACAGTTTTAAAAGGAAAAACGTTTCAAGATTCTATTGTATTGGTATTTGGCAAACCAAAAACCGCCGTTTTTGCCCACATGGACTCTATTGGATTTACTGTTGGTTATGGTTCTCAACTTATAAAAATTGGCAGTCCTCAGGTGGAATCTGGTTGGAAATTAATTGGAGAAGATTCGAAAGGATTTATTGAATGTGAGCTTTTTGTAGATGAAGACAATACGATTTCTTATATCTATCATAGGGAAATTGATCGTGGAACAACGCTGTGTTTTAAATGCATTTTTAAGGAAGAAAATGGCTATATAGAGTCATGTTATCTTGATAATCGACTTGGTGTTTTTAATGCGCTTTTATTAGCTGAATCTTTACAAAATGGGATAATCTGCTTCAGTTGCTACGAGGAACACGGCGGAGGAAACGCTCAGTTTTTAGGGAAATACATCTATGAAAATTATGGTGTAATGAATGCGTTGATTTCTGATATAACATGGGTTACTACAGGGATTCAACATGGCAATGGGGTTGCCATATCTATGCGAGACTCAGGAATTCCAAGAAGAAAATTTATTGACCAAATCATTAAAATCGCTGAAGATTCGAACATTCCCTTTCAACTTGAAGTTGAAAGCGCAGGGGGAAGTGATGCGAACGCGTTACACCTTAGTCCTTATCCTTTTCAATGGTGCTTTATTGGAGCTCCTGAGAACAATGTTCACTCCCCTTTTGAAAAAATAGCGATAAAAGATTTTGATGCAATGCTCAGTTTATATAAAATTTTAATGAGCAAGCTACTCTAGCCTATTGAATTGAGTACCATATTCTTTATATTTGTTTTCACAAAAGTTGAGAAATGGGAATAAAAGAGGAAATAAAATCTAACTTTAGCAGTAACCGCATCATGGCTACAGTAAACATTTTTTATACAGCCAATTGGTTACGCGATGTAGGAGCCCCAATATACAATAAGCATGGTATTCTAAGTCAGCACTACAATATTCTTCGAATTGTTCGAGGTAGTCATCCTAAACCTGTTTCACCCGGTTATATAAAAGACGTTATGCTGGACAAAGGCAGAGATTTAACCCGACTGGTAGATAAACTTGTGAAGCTCGGCTATGTAGAGCGTTCTTTATGTGAAAGTAACAGGCGAAAAATGGAAATTTCTATTACAGAGTCTGGCTCTAAAATTATTGACTTGGTGGAACAAGAAACTCAAAAAATCTATGCAGGATATAATTTATCAGATGAGGAAGCTCTTACACTCAGTAATTTATTGGATAAAGTTAGGGAGCAATAATGTCCACCTCTTCTGAAATATTTGCTCAAATCGCCTTTTTAAGCACTAAAAATGGAGGCAGAAGCGTACCATTTGGACAAGGTTTTAGTCCAAAACTAGTATTTGATAGTTCCCCATGTGAATATTTTACAATTTTTAATTTATCAGATTCTGACACGCTTTTTCCAGGCGATCAAATAAAACTGCAGCTACAAATAAAAGGAAATCCAGGAATTCATCTCCATAAAGGTGCCAGTTTCATTTTACTTGAGGGACAAAGAACTATTGGAAGCGGGACAATCATGGATATATTGAGCGAGCAATAATCAATTATATATTCATCACCCTTATCTTGAGTTTCTTGCGCAGAAGTATATTAAATTAACCTCAAATTAATTTTAAAAATACTTGCTGTAAAAATCAAAAAAGACGTATCTTCGCCGCGGTGAAGTGACAGAGTGGCCGAATGTACCAGTCTTGAAAACTGGCGTAGGGAAACCTACCGGGGGTTCGAATCCCTCCTTCACCGCCTCAAAAAGCACTGATTTTATCAGTGCTTTTTATTTTTTAAAGAATGTTTTTTTCAAAACTCTTTTTATCGCTAGTGAACTTGAACGTGCTCATATATGCTCTCTCTTTAATTCTATTGATTACAGGATGTAAAAAAGTAAACAATGATTGTAATCTTAAAGACTATCCAAACGCACCCAATAAAGAGTGGACCTCAGAAATAGCTGGTTCACAGTCAGAGGCTCATGGCCATTACATCCTCACTTGTTCTGATGGTGGATTTATTCAAATTGGAGAAACTGGAACGCTTCCGAATTCTGCTAAAATAATGGTTGTAAAAACAGATGAAACGGGTAAATTACTTTGGAAAAAAGAGTTTTCCGATGGTGGTCATAATTTAGGGAATTCAGTAATTGAAACTAAAAATGCATATATTATTTGTGGTGCTATTAATGAAAACAGCGCGATTATTAAACTCAACAAAAATAGCGGGGCAGTTATCTTCAATCAAACAATTGACAATGGTGGCAATGATGCCTTTGAAAATATAATATGTACCTCTGGCGGAATAATAGCTGTTGGCTATGTTAATGCTAATGACCCGAACAATACTTTTTTTACTGAGGGAGAAGGATACCTCACGGTTTTAGATTCAAACGGTTCTAAAATTAAGGGTTTGAATTTAAATAATCATATAGCACATGCCTACAGAATACGAAAAATTGAAAATAACCTGTTTATTTCTGGTTTAACCAAAAACGCATCGGATTATGGCCTATTAAAAACCAATCTTGAGGGAAATATTATATGGAGCAAGCGTTATGGAGGAGCCTTAGAAGACCATTGTTTTGGGATGGATGTAAGCGATGATGGTTCAATATTTCTCACCGGGCATACCAAATCAGGAACCCAAAACTGGGATACATATACGACAAAGATAGACACATCGGGAAATCAACTTTGGGAAATTAAATGTGGTAATCCAAGAGGTTTTAATCCAAAGTTCATTCATGATGAGGCTTGGGACATAAAATCAACTAATGATGGCGGATGTATCGTTATTGCTGGCACTGGTGATGAATACAACCGATATAAAAGACGGTGTGGAAATAGCGGTGACAATTCGAATACCTGGCACATTTACCTTATTAAATTAGATCAAAACGGAAACCTTGATTGGCAAAAAACCTATGGTGGTGGAAAAGGAACAGATTGGGCAGGAGAAGCTATAGATTTAACTCCTGATGGCGGGGCAATAATTGCCCTTGATAATGGAAAATTTGGATTTGTAAAAATCAGTCCATTTCAATAAATAAGGTCATAAATTAAGAGTCAATTTTCTCCTAATTTATTGCATATAATCAACCATCTGCATCAATTAAAAAATGATCTCCCCTAATCAAGTTTATTAAACTTATTTTAACAATTGAGAGATAATACATTATCCTCCAAATCGTTTGATAAATTAAATGAGTTTAATCATGAAAATACTTGAAATTTTATTTTTTCTACTCCCTGTTATTTTAGGTTTTATTCCTGCGAGAATTATTTATTGGAGGCTCAAAAAATTATCTTCAAAATATAAGTGGCTTATCAGCTCACTGGTATTTGTCTTTTTCACCTTTCTTATAGGAGCAATTATTGGCATTATCATTTTATCTCAAATGAACTTTTACCGTGGAGGGGCACCAATTTAATGGGTTATTGAAGATCGGAAAAGTCTTTTACTCATTCGAAAATTATACACCTCAACAACAATTAAATTTGGCAACCAACCAAGCCAGCCATTTATCATATAAAGCGTTAATGGATCTATCGATGTCGTATTGGATAAAAGCACATTCCAACTCCTGAGTGTAACTGCTGAAAAAGTCAAGGCAAAGCTCCTGATCATATTTTTCTTATGCGATAAAACATTCCCTTTTTTGATATCCAAAACAGCTTTGAGAGTAAACCAAAACCATAGCAAATCTAATAAGATAAACGCCGTTTTTGTAGGCCACAATCCGTTGGCATAAAAAGCCATTATCATTCCCACTGGAAAATTAATCACCAAAATATTATAGGCGTATATCCTACCAAGAATCTTATGTGATTTTGGAGAATTTTTAAGAACCGTTTTTGAGAACTGAGTTAGACCTGCAATTAAACAAATCGTACTAGAAAAAACATGGATATAAAATGAATAATGCCAAATTGGAATATGGACATAATCCTGTTTAAATACTAAAAACCCCTCTGCTGAATCAAATTCAAAGTAGGGAATAATTAGTCGAAGCATTAAAAAAAGTCCCACACTGACTAGTACATACAGCAAGATATTGATAAGACTTGATACGAAATTAGTGGATAATTTAAACACAACCGAAAGATAAAAAACGATTTAAATTGAAGGCGATCCAAAATGTTAAAAGGACTTAAATAAATTGCCTACAATTACCAATCCATTAGCTTACAATAACATACCGCTAATTAATATCATTATTTATACGTGATAGTAACATGCTCGTTTAAACTCTTAAAACAGTTTAGCATGGTTGATTTTGAGTCAAACTGAAGTAATAAATTGCCAATCGTGTGATTTCCTGAAATAAACTTAAAAATAGAGTCGTTCTCTTTTATAAACACTTTTTTACTTAGCACATGCATCCCTTCGGGTTCAACAACATCCACTTTATTTAACAATCCATCTGATGCTGAATGAATCATGTAAGAAGCTATATTATTTTGATTATTTATACTTGCAAATACAGGTGAATTTCCCAAATAAAACTCCACTATTTGACCCACAAAGTCAAATCCATTCTTTATTCCCAAAACATCTGGAATATAATTACCACCACTTCTTGGTCCAATTTCATTAATGAAAATATCTCCATTTTTAGTTAAGAAAATATCAAAATTAAATGGTCCTTCATAGGTTAATGTTGATAGTATTGCTTGGAGTTTGTTTCGACATTGGTCATATATCTCCTTTTTATAACTTCCTGGAAAAGTTTCTCCAAACGGAACAGGAGATTTTTCAAAATCGTGGAAGTGTCCATCGCCAAAATCAATAAATTGAATTTCTCCATCTAAAATAAATCCATCACCACATATTTGAGGAGATTTTTTATCAATGAATGATTCCACAATTATTGTCTTTGATTGAGAAAAAGAAAAAGATTGTTTTGCCTTTTCTAAGGCAAAATCCTTTAATTTAAATACATATGCCCCTTTTGATCCTGCCGAATCAGTAGGTTTAATAATAAATTTCTCCTCCTTATTGAATTGACTTTCCAAAATTAACTGAAGCCCTTCTAATTGAGTATATTCAAATTTTTGAAAAAATATACTTTGAAGTCCTTTTGCCTTTAAAAAACTTCTAAACTCCCATTTATTAATGAGTACTTTATTCGCTTCAATAAGAGGTCCTGTGAGACCTAATTCATAAGCAACAAATGCTTGAGTCTCACTCGCAATATCTGATGCATATCCAATGACTGCATCTACCTTTTCTGCCTTACAAATAGTTAAAACCTCACTATGTGCAGTTATACTAACATTATAACTTTTATCACTGTGAGCATGACCTGAATTATCGGGTTTATTATCAATTGTAATTATCCGATATCCTTTTTGCTTGGCATAAAGAACAGGAGATAGTTGGGTACCTGCGGCTCCTAAAAAAGCTATGGTTTTACTAAAATTCAATTTTATATTTCGCTCCAATATTTCTACATGCAATATTCCAAAGTTTTTCCTCGGCTAAATCTAATTTACAAAACTCCTCAAATTCTGTTCTTAAGTCAAGCAATTGAATTTCTGGATGATCAGAACCAAGACATAGTCTTCGATCTATTTTTTTGAGTAAAAATTGAATATTTTGATAATGCGTTGTTTCCTTATATTGAAATAATGTTAAGGATAAATCCAAGAGAATGTTTGAATTAAAACGCGCCAACTCGGCATATTTAAGTAAATCATGAACACCGCCATGTACAATAACTAAATCTAATTTAGGCGCTTTTTTCAAAGCATTCACAATTAAAAAATAAGGATCATAACTGGGGTAATTATTAATCTCTGTATAATAAAATGAACACCAATGCACAATAAGTCCGAGTTGTTGACACTTTATAAATACTCTTGAAAGCTTCTCTTCTGAATAATTAAACTTCTCATACCTTGGATGAATTTTAATGCCTTTATAACCAATGTCATAAATATGTTGAAGTTCTTGTTCTAAAGAATCCGCAGACATGTTTAATCGAGCAATAGGAATGAGTCCGTCAACATTTGAAGAAACACTAAAGTACTCTTCGTGATTATACCCATTCCCGTTAATCCCACAGGCAATAGCAAACGGAACATAAGCTTGTTTCATTTGACTTTTTAAATCATCAAATGTCGCCAAAGTATCCCTATTCAACCATTTCCCATCCAGCGTAGGGTGTGTTAAACTATCGAAAATTGGTATCATACTTTAAGTTTAGCTAATCCAAATCCAGCCCTACCGTAGTTGTTACCAGAATAAAGCATATAAATTTCGTTATGTATTGTAAAAATCGCAGGGTAACAAATTTCTTCATTTTCCCATTTTTCAGAATTACCTTCTAATTTTACGCGTTCATCCTTCCTTTTCCAATTTATTCCATCCTCTGAAATGGCATACCCCAATTGATATCGAACCCCTCTGTAGGAATATAGCATATGATACTTTTCCTTCCATTTAAATACTGCAGGTCGGCAGATTGCAAATTCATCAGAATTTTTAAAATTTATACATACCTCATTAGATCTTTCCCAATTCCTTCCATCTAATGAAGTTGCATATTTAATACGGTAGTAATGCTTTTGCGCACCATTATGTTCCTCCCATCTTTCAAAAGCGGTATACCACATTTTGTATATTCCCTGTTCTCTCAATACACAACAAGACCCTGTAGAGGAATAATCTTCATTTGATCGATCTAAAACAGGGACATTGGAATAACGAATAAATTTATCATTAGAAAATGATGGTCTTATTCCTAAGCCAATAAAGTTTTGAAAGGGTGTTAATACACTTGGAGACCAGCCTGTGTAAAAAAGTAAATCTTCTTTTTCATTTTTAACGAGGAAAGGATATGACTGTCCGTTTTCATCAAAAGATCCTAATGGTCCAAGATTTAAAATAGGTTCTTTTTGAATATCAAGAATACAGTGATTGAATACGTCGAATTCTACACAACCAATATTCGTTCTATTTTGAGCATCTCTCCCACTTACAAATATTTTAATAAGTCCTTTGGACTCATTTAAAACATCAACTGTTGCACTACTTACACCATTTCTTAACCAAGAAATATCCTCTCGTGGACCACAAATAAAACCTCTCCTTTCCCAGATCATATTTTCTTTTGCTTTAATTCAACTGACTCTGAAATAACATTGGTATTAAAAAATTGATTCACGGCTAAAAGTCCCATCCATCTTCCTTTAAAATCAAGCCATGCAGCATCGCTTTGAACATCAACTTTATCAACTCCATGTTCCAAGGAAGCTTTGAAAAATACAACATCTCCAATTTCAGTGTGATCTTCTATAAACACCTTTTCATCCTCGTATTTCACATACGCCCCACCTTCATTAAAATCTATTCCTTTTTCGGACATAACCAAAATAGGAACAGCAATTTGATGCTGATCAACAGGATCTGCATGATTGTTTAAATATCCAATACCTTTAGGATAAAATTGAAAAGCAATTCGAGCGGTAAAATCATCTTCTTTTGTAGGAAACATAAAAGCGTCTGGTTCTATTCCACTTAAAATATTTTTTAACTGATAAGCCTTAGAAAACTGATTAAATAAATCGAAATAATTCTGATTCCAAGGATAAAAAACAAACTGATGAAAAGCTCCTTTTACATAAGCTCTCGGATCATTATTATTGATTCTATGAAAGTCTTTAGCTCCAAATTTTATTCGTTCATAATTTGGAAAAGAGGACTTACCAACCTGCGTTAGATAACCCTTGATTTCTTGAATTAACTTTTGGGAAATCACATCTCTTACAATAACGATATCATCATTAAGAATGGATGATTTCAAACTATCAAGACTAGATTGATCGCTAAAAACTTGATCTATATTTTCAACCGTAATGATCTTTTTCATTTCGATTTACGATATAAAAATCTTTGTCGGAATTCTTTTACAGAACTAGGTGAAGCGCAATCGAACCCTAGTATTTGCTGAATTTCCTGAGAATGATTTTGATACTTGTCCTTTAATAGGACACTATAATCAATTTGCTGGCGAATTATTGATCGAGAAAAAACACTATTAATCCCTCTTCGTTTGTAATCAGAGATATTCTCACCTGCTCGGTGTATAATCATAGTATCAAACAAAATAACATCACCAGCTTCTGCATTCACTTGAATTGCATTATTCTTTAAAAATTGATCACTTGGAAAAAAATCAGCTTTGTGGGTATGAGGCACAAAAAATGTTGCTCCTGTCCTAGGGTTAAATTCATCAATACAGAAATATGCGTTAACCGCTAACAATTTTGAACTGGTTAAATTCAGATAAGGTAAATCTCTATGCCAAGCTGATTGATGGTGCTCAGAATTGGGTTGATTAACCACAGCGTTTTGTTGCTGTAGTATGTAGTACTCTCCTAATTGACCTTTTACAAAATCAATAATTTGCGGTTTCATTAAAATGTTTAAAAACACTTCATCATATTGAATAGGAGCTCTTAACTGATTAACTTCTCCAATGGATTCTAATTCTCTGTTGGTGAATACTGATTCTTGTTGAAGTAAATACTTATCAATTTTAACACGAATTTCTTTTAGCTCTTCAGACTGAAGAACGTTTTTCAACACATAATACCCATTGAGGAATAAGCTCTCAGAAATTAGCTCTTGGTTTTTATTTTGTTTATCAAATCCGTATGAATACATGTTTAATTAAGCACCTCTTGAATCCTGAAAATCTGTTGCGGTTCAGCATTTTCCAAAATCCTATTAAAACGCCTCACCGAGTAGGCTAAAATAAGCATAATTAAGCCTATAAATGAGAATATTACACCAGGGATGAAAAGGAAATTGTTAATCATAAATACTCCTCCAAGACATAAAACTGCAAAAAATACAAAAATCATGTTGAAAGATCCCAAATGAGTATGTACTCCCAATCCCTCCAAACCATGTTTATATTGTTTTATAAAAGAATACGAACTATTCCCCTCAAACCGATTTGAATGTTCAATATGAACAACAGAATAGTTTTGTTTTATCGTTCTTAAGTTCATTAAAAAATGTGCCCCCTTTCTTCGCTTTAAAACTAATTCATCCACAACATTTCTTTTGAGAAGTGTGAAATTACTCAATTCCTTACCAAAGGAAACCTGATTTTCCCCGATAAACACACCATATAGCTTGTAAAAAATAAAAGCGATTACATTCTTAAAAAATGAATGATTTCTCTTTTGATGAATTCCTACTACAAAATCTGTATTCTCTCGTTTTATTGATTCTAGAAATTTTTGAAAGTCTCTTGGTTGATGTTGTAAATCACAATCCATCACAAATACTAAATCTCCTACGCACTGTTCTAAACCGCATTGAATAGCAGCATGCTGGCCAAAATTCTTTTCAAGTCGTACACCTTTAATATTTGAGTTTGAGGCACATGCATTTTGTATTGCTTTCCAAGAAGCGTCTGGTGAGGCATCCTCTACAAGAATTATTTCATAGTTCAAGGTTTCTTGTTCTATAGACCTAATTATTTCAGCAACCAATTCAGCAACAATCTTTTCAGCTTTGTATACAGGAGTTATTATCGAAATATCTTTTGACTGTTGCATTCAGAGTAATCCTATCTTTTGACACTGTTTATAAAAATAGCCATTAAATCAAACTTATTGAAAGGTACTAGTTAAACTTTAATCGTAAACCACCTAAAATAACTCTACCCGCTTGAGGATGATAAGCAGGAATAAAACCATTTGGATTTGTAATTGATGTTTGAATACTAGACACCGGACGAATTCCACTTCCTGATTGCCTTCCCATATAAGCGTATTGCTCGTCGAGTAAATTATCTATCTTCAAGAAAGGTTCAACGATTAGGTTTTTACCCACATTAATATTTTTTCCTGTTAACGTTAGATGAAGCAAAAAATGACCATCTAGGTATCCATCCGGCTGTTGCTCCGTCACATAATCATACCCCACACTTTCAATTGATCCAGTTGTTTTTTGCTGAAAATATAAATTAGTACTTGGTGCTTTTATTTTCCCAGACCAATTCCCTCTGAGATTTAGATTTAAATACTTAAATCCTCTATAATTAATCACAAAATTAAACCGATGTCGTGCTGTGTTATCAATTGATTCAAATGCACCATTTGATATTGTCTGATAATTCCAATTAATTAACCAGTTTTTAGAAGGATGCCAGTTTGAACGTAAAGAAATCCCTAACATATTAATACTTCCTATATTTTGAAAAAACTCTTCTTTTTGACCATTTTCTCCAATTGGATATCGAATCGCGTCTGGATTCTCTGCAACGACAATCATATTCTTTAAATCATTGTAAAAAGCATTTAATGTCACATCCCACTTCGCTTTTAAATAACTTAATTCGACCTCACAGGTTTGAATAATTTCGGGCTCTAAATCAAAATAACCTCTCCACTCGTCATACAATTCAAAAATCGTCGGTGGCTTATATCCTTGACCAAAAAGCGCCTTAAAATTCAGCCCGTGTTGTTGGGAAAATACAAGTGCTGCTCGAGGATTAAAAATTGCACCATAAAACTCGTCTACGTCAAATCGTAATCCAGAAGTAAGCACTAGTTTATCACTCAACCAATATTCATCTTGAACAAATGAGGCACCATTAGCAGAGAAAAACACCGGACGTAATTCAATACTTTGATTAATTAATGACAAATTAGAACTGTCCTCTTTTGTAAAATAATTAATATTAAAAAACTCTCTTATTTTCTGTTCAAATTGAAATCCCCAGATTAAATGATGCTTTAAATTAAATTTAAAATTAAGTTGCTCTTCCAGCCCAATCAAATATCCCTCACTCTCATAGGTTTTCTTATAATTTGGCACAATTGTATCACTTGTGTTAATATCTTGGGATTGATAGGTGTAAGAAAATCCAGTTTCAGGCTTTACTTTCTGGGAAAGAAAATATGTTCTGGACATAGAAGAAATAATATCGGAAGGGGAAAACGTATACTTCATTTGAAATGATCGTCCCGAATGATTTGCCAAATAATCTTTCTCATCATCGTTTGTAAAATATTCATAACCCACAACATAACTTCCAAGCCCTTCCGTCTTTTCCCAGTGGGAAGCCGAAATATCAAAATTTTTGTAATTTATCTTTGACCTGAAATAATAGTCATTTACACTCGTCTTAAAGCCGCTATTCAAAGGCAATGGCAACCCACTCTCGGTTTTCTCATTGAGTGCTAAACTACCTGATCTCAATTTCACAGAATCAGGTTCAAAATTATTTTGAAAGTAATTCCCAGGATCGAATCGACCAATACCATTATCTCCATCTGACTGAAAATATCGTCCTGTAAAACTGACCGAAGTTTTATTTTTTAACCGAACCCAACCATTAAAATCTTGATGATAGGTATTGTTATTACCCACAAAAGAATTCGAAACCGCTTCATATCGTTTGTTTTTGTTCTTGTATCCTTGTTTAGTAATGATATTTACAAAACCCGCAACTGCATTCGAACCAAACAATGCAGAACCTGGACCACTTACCACCTCAATACGTTCAATATTACTTAAAGAAAAATTATATCCTATATGCCTAAACCAACCGTTTGAAATATCATTTTGAAGAACTCCATCAAGGTATAGTGCATATTTTGTTTGTCCTACGTCTCCAATTCCTCGAAATAGAAAATGCGTAGGATACTCACCCGAAGGTGTTCCAACTGCAAAATCATACCCCGGTAAATCCCTAAAAACCTCTTGAAGTGTAAGATAACCTCTTTCCTCAATTTGCGCTTTGGTCACTACAATAATATTGGCCGGTGCATCTTTTACATTCTGAGCTTTTTTACCGGCAGAGGTAACCTGTATATTCATGAGGTCTCTCCATTCCAATTGGTCAAAAGATAGAGAATCTTGAGCAATCAACGGAACAAATGGAACAAGAAATAAAAAGAAGAAGAATTTTCGTACCAAAAGAAATCGATTAATCAAACGCATTTAAATGTACTAATTAATGATGAAAACACGCTATAAAATGTTATTTGACATCCATATTAAGTCCAACATTTTTTCTTCTACAGTTGTGATGATTCGACACGAAAGAATATCGTCCTTAAGTCATTTGAAAAACTTAAGTCGCTATTTATGTGCCCTGGACTGGATTGCTCATCATTTGTCCTCAAAAAAAGGTATTCGCGAACTCGTTATGCTCGTTTCGAACCAAGGTTCTCGTCTAATCCAGATCACAAAAAAAGCGACCTAAGTCGCTATTTATGTGCCCTGGACTGGATTGCTCATCATTTGTCCTCAAAAAAAAGGTATTCGCGAACTCGCTATGCTCGTTTCGAACCAAGGTTCTCGTCTAATCCAAACCACAAAAAAAGCGACCTAAGTCGCTATTTATGTGCCCTGGACTGGACTCGAACCAGCACGGCTGTTGCCACAACCCCCTCAAGATTGCGTGTCTACCAATTTCACCACCAGGGCATCGAATAAAGAACTAGAACGCTAAAATACAATTAACAATCGTTAACACAAAAAAGGTTTTCTTAATCTATTTGAATCTTTTCTCAAACTAACTTCACAATGAAAAAAAACAATTACAATTTATACTAACATGAAAAAGTTACCTCAGGGAATTTCGGTCATTCTTTTTACAATTTTGTTTAATATTTTCTTCTGGCAAGAAAAGTTCGGCATCAACCTCACTCTATTTGTTTTGATCTTTGGAGGTTTACTCTTCCTTCAAAATCCAACTACTAAAAACAACAAACAAGCGCTCCTTGCACTTTTAGGAATCGTTTTTTCTAGTGCAGGTGTACTTTACCACAATTCATTATTCAGTAAAATCATGCTGTTTTCCTCTGTTTTTCTTTTCGTGGCCTCATTAATGGAAAAACAACTTAAAACAATTTATCTTCTTATTCCAAGTGGCTTCCTGAGTATAATAACTTCACCATTTCGAAAAAACAGTTTTTTCTCAGTCCCTGACACCGGCTTATCCGGTAAAGCATGGAAGTGGTTTAAGCTAGCTGTAATCCCCCTAGGTATTACAATTTTGTTTACAATTATATACAGCTCTGCAAATCCTGTTTTTGCAAATAAGCTAAATATTATTTTTGAAAATTTAGGGGATTACTTATCGCATATTTTTGAGCATTATCCTTTTGCTCGTTTTCTGTTTATTGGCTTTGGATTATTGACTGGAATTGGAATTTACTATTACCAATCTTTACATTTGTTTGATAATAATGAACCACTCAAGAACAACAATCTTCAAAGGGAAAAACAGCCATTAAATTCAGCATCAATAAAGAAAAGCGCCTCAATGATTGCGCTAAAAACAGAATTTAGAATGGCCCTGATTACGCTAATTGCCCTTAATGCTCTTCTATTATGTGTAAACCTACTTGATATTAATGTTTTCTTCTTGGAGAGAAATGCAATGAATAGTGATTATTCCAGTATGTTGCACAAAGGAACATGGATTTTAATTTTTAGTATTATACTTTCTGCAATCATCGTTCTCTATATTTTTAGAAAAAACCTCAATTTTTATCCTAAAAATAAAAGCTTAAAAATAGCCACCTATGTTTGGATCTGTCAAAACGTTCTGCTAACCTGTTCTGTTTTAATGAGGGTGTACCATTATGTTATTCATCATGGCCTTGCTTACAAAAGAATTGGTGTGGTTATTTTTGTTTCTGCCACTCTTTTTGGTTTAGCTACACTTATTTTTAAAGTAAAAGCAAAAAAAACAAATACTTATTTACTCAAAACGAACGCAATTGCTGTGTTCTTAATTTTACTAATCAGTTCGCTTTTTAATTGGGATGTAATCATTACTAAACATAATTTAGCGCATGCTGAAAGCAAACAGATTGACTATTTGTTTGAACTTTCGTTGTCTGATAAAACACTTCCTATTTTGGATCAACACCGAAAACTACTTATCAATAAAAATCGTGATTACAGAAAATATAAACTTTTGTATAAATGGACTAAAAATCAATCCCTCATTGAGCGTTTAGATTACAGAATTGAAAAATTTAAGCACAATTATCAAAAACAGAGTTTTTTATCTTGGAACTGGTCGGATCAACAAACCGCTACGTACTTTGATATTCAGCGTTAAATTTCAGTAAAAAAATAAAGTGACGACTTTTATTGTCTCCGTTAAACACTTAATTTGGGAACATGAGTGATCATGCGTTAATTAGAGACGTCTTCAACAAACAATTGGTTCAAACAATAGCATATCATATAAGCTATGTGTATTCTCCATTTGAGCATCTAAAATTCTCACACAAAGCGTCCTCTTTCTCTCATAATGACAGCTTTAAAAGTAGGGCAAATTGTATCGCGAATGCGTTGATCCAATTTCTTCCCAATAACTTCTTGGAAAGTGCCTTAATTATCAGAAGATGCGTTGAAAAAATTGAAATAAAATCGAATAATTGGGAAAACTTTATTTTCATGCCTTTTGCAATATTCGTAGAAAAAAAAGGATGTCAGCGTGCATTTCTTCACGTTTCAATGGATTTATTAAAAGAAATCACAAAGCGTTTTACTTCTGAATTTGCTATTCGATCTTTTATCGTTCACTATCCTGATGAAACATTATCCATTTTAAAAGAATGGACTCAAAACAATAATCATCATGTTAGGAGGCTAGTTTCTGAAGGGTTGCGTCCTCGATTGCCATGGGCACAAGTAATTCATAGATTCATCAAACACCCTGAAATCACCCTTGATATATTAGAACTTTTAAAAGATGATAACTCAAAATACGTTCAAAAATCAGTTGCTAACCACCTCAATGATATCACAAAAGATAATCCTGAAATTGCCTTAAATGCATTAGAGAAGTGGAAGAAAGAAAACCGTCCCAACACAAACTGGATCGTAAAACATGCTCTTCGAAGTGAACTTAAAAAAGGAAATCAAAAAGCACTTGAAATTGCAGGATATTCTCTTTCTCCCAATATTGAAGTTTCTGATTTTAAATTAAGTTCTTCTAAAATTAAAATAGGTGATTACATTCTGTTTCAATTTACCATCACGAATATCGGATCTCATGAAGAGCAACTGATGATTGACTACATCTGTCATTTTATGAAATCAAATGGCCGCACGGCTCCAAAAACTTTTAAACTTAGAACGAAATCCTTAAAAGAAGGCCAATCAATTCATTTTAAAAAAAAACATTCGCTTCAAATTCGATCTACTCGAAAAATTTACCCAGGGAAGCACCGAATTGAATTATTTATAAATGGTATTTCATTCAAATCGAACACCTTCTTCATAACCCCTTAATGTAAAAAAATCTCTGTCTAATTCGTTCTAAATCCAGCGTTCATTCTTTCTCCAAATTCACAAGTTTTCAATAGCTTTCAACAGTAAAGTAAATACCCTTTAAATTCATTATATTTACGGCCTAATTTTGATGACATGGAACTAAATACTTTAACTGCTATTTCACCCATTGACGGAAGGTATAGAAGGGTAACAAAAGACCTAGCGAATTATTTTTCAGAAGCAGCACTTATTAAATACAGAGTAAAAGTTGAAATTGAGTATTTTATAGGGCTTTGTGAAATTCCGCTCCCCCAATTATCTGAAGTGGAAAGTAAATTATTTCCTAAGCTAAGAGCTATTTATGAAAACTTTACTGAAGCCGATGCATTGGCTGTAAAGGAAATAGAGAAAACAACCAATCACGATGTAAAAGCCGTTGAATATTTTATTAAGAAGAAAATGTCTGTTCTCGGACTATCCGACTCATTGGAATTCATACACTTTGGTTTAACCTCTCAAGATATTAACAACACCTCTATTCCTTTATCCTTAAAAGATGCATTGAACGATGTATACTACCCAATGCTGCATGAAGTACTTAATGTGTTAATTAATTATGCCAAAGAATGGAATAACATTCCACTTTTAGCTCGAACACATGGGCAACCTGCATCGCCAACAACGCTTGGAAAAGAAATATTTGTTTTTGTAGAAAGGCTTCGGATACAATTAGATCAATTAAAAGCAATTCCTTTTTCAGCAAAATTTGGTGGAGCTACAGGTAATTTTAATGCACATAAAGTAGCATTTCCTGGAAGAAACTGGATTGAATTTGCAAATCATTTTGTTGATAATGTACTTAAACTAAACCGTTCCCAAACCACTACTCAAATTGAACATTACGACAACATTGCCGCCTTGTTTGATGCAATGAAGCGAATTAACAATATTTTAATTGATTTAGATCGAGATATCTGGACCTATATTTCAATTGATTATTTTAAGCAAAAATTGAAAGATGGTGAGGTAGGTTCTTCTGCAATGCCACATAAAGTAAACCCTATTGACTTTGAAAATTCAGAGGGGAATTTAGGGATTGCAAATGGAATTTTTGAGCATTTAGCTGCTAAACTTCCTATTTCAAGACTCCAACGAGACCTTACAGACTCTACAGTTTTAAGAAACGTTGGTGTTCCTGTGGGACATTCGATTATTGGATTGGCTTCCACACTTAAAGGTTTAGGTAAATTATTATTGAATGAAAATAAGCTAAAGGAAGATTTAGAAAAAAACTGGGCTGTTGTCGCCGAAGCGATTCAAACGATATTAAGACGCGAAGGATATCCTAAACCTTATGAAGCTTTAAAAGCATTAACAAGAACAAACGATACCATTACTGAAAAATCCATTGCTGAATTTATTGAAACATTGGATGTGTCTGAAGACATCAAAAAGGAATTAAAACAAATATCACCATACAACTACACTGGATTAACTGCCAGTATATCTTGAAAGAAGAACTATAAATAATCATCAAAAGGGAGCTTTAGCTCCCTTTTTTCATTATCAAAAATGAATTACCTTTCAAATCTGACTTCTCAACTTAAACGTCAATCAAAGTAAATCCACATTAATACATTTTTCTTTCTTTTAAGCAAGCCATCAAGATAAGTCATATCCTCATTACTTACCATTGGACACCCTAAACTATACGGAGGTTCTTCGGGATAAATTTCCGCTTTATCAACTCCTGAAAAACTATGTAAAACCACAATTCTTCGATAAGCATTACTGTTTGTTGAATCTAACCCATGTAATTTATAATGCACATTTATCCCCCAGTTACTATATGATCTTCGGCCTACTCGATATTTTCCTAATGAAGTAGCAAAACTTCCTGGTAAATTACTAAAAGTAGGGAGATCCGCTCTGCTTTCTGGAAGCCCCTTAACTCCTGCGCTTCCATGTGTAACAATCATTTCTCGCATCACTGAATCTCCCATAAAATCCCAAATAGCAAATCTCCTCTTTCCTGCGTGCACACGCATATCAATTAAAAAACAAATAGTCGTATCCAAATGATTCCTTTTTACAAATTTGAACGCAGCGGTTGTTTTAGATGAATAATCAGGCTTTTTAGGCACCGTTTCATTTATTGGTGGAAAAAACTTCATAAAAACAGACCCCATGATAATTATAACAATTCCTTTCATTAGTATATTTTTATGCCATTTTTCCATTTATTAAACAATTCTTTATTGTTTGTGATCTCGCCAAAAACATAGGCAGTAGTATTTTTAAAAGCCTTGGAATTTTGAGCTTTTTCTTTTAAAACCTCTCCTTTGAAATAATCCGAATGAATAAAGAAAACCTCATTGTTTTTGACAGCTATAAACCCAACATGATAATCGAGCCCTACAACATATAATTTGTTGTTGCCAAGTCCTTTCAATTTCTTTATTGCAGCATCTACTGAATAGGAATATAATCTGCTACTATCACATAAAACTTGAATTACGGTTGAAGCAGCCTGCTGAGCCAATTTATATCGATTTAAATTAAACCCTACATGCTTTAATGTTGTCGTTACAAAGTATCCACATGCAATCATTCCTTTTCCTGGAATATTGGAAATCCCATTATAATCCCATTTGGTTCCCATCCAGGAAGGAAAAACGGAATCAGTCATTATTGTAAAAAAATTAAGAGACATTATAGAGTCTGTTTTAGAGTGCTCCAATGTATTTTTTGATTCTAAAATTTTAGTTTGATAATTTGTTTTTGCGACAACTGAGCATACTACTCCTAGTGCTAATAATAGCATGATTATTTTTTTCATGATGTTGTGGTGTTTGAGTGTATTAAATGAATTTTTTAGTATTCAGCAGCATTGAACTATTTTAGATCAATGGACGCAGAGGCCTGACTCCTCTTATGCGTCCTTAAATTGACCTTGCGCTACCTGTTAGTTCATTTTCTTTTCAAATGTGATGGATTTCTTTTTAGCTTGTTCTTTTAAACCCTTAATGATCGCGTCCTCTAATAAAACAGTATCGTTCTTGATCGCATTAATTTTTTGCTTTTGAACATAATCCTCCCTTTTTTTACTCAAATTTGACATCTCTTTTTTGATACTTTCGCGCTTTTTTGAAAGCTCTTCTATTTTATTTTTTAATGCTGATTTTGAGAGTTTACCTAAAGAGTCTGGAAGGGCAACTGCCGAAACACTATCTATGTTAAAATGAGTTTCTTTTGAATAATCTACTAAATCCCACTGTTTATTTCTGTAAACCTTGCTTCCTTTGGATAAATATCGTTTTGATGCCATGGATTTATTTAGTCTTTCTGCTTTACTATCCTCCGATAATTGTTTACGTTTTTTTGCTACTCCTGATGTATTGTAGGGTACATATGTATTATTCAAGGCTGTATTTAGTCTTGAAATTTCATTGTCATAAGGTGAGGAATAATGAACCGTTTGAATATCGGAATCAATGCATGCAAATTGGCCACCAGTTAAATCGGCCCCATGCTTCCATAAAGATTTAATCCCTTCTGTTCTTTTTCCACAGAATATAGTATTCACCGTGATATTTTTCTTTTTGGCCCAAACACATACTTTTTTATAATCGAGATACCCCTGATTAAACCGTTCGTTTCCAGCAATATAAATCATTTGTAAATCTTGGGGAGAATTACTCCAAGCTAACTCACTTAAAGAATTATTAATCACTTGCCCACAATACTCTTCTCCTCCTCTTGTTGTTAGTGCAAATAATTTCTCTGATATTTCATCTAATTCACCTGTGAATTTCTGAACAAGTTCAATATATCCGTTTCGAATACTAAGATTGTCATTGCCATATTGATAAAGTGCAAGATCGATAGATGGATCTTCCCCATTTTTATCTTTCGTTTTTGCTAACTCCATGACGATTTTCCAAAGTTGATTTTTTGCTTGGTTAATTAAGCCGTCCATACTATTACTTGTATCTAAAATGAGGGCCAATTTAATCTTGGTTTTTTTTGAATTACCCACATTTTGAGCTAAGTTGTTTGGTTTAACTTGTACTGTTTGTGGATTTCTTAAATGTGAGTTGTCGTTTGTGATTTCTGTGTCACATGAAAATAATGTTGACGCAACTAAACCAGAGACAATTGCAGGAAGGATTTTTGATTTCATCTTAATCGTTTTTAATTGATTACCCTTCTAAATTGTGAGGAAAAAAAATGAAAAAAAAGGTGGATTTAGGGAAATAGCTTTTCTATTTAGTAAAAAGGATTTCATAGATAGCTATCTAATTACAAGAAGGTCTAAAACCATACAGAATAAGGATTTGAGCGTTTTTATATTTGGATTATCCAAACTTTTTAAGGATGTTTACAAACCAACTCAATATCTCTAATGACAAATAAAATTTCATTTGGTTTACTTATACTCACAGCTCTTTTATTTCCTCTTTCAGCTCAAAATGAAAAGACATTTGACACCGATGTTTTTAAAAAGGAAACTTGGAATAAAGAAAAGACTGCTTTAAAAGAATCGAAGAGTAAGCCTCAAGAAATAATGGAGGAACTCCACCTTAACTTAATTAGGAATATTTTAAAAGTTGATCCATTAACAGAAACAGAACTAAAAGAAATAGAAATAATTACAAAATCTTGTATTGAGAATGATTTAAAAAAAGCACTTAACCTATCTTATTTTACAACTGCAAAAATTTATCATGCTTTGCGTGAACCAAATGTGGCTTTACAATATTTGAAATTATCCCAAAGCAGTAAAATAAAAATTGATGTGATTGATTTACCGCTCTTGTATGCCCAACTTTACTCAGAAACAGGAAACTATCTTAAATCAAATGAAATTCTTGAAAATTTAATTAGAGATACTCCTATTAAGGAACGTTTTAATCTAAATAGTTTACATATTAATAACCTTATGGCGCTTAAACATTTCAAAAAAGCCATAGGAAAACTTCTTGAACTAAACGAGCAAAAACTAGACACAAATTACAGAATTGACGTCCTAAATAAATTGGCTATTTGTTATATTTCCACTTCTAGAACTGAGGATGGTATAGAAGCCTACAGAAATGCAATAGCGCTTACGAATGGTAAAAACGACGTACAAAAAGAACAAGTCAAAAAATCTTTTTCCAAAGCATTAAGATCTAACAAGCGCGATGAGGAAAATGTTTCTCTAATTCGAGAATCGTTTCAGTCTCTTGAAAAACCCAAAAATGCATTAGAATATTTAAGATTAGCCGAATCATACTTTTCATTGAATAAGATCAATGATGCCGCAAAAGCCATAAATAAATATATTGATTCGCCTAATTACTCCATTATTGACCTTAGCGAAATAGAAGTAATTAGAAATACAGCAAGAAAATTAGAGAACGATCAAATGGCTCGAAAATTTCTCAACTTTTATACGATACTTGAAGACACTATCGCTATTAAAAGAACAACACTACAATTAAAGGGACATAATAAAGGAATGGAGAACCTCATTCAGCTGGAAACATTGAGAAAGGAAAAAGAAATCTCTCAAAATGCTATTCAAAGTCTAATGAAAGAAGATGCTCTTAAAGAGGATGTGCTCTCAGCAAGCAAATGGGCTATTGGATTTTTACTCGGACTCATATTAATTGGTTGTGGCGCTGTTCTTTATATTTTAAAAGTATCAAAACAACGAAGAATCGCCAATCAAAAATTAGCTCTTCGCTCCTTGCGTTCTCAGATGAATCCTCACTTTATATTTAACGCTTTAAATTCTGTAAACAGTTTTATTTCCGAAAATGATCAGCGTTCTGCCAATAAATTTCTCACGAACTTCTCCAAGTTAATGCGACTAGTTATGGAAAATTCAGAATATGATTTTATCCCGCTACATAAAGAATTGGAAATTCTTGAATTATATTTAAAATTAGAACATTTCAGATTCAAAGATCAGTTTGAATATTCGTTTACTGTTCACAAAGACATAGACGAAGAAAATTTTAATATCCCTCCTATGCTTGTTCAGCCCTATATTGAAAATGCTGTATGGCATGGACTTCGGTACAAAAAAGATTCAGGTAATTTAAAACTTGACCTCGCAAAAAATGATCAAAACCTCATTATCATGATTGAAGATAACGGAATCGGGAGAAAACGAAGTGCTGAATTAAAAACTCATAATCAAAAGAAAAATAAAAGTACTGCGTTGCGAAATATTAAACAGCGTATTAACATTATTAATGATCTTAATGGAATTCATGTTGATGTTTCAACCTATGATTTGAATCAAGATGGTACAGGTACTGTAGTGAAACTAATTATACCACAACAAAAACTTAAAACACTATGAATTTAAAGGCTTTAATCATAGAGGATGAAGAAGCTAGTCGATTAACTTTAAGAAACTATTTAAAGGAATATTGTCCGTTTGTAGAAATATTAGGAGAAGCCTCAAATATAAAAGAAGGATATGATTTAATTCAAAAACATCAGCCTAACCTGGTTTTTTTAGACATTGAAATGCCATTTGGAAATGCTTTTGATCTCCTTGACCAATTTAATGAAGTTCCTTTTGAAACCATTTTTGTAACAGCCTACAGTAATTACGCTATTCAAGCCATTAATTTGAGTTCTTGTGCATATCTACTCAAACCTGTTGATATTGATGAATTAATTGATGCTGTAAAAAAAGTAAGAGAACATTTACAACAACAGTCTAACATAAAGAAAGCGAATATCCTTTTGGAAAACCTATCAATTGAAAATAAACAACTCAAGAAAATTGTTCTTCCTACCATGGAAGGATTTGATGTGGTTCAATTAAAAGATGTAGTTCATTTGCAGGCCAATGATAATTTAACAGATTTTCATTTACTTGGAGGAAGAAAGAAAACGGTATGTAAAACCCTCAAATTTTATGAACATACGCTATCCGATTTTGATTTTGTAAGAGTTCATAAAAGTCATATTATTAATATGAATTATGTTGACGCATACCAAAAAGGGAAAGTTGGAGAAATTAAATTGAGTACCAACCAAATCATTCCTTTATCCATAAATCGAAAAGATGCTTTTATGAAAAAGTTTAGTTTGTAAAAAAGCCCACACTGCTTATCTTTTAAAATTAACACACTGAAAAAAACCATATT
Organism: Flavobacteriales bacterium; assembly: GCA_002722245.1. GTDB lineage: Bacteria > Bacteroidota > Bacteroidia > Flavobacteriales_C. The sequence continues at coordinate 91,933 of PBLA01000030.1, read as the reverse complement.
ACGCATAAACTGATATAATATATCTATCATCTTTATTACGAGTACAAAACTAGCCTGAACGTTAATTTATGTACTTTTAAGGGAGAATTTATTTCATAGATCTTGAAGGAATTAAAATCATTAAATAAATATCTTTATAAATATAAATGGCGCTTGCTATTGGGCGTTTTATTCATTATTTGTGCCAATTGGTTTAACTTATACCCAGCCAAAATCTTCCGATCATCCATTGATATTGTTATTGAAACTTTGAACACATATAATCTTTTGGAAGATTCTGATTTTCAGAAACAAGTATATGAGGATTTAGTAAAAAGTCTGGTTTTTTTGGGTATTGCCTTATTTGCCCTCGCACTTATAAAAGGTGTGTTCACCTTTTTCATGCGGTATACTATAATCATGGTTTCTCGCTTCATTGAATTCGATTTGAAAAATGATATTTACAATCATTATCAGCAACTTGACACCTCTTTTTACAAAGAAAATAAAACAGGCGATATCATGAATCGTATCGGAGATGATGTGAGTAAAGTGAGGATGTACCTTGGTCCCTCTATCATGTACCTAATCAATCTTATTGTTCTTTTCACACTTGTTATAACCACCATGGTGAGTATAAATGCCGAATTAAGTGTATATATTCTCTTGCCTTTGCCCATCATGTCAATCGCGATATATTACGTGTCTCGACTAATAAATATTAAAAGTGAACGTGTTCAAAAACAGTTATCCAAAATTTTCAGTTTAAGTCAAGAAACATTTTCAGGAATTCGAGTAATTAAAGCCTACAATAAATCAAACGCTACGATTGAAAACTTTAATCTGGAAGCTGAAAACTACCGATCTACAGCAATGAGTCTCGTAAAAACAGAATCTCTTTTTCACCCAGTAATACTTTTTCTTCCTGTATTGAGCACACTAATTACCATTTACATTGGGGGTTTAGAGGTTATAAAAGGTTCAATTACCTATGGTAATATCGGAGAATTTGTCATCTATATAAACTTGCTCACTTGGCCTGTTGCCTCTCTGGGCTGGGTTACTTCACTTATTCAAAGAGCCATTGCTAGTCAAAAAAGAATTAATGAATTTTTGAAAACAACTCCAAAAATCACGAATACTTGTACTAAAGAAACCGCTATTCAAGGATTAATCGAGTTTAAAAATGTTCAATTTGTTTATCCAGAGAGTGGAATTGAAGCATTGAGCGATATTTCTTTCAAAATTAACCCGGGCGAAACACTCGCTATCGTAGGAAAAACAGGGAGTGGAAAATCTACAATTGTTCAACTATTAAATAGATTGTACGATTGTTCCTCAGGTACAATTCTGATAGATCATACTCCTATTCAAAAAATTAATCTTGATAATTTGAGAAATCAAACAGGATGCGTCCCGCAGGAGGTTTTTTTATTCTCAGATACAATCGCAAATAATATCAGTTTCGGAACTTTTGGTAATGAATCAAAATCAAATCAAAAAGAGATTGAATGGGCTGCAAATCAAGCTGCTGTTCATCATAACATCAAGGGTTTTACAAAAGGATATGAAACAGTGGTAGGAGAGCGTGGAATTACTCTATCTGGTGGTCAAAAACAGAGAGTTAGTATTGCCCGTGCATTGTTGAAAAACCCTAACATTCTTATTTTTGACGACTGCCTTTCGGCTGTTGATACAGAAACTGAAGAAAAAATATTGAAAAATCTCAAAGAAATTATGATTGATAAAACGACGATTTTAGTCAGTCATCGAATATCTAGTATTAAGCATGCAGATCACATTATCATGATTGAAGATGGAAGAATTATCGAGGAAGGTACTCATGATGAATTATGTGCGGTTAACGGGAAATACAAAAACCTATATCAGAAGCAGCTCATTGAGGAATAACCATCTTTTATTCAGTAATTTATTTATGCATTCTAGATTACTTTTTTGCTACCGAAAACAATACCTTTATACTTAGACCGTTTTGCAATCAGAATCAATGAAAAATTCTATATTTTCAGAATGAAAAAATTACTGTTTTCAATAATCCTTCTGTTTTTAATTGTTCGTGGAGTTGCACAAGAAAAAGGTGCTGTTCAGATCACTTGGAAAACCGATCTAATTGAGTTAAATGAAGATTTAGAGCGTATGGAAAGACCTTATTTTAATAAGGCTGTGTACACGTCTCCTTCTTCAGTACCTTATTACATGATTTCAAAAAAAGTATATGGAAAAGTAAATAGTGCGGACATTCAGATTAATCACAAAACCTTTCAGAAAGCACAAAAAAAATATGCCTTTAAAGGAGAAATAAAGGTAAAAACTACGATAAGAAAAATTGATCACTATTCATTAATTCAATTTTTAATACCGGCAATTGAAATTGATGAATCAGGTGTTGCGAAAAAATTAGTTTCCTTTGATTACTCCTACTCCTTTATCAAGGCTGATATTCCCCCTGCTCAAAACCGAACGTTTCGATCAGGAGAAAATTCGGAAATGTCTTCGGGAGATTGGTACAAAATAGGAGTAACGTCAACCGGAATACAGAAATTAACCAGTAGCTTTTTCAGTCAAAATGGTATAAACATCGAAAACATTGACCCTAATAAAATCAGAGTTTTCGGTTATTCAGAAGGAATGTTAAACGAATCTGTCCATTCTTCTACACCTTCTACCCTACCCGAATTACCACTTTATATTTCAGGGGAAGATGATGATGAATTCAACAGTGAAGATTATATCTTATTCTTCGCTACACAAGCCGATAATTGGGAATGGAATTCCACTGCAGGTTATTTTTATCATCATAAACACCTTTATACAGATACCACCTATTATTTTGTCAATATTGGGACAACCGATGGAAAGAGAATTACACAAAAAGCACAGATCACAGATCCTCATACCCATTTCTTTAATACGTATGAAAACCACCAGTTTTATGAAGTAGATAACACCAATTTAATTCAATCAGGAAGAGATTGGTATGGTGATTATTTTGACTTAATTTCTGGATTGGAAAAAAGTTACCCGTTCACCTTTACGAATAAAGTTAATACAGCAAAAATTCATTTTAAGTCAAAAATTGCAGTTCGCTCAACACAATCGAGCGGAAACAATTTTAATTTTAAAAATAATGATGTGATTGTGCATCAAAAAAAGAACATTAATGCCGTAAGTAGTAATTACACCAGCAACTATGTTACTATGATCACAGAAGAAGATAGCTTTGAGCATTCATCAGCCAATGTTTCGTTCAAACTTGAATACAATTATCCAATATCTGGCGCAACAGCCTGGTTAGATTATTTGGAAATGAAAACTGAATGTGAATTAAAACTAAACGAAACACCTTTATACTTTAGCCAGCCAAAATCTGTTGGGACTGGAAATATTTCTCAATTTGAACTTCAAAATACATCAGCATCCACAAAAGTATGGGATGTAACCAATCCTTACGCCACTCATGAAGTTACTGTAGATTTTAATAATACTAAAACTACGTTTAAAACACTTACCGATTCAATCACTCGTTTTATTGCATTTAATGAATCGGGATTTAAAACACCATTTTACGTAAACAAAATAGCCAATCAAAACCTCCTTGCTCTAACGGATATTGATTACATTTTAATTACTGCACCTTCATTTCGATCTGCAGCAGAAAAACTGGCAAACTTCCACAACTCTTTTTCCAATTTAACAACAGCAATTGTGACTCCACAGGAAATTTATAATGAATTTTCAAACGGTCATCCTGACATCGCGGGCATTCGAAACTTTTTAAAATATTTATATAACAACGCATCCTCAAGTGAGAGCAGATTAAAATATGTTCTCCTTTTTGGAGACGGAAATTATGATCCAAAAAATAGAATATCCGAATCGGATTATTTTATTCCTAGTTTTCAGTCCAGTAACTCCTACTCACCAACTGTAAGTTTCGTAAGTGATGATTTCTTTGGTATGTTAGATGATCCATATAGTATATATAGCGCAAATTCTACAGTTGACATAGGCATTGGCAGACTGCCCACAAAAACCCTTGAAGAAGCACAAGGTATGGTAGATAAGATCATACATTATGCAAATGCTACAAGTAAAGTAGCCTATGACGGTTTATCTGGAAATGATATTAAATCAACATTTAATCCATGGAAAAATAATGTTCTTTTTGTTGCTGATGACGGATCATTAGCGGACAATTATACAACCTCGCATTTAACTCAAACAGAAGATATCATTGACGCTCTCCTTGATGAGGACAGTAGTTTTAATGTGAACAAGGTATATTTAGACGCATACAATAAAATATCAACAGCCGGCGGAGGACGCTACCCTGATGTAAATAGAGAAATTAGAGAATCCATGGAAGAAGGCGCTTTTTTTGCCAGTTATATTGGTCATGGTGGAGAAGGTGGATGGGCAGATGAAAAAATACTCGATATTGATGACATCAATTCATGGAATAATAAGAACGCTTTACCTGTATTTATCACCGCAACATGTGAATTTTCTCGATTTGATAATCCTGAACGAACCTCTGGTGGAGAATATGTTATTCTTAATCCAAACGGAGGAGCAATCGCTATGGTGACTACAACTCGATTAGTATATGGAGGCATATCCAATAATATTGGTTTTTCCATAAATTTCATAGAAGCCGCTTTAAACGAATTAAATGGTGAGATGCCTACTTTAGGAGACGCCATCCGACTTACCAAAGTAAATAGCGCATTAGGAACAAATTTTAATAATAGAAAGTTTGCTCTTTTGGGTGACCCCGCATTAAAAATGGCCTACCCAAAATACAATGTAGTTACAACAAAAATAAACGGTAAAGTATTCTCCAATAATACCGATACTTTAAAAGCATTATCAAAAGTAAGTATTGAAGGAGAAATACACCTAAATGATCAATTACATTCCGTTAATGGGTTTGTTTATCCTATCGTTTACGACAAATCACAAACACTCTCCACTTTAGACAATAATACCATCGGCAAAACCATTGATTTTGAAAAAAGAAACAGCATAATTTATAAAGGAACAGCTTCGGTTACTAATGGAAAATTCTCCTTTGAATTCATTGTACCAAAAGATATAAATTACTCCTATGGTGAAGGAAGAATAAGTTATTATTTTGCGAATGATACTATTGATGGATCAGGTTACACTGAACAGATCATTGTAGGAGGTTCGTCAGATTCTGCTCAATTGGATCAACAAGATCCAACAGTAGAACTTTTTATGAATGACACCAATTTTAATTTTGGAGGAATAACAGATGAAAACCCTCTTATTTTAGCGCTTATTCAAGACGAAAATGGAATTAATACATCGGGAACAAGCCTTGGACATGATATAACTGCAGTATTGGATGAAGAGTATGAAAACCCAATTATCCTCAATGACTATTATTCAGCTGCACTCAATAATTATAAAGAGGGGAAAATAATTTACCCGTTAAACGAACTTAGTGATGGCACTCATTCACTTTCCTTAAAAGTATGGGATGTAAACAACAATTCTGGAAATGCTTACACAGAGTTTATTGTTGCCAATGATGCGAAACTCGCCATAGATCACGTGTATAATTACCCCAACCCATTTACCACCGAGACAAGCTTCTTGTTTGAGCACAATAAAATGAATGAAACTTTAGAGGTACTTATTAAAATATTCACTGTTTCAGGAAAGGTGATTAAAACCATTCAAACTGAAGTTTTAACCAATGGAAACATGAATAGTTTACCTATAAAATGGGACGGTTTAGATGATTTTGGTGAAAAAATTGGACGAGGTGTTTACGTATACCAATTGGAAGTCCGATCGCCAAACGGCGATTCTGATCGAAAAACAGAAAAATTGGTTGTTCTTCGATGAGTCAATTAGTCTTAATCAATTATATTTGTACATCAATCATTGGGATTATATCCGATTGATTCAAAGAGATAAAGTATATGAAATTATTCCAATTTATCCTTACCGCATTTATTTGTTTGATCTTTTCAAGTTACCCATTAAATGCACAGGACGATAGAGATTACAGTAAAGAGTTAAATACGATAACAACTGCTGTTCCTTTTTTAATGATAGGACCAGATTCAAGAGCTGGTGCAATGGGAGATGTAGGTGTAGCTACATTACCTGATGCCAACTCGGCTTATTGGAATTGTTCTAAAGCAGTTTTCTCCGAGAAAAAACAAGATTTAACCATTTCTTATGTTCCATGGTTGAGAAGTTTAGTGCCTGATATCAACATGACACAAGCAGCATATACTTGGAAACCAAATGAGCGACTAAGTTTAAGCCACGGTATACGATATTTTTCGTTGGGTGAAATTACATTTAGAGGCGAAGATGCCAGCTTACTTCAAAAAGCGAACCCAAATGAATTAGCACTAGACTTAGCTGGTGCAGGATACAAATTTAATGATCGTCTTGCGGGTGGATTTGCTGTTCGCTATGTATTTAGTAATTTAACTCAAGGAGCAGCAGTAAATGGAAGCGATTCTAAAGCCGGTCATGCCATTGCTGTTGATTTAAATGCCTTTTACAAAAAACCAGTCAAATTTGGTGAAAAAATAGGGAATTACCTTTTTGGATTCAATATTCAAAATGTAGGTAATAAAGTTTCCTATAGTGAATCTGCCGAAAGGGACTTCATTCCCATGAACTTAAAATTAGGTACAGGTGTAAACGTTAATATTGATGATTATAACGAAATTAGCTTTTATCTAGACGCCAATAAACTCTTAGTGCCAACCCCTCCTGTATATGGAGAAGAAACAAACGGTGTGAAAGAAATCATTGCCGGTAAAAATCCTGAAATTGCAGCAGCACAAGCAATAATTCAGTCTTTTTATGATGCTCCAGGAGGAATGAAAGAAGAATTTAATGAAATAAATTGGTCCCTAGGGATGGAATATTGGTATGATCAACAATTCGCCATAAGAATGGGATACTTTTATGAAAATCCAAATAAAGGAAATCGAAACCACATGACTCTAGGGATAGGATTAAAGTACAATATCTTCAATTTGGACTTCTCCTACCTTGTACCATTTACCCAAAGAAATCCTTTAGAAAATACATTACGATTTACAATGAGTTTTGATTTTGCTGACATCAAATCTGTAGTACCAGAAGGTGGATCAAATGAAGGATCAGGAATTTAATAACATGGGATTTCGAATAGGATTTGGTTTTGATGTGCACCAGCTCGCTGAAGGTGAAGAATTTTGGCTTGGTGGTATTTTATTGGATCATTACAAAGGAGCAGTTGGGCACTCTGACGCTGATGTTTTAATTCACGCAATATGTGATGCACTTCTTGGAGCTGCAGCACTGGGTGATATCGGATATCATTTCCCTGATACCTCAGATGACTATAAGGGCATTGATTCTAAAATATTATTAAAAGAAGTTGTGCGATTGATTACAAACGAAGGGTTCAGTATTGGAAATATTGACGCAACTGTAAGTTTACAGCTTCCAAAAATAAAACCTCATATATTAGCAATACGTCAAAAATTAGCTGAGGTGATGCAAGTTGATGTCAATGTAATATCTGTTAAAGCAACGACCACCGAAAAACTAGGATATGTTGGAAAGGAAGAGGGGGTAAATGCGCATGCTGTTTGTCTTATTAACTCCTAGATACCAATAAATGTTAATTTTACAGAATGTACGTGCAAAATAGAAATGTAAACATAGAATACTATGTGTTACAAAATATTATCTTTTACTTCCTATGATAAATTAGGCATAATTCTTGTTAATTTATATATTTAATCCCTAAAATTTCAACCATGAAAAAATTAGCATTCATTGCAGGAACAATAGCACTTCTCACCTCATGTGCCATTGTAAATCCAGGAGAAGTAGGTGTACGACAAACCTTAGGAAAACTTCACGGAAATCCCAGTTCAGAAGGAGTGATGGTCATCAATCCATTTGTTACTCAAGTAGTTAAAGTAAAAACAAGTACTGTTAATCGAGAAGTTCGCTTGAATTTACCCTCAAAAGAAGGGTTAAATGTAAAAGCTGAAATTTCCATTCTATACCATGTTCAGTCGGATAAAATCATCCCTATTCTTCAAGAGGTAGGAAGAGACTATGAACGAATTCTAATACTTAGTACATTTCGATCATCATCGGCTGATGTTTGTGCAAAATTCTATGCAAAGGATATGCACTCCGGTAAACGTGGAGAAATTGAACAGGCCATTAAGAAATTAATGATGGAGAGATTAGATGGAAGAGGAATCGTAATCGAAGGAATAATGTTAAAGAGCATTGCATTACCAGGCCGTTTATATCAAGCGATTGAAGAAAAATTAAGAGCTGAACAGGAAGCACAGCAAATGCAATTTGTGTTGGATCGTGAAAAAAAAGAAGCTGAAAGAAAACAAATCGAAGCTGAAGGGATTAAAAAGGCTCAGCAGATTTTACGAGAAGGTATTACAAAAGAAAATATCGAGTGGAAAAGTTTAGAGGTATTTAAAGACTTATCTCAATCTCCAAACACGAAAATTATCATCACAGATGGTACAACGCCAATGATTATCGACTCTAAAGTAAAAGAGTAAATACAATTGAATAATAAAAATGAAAAAGGTCAGCCTATGCTGACCTTTTTCATTTTAGTGTAGATTCAACCATTAAGTGGAATTCTGCAAGATGAACACGAGCATTTATGATACAAATCGAAAAGCAAAACGAGTAACGCTGTTGGTTCTTCTTTACCTGCACTTATTGAAAATTATGCGAAAATTCAAATTATTGTGATCACGTATTCGAAAAATTAGATTTAGAAATTATTCTTTAAAAACCCAAGTCAAAAAACTAATGAATTCAGTAAAGTATATTAAAAATTGATGAATACAATCTCATCAATACTCCAATTATTCAACCCTTCTAAAAGATGCTCAAATTGTGGATTACCTTCATAATTGAGAACAGTAATCGAATCATTGGTGTTTTGCTGAAAATCACCGTCGCTATTTGATGAATTATTTACTTCATCTTTAATGTTTACAATAAAGATTCGCTCTTTAGAGCATTGTCCATTTTCAAATTCGAGTTTAACTTTTATTCGATAAATTCCAGGCTCTTGAAAAGTATGTTCGTAATAACTGGTTTCGATATTTATGATTGGTGTACCATCTCCAAAATCAAAAGAAAAAATAGGATTTCCTGGAATTTCGTTAGATGAATAAGGGAAAGAAATTTTACTTCCTTCAAGATTAGGCAACGGTATTTTACCCACTCCACATTGAGGACTTACTTCATCAATATTCACATATTTAATAGCAGAATCTTGACAACCTCCTTGAGTATAATACACCTTTAAAGGATAATTACCTGCTAACGCGTATTCTGTTTCATATCTAGGAACAAGAGTAGTATCGTAATCATCAACCCCATTATCCCATATGAATATTGCTCCATTATAGGATCCCTCAATGGTTGCATCGGCAGTTATTTCTCCTTGATCTATTTCAATATTTGAGATATCTACATCACATGTATCTCTTACAATAGACGAATCATTCACAAAGAACACTTCTTGTAAAGAACAAATTTCACCACTTACACTTTCTGCCTCTACCTCAACAAGGTATTCGCCATTATGAGTAAGTATATGCTCAACACTTGGCGATAGCGTTGCCAAAGAAAAACTATCACTAAAATACCAGTTATATTGTTTAATATTTTCAGTGGACCGAACAGAAATATTAACAGAAACTTTTTTATCCTGAACAACAGCTGATAAATCTGTTATTTCGCATTTTTCGGACTCATCACACGAAAAAGCAATGATAGCTAGTAAAATAAGGCAGTAAAAGTTAAATTTTTTAATCATTCTCGATCTATTAGACGCAAATATATTCCCTTGGTTGCCCGATTAAAAATTCGATTTACAAATATTTACAATTGAAGCTATTAATTTCATGTTTATGAAAAAATATTTGTTCTTTTTTATGGTACTGTTAAACCATAAAAATTGGGCTAATCTAGCAATTAATTCTTTTTGGAATGCCACTTATAATCCTGTTTTTAGTATTCAGGATGCTAACGCTGCATTTTGTGCCCTAGAAAACAAATACTGGATTACAGAATGGAACAACAAGGCCGTTGGTATCAACTTTCATAAAAAGGAAAAATATCTTCTTTTTCAGTTTGAGCAAAAAGGCAATTCAAAATTCGCTCAAAACCGAATTTCATGCTCATTTTCTAAAGTATTGTCTCCAAAATTAGCAATGGGTTTAGGAGGACAAATCGTTTATTTTCATCAAGCTGAATTTCCAACATTCAATGCTCATTTTAAACCTTTTTGGGGATTGAGTTTTACATTAAATGAAGATCATATTTTCTACTGCTCTCTTTCCAACCAAGATTTTTCTAGTAATCGCTCTGAAATACCAGATCAATTAAATACACAATGGAGGTATTCTATAACAGAGGTTTTTAGCAGTTTTATTTCGATTGAAACAGGGTTTTATCGTCCATTTACTTTTAGAGTATTTGGTATTTTACAACCACTTCCATCCCTTAATTTATGTTTGGAAATTAATTCTTCCGAATCTCCTATCCAATTCATAACCAACTGGAAAACAAAACATTTGGAATACCAATTGTTAAATGGCTACCATCAAAAAATGGGGGTGTCAAATCAATTAGGGATCGCATATTTATGGTGAAATTCACAAGTATATTTCTACTTTTAAGCTTTTCCATTTTTGGTCAAAACCCCATTGACAATGCATTGAATTATCTTCAACAACTAAACACTGAAGAAATTGATCTTGAAAACCAAGCATTGGTCCTTCAATCGTATCTAGATGCACCGCTTGAAATCAATAACCTTAAAAGAGATGATATAACGCGTTTTCCTCTGCTTAATCAACGCCATTATCACACCATTCAAAAATACATTACTACAAACGGAGATATTTTAAGCAAATACGAGTTGATGAATTTATATTTTTTCAATGAAGCACTCGTTAACCTGATCTCCCCATTTATTGCTTTCTTTCCTCAAAAAAAAACATCAAAAACAAAAGGTGAACTGATCTATAAGTCATCTTGGTTATTGAATCAGTCTCATGGTTTTATACGATCCGATAGTAATCGATTCCTTGGAGGTAGAAGTCAGGAATTATGTAGAGGACAAATTTTCATGAAAAACCAGCATGCTTTTTTTACGTGGGAAAAAGACAAAGGTGAACCTTTTCGACAATCCCACCTTAAGGGCGGTTTTCAATGTAAATTCAATCACGCAATTAACCAACTAAATATCGGCGCTTTTTCAATTGAACTAGGCGAAGGACTTATCCATTCAAATGCAGTATTCAATCCAAAAAATCGATCACTGAATCATTTGTATAAATTAAAAAAAACAATAAAATCTAATGCAAGTACAAATGAGTCTAACTATGAGAGAGGAATAGCGATCCAAACTAAACTACACAAAATTAACTCTACTTATTTCTGGAGTCGTAATGCACTTCATGGCAACAGCGACGACTCATTGTTTTATTCATTTAAAATCGACGGATTACATAGAACAAATACTGAAATTGAAAAGAGAAATAAAGGAATGTATTCATTAATTGGTACACAACAGGCCTTTTTATGCAAAGGAATCTTTTTACAGCTTAACTCATTGTATTATTCTTCTAAAACAGCTTTTTTTCCTGAAGTAAATTACTACAATATAAATTATAACCACCATCACCTTTGGAACAATAGTTTTGCATACAGATATCTAAAAGAGAATATTCTTCTTAAAGGAGAAATCGCCTCCGATCAGGAAGGCAATATCGCATTATCACATTTTTTTGCGCTCAATTTAAATGAATTAAACGTACTAATTCAAACACGATATTTTAATCCCAAATACAATTCCTTTCGCTCCAATTCTCTTTCTGAAGGATCACAAGTACAAAATGAAAGAGGAATTCTTTTCGCTACAGAAGGACGATCGAACAAAATTAGCTACTATTTAAGCGCAGATGTATTCTCTTTTATCAACCCAAAGTATCAAGCCCACCTACCACATTTTGGAAGAGAATATTTAGCCATGATTATAAAAGACTTCACTTCGTCTTCACTAAAGCTATTTATGAACAAATCAATTAAAATGGAAAACGTGTCAAATACATCTTTCTTGATGAATACACTATCAAATCGGAACCTCACCAAGTTTTATCTTCACTACAAAATAAATTTAACTGATGATATTGAATTCCAAACTAGACTAGACTATATAATCCACTCAAAACAAGAAAATTTGACATCTGGAACATCTCATTTTATTCAATTTTGCTACACAAAAAAACAAGCTCGATTTAATGGAAGAATCACCTATTTCAATACCGATAATTGGGATACTCGAATTTACAATTATGAAAACGATGTTCTTTATCATTTTACCATCCCTGCCTATTATGATAAGGGTATTAGATATTTTGTTAATTACTCAAAAAAAATAAACAACCATTTTCAATTATGGATTAAATATGCTAAAACGTATTTCTTATTTAAGGAATTTATTGGTAGTGGGAATGATCGAATTGAGGGAAATAAAAAATCAGAATTTAGAGTTCTACTAAGGGTTAAATTCTAGATAAATAATAAGTTTTTCATAATACTCTTTAAAAGACTTAAAACTCAATAAACAGGCTGCATGGACTTATTATTAATAAAATAGGGTTAAAACGCTCTGTAAATAGAGCCATAACTCAATACTCCGTTTAAAAGGATTAAAAAAATTTAAGCAAACATAATCTCTTTAACGAGAACTATTCCAAGTTCGTCATTTAAGGATTTTATTAATTTAGATTTAGCAAAAGCCAATTCGTTCCGTAATGCAGCTGAATCTAATCGAATAATCAATCTCCCGTCAATTAATTGCTTTGAGACCGTATGATTTGCAATAGTAGGGCCTAAAACTTTATCCCATGCTTCGTATAAACGAACTTCATTCATTTTAACTCCAAGCTGGTAGGTTTCCATCAACTCCTTCAATGCATCCCCCAATTTTATTTGATTGTCTTTTTTCTTCAAATCTTATAATTTCTTTTTCTCTTCTTATTTTTTTTACGGTGCAAGTCTTTTTTGTTTCCACACCCCCTTGTCCAATTCATAGACAATTCGGTCGTGAAGCCTACTTGATGCCCCTTGCCAAAATTCAAAATAATGAGGCTCTAAACGAAGTCCTCCCCAATTTTGAGGACGAACAACTTCTTCTCCTTTAAATTTTTCTTGGATCTTTCGAACGCGATCCTCCAGTTCTTTTCTTGTTTTTATCTCACTACTTTGAGGAGAAGCCCAAGCCCCTATTCTACTTCCGATTGGACGACTCATAAAATATTCATCGGATTCTTTATCTGCTATCTTCACGATTGAACCTTCAATTCTAATTTGTCGTTCTAACGTATTCCAAAAAAAGGTTAGTGAACCCTTAGGGTCCTGCGCAATTTCTTGGGCTTTTGCACTGTCATAGTTTGTGAAAAAAGTAAAGCCTTTTTTATCCATTTGTTTCAAAAGTACAACCCGCCCTCTTGGCTGGCCATCTTTCAGAGTGCTTAAAACCATCGCATTCGGATCAGGGTGTATACGTTTCAGCGCAACCTGATACCATCCTTCAAATAATGGGAATGGATTATCAGGAAGATCTTTGTCTTCTAAATAATTATTTTTCGTGTAATCGATTCTTTGATCGTATGGATTATCGGTCATTATTCCTTTTCGTTTAGTTGTTTTATTACTTGATCAACCTCCTCTTCTGTCTTTTTTAGTTTATCAGAGCATACTTTAAGTAATTTGCTGGCTCGTTCTACCTTTTTAGCCAAATCATCTACATCAATGTCTTCGTTTTCAATACCATGAACAATATCCTCTAATTCCTCAATGGCATCTTTGTACGTTATCTTTTTTGCACTCATTTTTCTAAAATTTTTGATTTTTTAACTCCATCTCTCCATTTAATCTCAATTTCCTCTCCTTCTTTCACTTTTATTTTGTCGGTAACCACATTACCATTTTTAAAAATCATTGCATATCCTCGTTTTAATACATTATCAGGGTGAACCAACTCTATTGTTTTATGAATTAAATCGAATTTATGCTTCTCTTTTTTGATTGCTTGCGTGCTAACAGAAACTAAATGAGACTCTAATTTTACAAGTTTTGTTTTTTGAATCTTCGTGACTTCAGCTTTACAAACAGCCAAACGATTGATTATTGATGATGACTTTTGTTCCTCAGAACGAATAAAACGCTTTGCAAAACCTGGAATTGATTTTTTAATTTCCACTAATTTCACTCGTTGATCAAAAAGCGTTTTTTGCGTGGCTAATTTTGTTTCCTGTACTAATTGCTTTATCGAAATTTTATGACGAGATAATTGTTCTCTAGAAAAGAAGATCAATGCCTCTTGAAGACCTTTATAGTATTCTTCAAAATCTTGCATTTTACCAATTAAAAAATCAGCCACAGCCGTTGGCGTCTTCAATTTCGTATGCGCAACAATATCAGCAACCGTTTCGTCACGCTCATGTCCAATTCCTGTTAATACGGGCAATGGAAAATTGGCGATGGTTTTACCCACGTTATAATTATCAAAACCTGCCAAGTCCAAACTTGCACCACCACCTCGTATGATCACTACACAATCAAAATTTCCAACCGCAATTGATGACAAATTACTGACTAATGAATGCTCTACTTCTGTCCCTTGCATAACAGTTGGAAACAACGTTGTTTCAAATAAATATTGATCTTTATTTTGGGTGAGTTGATTCATAAAATCCTCATAACCAGCAGCAGTTTGACTAGAAATCACAGCTACTCTTTTTGGAACGAATTCAAGCGTTAATAATCCGTTTTTATTAACAAGTTTTTCCTTGGCTAGCTGCTCTAATATTTCCTTTTTTTGTCGAGCTAAATCTCCCAATGAATAATTTGGATCAATATTTTTAACAACAAGACTAATTCCATACTGTTCGTGAAAATTGATTCCAACAGAAAAAAGGACCTTCATACCCTTTTTGATATTGCTCCCGGTTGAAACAAAGAAATGTGCAGCAATACGCTCATATTGAAGTTTCCAAATATTTGCTCGCATTCGAGCAACTATTCGTTCATTTTTTTTCTCAACTAAATCAAGGTAACAATGTCCTGCACCAGCTATACGCATTTCAGCAATCTCTGCTACCAACCAAACCTCTTCAAGAAAGTTCATTTCAATAGCCTCTCGAATTAACGAATTTAATTCTGAAAGCGATATATGGTTAGCTGTAGTCATGAAAGAAAGTAGATCAAATTTAATGAATTCCTTTTCCAATTATTACCTCCATTGTAAATTGTTAATAAGAAGGATCGTAATTTTTTAATTTTAAAATACAATGCCTTATTTTAGAATGTTGGTACGACAATTGATTTCCTTTTTGTCTAATAAAAATGTTATGAAATTAAGCATTGGAATATTTCTCATTATTTTAACGACCCCCTTTTCCCAAAGCAAAGGCCAGGACTGTTATCCAAAACCAACTGGTAATCGAACCACGGCTGCAGAACATTTTAGCTATGGATTTTATCAATGTGCCCTCAGGGAGTATCTAATGGCACTTCCTAACAAACCAAAAAGTAAAAAACTAAACAGGAAAATAGCTCAGTGCTATTTAAAATCTTCAGGTGCAAATAAATACAAAGCTGTTGAATACTTAAAAAAGGTAATTAAGCTCGGGAATCCTGATCATGAAGTTTATTTGGAGCTGGCGAAGGCTTATTTTTTTGGTTACCAATTTGAAATGTCCTTAAAAATGTTTGAAAAATATGAATCTCTAGAATCACTAACAGGTGAAAAGTTAGCTGAAGTGGAAAATTACAAGAGAAACATCGCTTTTAGTAAAGAAATCATGAAACATCCTGTAAACGTAACATTTCAAAATTTAGGAAAAGATGTGAATAGTAAATACAATGATATGCATCCCTTCATTACAGATAAGGAGGACATTATACTTTTTACAACTGATCGAAAAGGGTGTAGAGGAGATATTCCTGACATGGATGGTTTTATTCCTGACGTTGCCTCTAGTAAAGTAAAACGGGGAAGAGATCGATTTAGTAGTGCCAGAAGTTTGAGTGGAACATTCAGCTCAGAAAATGTAGAACAAGTGGCTGGAGGATCCCCGAACGGAAACTACTTTATTTATGCCTCTGATGCCGAAATGAATATGCAGCTTAAAATGTCATACAAAGCCCCAGGTAAGCGATCCTATCCCGCATCAAAATACCTCACTAGTATAAATACTCGAAATTTTTCTGAACTAGCTGCAACCATTACCAATGATGGGTCGCTAATGATTTTCTCCTCTGATATGCGCGGTGGATATGGTGGATTAGATTTATGGATGAGTAAACGACTCCCAAATGGGGAATGGGGTAGCCCAATTAACATGGGGCCTTCAATTAATACAAAATGGGATGAAAACTTCCCGAATTTTTCGCAGCATCAAGATTATTTTACATTTTCTTCAAATGGACTCCCTGGAATGGGTGGCTTTGACCTCTTTAAATCTGAGTTTTCGGAAACACTAAAATCATGGACGAAACCAAAAAATTTAGGCTATCCCGTAAATACTTCTTACGATGATTTTACAATAACCTTTGTAAAGAACGGGAGGTATGCATACAAATCCGATATTAGAAATGACTCTCAAGGAATGCGAGATATTTACAGATTAACTTTTCATGATGCAATGCCTAGTTATACAGTAATCAAATCATCGGTCTTTGCAGATACTCTGAGTAGTAATTCAAAAAAATTAGATGAAGTGCATGCTCAGATTAATCATTTAAAACAAAAAGTTGATTCCTTAAAATCCGCAAAAGCACTTCCAGAAATTATTCATGCCGCGAACAAAATGTATGAGAATAAGAAAAATCAATTAGATCACTTAAATATTTTTACCAATAGCTCAGTGGAGGTTAAAACACAAGAAGGCAAACTCTACGGAAAATATACTCCAAATGCTAGAAATGGAAAGTTCATTATGATTTTAGAACCTGGTCTATATACCATAAAAATTGAGAATAAATATTTTGAATCTTTGGAAAAGATAATTCGTGTTTTTGATAAAGTAAACTACACGCCTGAATTGTCAAGAGACTTTTACCTAAAACCCCTCGCTAATTAAAGGTAATCATGAAACTTAACTTAAAACGACCAATTTGTTTCTTTGATTTGGAAACAACAGGTACAAATATATCTACTGATCGTATTGTAGAAATCGCTATTACAAAAGTTCACCCAGATGGAAACGAAGAGGTGAAATGCAGAAAAATCAATCCCGAAATTCCGATTCCATTGGAAGCATCATTAGTACATGGTATTTATGATGAAGATGTAAAAGATGAACCTACATTTAAACAAGTTGCGAAAGGATTATTTGAATTCATGAGTAATTCAGATATAGGCGGATTCAATTCTAATAAATTTGATGTTCCTCTTTTATTGGAGGAATTTAATCGTGTAGGAATTTGGTTTGATGTTTCCAATATCCATTTAGTAGATGTTCAGAATATTTTTCATCAAATGGAACAAAGAACACTTGTAGCTGCCTATAAATTCTATTGTCATAAAGATTTGACAAATGCTCATAGCGCATCAGCTGATACCAATGCAACATATGAAGTGCTGCAATCCATGCTCGATAAATATGAAAATACAGCATTTACAGATAAAGATGGAAAAACCTCCATTCCCGTAGTAAATGATATTCAAAAATTAGCTGAATTTTCAAAACGTAATAATCATGTTGACTTGGCTGGAAGGTTTATTTACAACCAAGCCGAAATCGCATGTTTTAATTTTGGTAAACATAAAGGAAAGCCTGTTGAAGAAGTTTTAACTGAAGAACCATCCTATTATGCATGGATGATGAATGGAGAGTTTTCCATAGAAACCAAAAAGGTCTTAGAAACGATAAAACTAAAATTACTCAAAAAGAAATTCGGAAATTCATAATGAAAATAATTTGTATTGGCAGAAATTATAAAGAACATGCGAGGGAATTAAACAACGAGCAACCTTCAGAACCTGTTATTTTTCTTAAACCAGACTCTGCATTACTACGAAACAATGATCCTTTTTTTATTCCTGATTTTAGTAATGAGATTCACCACGAAGTGGAACTTATCGTCAAAATAAAAAGGCTAGGTAAGAACATTCAACCTAAATTTGCACACAAATACTTTGATGAAATTGGTCTAGGGATTGATTTTACAGCCAGAGATCTCCAATATAAACTAAAAGAAAAAGGTCTCCCTTGGGAAAAAGCAAAAGCCTTCGATTCTTCGGCTGTTATTTCTAAATATTTTATTCCTAAAAACGAATTAGGCGACTTGAATAATTTGAGTTTTCGTTTAGAAAAAAATGGTAAAAAAGTACAGAATGGCAATTCAAATGAAATGATTTTTTCTATCGAAGAATTAATCTGCGAAGTTTCAAAATACTTTACCTTAAAAATAGGTGATTTGATCTATACTGGAACACCTTCGGGAGTTAGCAAAGTGGCTATTAATGATGAACTAGTAGGTTATATTGGTGATCGGAAAATGTTTGAATTTAAAATCAAATAAGTCTTTAAAAAGAGTCATATTGATTCTTTCTAACCCTTACCAAGCGTTTTCAATTGCCTCCTAAGACAATTCGATGTATCTTAACAAGAATATTAAGCATATGAAATACTTTTTCACATCTATTGTTATAGCACTTACCTTGATTTTAGCTTCATGTTCAAACACAGAATCATCTGAAAAGATTCAAGAAAAAGCTTCCACAGAAAAACAGTGTTGTAAAAAAAATAATACATGTAGTCATTCTGCTACGACAAATCATGAATCTTGCGACGATGAATGCAAGAAAAAATGTGCAGAAAAACAATCTCAAAAAAAATGTTGTTCCTCATCTTCATTGGAAATACTAAATCCTGTAGATAGTATTTCCAATAATGTTCAATGCGAGGCATCTTGTCAAAAGAAATGTTGTACCGTTGATAAATCCAAGCATTGTGAAAATGCTTGTGAGAAAGCCTGTTGTTCGTTAGACAACTAAAAAAATTCTATTTAATAAATATTTAACTAGTATTAAATCACCAAAAAGGAAACGTTTTTTTAATTTAATGTATTAAATCACCGTATTTATTATAATTTAAGACTTAAATTTGGAAACGATTTAAAAACAATATATATTTGTTCTATAGTTTTCGAAACAACTAAAAGTTAAAGCAAGGAGGAGAAGTCGTCATTATGGCGACTTTTCTTTTTTATTACAGCGACATTGATTATCACTTAAAGCATGCTTGAAGAGCCTTCTTTTTGAGTTCCTTTGTTAAGATCAACTCCTTTTTTCCCAAAAGCACAGCAAAAACGGCATCATAGGTTGTATGCGCAGTTTCTATGTTTTTATCAATTACATAAAATCTTCTTGGATTAAAATAAGACAATTCTTTCGGTAAATCTTTAAATGGAACAAGCTTATCAATACGCACATCATAGAATGCAAATTTTCCTTGCTGAATATCATATTGAACATTTTCTCTATAGGATTTGAATACATTCCTTTTGATGTAATTAAGTGAATCATATATTTGAGGGCTTAAAACCACATTTTTAGAGAGTATTTCATCCAACTCCTTTTCGTAGTGGGCATGTTTGTACTCGGCACTCCTTGAGCAAGGATCAATCTGTAAACTATCAAACCAAAACAACAGATAATTTCTACCAGAATCAATTCTAAAATATTGAGAACCTATTGGTTCTATCTTAAATTTGAATCCATCTCCATAAGAATTCCCTTTCCATTTTTTAATGATGTGAACTTCTACTGAATCATCTATTACTTTCATTCCTTGAATCAGCGCGATATTCTGGGTCATTAAAACCTCCTGTTTCAGAGAATAATTTTCACATTGAGCAATTAGGCGGGAAAATAGTATTCCCATCAAAAACACCAACAAAATAGAGTGCTTCATTTAAGTAATGCTTTATTAATCCGTTTTACAAGTCCAGGTCCTTCGTAAATAAACCCCGTGTAGATTTGTACCAATTTCGCACCAGCTTTTAATTTTTCTAATGCATCCCTCTCTGAATGTATTCCCCCAACACCAATAATTGGATAATGATCTCCAAGATTTTTATATAAATAACTGATTACTTGAGTGGATCTATCACTAACGGGCTTACCACTTAAACCACCAGGCCATCCAATTTCCTTTAATCTGTTTTCCGATGTATGAAGCCCCTCTCTATTAATTGAAGTATTAGCTGCTACCACACCATCTAAATTCAATGTTTTAATAATATCAATGACATCATCTAATTCTGGTTCGCTTAAGTCTGGCGCAATTTTAAGTAATAAAGGTTTCGGTTTTGATTTCGAGTTATTAATTGTTGAAATTTTTTGCATCAACTGCATCAGTGGCTCTTTTTCTTGAAGTTTTGTGAGATTTCCTACATTCGGACAACTTACATTTACCACAAAATAATCAACATGGTCAAAAAGAGCATTAAAAACAGCAATATAATCCTCATCTGTTTGAGCGGATTCAGTTTGCGTATTTTTACCTATATTTCCTCCAATTATAATTTTAGTTTCCCTATTTTTCAGTCGCTCTACAGCAGCGTAAACGCCTTCATTGTTAAATCCCATTCTGTTTATAAGCGCTTGATCTTCAGGCAATCTAAATAATCTAGGTTTCGAATTACCCAATTGACCTTTAGGTGTTAACGTACCTATTTCAATGAATCCAAATCCATAATTTGCTAATTCATTAAACAACTTCGCATCTTTGTCAAAACCAGCTGCCAAACCAACGGGACTTGAAAATTTAAGACCAAAAACCTCTCGTTCTAAATCTGGATGATTCACTTTATAAAACCATCTATTGATTTGTTGTAAACCAGGCACCTTAGACAACATTTTAATCCCACTAAATACAAAATGATGAATCTTCTCGGGATCAAAAGAAAATAAAATTGGTTTTATAATTGTTTTATATAAGCTCATCTTTTTCGGCGTATAAATCTTTTACTTCTTTTAAAACATCCTCTACGGATCGTGTATCAGGAAAAAATGCTAACAGTGATCTTAACACAGCCTCCACAGTACTATCTGGACAACTTGCACCAGAAGTAAGAATGATATCCACCTTTTCTTTCTTGGGTAGGAAGTTTACCGAATGAACCTCTTCTTTCTTTCTCCAATCGAAATGTTGAATCGTATCGGTACTTTTTAATTTTTCTTTACCTGATACAAAGTAAGTTGAACATTTTTCCTCACATAGTTCAACCAAATGCGTGGTGTTTGAGCTGTTATACCCCCCAACAACAATTGCTAAATCAGCACCCTCTTGTAATAATCCGTAGGTGGCACTTTGATTATCATTAGTAGCATAGCATAATGAATCTCTCGTATCCGCAAAAGCTTTATTGTTCTCACCGTATAATTCTTCAACAACACTCTTAATGTATGCGGCAATTTCTTTTGTTTCACTAGCCAACATAGTCGTTTGATTCACAACACCTATCTTTCTTAAATGCACATCAGGTTGGAACCCTTTACTGTATTTGCCAGCAAAATCATTATAAAATTCATCGCTATTTTTATTTCCCCTAATGTATTCTTCGAGTAGTTTAGTCTCCTCAAGGTTTTTCACAATAACTGCAGGACCCTCTTGAGCAGCATGAGAGAATGTAGCTCTTGTTTCTTCATGATTACTTTTACCGTGAATAACAATGGTATAATCTTTATCACCTAACTTCTTGCTCATCTTCCAAACGCGTTCCACAAAAGGACAAGTTGTATTGTATTCGTCGGTAGTTACTCCTTTTTCAGCTAACAACTGTTTTGTTTCAAGTGTTGTTCCAAAAGCCGGAATAATCACTAAATCATCAGAGGTTATCTCATTCCACTCTATCAATTGTTTTCCATGCGTATCCAAAATGAAACGGATTCCTCGAGATTGTAAATCAGAGTTTACAAGAGGATTATGTATCATTTCACTTAAGAAATAAATACGCTTACCCGGGTTTTCTTCAAGCGCTTTGTAGGCTCGCTCAATCGCATTCTCAACACCGAAACAAAATCCAAAATGTCGCGCAATTAAAAATCGAACTGGACCAAAATCCAATTTAGTGGGTGTAAAGTCCTTTTTTTTGGGGTCAAGCGTTTTTCTAATCTCTTTTAATTGAGAGATTATAGGACTTCTGTAAAATTCAGGAACATCAAATTCTCGCATACTTAAATGATTGACACAAATTTAATAATTAACATCATACAGAATGAACACATCATTTATAATAAAGTTTAAAAAAATACGTTTCTATACCATGCGACACTCATTTCGTATTATTCTTATTTTAATCATCTGTTCTTCTTTCGCATGTAACTCAGGTAAATATTGTGTAGGAGGTAAAAAAAAGTATAAAAGGATGAAAAAAGACACCAATCTGATGGTATTTTAAACCATTTTATACCTCTCGTTTATTCGTATCTTTGCGCAATGTCTGATTCGAATAACGCACCTGATGAAAAAGTGAGCGAGGAAGAAATTGCTCTGGCTACAGAAATTCTTGAAAAATTAGTTTCTCATCCGACACAATTATTTGATTTAAATGAGCAAAAACGAGTTGCGCTAATGCGAGCCGCTGGCCAACTTAGCCGACCAGATCGTGAAGAATTTAATACTCGAAGAAAGGATGCGAAAAAAGCGGCTGAACGAAAAAGAAGAGAGCGAGAAAAACACGCACGAAAAGAAACTGGAATTAGAAGTGCTAGAGAAGCTGCTGTATTCATTGCACCAAAAATGATTGGTGAATCAGACGTACATGAAAAGGAAACTGGTGAATTAGAAAAGCCTCGTAATTGTTATGTATGTAAAGTTAAATTCACTAAACTTCATCACTTTTATGATCAAATGTGTCCTGAATGTGGTGACTTCAATTATGCCAAACGATTCCAATTAGCTGATCTAAAAGGACAAGTTGCTGTAGTAACCGGATCAAGATTAAAAATTGGGTACCATATTGTTTTAATGTTGTTACGATCGGGAGCCACTGTTATCGCCACTACCCGATTTCCTATTGATTCAGCTTTAAGATATGCCAAAGAAGATGATTATGATGATTGGAAAGATCGTTTACGGATTCATGGCTTAGATTTAAGACATATACCTAGCGTAGAAATATTCTGTAATTTCATCGAACAAAAATATGGACGGTTAGATATATTAATCAATAATGCCGCGCAAACTGTGAGAAGACCAGCTGGTTTTTATGCTCACTTGATGGAAAACGAGGAGAAACCCAGAGAAAAATTATCTAAAGATGTACTTGATTTGTTAGTTGACCATCATGATTCTATCGACGAATTAAGAAGTTTAGCACTCGCCTCAACAAACGAAAAAAATACGCAATTACCTGTTGCATGGCATGCTCCTGAACCAGGCATTGGAATAAGAGCCTCTGCTAAACTTTCCCAAATCCCCTATAGTTTCGACAACTCTCTTCCAACAAAAGAAGTATTCCCAGAAGGGGAGTTAGATGCTGATTTACAGCAAGTTGACTTAAGAAAAACAAACAGTTGGCGATTAAAACTAGGTGAGGTAGAAACGTT
This sequence comes from Flavobacteriales bacterium, assembly GCA_002722245.1. Classification (GTDB taxonomy): domain Bacteria; phylum Bacteroidota; class Bacteroidia; order Flavobacteriales_C. The sequence goes on along the minus strand of PBLA01000030.1, from coordinate 68,250 downwards.
GGAAATGATTGAGGTACAATTAGTAAATTCCGTTGCGCCTTTTGTTTTGTGTAGTAGATTATCTAAAATAATGCGAAAAGACAATACGGGTAAAAAACATATCATTAATGTTTCTGCAATGGAAGGAAAATTCCACCGCTTTTTTAAAGAAGATCGTCACCCGCATACCAACATGGCAAAAGCTGCACTTAATATGATGACGCATACCTCTGCTTTGGATCTGGCAAAAGACGGCATCTACATGAATGCTGTGGATACAGGTTGGGTGACCGATGAAGACCCATCAGAGCTTTCTAAACATAAAGAGGAAGTTCATGATTTCCAGCCTCCTCTTGACATTGTTGATGGCGCTGCAAGAGTTCTTGATCCATTATTTGATGGTGTAAATACAGGAAAGCATTGGTGTGGCAAATTCTTAAAGGATTACAAACCTATTGATTGGTAATGGCACGTTGGTCTTATTTTTATTTAATTCGAATCGAATTCTTAGGTTTTCGTTATCATGGATGGCAAAAACAACCTAATTATCGTAGCATTCAAGGTATGATTGATAAAACATTTGCTTTTATTTTTCAGCATAATGAATTTAAAACACTAGGTTGCAGTAGAACAGATGCTAAAGTATCAGCAAATAACTTTGCTTTTGAGTTATTTACATTACAGGTATGCAATACAGAAAAGTTACTTTCCCTTTTGAATGAAAATCTCCCCTCAGATATTCGTGCAAAAAGAATTGATGAAGTGAATGCTTCGTTTAATATTATTCAACATTCAATAGAAAAAGAATATCATTATTACTTTTCCTGTGGTGAGAAAAGTCATCCGTTTAACGCCCCTTTAATCAGAGATTTTGGTCATCAATTAGATATTGAGCGTATGAAAGAGGCAGCTCTTTTGTTTAAAGGCAAACATAATTTTAAACGATATGCCAGTAAACCTCAACCAAATACGGTTTTTGAGCGTGAAATCCTAGTTTCAGAAATCCTTACCAACGAGCGCATCAAAGCCAACTTTGTTCCCACAGCATCCTACATTTACAGGGTAAAAAGTAAAGGGTTTTTAAGATATCAAGTACGATTAATGGTAGGTGCACTTGTGAATGTGGGAAGAAGGGAATGGAATTTAGAGCAATTTAAAGCAACATTAGATAACCCTGAAGGTTTGCCAATCAAACACATCGCTCCTTCGTCTGGTTTAGTTTTAAATAATGTTTATTTTGAATCCGATTCCAATAACCGTTAATGCGTTTAAATTATCTCTTTAAAGCACTTTGAATCATAATCATATTATTCAAAGCTGTCTTTGCTTGATCCTCGTTTGAAATATATAAATAGTTACCCTCTCCAGACTTTGAAAGATTTTCTATCATATCTTTACCTCTCCTATTTTTTCCAAAACCAATACTGGAGAATTTCATTTGCTGATTTGCTTTTCCCTTTATTAATCGGTTTAATTGTTTCTCCCCCTTTCCCAAACCATTAAACCCTCCATCTGTTGCTAAAATAATCTGATTATTTCCCCCTGTAATAAACTCATTTTTTAAGATTTTATACGCTTGCCGGATGGCTTTTCCACCATAGGTACTACCACCCGCCTTTAATCCATTAATTATTTTAATGATCTCGTCTTTATGATGTGCCGATGTAGCTGATAAAACAACCTGTGATTCATCCGAGTAAGTCATAATTGTGACCTTATCTATTGATCTTAACATATGCGTTAATTGGATCATAGACTTTTTTAGCAAGTCCAGTCGATCCTCTCCTCGCATACTAGATGAAACATCAATTAAAAAAACCACATTGTTTTCACAAAATTCAGACCGAGGAAACTGGTCATTTTCTTCTTTATTTTCAGGGAAACGATCATACGATATGGCATTAATATTCTGCTTCTCAAGAATTGTTTTTTCATTATCATTTAATGATATTTCTGGTAACTCAATCAACACGGAATCTAATCGTTGAATACTTTTTTCTTTTGGAACCAATGTAATTGTAATTGATCTTCTTTTAGGATTAAAATAATGCTCTATTTCTTTTGAGTAATACCCCTTTGCCTCTGAGTAGATAAAAAACAATCCCAATTGAGAAGTCCTCTCCATTTCTCCATCCGAATTCGTAAAAAATTGTTGATATCCTTCTCCTTTACTCAACTCTAATAAAGCCTTTTTGATGGGCTTTTGGGTTAATGAATCCAATACAAGAATTGACATCTTAAAACTTGGCTTCATGTAGTTTGGTCTACTAAAACTTGGGCAAGCCAATTGATTATATTCATCAAATCCAATAATCTCACCTTTAAAACTTAAATAAAACGGTTGATTTGTACCTGAATGATACAATTTTAATTTTCTTTTAAATTTACCTGTTATGCTTGGATTATAAATTACCTCAATTGGAGCAGTAGCACCAGGTTTAATTCCATGCGAGGGAAGACGAAGTTCAAAGTCGCGAGGAACCATTTGTTTAAGAATATACAGTGTTTTATTTGTAGTATTTGTTACCAGAAACGTATCTATTCGAGCAATCCAAAATTCAACCTCTCCAAAAGCACTATTTTCTCTATGTAAAAACAAGCCATTATGATTTCTTTGGGCATAACTCTCAAAAAAGAACAAAAGAAATAAGGTAAAAATCAGAACACGCTTCATCAATTAAACTACATTTAAAACAGTTGAATTGTACAATAAACGTGCCTGCTCTAATTCGTCGATAATATTTGCTCTTAAATCCATTATCTTTTTAAAATTCTCATTTTCAGTAACGACCATTTTTTGATAAAACAGTTCCGCTTTTAACGCTTTGAATATACGTTCATACCCTAACGTGTACATACCAAGGAATGGAAGAATCAGAATACTCAAAAGGACGTACTCTAACGAAATAAATTGATTAAATATAAGCCCCAAAGCAATATAATTAAACAAAAAAGTAAAGGTACCTATGACTAACCTCAACCCTCCAGTAAAATCATCTCGCTGAGAAAACCTCTCAGCCAAAAACCCCGATAATTTATACGGTATTATGTGCGTAAAAAAACCTGCAATAAAAAGAGGTAATCCAACAAATAAATTGAAAAAATGTTGTGTTAATGAAGTTTTACCTCCAATCAATCTTTTATTAAAATCAGGATGCTTTTTTTCAATGTCATTAATTTCAAAAAAGTATTCATCTAATAATCCCTGTAGTTTACTTATAAGATTTGGATCTGTATCCTTAAAATAATCTATCGCTCTCACCACATCATTTTTTAATTGTAATTCCTCCTCATTAGATAGATTAGGTTCTTTAAAACGTTTGATCATTTCCTCAAAATATAACGTTTGTAATTGATCAAATAATGTATCGTTTTCTTTATTTTCAATTAAAAGCATTTGATCTTTTATCCCTTGCTCAATATCCTTTGTCAGTTTTTTAGCAGTGACAAATGAATCATTGACATAATCTTCCTTATAGTCTTTAACATGAATAGGCTTTCCAAAACTTACATGTACATCTGTTCTGAAATTCTTAGGGTTTGAATAGGTTAGTCCAACAGGAACAATAAACAAATCAAGATTGAAATTATTTTGAGCCTCAGCTCCCAGCGCAATTCTGGCAGCTCCCGATTTTACTTTTCTTAATCTATATTCGATTTTACTTGTTCCTTCTGGAAAAATCATTAATGATCTGCCTTTTTCAAAATGCTCAAAACAAGCACTAAAAATCTCCGCATTTTTATGAGTTAATTCAGGTGTTTCTTCTTTTCTGTACACGGGAATCATGTGGATTTTTTTAAAAAACCACGCAGCCAATTTATTTTTAAATGATTCACCTCTTGCAATGTAATAAAGCGATCGATCACCAAAAGTGCCAATAACAATTGGATCCATAAATGCACCGGGATGATTAGCTACAAACATTACCGGCTTTCCTTTTGGAATAGCTTCTTTGCCTGTAACATACTTATTTTTAAAATAAATTCGGGTAGCAATTTTTAATAGTATTTCAAAAAATGTATATATCATAATCAATTACTTCATTCTTCTTTTCTAAATAACGCCACATATTAAATTAAATGCCAAAAACGTAGAATTGAAATTAAAATAATACCCAAGATCAGCATCTTTAAAAAGGGCTCTATTTTACCTTTCAGGTTGTTTAAACGTACACCGACTAAACCACCGATCAATTGACCAATTGCCAGTAACAATCCAAATTCCCAATGAATTTGATTCACCAAACCATACCCCACTAATGCAATGATGTTAATCAGTAAAATAATAAAGACCTTAAGAGGGTTCAAGGATGTATAGGACTTCCCCCACACAACATGCATAACTGCTAACATAAATACTCCTGCTCCTACTTGAATAAATCCCGCATAAAAGCCAATCCCCGCCATAATCAAAGGCATAAGTTTTGAAAACTTCTCAATATGCTTAAGATGTTTATGAGGTTCAAAAAGAACAATTAAAAACAGCACACAAAACACCCCCCCTAAGATACTCTGAAAGTGATCTTCAGGGAGTCTACTCGCTACCATCACTCCAAAAATAGCACCACTTACAGAAAGGGTTAATAATCCCAAACGATGCGATAAAATCAATTCTCGTTGTTGATAAAATTTAAATGTACTTCCAGCACTTTGAAAAAATAAACCAATTCTATTCGTGCCATTGGCAATGTTAGTAGGCAATCCTAAAAATGTAAGAAGCGAAAGGGTTATTATACTTCCACTACCGGCTAGTGTATTTATGATTCCGGCCAATAACCCTGCAATGATACAAAGTACTATTTCTTGTAATTCTAACACGTTGTAAAAGTATACAACTCTTTTGTTAATCCGTTACCAATAAAATTTTAAAAAGGACTTTTAGAAGTTAATCCAAACAATGAAGATATAAACTTTTGATTATTTCTCAGGGAATCCCTCATCAATCCAGCATTTAATTTTTTGAATCTCCCCATCTGAAAGGCTACCATTTTTAGGCATCTCTTTCTCAATAACAACTTCTCTTTCAATCGCATCAATATGATTTGAAATCTCGGCATAACTTGTTAAATATGGCCAATCACGGCCATTAGGACTATGACAGCCAACACAATTACCAGTAATAATCGGCTTAATATCAACATCATAGGTATAGGAAGAAGAGCACTCAAGAACATTTTCTCTTATCTCATCACGTGTACAACTAAACAAAAAAAATGTACTTATAAAAATCAAAAATGTAAATTGAGTCCTATTTATCATTCCTTTAAACATTTTCTTGATTAATACGTTGCTCAGCTAACGCCAGAATCATATACAATTGATCTCTTTTGGTTAAGTTGGTGTTGTCAATAACAACAGCGTCCTCCGCTTGAATCAATGGACTTTCTTCTCGTGTGGTATCATTATGATCCCTCATTCTTAAATTTTCTTCAACTTCTTGCAATGAAACTTTATGTCCTTTTCCCTTAAGCTCATTTAATCTACGAGTAGCACGAGTTTTGGTTGCTGCGGTCATAAAAACTTTTAGTTCAGCATTTGGAAAAACAACTGTACCGATATCTCTACCATCTAAAACAACGCCTTTTTCTGCCCCTAAAGCTTTCTGTATAATTAATAGTTTTTCTCTTACTTCCTTAATCCCAGATATTTTAGTAACAATTCTACTAATCGTTAAATTTCGTATTTCCTGTTCAACATTCTCACCATTTAAGGTAACTTCCCCATGCCCTTTTTCTTCATTAAATTCAAAACCAACAGTGATATCATCTAAAAATTCTTTTATTTTATAAATCTCTGTTCCGTCTTCCTGAATTAATCCGTTCCTTAAGCAATAAAGTGCAATTGCACGAAACATAGCTCCTGTATCTACATAGGAGTATGAAAGTTGTTTGGCCAATTCTTTCGCGAGTGTACTTTTTCCACACGATGAAAAACCATCTATCGCAATCGTAATTCTATTCATCAATTATTAATCTCTGTGTTCTCTTCCCTTCTTTTTTGTTCTTCCTTTTTCTTTTTCGAAATATACTCTGAAAAATTGGTAGAAATCGATAAATGATTCGTTGTACCCGCTAAAGAATATATACTTCTACCATAATGAATTTTGAATTTCCTCACCTTAACTGCGCAACCAAAATTAAATCCAACCGCTCCATACTTGGAACCAGTCCTTAACTTTAACTCACTCCTTCTTTGGTGATTATATCCAATTCGCACATTTAAATTTTCCGATAAAAGAACCTCGGCACCAACAGTAAAATGCCTGAAAACAGCTTCGGCAATATTTATTTGCTTCTCTTCTCCAATATCTGCTCCAAAAAGACTCGAGGTCTCTAATTCATTTGGACTCACATAGTAATAGTTAAGCACTTCCAAATTGTGAAAATTCGCACTGAATCTAAATGGGGCATGCTTTAATTTCTGTGATGCGCCCAATTGAATTTCAAAAGGCATTGGCTCATAATTCCCAGGGGTGTAAGTAATTATTTGACTACCAATATTTTTAATTACTACTGCAGCCATAAATCCTTTATCAGGCTTTGAATATGTACCTCCAAAATCTAAAAGCGCTCCAAAAGAATTGTATGTATAAAAATTAGACATCACTAACTTAACATTTATACCATATCGAAAATTCGTTTTAAAGCTGTTTGCCCAACCAAGTGTTAACGCAGTTTCTCCAGGTCTAAACTCTCCGTTAATTGCGCTGGTTTCATCCGTCAATAAAAAATTACCGTAGTCGATATATTTTACTGAAGTGACAAAAGTACCATAGTTTTTTATTGTCCGTCCGTACCCTACAAATCCAAAATTGATATCTGCAAAATAGTTTACGTAATTTAAGTTAAGTTCTTCATCCAGCGTGGAATCAATTAACGCAGGATTAAAATAAGCCATTTCATGATCTGCTAATGGAACGGCAATCGCATACCCGCCTAATGAAGCCACTTTAGCAGAGGTAATGCTATTTAAAAATTGATAGGTTGACTTCCCTCCTATTTGAGCAATTCCAGAAAAACTAAGCAAAATACCGATTAAAAAAGCCGAAAATCGCATAACGTGAAAGATACTAATTATCGACTAAGAACTCTCTATTTGTGAAAAAATTGTTCATGCAAAACATTTGCATAAGATGTTTCATCTATTGGGTATTAATTAATGTTCTTTTTATTTAACCATGCTTGATATTTACGCGCATTTTTTTCATGTTCGGCATTAGTAGAAGCAAAAGCATGTTTACCTCCAAATTCAGGTTTTGCGCACATAAAAAGATAACTATGCTTCTTATAATTTAACACTGCATCTATAACACGGGATTCTGGAACACGAATTGGGCCAGGCGGAAGACCATTATACATATATGTATTGTATTTAGAATTGATTTTCAAATGCTTAAAATAAACTCTTTTCATCGTAAAATCTCCCCAAGCATAGACTACAGTTGGATCCGATTGAAGTTTAATCCCTTTCTTAAGTCTGTTTAAATACAATCCTGCAATAACAGGCCATTCCTCCGAATACTTGTTTTGCTCACTCTGAACGATTGAAGCCAGCGTGCTGACTTCTACTGGTGTTAAATTCATCTTCCCCGCTTTTTTCATTCGATCTTTATTCCAAAATTTTTTGTGTTCTTTCACCATCCGTTTAACAAAACCCTCTCCTGTTGTATTCCAAAACATTTTATACGTGTTTGGGATAAATAAAGAGAGGAAAGTTTCTTTATCATACCCATATTTACTTGAATTATTTAGCTCATCCCTGATTTCACGTTCTGTAGCTTCAATTTGACCACCTACTTTTTTTGCCAGCTGTTCAAGGGTGCGCACATTATTAAATGTGATGGTTATTTCATCAATTTGACCAGACCGAAGGAAAACAACTAAATCTGAATATGTCATTTCGTGTGTAAAAGTATACCTACCTGGATATATATTTTTCCCTCCAAACGACCTTAAGTCCGCAAGCCATGAGAATGGACCAGATGAAACAATTCCTTGTTCATTTAAATTATGAATAACATCTTGAAACCTATCAGATGTCTTTATGTAGAAAAAGACGGACTCTTTTTCTCCAATATTAATTTTCTTTTGGAAAATGCCCCAATAGATATAACTTACGATAACAACACCTACCAAACACACACCTCCTAAAAAAACAACCAACTTTCTCATAAAGAAAATGAATAACGATTAATTTATCCTTTTAAATGAACAAGAGTTGCCCCTTCTCCAAAAAGGCGAATATCTGCCGATTCAAATCTAATTCCGTAGTAACTTTTTAATAATTTATGAACCTCATCCTTTAGTCGACCATTGCCAACGCCATGAATCAAAACAATTTCTCTTTTTCCTGCTAGAATAGATTGATCAATAAAGGACTTTGCTGCTCCAAGTTGAATTTGCACAATTTGAGCGTTTGTTTTTCCCTTATACTTCACACCTAGTTTTTCAATATGTAAATCAAGCTCTTCTCTACTTCGTCCTCTTTTTTTGGGCTTCAATTCAATTTTCCCAATAATCTTGGGACCTTTTTGTAAATAAGTGAATTCCTTTTTTGGCGTTAACGCTACTGGTTCTTTGTCAGCCTCAATCTTCTGAACAAATTCGCCTGATACATCTACAGCGATACATTCTTTATTCAGTATTGGAATTTCCTTGTAGGAAGAGTCTTTAAATAATTTTTGAGGCTTAATTTTCAATTCTATGGACTTTGGTAGCATCCTTTCTTTTTCACTAAATTCAAGACTTAATGAATCTACAAACAGTTTATTAAACACCTCTAATTCAGATCCCTCAAAAGCTCCAATAAACGTATAACTTTGTTTATTTACCTTTCCAGAGTAAAGCAAAACATACTCTCCTTTCCTTTGCACTCTGATGGCATAAAATTGGGTGTAATGAGTATTATTTAAAAGAAATACCTCTTTTGCTTTTGAGTCTTTATTGGAGAAACATAAATAAGGCTTTCTTTCAATAGAATACTTCTTTGAAAATGGAACGTTTGCTGCGGATTTAATTGTTTCTTGATTATGACCTTTTAATTGATTATTTGAAAAAGAGGCATCACCTGACTTAACTAATTCCTCTTTTAAGACAGGTATTCCAAACCCATCACTCGTCGTCACTTCTAAAGAATCATTATCAATGATCCGAGTAACCACACCATCAAGGGCCTCATTTAAAAAACTTACTTTATCCCCAATTTTAAAATCCATTTTTATTTTAGATTGGTTTCACTGTCTAAACACATCTTCAAAGTAGTATTATTATTCAAGTTTACAAAAGGAGATTGCTTGTATTTCATTTTTTAAGACTTTAAAACTTAGTATTTACTATAATTCCCTTTCAAATGGTGGAATTAGTTTAATTTTACTGTTTTAAAAACATGCTATGATCGATTATGAGAAAAATCCATGGAAAACCATAGATAGTAAGGTTAAGTATGAAAATAATTGGATAAAAGTCACCCATAATAACGTCATAACTCCGGGTAATGAAAGAGGTATTTATGGCACTGTTCATTATAAAAACTGGGCAATAGGTATGATTCCATTAGATGAAAACCTAAACACCTGGCTTGTTGGACAATACAGGTATCCGTTAAAACAATTTAGCTGGGAAATTCCTGAAGGGGGCGGACCTCTAGGGGAGCGAGCATTAGACACTGCCAAAAGAGAACTCTCTGAGGAGGTAGGTTTGGAAGCAAATAAATGGACATTTATTCAAAAGTTTTACCTCTCTAATTCAGTATCTGATGAATATGGAGAATTATATATTGCCCAAGACCTGAAAGAATTTAAGAACCACCCTGATCCAGAGGAAGAGTTGATCGTTAAAAAACTATCTTTTCATGAAGCCTATGATATGGTTATTAATGGTGAAATAACAGACAGCATGAGTGTTATGGGAATATTGAAAGTGAAACTTTTATTGGACAATAATCAAATTTAATTCTATGAAATTATTGATAGCCTTAACGCTTTTGTTTTCAACAAGTTATTTAAAATCTCAAAATGAATCTTTAAATGGTGTGTGGGCAGATTCGAGTAGTAAGTCATTTCAAAACTGTTATGCTGTTTTTGCCGTAAAAAAGGACTCGGTTTTTATGACGCATTATGTTGAATTTAATGGCCAACCTTTTGTAGAACATGGCAAAGGATTAATAACAGATGGAAAGTTGAAGTATACTGTAAAAGTAACCTTACAAATTCCTGGCTGGACAACAACTGAAGGTCAACATATTTTATCATTAGATTCTGATGGGAAAACACTTCGTGGAACTTACAGTGACAATACAGGAAATAAAGGTCCATTAGTATTCAAGAAAAAGTGGCCAAAATAAACGAACCTTATTTAAATTACCGGTTATGAAATATTTTTTTCTTTCTTTCTTTTTTATTTTTGGAATTGTTATTACCCTAAATGCGGGATGTGAATCACCACTATCAGAAGCTGAATTCCAAAACGAACTCACAAAAATAAAATCGTTCACTTTTGATGAAGCAAAAAAAACAGCCATTGAATCGCTTTTTAAAAAATGCCTTACTTCAAATCAAATTAAAGGTCTTCTTCAAGAATTAAGCTTTGAAGAAGATAAACTAGCACTGGCTAAAAAAGCAATTAAAATAGTTTCTGATCCTGAAAATTTTAAAATCATCAAGCTTATTTTTGAATTCGAAGAAAGCAAAAAAGCAATTGACACATTGGATTAACTTTTTATTTCAGCAATACCTAGAATTACTTTATCTGATATCAGAATTTAATGTTTAATAGCACTTTAAATATGTATAATTAAAGGCTAAATAACTATCTTCAGGCAAGATTTAATATAATCAGTTGATTTAATTAAACTGGAAACAATGAAAAATATAGGAGTAATTGTAGACAATGATTTTAATGCTGATACTCGGGTAAGAAAGGAAGTTGATATCCTAAAAAAAAATGGATACCATATTTACGTTCTTTGCTTTGGATTCGACAATAAAGAATATGAGAACATTCCGGGAATTAATATTTCTCGAATTAGAATGAAGAAAAGAACAAAAGATACATTGTTCTTCTTCTTTAATTTGCTTCCTCTTTATGAAAATTTATGGCGAAAACAAGTAAAAAAATTCGTTAAGAATAATTCTATTGAAGTATTGCACGTCCATGACCTATATATGTCAAAATCTGTTTCAGATGCAATAAAAAACACAGGTAAAAAAGTTCCCATAATACTAGATCTTCATGAGAATTTCCCTCATGCAATACAATCATACAATTGGACAAAAGGTTTTTTAAGGAATTTACTTTCTAAGCCAAAACATTGGATAAAAAAAGAAGCTGAATATCTCAAATATGCTTCAAAATTAATTGTGCTTTCCGAAAAATATAAAACAGACTTAATTGAAAAATTTAATTTTATCAAAGAAAAAGATATAATTTCCTTTTCAAATGTTATTGATCTAAGACAATTTGAAAAATTTAAAATTAATCCTAAAATATCTAAATCGAACGGTGTAACCTTAACATATTTTGGAGCAGTAGCTGAAAGAAGAGGGATTTTTGAAACTATTGATGCCTTGAACACATGTATCGATAAAAATATTAATCTTAATCTTCTTGTAATCGGACCAATTGATAAGGCTGATAAGGAGCGATTCTTAATAAGAACTAAAAAGAATAAAAATATTCGTCATATTCCATGGATTGACCTTTCAGAACTTGTTACTTATATGAAAATTAGTGATGTTTTCATTTCTCCGCTACATAAAAATGAGCAACATGAATCTGGAGTAGCAAACAAAATCTATCAATACATGTTTGGCGCAAAACCAATCATTGTATCAGATTGCAAACCCCAAAAAGATTTAATTGAATCGTTTAATTGTGGAATTTCTTATTCAACACAAGAAGAATTTGTTTCTGCTATAATTACGCTTTCCCAAAATATTGAATTACGCGCTGAACTTGGTGAAAACGGTTTTAATAATCTGTATAAACACTTTGATAGTAAGTCCTATGAAAATAAGTTAATTAACTTATATAAAGAACTTTAAGACATATGTTTTCAAAATGAAAATTAAGGTTGACAAATTAACCTAAAAATGATCATTTTTAATAATGTTAAAAGAGAAAAATATAGCCACCAAAACAATTAAAAATTATTGATATAATAATTCTACTTTATCAATTTTGCTAGCTCTTTCGTTAAATTTTCTCTTGTGTACTTTTCTCTTTGTTCTATTGGACTTGACTCAATTGATTTTTCAATTAATGCTCGACGTAAATACAAGTATATACCTTCAGAATCAGAATAGTCAAAACACTCTCCAAAGCCACCCTCTGAAATAACTTTAGAAGCATCTCCATCTTTTGGACCAATACATAGTATAGGGTTTCCTGTTGCAATATATTCAAATAACTTTCCAGTCAAAATGCCTTTGTTTCCCTCAACCTTAGGGATTACTAAAAGCAAAACATCGCTTGAAAAAATAAACTCTACTGCCTTTGCATGCTCTACATACCCTTTGTTCTGTAATATACTATTTAGCCCTGAATTCTTTATTTCAAATTCTACATCAGCTGATAACTGTCCAACAAATTGAAAACTTATTTGCCCTTTATTTTCAAATGAAAGCTTTCTTAAACCTTTCAAAAATCCTGAAATATCATAACTATCATTTATTGTACCAACGTAACTAATAGTAGACTTCTTCAAAGTAGCTTTACTCAACAATGCAAAATCATCATGATCATATCCATTTGAAACTACATGAATTTTTTCAGGTTGAATTTCTACACCTTTATTCCTAAATAATTCTTTTAATCCTTTACTTACAACAACTATTTCATCGGCAGTTTGCAATACAAGCTTTTCCTTTTTCCTATTCTGTTTATCGGACCAAATTGAATGATTTAAATCCTTATAATAATATATATCAGTCCAAGGATCTCTTAAGTCGGCAATCCATTTTAAATTAGGATACTTCTTCTTCAAAGCAACCCCTATTAGTTGAGTGGAATGAGGAGGGCTAGTTGTTATAACAATCTCAACACCTTCTACTCTTATAATATCCTCAGCTTTTTTAAATGCATATTTATTCCACCCTATTCGAGGATCCGGAACAAACAAATGATTTCTTAAAGCTAAAGATAATTTTGATTTAAAACTTTTCTGAACTGATGGTATACCACCCTGTGGAGCTTTTTTACCCTTTTGAAAAATAGAATAAAATTTGTAATAATCCGTCGCCTGAGTTCTATAAACCTTTAATTCTGATTGTATATCTTTTCCAAAAGATTTATCTATAACTGGATAAGCCGCAAAGTGAGGATCTACAGTTAATACAATTGGTTCAATACCCTCCGACGGTAAATACTTAACAAACTTCAACCACCGTTGAACCCCTGCTCCACCGCTAGGAGGCCAATAATAAGTTATAATTAAAACCTTTTTCATCTCTATTCAGAAACGGACTCAAGTGTTTTATATCCTTTAAAAGCAGCTAATACGAGAAGTCCAATCACAATCAAGGAACCTATCAAAGAAATGTTTTCACCTTGAGCGTATATCGTTGGCTCAAATTTAAATTCAATTATATGATTACCTTTTGGGACCTCTAACCCTCTTAAAACATAATTCACTTTATTATGCAGAACCAATTCTCCGTCTATATAAGCATTCCAGCCTTTATAATACACTTCAGAAAAAACTACATATGAATCACCTTTCGCTTTGAAATCATACGTTAAATGATTTGCTTTATAATTTGCCAGTACAACATTACCTTCTGTAGAGTAAGATCTACCCTCTAATCCTGATACATCTACTTTTTCAGCCAAAGCAAACTGCTTTAAATCCCTATTAGGTAAATTAAACATAACACTATCAGGAGAATCATAGGATTGAATTCCTTTTACTAACCAGGCATTTCCAAACGCATTACTATTTACTAACGGAGGATAATCCTTGTGAATAATTATATACTTAGTGTTCATCATGTTTAGCAAATTAGTGCTAGAACACAACTTATTAAACTCATGTAAGGGCAACCCTCCAAATTCTTCTTGGATTCGACCAAGTCCAGAAGCAATCTTTTGCATATCAGCTCCCAATGAATAATCCAATAAATCTTGATAATTCATTAATTTGACAGAACTATAACCTCCAATTGTATGGTGAAAATAAGATGTCGAAGCATCATTAATGGCTCCTCCTACTCCTGCTGATACGTTAAACACTCTGAAATTAGATTTGTCTTTTAATATCTCTGTATTCGCCTTTTTTTCTTTAAACGGTTTACTAACTTTAGCTTCTTTTTTATAAACTGATTCATTTAAATATCTAGAACTAACTGCGTAAAGATCTCCCAAACAAATCAGAGCTAAACCGATTGCTATCACATTATGCTTGAACCATTGCTTACATATTGCAAGAACCACCCCACCAGTAAGCAGTACTATGAGTAATGAACGACCAACATCTGATTTGAAAATTTCAATTCTGTCTTTCTTTATAATCCTTGCAAAATCTTCTCCCATTTGGACGTCGCTTGCTTTTGAAAAAGCAAATAAATTAGCACTACCAAAATAGAAAAGCACTAATACTCCAGCCAGCGCACCGGTTCCATACAAGCAAACTTTGTAAACTCTTTCCTTATCAAGCTCCCCCAATAATAATTCCTTTAAAAACAAGAAGCCCAATAATGGGAATGCTAACTCAGTAATAACCATACCAATAGTTACAGCCCTAAACTTATCGTATAAAGGAAAATAGTCAAACATAAAATGGAAGAAACCTAAACTATTTTTTCCATAGGAAATAAACAACCCAAGTAAAGCTGTAATTAGTAACCACCATTTATGTTCTGATTTAACTAAAATTAAGCCAAGAATAAACAATAATACTATCCCAGCACCTATATAAACTGGTCCATTTACACCTGGCTGATCTCCCCAATAAAGGATACTCCCAGTCTGTTTACCAGCTTGTTTAGAAAGTTCTTTTTTTGAAATTCTTGGATTTTGACGCTTAAGGTATTTCTTTATTGTTTTGTATGTCTCTGTATCTCTATGAGCATCCGAAGATCCTCCTCCTTTAAAATCAGGAATTAACAAAGTAAATGATTCTTGAATACCATAACTCCATCTAGTAGCATACGCTTTTTTAGCGGACATCGGTTTTACTCCAACGTCGCCTTTAGATGCTTCTAGTTGCATTTGTAAAGCATCTTCTTTCTCTTTGGCTTTTCTCGCTTTAATTTCTAATCTCGATGTTCCTCTTTGAGTATCTTTTACGTAATCACTTGTAAGTCTTAAGTTGGTATTATTAACCAATAAGGCTAAAATTAGTGCCACAACTGAAACTCCAGTTCCAATTGCAAAAGACTTCATATTCCTATTTTTTAATCCTTTCCATAGTTCAAAAGCCCCTAGTACTAAAACAGATAGACCAGCATAATAGGTAACCTGAACATGATTGGACACTATGTTTAGAGATAGGAATAAAGCGGTAACTGCCGCACCAATTAAATACTTACCTCGATAACTGAGTATAATTCCTGCTATCATCGGCGCCATATATGATACAGCTTTTGCTTTTGTGTTATGGCCAGCCTCGAGTATTATCATAAAATATGAAGAGAATGCAAAAGCGATTGACCCTGCGATTGCGTACTTCCAAGGGACTTTTAATGCTAGTAACAAAATATAGAAACCAAGCATATATTTAAAAATAACTCCAATAGGTTGAGGCAGCCCAAGGTTTAAGGCAAGATCTATTTTCTTAATTAAATTTTTTGGATATAATATTGAAATTTGAAAAGTAGGCATTCCTCCAAACATAGAGTTCGTCCATAAAGGTTCTTCGTCAAACTCTTCACGATGATCGAAAATCTCTTTAGACATACCTTTATGCTGATTGGTATCATGCGCATTAATCTTTTTACCATCAAAAACTGGAGAGCAATAAACAGCGGCAATCAAAATAAAAGCTCCAATAGCAATTAAATGTTTAGTCAACTTTTTAATTCCTTCAGGTCTTTTTCCTGAAATATTATTTAGAGAATCATCCATGATTTATAACATTCAAATTTTATCAAAAATAAACTTTATGTCCAAATTACGAGTACAACTATGATTACTGTTTATTACTCTTTATCTTACCTAAAATTTCATTAATCACCCTATTAATCACGTCAGATAATTTCAAAAAATAGGCTGTAATTAATATTGGCACTCCTACAATTATAGTTCTTACAAAAATGTTAACTAAAGATCTAATAATAGGATTATTAATCAATTTAAAATCAACAGGTAAATAAGTTCCAATTAAAAGATAAACTACTAATATTAACAATACCATAATCGTCTGCTTTGAAAATGGTTGAATGCTTAATTTCCATTTTAAATACCAGTATCTAAGAAGATTATATATAATTACGGATATACAAGTAGCCAACGCAGCTCCAGTAATTTTAAATTCAGGAATCAACAATGTATTTGTCCCCATCACCACACCAACAAGTAAAAACTGTAAGGGTAAATTGACTTTGTAATATTTTGAAAAAACTATTATCTCATGATTGCATCCCATTCCTAAATCAATAACTCTTGCCAAACCGTAAAAAAATACAACATAAATTCCTGTTTGAAATTCATCTTTTCTTGGAATAATTTCGAATATGTCAAAAACATTCACCCATATCAAAACAAATATCGTTCCTCCAATAAGCAAAAGATTCAAAGATGATTTTTTATAAATCTCATTCACTTTTTGCATATCATTTTCTTTGAATGCATCAACCAAAACAGGCTGAACAATGTTCATCACCGTTCTTTTAGGAATTTCTATCAAAGTAGCGAAATACATCGCTGTTGTAAATACTCCTGCTGCTTTAGTATCAATTAATGAAGCAACCATTAATTGATCAATAACTTGAACTAATCGAACACCCAAAGCAACTAAAATAACGTATCCAGAAAAAGAATTAAAAGACATGAATTTATCTGAAGAAAAAAAGTCTTTCTTCCAACCCAATTTTAAATCTGTACCAACATACACATAAACTCCAATAATTATTAAACACAATAACCATGACCAAACTAACACTAAGGCCAAATTCGCATGCCCAAAATAGTCGCTAGTAACAACTATAACCCCTAGAGTCATTGATAGTCTCCAAATTAAATTACGAACTACAGCAGGAACAATGGTTTTGTAATTTGCCCTTGCATAAGATTCAAACAATCCGAAGAAAACTAGAATACCGGATAAAGGAACCACATATGATATATTATCAAATATAATTTCAGCCTTTTCTTCAAAAAAAAATGAGAAAATTCCTCGGGTAAATGGCCAAAGTAAAGCAAAAACGATCAAAGCAATAAGAGGAGCTAAAAAACCATAAGCCACGAAAGTTGTGAAATAAGACTTTTTCCTAAAATGAGGAAAGAATTTAACCAACGAAGTAGTAAAACCTAGCTGCAATAACGGTAGAAAAAGTGTTGCAGATGCTGATATTACATTAATTAGACCTATTCCCTCTGGTCCAATGAGTTTAGGAAATAGGTATAAGCTATTAAGGGCCCCTAATGCAACTCCAATATAGGAAACAATAGATGAAATAAAGCTTTGTTTAATGATTATCCCCATCGAAAAACTAAGATAACCATTTGATTTTGGAGCCTCTACTTTTTAGCATATGATAACAAAAATGATCTACAAAAACTGACCAATTATATTCATTTTTTCAGTCTACCTCCTCATAATCTATGTATTCACCTCCGGAGGACCCTGTTGATGATGAACTTTTATTTTGTTTAATATGAACCTTTCCCTTTTCATTTCGCCTGAAGTTAGCTTCATCTTCCGACATTGTTCTACGTTCTTCTCTTCTGGCAGCATCCATTTTTCGTTTCAACCACCATTTAAAAAGAAACTTGCTTCCATAATATATGAGTACAATTACAAGAATTGTTCTAAGTAAACCCGGGCCTAAAAAGAGTACTATATTCATTTTTAAAAAAAAGGCCATGCTTACACATGGCCTATAATATTATCTACTTAAATAAAGATTTCTCTCTGAGTAAACTTTCTTGAAATATGGATCTTTTAAACTATCAATAAAGTAGATTGCTTCTCCAGTTGATTTCATTTCAGGACCTAATTCTTTATTCACATTAGGAAACTTAGAGAAAGAAAAAACAGGTTCTTTGATGGCGTAGCCCTTTCGAACAGGGTTGAAATTAAAGTCTTTCACTTTTTTAGCGCCAAGCATTACTTTAGCCGCATAATTCACATAAGGTTCCTGGTAAGCTTTTGCAATAAAAGGAACTGTTCTAGAAGCTCTTGGGTTGGCCTCAATAACGTACACCTTATCATCTTTGATAGCGAATTGAATATTTATTAACCCTTTTGTTTCCAGAGCAACAGCAATCTTTTTTGTTATTTCCTCAATTTGAGCGATAATCATATCACCCAAATTATATGGAGGTAACACTGCATACGAATCACCAGAATGAATACCTGCTGGCTCAATATGCTGCATTATCCCAATAATATGCACATCCTCACCATCGCATATTGCATCAGCTTCAGCTTCTAATGCTCCATCCAAATAATGATCCAGGAGGATTTTATTCCCTGGAATGTCTTTAAGAAGTTCAACCACATGGTGTTCCAATTCTTCCTCATTAATTACAATTTTCATTCCCTGACCTCCTAAAACATATGAAGGTCTTACTAAAAGTGGGAACGTCAATTCTTTAGCCAATGCTAAAGCTTCATCAGCCGTTTCAACAACTCCAAACTCAGGATATAAAACATCATTTTCTTTCAATAAAGTTGAAAAACTTCCTCTATCTTCTGCTAAATCAAGTGCTTTATATGAAGTTCCCATGATTGGAATACCATATTTATCTAGCTTTTCAGCTAATTTAAGCGCTGTTTGACCACCAAGTTGAACAATTACACCTTCAGGTTGTTCATGCTGAATAATATCGTAAATATGCTCCCAAAAAACAGGTTCAAAATATAATTTATCAGCAGTATCAAAATCAGTTGAAACAGTTTCAGGATTACAGTTGATCATAATTGTTTCATACCCACACTCTTTTCCAGCTAAAACACCATGGACACAAGAATAATCAAACTCAATTCCTTGACCAATTCTATTAGGCCCGGCACCTAAAACAATAATTTTCTTTTTATCGGATCGAACACTTTCATTTTCTTCTTCGAAAGTAGAATAGTAATAAGGAGTTGCTGCCTCAAACTCAGCAGCACAAGTATCAACTAATTTGTATACTCTATTAATATTATTTTCTTTCCTAGCCTCATGAACTTGGCTTTCCCAACATCCAACAATATGAGCAATTTGACGATCACCATACCCCTTTTGTTTCGCCTCTAATAATAAATCCTTTGGGAGATTTTGAATTTGATACTTAGCCATCTCTCTTTCAAGCGCAATGAGTTCCTCTATTTGTTTCAAGAACCACATATCTACTTTGGTAGCATCATATACCTTACTCAATGGCAATCCAAGCTTAATACCATCATAAATATGGAATAAACGATCCCATGATGGATTTCTTAAACTATTTAAGATCGCATCCTGATCTCTTAACTCTCTTCCATCTGCACCCAAACCATTCCTTCCAATTTCGAGTGATTGACATGCTTTCTGTAAGGCCTCTTGAAATGTTCTTCCAATTCCCATTACCTCACCTACCGACTTCATTTGCAAACCTAAAGAAACATCTGCTCCTTTGAATTTATTAAAGTTCCAACGAGGTATTTTAACAATAACATAATCAAGAGAAGGCTCAAAATACGCTGAAGTTGACTGAGTTATTTGATTAAATAATTCATCTAATGTATACCCAATAGCTAATTTAGTAGCAATTTTGGCAATAGGATATCCCGTAGCCTTTGACGCCAGAGCCGATGAACGAGAAACTCGAGGATTAATTTCAATAGCAATAATCTCTTCTCTTTCATCATTAGAAACCGCAAACTGCACATTACATCCTCCTGCAAAATTACCAATAGAACGCATCATGTGAATAGCCTGATCACGCATTCTTTGGTAGGTAGAATCAGATAATGTCATTGCTGGAGCAACAGTGATCGAATCCCCAGTATGAATTCCCATAGGATCCATATTTTCAATAGAACAAATAATAGCTACATTATCATTCTTATCTCGAAGAAGTTCAAGCTCATATTCTTTCCAACCTAAAACAGCTTTATCAATTAACACCTCATGAATAGGAGATGCGTGTAATCCTCTTTTAAGAAGTTTATCAAAATCTTCTTTATGATGAACAAAAGAGGCTCCTGTACCCCCTAGCGTATAAGAAGGACGAATAACTAGAGGAAACCCAATTTCCTGAGCAAACTCTTTTCCTTCTAAATAAGACTTCACATTTCTTGACGGAGCTTGTCCAATTCCAATTTGATCCATTAACTCTCGGAATCGGTCACGGTTTTCAGTAATTTCAACCGCTTCCAAATCAACACCTATTGTGCGGATATTAAATTCATCCCACAAACCATCTTTTTCACATTCTATACAAAGGTTCAAAGCAGTTTGCCCTCCCATAGTAGGTAAAACACAATCAATTTGTGGATTTTCTTCTAAAATTTCTCTAACAGATTCCGCCGTTAGAGGTTTTAAATAAACGTTATCTGCAACAACTGGATCTGTCATAATTGTTGCAGGGTTTGAATTTATCAATGTTACTTCAATTCCCTCGTCCCTTAGTGAGCGAGCAGATTGAGAACCAGAATAATCAAATTCACATGCTTGCCCAATTACTATTGGACCTGAACCTAAAATAAGTACCGATTTAATGGAAGTGTCTTTTGGCATTTTTTATTTTTTAAAAAGGTTTTAAAAACCAATGGTCAAATTAGGCGCAAAATTAAGACAAAAAGACCGAAATTTGACAAATAAGAAGTTAACAATTGGAAGCATTTTATCAACATAAAGATATTCAACTGTTTTACAGGAAGATAGGAACCGGTAAAACCAAAGTAATTGCCTATCATGGCTTTACTAGAAGTTCTGAAGATTACCTTTTATTTGAAGATTTTTGCAAGGAGAAATATACCATTTACGCCATCGATTTATTTTATCATGGTAAAACAACTTTTAACAGTAAGCTTTGGAAGAGTTTTTCTAAAGGTCAATTGAGAGAAATTCTCGAAGGATTTTTGGAGCATATACATGCAAATGTATTTGAATTGATTGGTTATTCAATGGGAGGAAGAGTTGCTTTGTTTACCATGGAGCAATTTGCAAACCGAATCAATCATGTGTATTTACTTGCTCCGGATGGATTAAAAATCAATTTCTGGAACTGGTTAGTGACCTCAACCAAAGCAGGTAAAGGAATATATGGATTAACAATTTCAAATCCAGGAATTGTTTATGGAATTAATAGCACAGGTCAAAAACTCAATTTATTACCTTCCTCAATGAACAAATTTTTGGACATAAACTTTAAAACAAAAGGTATGCGCTTGCGGGTTTACAGAGTTTGGCAACTTTATCGATTCATTACATTTAAACAATCTGATTTAAAAAGAATAATTAAAAAAAATAGACTATCGATTGATTTAGTCATTGGACACAAAGACCCTGTTGTACCTCCAAAAATGGTAAAAGATTTTGCAGAGTATATTGGTTCAGAAGTCACCCTGCACTCCATAAGAGCTGGACACGATTTATTTCGGCCGCACGTTCTTGATTACTTGAAAAAAAATGTATTTTGATTCCATTTAAAATGATTTTTATTCATCCAATCTGAACAATAATTAAGCTTAAGTAATCTTTTATGAACTACCAACAAACTATTGATTTTCTTTTTACGCAATTCCCTGCTTATCAATTAAATGGAACAAGTGCATATAAACCTGGATTAGAAAGGATATTAAAATTGAGTAAAATAGCAGGTAATCCTCATAATGCGTTTAAATCCATACATTTAGCTGGAACAAATGGAAAAGGGTCCTGCTCGCATATGTTAGCATCTATATTACAAGAAGCTGGTTTTAAGGTTGGCCTGTTCACTTCACCGCATTTAGTTGACTTTCGAGAACGAATAAAAATTAATGGAATTGAAATACCACAACAAAAAGTAGTTGATTTTGTAAAAAAATTCAAAACTAAAGCAGAAGTCATAAACCCCTCTTTTTTTGAATACACCACCATTATGGCCTTTCAATTTTTTGCGGAAGAAAACGTGGATATTGCAATAATTGAAACAGGACTTGGTGGAAGACTGGATTGTTCTAATATCATAAAACCAGAAATAAGTGTCATAACCAACATAGGATTAGATCATCAACAATTTCTAGGAGATACCATTCCAGAAATTGCATTGGAAAAAGCGGGTATTATAAAACCAAAAACAACAACAGTAATTGGCAGAAAACAAGAGGATACTACAAAGCTCTTTAAAAAAATCAGCCAACAACTCCACTCAAAGTTAATTTGGGCCGAAAACTGTAATTGCCCATTCGAATTAGACCTTAAAGGTGATTATCAAAAAGAAAATGCCCAAACCGTTCTTGCAACAATTAAGGAACTACAAGAACTGGGATGGAAAATAAGCGAACAAAATATTAAAAACGGATTTAGTAACACCGTAAGGAATACTTGTTTTAAGGGCCGCTGGCAAACTCTTAATGAATCACCAAAAGTAATCTGTGACACAGGACACAATTCAGATGGAATTAAAGCTATTGTTAAACAACTTCATCGTCAATCCTTTCAAAAACTTCATATTGTTTGGGGAATGGCTAATGATAAGGATGTAAGCACATTATTAAATCTCCTTCCAAAAATTGGTTTCTTTTATTGGTGTGCCGCAAAATCAGAGCGGTCAATAGATGTTCAAACTTTGTTGGAGGTTGGTGCTGAAAATGAATGCATGGGAAAAGCTTATTCTTCTGTTCAAAGGGCGGTAGAAGCGGCTTTAAAATATGCAAAAAGTGATGATCTCGTTTTCATAGGCGGTAGTACTTTTGTAGTGGCTGAGGCTATTCCCTATTTTATGAATCTAACCGCGGTTAGCCAATAAAAAAACGTCATGTCATTCCTTGTAAAGCATTAATGATCCGATAAATTTATCATAGGTTAATTTTCCATTCATTAATGGAGCGATAGGTAATGATTCATTGTAATTGTGAATATGCTTCATGTGCTCCAAATCGAGTTGAATCGGGAATGAAGAATAACAATCTATTCCTTTTGATCTAAAAACTCCTACATCATTAAAATTTGGCATAATTATAGGTATGATAGCTGCTTCCGGATAAACATATTGAATTGCATCCCTCATTGCCTTATAAAACTTTGTAGTATCACTAGAGGGATGCATTGGGGGCATTTCATACAGTACAGAAACGTGAATTGAATCATTATTTAATTGTTTTTTAAAATACGCTAAAAAGTCTTCTCGATTAGTATTAGGTAATAATCTACAGTCCAATAATGCGGTTGTTTTCCCGGGTATAAGGTTGATTATATCTGTTTCACTATGTATACTGGTTAACGTTATTGTATTGGAAAGAAGTGAAAACACTTCAGGGTGTTCCCGTAATTTTGGCACCAATGCTCCCTGATAAGCATGGGGGTGCTTTAAGGCCATTGCTTTAATGCCTTTTTCTAGTTTACCTAAATCCTTTAATAAATGCGTATTAATTGGCGTAAATTCAACAGGTTGTTCATGGGAAACCACATTGTTTAATGCAATAACCATATCTCTATTTGAATAGGAAAGTGGAGTTGTTGAGCCATGTCCCGCTGTTGGAACCTCTAATTCAAGTTTTAACCAAAATGCTCTTTTATGCGCAATTGAAATACCAAATAATGATAAACTTGTATCTGTATCAACAATCCCTTTTAAGCCTGGAGGTCCTTCTCCTATTACAACAGCTGGATTGAGTTGTTTTAGATAATAGTCAGCAACGTATTTTGCTCCTCCAGAACACTGTGTTTCCTCGCATGAAACAGCAAGAAACGTTATATTATAAGGAAGATTTTCACTCTTTTTAAATGTTTTTCCCGCTTGAATCACAGATGCTAATTGAACAATTGCAGCCCCTTTATTATCAAATGCACCTCTACCCCAAACTTCCCCAGCCTCAATCCTACCAGAAAATGGCTTATATTGCCATTGTACCGAATCACCAACAGGAACAACATCAATATGATTGAGAAAAATGATATTCGGTAATCCCGAGTCTAGAGGCCGTATAGAGGCCGCTAAATTGAAATTCCCATTTTCACTCCCCATCTGGGTAACATGTAAACCATTTTGCAAGCAGAGCTCCTTTATCCACTCCCCTGCATTTTTCTCATTCCCTGAAATAGATTCTATTTGAATATACTGACTAAGAATTTCATGGATTTTATATTCCTTTCGATTGAGTTTAATCGTGAATTCTTGAGCCAAGCATAATTGACTAAAAAGTAACGGGATAATAAAGGCTTTAATCATGGTTATATCTTATCACATTAACCCATTTACCCTTTATTTAAACCATTTAAAGGTTTTATTTCACTTAAGATAAGTTTAGTAAGAAAGAGATTAACTCTCTTAAATAACGTATTTTCATCTTTCTAAGGGTACCCTATAAAGACGAAAAAAAACATAAAATGTTATGTATTAAACCATCGAACAATCTTTTGCCAGGTGGTCATATCCTCTGTCTTAGCATACTTCTCATTTGATTCAAATGCTTTATTATCCTCTGCTTTAAGACTTGCCTTCGTTTTCTTCTTTTTGTTTTTTTGGCCCGGTGAAACCTGTTTGACACTATTTAAATAGTACTCCCTTCCTTCCTCTCTTTTCTTCTTTTTCTCTTCGGCTATTTTTGCTTTGAGTGCTTCTTTAGCTTCGTTTTCTTTTTTGGCCTTATATGCAGCTGCTCTTGCCGCATCCTCATCAATTTTCTTTCTCCTAGCCTCTTCTTTCCTAGCTTCCTCCTCCAATCTTTTCTCTTTGATTTCTTTATTTTCAGCTTCTTGCTCTGGAGTTAATAACACTTCCTCTTCTAATTTTTCAGGTTGGTCCGTTACCCCTGGAATATCAATTTTTCCTTTAACAGTAATTCCCTCAAGCTCAACTTTTGGAGCTACAATTGTCCCCTCTTCATCCAAATGCAGGACTGTTTCTTCCGTTTCAACAGTTTCAGCAATTACTTTTTCATTTGACTTTGGTAAATCAGAATGCGCCTTTAAATCCTCTACCACATCAACTGAAACATTTTGTTCCTCTAATGAAATATCTGTTTTATGCAACTTATCTTCAGTGGATTCAAAATCCTCTTTTACTTCTCCCAAACCTTCAAGATTAGGAATAACCGCTTCAGCAGGAGTTGCAAAATCCAATTTAATATCTTCGAGACCTCGCTCATCAGGAGCAATCTCAGCAGGTTTTGCTTCAATTGTTTCCATCTTTACTCGCTGTTGTTTATTTACAGTTTCTACTGCTAAGCCAAACTTTGAAATAACTTTTTGAACAATATCGTCATCCACTCGAGTATTTGGTCCTTCCACACCTTCTATTTTTAAATCTTTTCGGATATATTTTTCAACTCTTGTATAAGGTTTTCCTACTTTTTTTGCTAACTGATTAAGCCTCATAGTAAAATGCAATTTTAAAGCAGTGCAAAAGTATGAAAAATAAAGGATATTGGCGATTTATACTGATTTTCAGGAGCAATCTTAGCAGAATAATTATCAATGAATTTCAATATCGATACCCATTAATTTCTAAAATTTTAATCGTCTATTAAAAATTGTTTCAATCTTCAACATCAAATCTTGGGGTTTAAATGTACGCCAAGGCAACTCATCTAAATCTCCTCCCCAAAAAATATACTGGTCAATACCAATACTAGCCATTTCGCGTTTAACATGCTCTTGAAAATTGACTCCTGCAATCCATCCATCAATAGTTTCGTCTGCCCATTCTTCATAATAGCAATCATCGGAGTAGTGAAAATTCATTACATTTTCACCAACAAGTAAAAATTTTTGAATCCCTTCAGCGAGCAGTAAGTCAATAACCTCCCTTTTGAGCGTCATTACATCATTATACAAACAGTCATTCCATTCACCCATAAATTCTAACACAGCGAATTGTTCATCATAATTACAATACAAAAGCTTTAAAAAAAGAGTTGGAGAACCAATATTATCCCATTGGGGATGTATAAAATGATCATATACGCGCTCTGAGAACGTAAACTCACTATATTCTCTTCCATAAAAGGGTGATGCAGAATCCCCTTCTGCGGTATAAATATGTCGCCAACTGTAATAGGGCTCTATATCATGCATATTTAAAAATAACGAAATATTCAATGAGCATTACAAGTACTTAATTGTATTTTTGAATCACCTAATAAGTTAATTTGAGGATGAAAAAGTCTACTGAAGAAAATTCTAAATACACGAACCTCCAAGACATGAGTATATTGGAACTGATCCAAAACATAAACAAAGAGGATCAAACAGTATCCACTGTTATTAAAACAATACTACCAGCTATTGAACGCTTAATTCATGAAGTTGTTAAACAGTTGGAAAAGGGCGGACGATTATTTTACATCGGTGCTGGGACAAGTGGCAGACTAGGAATTCTTGACGCTAGTGAGTGCCCTCCTACCTTTGGTGTGAGTAATGAAAAAGTTATTGGAATAATTGCCGGAGGCGATCAAGCAATAAGAAAAGCCGTTGAAAATGCAGAGGACAGCACAACTCAAGGATGGAAGGATTTAAAAACACATCACGTAAATACCAAAGATGTAGTTATAGGAATTGCGGCTAGCGGAACTACACCATACGTTGTATCCACAATAGAAAAATGTAATTTGGAAGGCATTACAACCGGCTGTATAACTTGTAATGAAAATAGTCCTTTAGTTCGTTTATCAAAATTCCCAATCGCGGCAATTGTAGGTCCAGAATTCGTTACTGGGAGTACTAGAATGAAAGCAGGTACTGCACAAAAATTGATTCTCAATATGATTTCAACATCTGCAATGATCAAATTAGGTCATGTACAAGGTAATAAAATGGTTGATATGCAACTGAGTAATGATAAGCTTGTTGATCGCGGAACTAAAATGATTATTGAGGCTACAGACATGGACTATAAAACAGCTCAAAAGTTACTTCTAAAATACGGAAGTGTTCGAAAAGCAATTGAATCGCTCAAATAAAACAAGAATTTCGCTAGAGAATCAACAATAAAGTATAAATTATACTCGATGATGAATTTCCTTATTGGATACTTCAAAAACGGAACTTTCAAGCTGTAATCGTGAAAGTATGTTTTCAATTCTTTTTGGGTGAGTATCCGACAAAAATATTTGACCAAACTGATTGCTATTCACCATTTCCAAAATATGAGCCACTCGCTCCTCATCAAGCTTATCAAACACATCATCCAATAAGAGTATAGGATTAATCCCAACAGTATTTTTCAAAAATTCCAATTGCGCTAATTTCAAAGCGATTAAAAACGATTTTTGCTGCCCTTGAGATCCAAACTTCTTAATCGGACTTCCTGAAATCTGAAACAATAAATCATCTTTGTGAACACCAACGGTTGAAAATAGTTTTCGAGAATCGTCAGGTAGTGCATTTCTTAATAAATTTAAAAATTCACCGTGGGCTAATTGTGACTCATACACCAATTCCACCTCTTCTTTTCCTCCTGAAATTTTACGATAGTAATGTTGAAATACAGGTGTTAATTGAGCCACTAAGTTTTTACGTTTTTCATGAAGTATTTCACCATGCTTTACCAATTGAGCATCCCAAACATCCAGTTGATCCTGGTTAAATGTTCTGTTTTTTTGAAAATACTTTAATAACGCATTGCGCTGCATAACAGCTTTATTATACACCAACAATGTTTCTAAATAGGCATGATCAAATTGAGAAATAATGCCATCTAAAAACTTCCTTCTTAAATCACTACCTAAGGAGATTAAATCGGAATCCGAGGGTGATATAATTACAAGTGGAAAAAGACCAATATGGTCGGAAAGTTTATTGTATTCCTTTTTATTTCGTTTGAAGGATTTCTTTTGCCCTTTCTTGATACCACAATGGATCTTTTCTATTTTCTCTTTCCGCTCATATTCCCCTTGAAGAATAAAAAAATTCTCTTCTCGATTTATATTTTGAGAATCAATTGGGTTAAGAAATGATTTACAAAATGACAAGTAATAAATGGCATCCAGAAGGGTTGTTTTTCCTTCACCATTATTTCCAACAAAACAATTTATTTTTGAGTTAAGAGTTAGCTCTACTCCTTTAAAATTTTTAAAATTAACAACAGCTATTTTTTTAAGTCTCACTCTAGATGATAATCAAATTATAAAAAACGTTCAATGCTTTGACAATATCTATATAAGTCGATCACTTAAGCCTAACATTTTCAAAGCACCAACTGCAGCTTCAACACCTTTATTCCCTAAATCACCACCACTTCTTGCTCTACTCTGTTCAAGGGTATCATCTGTCAACACGCAAAACATAACGGGTTTGTTAAAGTGCAAATTCACAGATTGAATCCCTTGCGTGACACCTTGGCAAACATAATCAAAATGAGCTGTTTCTCCCCTCACAACACAACCAATTGCTACCACAGCATCTAATTCTTTGGATTGCAATAAGATTTGAGCTCCTAACGGTAATTCAAAGGTTCCAGGAACATACTCCACTATAATATCGTCCTCCAATGTACCGCATTGTATTAGGGCTTCTATTGCTCCTTTTTTTAATCCTTCTGTAATTTCTTCGTTCCACTCACTTACTACAATACCAATTTTTTTCCCTTTTCCTGACGGAATCTGATTAACGTCAAAGGCGGATAAGTTTTTGTTTTGTGTTGCCATACTGTAAAAATAAAAAGTGCAACCTTAGGTTGCACTTTTAAAAATAAGATTTTATTGATATCTCGCTATTTATTCAAAACTGTTTGAGCTCTTGTGAGCAAAACCTGTAGTTCATTTTTCACAGATTGAGTTAGTGGCCCTGAATCTTTCAAATACAAATCCATAGCTAGTTCATATACCTCAACAGCTCCGGATATATCGTCATTTTGTTCCAGTAACAGTCCAGCTTTTTTCAAAAAGTAAGGCGACACAGACTTAGAATCTAATAAAGACGCTGCTTTTTTGTAGTTAGCAACAGCCTCATCAATATTATTCAATTCACTATGGCAGTCACCGATTAAACCAACTTTTAATCCAGGTGTTAATTTACCTGCAGGCTCAAATGCCTCAATAGCCTCTAAAGCTTCTTCATATTTGCCATCTCGCAATAATGAAAGACCAAGATATAAATTAGAAAGGTTTCCAGCTTGAGTTCCGTCATGTTCTTGAACTAAATACTCAAACTCACTAATTGCTTTTTGAACTGAATCTTGTTCAAACAACTTTTGAGCTGGCCAAATTTCTTCAAAAGCAGCTTGCTCAGCAGGTTCAACGATCCAATTATTATAAAAGAAATATCCTCCAATAATAATTGCTACAGCAATTACAACTTTCGAAATTAAATCTTTGTTTTCATCAAGTAAAACCTCCGTTTTACTGAGAGAATCTTCTAATAACTCCGGCGTTTCCTGATTTATATCTTGTTCTTCTTTTGCCATAATTCAAAAATAAGTAATCAAAAATACGTTTTTTTATCGATTAGAATAATAGCCTAAACTTGATCTTTGCATTTATTCCTCGTAACTCATGTAATATCTGTTCATTATAACTCCTATTTACATCAGTGATTAAATACCCTACATGCTCGTCTGTTTTAAGTGACTGACCGGTAATATTCATGTCATATTTGGCAAGTATATTGTTTACCTCAGCCATCACTCCACTTACATTTTCATGTATTAAAAGGAATCTGTGGGCATCTTTTTGAGGGGCAACTTTTACCTTTGGCAAGTTAACCGCATCAAAACAAGACCCTGTATTGATATAAGTAATAATATTGGCCGGGACAAAATTTCCAATGTGCTTTTGCGCCTCCATAGTACTCCCTCCAATGTGAGGAGTTAATATCGTATTTGGCTGACCAGATAATTCGGATTCAAAAGGCTCATCGTTTGATTTCGGTTCAACAGGGTATACATCAACCGCTGCACCAGCCACTTTACCTGAATTTTGAGCTTCTACTAAAGCAGGAATGTCTACCACAAAACCTCGCGCAAGATTGATGAAAATCACACCATCTTTCATCTTTGCAAACTCGTTTCGCCCAATAAGGTTTTGATTTTCAGGACTATCATCTACATGAAGAGAAATCACATCTGCCTCAGCGAGGACTTCATCCATAGAATCTCTTTTCTCCGCATTTCCAAGGGCAAGTTTTTCTAACTGATCAAAAAATATAACCTTCATCCCCATGGCTTCAGCCAATACAGATAATTGTTTTCCTATATTACCATATCCAACAATACCTAGAACCTTTCCTCTTACTTCTCGAGCTCCTGCTGCAGTCTTTTTCCAAATGCTTTGGTGTAATTCAGCACTTCGAACAAAAGTTGAACGCATTAACATAATAATTTCACCAATTGCTAATTCAACCACAGAACGCGTATTGGAATAAGGGGCGTTAAAGACAGCAATTCCTTTTAATTTACATGCATCTAAATCAATCTGTTTTGTTCCAATGCAAAAGGCACCAACAGCTAGTAACTTATCCGCAGCATCTACAACTCGTTGGGTTATTTTCGTTTTGGATCGGATACCTAAAACATGGATACCCTTTACTTTTTCAATCAATTCGTCCTCTGTTAAACTATCAGGAGAATAATGCACATTGTATCCCTCTTTTTTGAACGCTTGAACGGCATCATTATGCACCCCCTCCAAAAGAAGTACATTAATTTTATTTTTTGGAAACGAAACTGTCATGTAGATTATAATTCATTAATCGTCAAAAACTCATCTATACTTGCTACTACATAATCTGCATTATCTGTAGCTTTTTTTCTGGAAACATTCTCGGTGTATGCGAAAAAAGTTTGAGCAACCCCTTCTTTACGCATAACAAAATCAGAATATCCATCACCAATAATTTGAATTTCACCCTCAATACCTGACTCTTTTAAGCAGCGTACCTTTCCGTTATGTTGAGAGAGAGGATTAGACTCATCAAATCCAACAATCGTTCCTTCAGAATCAAATTTAAAGGTGTTCGCAAAAACTCGATCAGCAGAAATTCCTAAATCCGCTACTACAGGATCAATAAACTCTTTAAATCCACAAGAAATAACATAAATTTTATCCTGATGTGAATTAAAAAAAGCTTTATTGGCCTCAACAGATGCAGAAAGTTTTGTTTTTAAAATTGCAATTAACTCTGATAATTGGGCCTTGTTAGCTTTTAAAAGTTTGATTCGCCTACTTAATGAATCAGTAAAAGAAATATCACCATCAATTCCTAAATCAGTAATCTCCTGAATTTGCTTTACCACCTCATCTTTATCAGGATTGTCTTTCAAAGAAATCTCAGCAAGCAAATCTAATCCTTCAACCGAAGTTAGAGTGCTGTCAAAATCAAAAACAAACTTTCTTGTTGGCATAATGCTAAACGAGTAGAAATTAAAGGGCAAAAATACTCATTTAAAGCCAAACTACACAATGGATAAGGTCTCAAATTACCTAATCAACTCTTTTACATCAAATCCAATCCTAATGCACTTAAATAATTTTGCCTCTGATAGTCAAAACTAAACTTTTTAGGTGATGAAAACTGACCCTTATCAGATGAACTTAACCGGTTAATTAATACCATGATATTATCAATAGAATCGTAAAAAAGACTATTCCCTACCCAATCCTCTTGACCTTTGAAAGAAGAAGGCAACAAAAATGGCAATTGATAAGCATGTCCAAGGTTATAACTTCCTGAAGTTTGATGAGTATAGAGTTTTCCCGACTGATGTTCGTTATGAATGAGGGGTAAAATATAATCACATTCTTGAATCCAGCTGTGATAATCGTTCACAGCAATAAAATTATCCCAAGTTATAAACGAATCGCCACATTTTAATTCTGAAATTTTTTGATCCACCCAATCCCCATCTCCATACTTGTGTTTACTTTTCCCCAGAAAAACAAACTTAATACTTGAGTCTATCCCATGAATACTTATGGATTGAAACAAGGCAGAGTAATCTCTTCTTTTTTTCTCTACTTGACCAGGTACTAAAATCCATGTTTCATGATCGGGCTTTTTATTTAATCGATCATAAGATGGGAAAAAAATAGGATAAAATGTTGTAAATGATTTTGAACTAAATCCTTTGGCTTTCAATTTTAACTGATCATTTAAAACAAAATATCCATTCACATATTTTGAGATCAATTGTTGACCTTTACTACTCTTTAGTTTGGCTACATTATGTAACGTGCCATAAAATTTAGGATGATTAAAAAAAGGAATTAAAAATAACTTTTTAAGTAAGGACCCTTGCGCTGTATTGAATATAACTAGATCATACTTTTCCTTACTCCAACATTTTTTTACTCGCCATAGATCTAGTATACCTTCAGTTTTTACGAAATGAATAGCATCTGAAAGCGTAAAATCCTGAACATTGTTTTTTAATTTTTCATTAACAAACAAATCAACATTAATACCCTCCTTCGATTTTAAAAAGAGAAGTTGGCTGTACAAGCATTCATCATGAGATCCACCAAGTTCAACTAGAGCAATTTTTTTCATTAAAAAAAATTTGGCATATAAAATGCCAATAGGTAAGTTGTAAAACTAAGGATTTATAATTTTGTAGGTATCTTCACAATCCTAAAAATGTCATATAATATGCGGAGTATTTCAATTCTTCTTCTTTTTTTAATTGTAAGTTCATCCATTGGGCTTGCTCAAAAACACAGTGGTCCAATTCATTGGTTAACATTACAAGAAGCTGATTCCTTGTACCAAACTAATCCAAAGCCACTTTTTATTGACGTATACACTGATTGGTGTGGATGGTGTAAAAGAATGGATGCCACAACGTTCCAAGATAAAAGCATTGCTAATTATCTTAATACCAACTTTTACCCTGTCAAATTAAATGCAGAAACTAATGAGCCTATTCGTTTCCAGGGAAAAATTTATTATAATTCCCAAAAAGAAAAGGTTGCTAGAATGATTGACAGTTTATCAACTGATTTGGATCAAGCTGATCGGAAAGTAAAATCCCTAGATTCCTTACTTTACATCCAAGTAACCTCTCAAACACAAGAAATAGAAATAAATAATCAATTCATTTCAGCAATAGACTCAGCCTGTCAAATTGAGGGATCAAAAGCTTATAAAGCTTTTCTTGCAGCATCGTTTAAAAAGGAAAGTTTAGATGATCAAGCATCGGCTCAAAAGGTTAAACGATTTAAAAAATCCTCCAAATTAGGACTTGAAAAATTTAAATCTGAACTCGAAAATCAAAACAGTTTCTTATCCACCTCCATCGAAAACGTAAAAAGAGAGACCAAGATCGAAAAGAATACATGCAACGTAAATGGGAAAAGAGCTCAACTCTCAAGCTTTAAACGCAGAGCTAGAAAAACAACACATGATGTGGCTATATATTTATGTCGTGGTCAATTGTCATATCCAACCTTCAATCTATTATTTGGAGACAGCCTAAGAGGTAATATGCCATTAAAAGGGTTTCAAAAAGTACCTGATCTATTTGGTTATCTCGCGTTCGTTTCAGAAGGAATATTTAATACTACTAGAGATGTAGCCTCGTTCGTCAATACGTTTAAGGAGGTTTATACGCCTGGCTATGAAGCACCTAAAGACATCGTTCAATGGAAAGGTTTTGAACAAGCAATAGAGGCCGCGAAAAAAGATGGTAAAAAAATAATGATTCATATAATCCATCCATCAAGTATAGCTTCAAACTTAATGGATAAAGAAAGTTTCAGAGATCCATTAACCGCCAGTAAAATAAATCAAAACATGCATGCTGTAAAATTAGCCGTTAATAGTAATGAAATCATTAACTATTTCGATAAAGAATATAAAAATGAAAATGGTATTCATGACTTGATTTATGTATTATCTCAAAATCAATTGGTTTTCCCTCAATTTGCTTTTTTAGATCAAAATGGAAAATTAATCATGAAAGTCCCACAGTATTTTGGAAAAACAGAAATCAATCCTGTTTTGGATTATTTTATAGATGAAGGCTACTTAAAAGCCAACTATAGTGATTGGTTAAAGAACAAAAAGCACTAATTTTGTTTAACAATAGAAGAAATATCAAAAATGATGAGTACAGTAGAAGAATTCAAGAGCTATGTCGCTTCAGTAGAGTCTAAAAAAGGATACAAAAAGCCTTTGGCTTTCGCTTTAGGTGTTAAAAGAAGTAAAGGGGACAAAACATTAGATGTGTTCTTCCCTTTAATTAATTGGGATAATTCTTTTGGAACAGCTGCTGTATTTGCAGATATTGCAGGAATTAAATTTGGTAATAATTCAGAATACACATTAAATATTGAACAACTTAATGATGCATTCAATAAATTCAATGCCTTTCATGGAGATATCTCAGGACATGGAAACATCGTTGCCATCAAAAACCTTTTAGACAACTATTCTAATAATCACCCATACTATACTTCAGAAGTAGTTGTTTATTTCTTATTTGATAAAAACAAAGATGTAGCTTCGGCTACAGAGGCTTATTTTAAACTCCAAGCATTATCCCAAAGATGCGTTGAGCCACATGGATTAAACTTAAACGGCGCATTTGGAAAATTAACCAACGTAGCATGGACAAACAAAGGACCTATTTTACCAGAGGACTTATCCACTGAAATTGCAAAGTATATTTTTACAGACCCTATTCAGGTTTCTCATATCGATAAATTCCCTTACCTCGTTAATTATCATGCACCATCTGGAACTCGAATAGTATCAGGATCCCAAGTAAGATTAGGAGCATATCTGGGAGAAGGCACAACTGTTATGCCTGCAGGATATGTAAACTTTAATGCAGGAACCAAAGGCAATGCAATGGTGGAAGGGAGAATTTCAGGAGGAGTAGTAGTGGATAAAAATTCAGATATTGGTGGTGGAGCCTCAATTATGGGAACACTTTCTGGAGGGAATAAAAATGTAATTTCCATTGGAGAAGAATGTTTATTGGGTGCGAATGCTGGTACAGGAATTTCATTAGGCTTTGGATGTACAATTGCGGCTGGTGTATATGTCACTGCTGGAAGCAAAATATCCCTTTACAATGAAGAAAATCAACCCGTCAATCTTCAAAACAAAGTTGTTTCGGAAGGAGAAAACATTGTAAAAGGTATGGAACTTAATGGTCGAGATAAATTATTATTCATTCAAGATTCTCAATCTGGTAAACTTGTATGTAAGCCAAATCCTAAAACTATTGAATTAAACACTGCCCTTCATACCAATGATTAATTGTTGGCAGTCTATTTCGTTGGTACTGAAAATTCAGTATCAACGAATACAAGTCTTTTTATAATTCAAATTTAATCCCTTGAGCAAGAGGAAGTTTATCTCCATAATTAATGGTACATGTTTGCCTCCGCATATAGGATTTCCAAGCATCTGAACCCGATTCTCTTCCGCCTCCTGTTTCCTTTTCTCCACCAAAGGCACCCCCTATTTCTGCACCAGATGTACCAATATTTACATTAGCAATACCACAATCAGATCCTGCAACAGAAAGAAATTGCTCACTTTCTCGAATATTTAATGTGAAAATACTTGAGGATAACCCTTGAGGAACGGCATTTTGAATATCAATAGCGTCTTCTAGTGTTGAATATTTCATCACGTAGAGAATCGGCGCGAATGTCTCATTTTGAACAATTTCCATTGAAGATTTGGCTTCTATAACAGTTGGTTTAACATAACAACCTGATAAAAATTCTTGTGAATCAAGAACATGATTTCCTGTAAGAACTTTACCACCTTGCTCAATTGCCGTTTCAATGGTTTTTACATAATTTTCAACTGCCTGCTTATCTATTAAAGGTCCTACATGATTCTTTTCATCCAATGGATTACCAATTTTTATTTGATCATACGCCTTAATAAGTTGATTAACCAATTCATCATATTTGGAAGCATGTACAATTAATCTTCGAGTAGAGGTACACCGCTGTCCACATGTACCAACAGCACCAAAAACTACAGCTGGAATAGCATGCGATAAATCAGCATTGTCTGAAATAATTATAGCGTTGTTTCCTCCTAACTCCAAAATAGACTTCCCCAACCTTGCCGCAACTACTTGAGCTACACTTTTTCCCATTTTCGTTGATCCGGTGGCGGACACCAAAGCCACTTTTGAATGAGCAGCCATTTGCTCCCCTATATCTTTACCTCCTATTATTAAAGAACAAATCCCTTCAGGTAAATGATTTCTTTTTATCACTTCGGTCATAATTCGCTGACAGGCAAGCGCTGTAAACGGTGTTTTTTCTGATGGTTTCCATACACATACATTTCCACATATCCAGGCCAAAGCAGTATTCCATGCCCAAACGGCCACCGGAAAATTAAATGCAGAAATTATTCCTACGATACCCAACGGATGCCATTGCTCTAACATCCTATGCTCTGGTCGTTCGGAATGCATTTGCAACCCATAAAGTTGACGTGACATCCCTACAGCGAAGTCGCAGATATCAATCATTTCCTGAACCTCACCCAACCCTTCTTGTAAACTCTTTCCCATTTCATATGAAACAAGAGCACCTAACTTATCTTTTTGTTTTCTGAGTTCATCTCCAAATTGCCTTACAATTTCTCCTCGTTGTGGTGCAGGAATAAGTCTCCACTTCCTAAATGCCTTTTCAGACTGCACTATAACTCGCTCAAAATCTCCTTTATCACCACCTTTTACTGATCCAATTTCCAATCCATCAACTGGAGATTGAATGCGATATAATGTCCCTTGACCTTCCCAAGATTCAATTCCTGTACTTACACCTAAAAAGGGAGGTGTTAATTTATTACTACTTAAAATATCCTTCATTTCCTCTTAGTGTTCTGATTATTTAAATAAATCGAGCTCATTATTAGTATTAAGACTACTTAACCGTTAACAAATCACCAATTCAATCCTATAAATTTATTGATCTTCTATGGTGTAATACCTTCCATTGTTTGTTTGGATTAACTTCTCAAATGGAATTTCCTCTTGTTTGATAAACCCCTTCGAAGGCAAATCACCAGAAGCAACAAGCTCTATTACTCCAGCCACTGAAGCTGCAGTCGTCCAGGAAATTGCTCGCCATTCATTACCCTGAATCATTTGAGGATAGAACGCCTTATAGTATTCATTCCTAAAAAGCTTTTCACCCTGCCATCCTTCAACAACAGCATATATATAAACAACATCCTCTTTCACAGGAGGTTTCGCATTTTCAAGAATTCGTGTTAAAGACTCTTTATCCTCTTTGAGAATTAACTCATTAATTAAAAATTTCATAAGATTACCATGCCCTGGATATCGAATCGACTTGTAATTTAATGTATCAACCTTCCCTTCAAACGTTTCGCACATAGTGCCTAAACCACCTGAAGTAGTAAAAGCCTCAAATTCTCTACCCCCAATGTTTATGTATTCAAACCCATCCAGTGAGGTTACCATTTTTCGTTCCCCATTATGAATCGCCTCTGCATCATTAATGTACTCATTAATTACTCCTGCTGGAGACCATGTAAAAGAATAAGCCATCTGTCCATTTGGATAGCGAGGCAATGCGCCAACGCGCAATTCAATATCTCTAAGCTTTGTGAAATCTTGTGTTAAGTGAGCTCCAATAATACCTATAAAGCCAGGGGCTAAACCACATTGAGGAGCCATAACACCCTTGGAAGTTTCGCTTAAACTGCGGATATAATTAGTCGTTTCTACATCCTCCGTTAAATCAAAATAATGCATCCCTAGCTCATGGGCAATCTTAGCAATTCCTTTATTTAAAAAATAAGGTAAAGAGGAAACCACAGCATCTTTTCCCAATAATATTTTCCGAACAAATAATTCATCGGTGACATCCCCCTCAACAACTTCAAACGGCAAGTCAAATTCGTAATGTGGAGACTTTTTATCAACTCCAACAACAGTAAACTTATCACTGAGCATTACACCAACTAATGTACCCACCTTTCCTAAACCCAATGCAACAATGTTTTTCATATCAATCTCTTTTTTTTGTTTGATTTAAATAGGTACTTTCAAAAATTTTGTCTGCATTACCCGTTTCAAATCCATCTCTGCGATGCTTTCGCTTAATTTGATCAGGCGACAAATGTTTAAATTCAGGCAATACTTTTCGCTCACAAAACTCTACATACGAACCCGGAATCATTTTTTTTACTCCTCCCTTAAATTTAGCCTCTACCAATTGAGAGACAGTGGAGCTTTGTTGTAACAACCCATCTTTACTGATTTTAATTTTACCTCCTGAATCATTCAAAACGATACCAATAGACTCTAGAAAACAATTAAATTCATTAATTGTACTGTAGCCTTTTCTTAAATCATGAACAGAAATTGTATAATGATTCAAGTAATACCGATTATAAATTACCCATGCAGCATATTCACTTACTTTTTGAAGGGCTTGGTAATCGTCCCAACTAGGTAACCTCCATAAAGGTTGATGTAAAAAACGACTAACTTCGTTACCATCATTCAAATCCAGTTCATCCACAGGATCTGAACTCACTTCTTGGGTATAAGAAAATATTATATCCTGTGTTGACTTAGGTAAATCCTGCACCCTTAATTCACTTATGAAAATCCTAGGGTACCTAGGGTCAGGAGGAGCGTACCAAAAAGCATCGAGTCGTTTGCCTTCAAAAAAGAAATGATCTTTTTTTTCATACCCATACTTCAAAAACACTTTGGATAAAGAGTGAATACCTAAATGAGGGACGCCCATCGTTCTAAAAGCAATATGATCATTACTTATTTCGTCTGAAGAGGAAATTACCTTTTGATCCACCATAGCATTGGTAACTTTGGCCACATCAGGGACACGCTCCTTGTATTGCTTCATTAAACCGTATAGAATTAAATCTAATCCTTCCATAGCTTATTTGATAGAATATTCATATCACATTAACCTATAAAATTCTAATAGGGTTTCAGTACAAAGAATTTATTTTTTAAATTGAGAACACCATAAAAACGCCTATTATTAAGGATGTTTTTTCAATTTTTAGAATTGAATACCTGTATTATTTAGACACTACTGCTTTTTCAATTGTAGAATGATAGATTCGACAGTAAGACTCATAAATTTCTCCAGCTTGTTGAATCCCAAGCTTAAACGCTTTTTTTAGATCAAGGCAAGCATCTAATGTATATCGAAAACGCCCTTTTGCAAGACCTCGATTAAAATAGGCAACAGATTCCAAGGAATCTAACTGAATTGTTTTATCATAATTTTCTATTGCCTTCACTTGAGCACCAAGCTGACCATAGTATATCCCTCTCTGCAAAAAAGCCTTAGGATTCAAACTGTCTTGCGCAATATATTTATTCATATGGTCGATTTGACTTTTCAAATGACTTCTAACCGAATCAGGCAAATCAATATTATAGTACTTTTCTATTTTAGCTTCTGCTGAGTCAATAACTGTATCTTGACTTTTGACAAATCCGGCAATACAAAAAAGGAATAAAAATACAGTTAGCTTCATAAGGTTGAGTACTTAAAAAATTTACAACTGGAACTAGAAACTATTCAATCAACCGATTAACTTAACTATTTTGATACTGTTGAAGCAGAAGCACTATTTAATTTAGAAAGATATCGTGTACACTGTTGCATCATCAACCTATTGGCTTGCATCAAGCCTAAATCTCGTGATTTTTTTAAATCCAAACAAGCATCATAGGTGTAAAAAAATCGCGCTTTACTTAGGGCTCTATTGTAATAAATAATTGGCTGTTGATCATCAATAGCCAATGCACGGTCATAATCTTTAATCGCTTGGACATGAAGACCCAAGGTAGCCCAATAAGACCCCCTATTTATGTAGGCGCTGATATCATTAGTATCTTCCTGTATTTGCTCCGTAAAAACTTCAATAATTGCTTTCGCTTGAGCTCTTTCAGCTTCGGATAAATCCAAGTTAAAAAGATCCGAAACATCATAATCAGTGGAAGTATTTAATTTTTGCTTCTCACCTGATTTAGTGGAATCTATATCTACACCTTTAGCTTTCGTGTTATTAGGGGGTAGATCAGGGACATAAACTTTTTGAGCAGACACAAACAGCCCATAAAAAGTAAGCAGAGTAATCAATAAGGTCTTTTTCACCTGTCTTCTAACGCCAATCTTTTTATTTTGTTTCAAAAACATACGTCTAATTTAAAATTAAATCCATCTATCTTTTGTTTTTCAAATTTGGAAAAACTGATTTTGTTAGTATCTTTTCCAAAACAGGTCAAAACCTCTTATACTATGGATAAAAAAAAGCTATCCAAATTTAAAGCAAAAGCAAAGGAAAACGAAAACAAACGAAGAAAAATAAATACTATAAAACGAAGAATTGTACTTTCTAGTTTTATCGTCATTTTCTGCCTAATATTAATGACTCTAAGCGGACTTTTAGTAGATAAAAAACAAACTTCAACCACGCATTATGAATTCCAGTCTAACCTCTCAGTTCGTGAGCTGATTATCAAATTCACTCAAAACCCACCTACCATTTCAGGCGAGTTTGCAGAGCGCGTAAAATTAACTACTGAAGGTGCTTGGTTAAACGAAGGAGAATCTGAATATTTTGTTTTGATTATGAGAGACTTTAAACAGAATAAAATTAAATACACCATTAAAAAAAGTAATCTTGGAATTACAGGAAGCTGGAGTATTCAGCTCCAAAAAACAAACCAATTAGTATCAATGGATATCAAAGAAGAATCCAATACTGATAATATAGGATATCGTGCATTACAATTTTGGGGAGATAAAAACAGATACACTAAAAACCTATATGAATGCATTAAAAAAACACTCTAACGTATTATTCAGTTAATTATAACGAAGACGTTCACCAATACGGAGCGTTTTTTTTCTACTGATTCCATTTAAACGGCAAAGTTTACTTATCGAAACCCCATATTTTTTTGATATCCTCCACAAACTATCACCACTTCTTACTCGATGATATTTTATACGTCTAACCTCTTTTAAAAAGGTGAAATGTGAAGCATTAAGCATCAACAATTCCTCTTTTATCGTAAAAGAAGAGTCATTGATTTCAAAAATTGACCTCGGATTTATCGGTTCTCCTAAATAGCGCGTCTCAAAATGCAAGTGACTTCCAAAACTCCTCCCTGTATTTCCTCCTAGCCCTAAAACTTCACCCGTATGAATTTCATCTCCTTCTTTGACTAATCTTTTACTCAAATGAGCATAAAGAGTCTCCAAACCATTTAAATGCCGAATTACAACAACATGACCATAGGATGCGCTGTATCGTGAAATTCGTATCATCCCGTCAAAAACAGACTGCACGCTATCTCCTGTACTGAGTTTAAGGTCAATACCATAATGGGGTCGATTATTACGCCAACCGTATTCAGAAGTCAACCTACCAATCCATGGACTATGAAAATCACAAGAATCATGTAACAACTTAATTGTGGTTGTATCTTTTTTCTTAGTTTGATCAACTTTCATCCCCCATATCTTCGTTTGATCAAATCCGCAATACAAATCAAAAGAAGGAATATGATACAAACTATCGTTTATATCCCAAACAACCATAGCTGGTTTTGGTTCGATTTTCTCAACCGAAACAATTGCGGAGTCAGGGCTAAATGAAAAAACAATGTTACAAACTAATAAAAGGGAAACTAGAAACATACCTTTCATGCTGTAAAATTAAACGCATATCGTTTAATGTAAATAGCTAAAAGACTTTTTTTCTTAACAATGAAAAGCTAAAAAATTGACAAAGATTGGATTCCCCTCATCCTTTATTTCTTTACTACTTTTTGAACACTGATACCATTTTCATTTTTCATGTGAACAAAGTATACACCATTCTCTAGATTATCTCCAAAAGTGAAATTATTCTGAACATTTTGATAGGATTTCACCAAAGCTCCCTTTGAATCAATCATATAAACATCACCAGAAAATTTTGTCAAAGTAAAGAAGGTGTTGCTTGGGTTGGGGAAAATCTTTGTTTCCAAATCCTTCAAATATGACGAAGAAACAGTTAAACATTCCTGAGCCTCTGCATCAATTATTATTTGAACAGGAACACGCTTACATTCCTTACCAGCCATAAGTTTTAATCGATTAAAAAACCCATAATTCACACTAGGAGAATAGGCAGCACCCCATCGTTCATAGCACGTTTTTTCAGAAGTTAAAACACCTGGGATTTCAAAGTCATTATCAGCACCTGTTCCGTCTATAATTAAACTCATAGAGGATCCTTCAGCATCAATAAAATATGTACCAGGCGCTATGCCTGTCCAATCCAACACTACATCTTGTTCTCCAGCACTCACAGTAAAAGAGGTTGTTTGAAGTACAGTGGTGCCATCACTTTCCTTAAGATTCAACTTTAGCGTTCCTGAA
This sequence comes from Flavobacteriales bacterium, assembly GCA_002722245.1. Classification (GTDB taxonomy): domain Bacteria; phylum Bacteroidota; class Bacteroidia; order Flavobacteriales_C. Next base: position 25,641 of record PBLA01000030.1, on the reverse strand, counting down.
GCAGATGGCTTAACAGCTAATCCTACTATTGACATTTCCGATAAAACAGTAATTTTGGTTCCATAATTGTTTACCGAAGCGCTCCAACCACTACCAAAAGTGGATTTGAGCGTTGTGTATTCTGTTAATGATGACCCTGTACCTGCCATCCAAAATGTTGCGTTTTCGTTCGCAATAGTTGAAAATAATGAGCCTGTAAATAATACTGACTCTGAATTCTCTAATTCGTACCAATTAACATCTTCATTGGCTTCCAATACCCCCTCATCACCGGCATTACAAATTGTATCTGATTCCGCATAAGGAACCTCAGAAGTTACTGATGCAGTAGCGTGAACTGACGAACATCCTTCTGCTGAAATCACAATTTTATACGTACCTGCTTTTTTTACTTCAAAAGACTGATTTATGGCACCTGATATATCTTGATCATCGATTTGCCATTGATAATTGTGACCAGAAGGAATAGCTCCTGCGTCTAAAACAACAGAAACAGGATCACATAATTCATAAGGTCCTCCAAGATCAGGCGTATTGATCGTTGCTGTTACATTCACATCGTCGGATCGATTACAACCATCTTTCCATACCTCTAAAGTATATAAACCAGAATTTTCAACATTAAAAGTGCTTGCAGACGGGGACTGATTTACTAATGTTCCGTTTTCATCTTTCCATGTAAAGGTCAAACCTCCTAAAGGACTCACTCCTCCGTCTAAACTAATAAAACTGGAGCCACATAAACTAATATCATCTCCAAGGTCTGGTTCAGGTGCATCACATCTATATTTATCCATCTCATCATGTAATGCTTTTAAAAGGGAATATTCATCAAACCGATCATAAGTCACCTCCCAAATCATGACTCCTACCCCCCCCTGTTGCATAATATAATCTACTTTCTGCTTTAAGGTTGGAGCACCATTGTAGTAATAATCTCCTTTAAAATCTTGGTTAAAATACGTTGCAGGATCGTCATTGGACATATTACCGTAAGTAATATCATAAAAACTACCAGGGGGCAATCCTCTCGTTGTTTTGTGCCGAGCATAAAAAGGAACTCCTAGAACCATTTTAGAAATAGGACACCCTTTGTTATTCCAATCTATCACGTTGTTTACAGCATCCTCATAAGAAGAGTGGTTGTCATCACCCGAAATATTTCGACCAATATCATAAGACATCATATTTAAATAATCAATGTATTGAAATGCATCGGCAGAACAATAATCCGTATGATAAACCCCTTGAGGCCCAACGCTTGGTGTCTCTCCCCCTACCGCAATAGCAATGTGCCATTCTTCTCTTTTACCGCGTGCTGTAAATTCATCGTGAACAGCTTTTAAAATATTCACCTGAGATATTTGTTCAGCAGCGGTTCTAGGGAACTCCCAATCTAAATCCCAACCTACCATTCCATGAGTTTCCATAACATCTGCAATTTCTTTCGCAAAATTGGCTGTTGCTGTTGAATTTTGTCCTATTGTGTGAAACATCCCAGAATTTGATGCTCCCCCTGAAGAGAAATGTAGATCAACTCCATTATCTAAACATTTTTGTTTGATGTCATTAAACAATTTTAACCCAGTGGGGTCAGGAAGATTTCCATTATTGTCCGGCGTAATAAATCCATAAATAAAATCAGACATATGGGACCAGTTCATTAAATCAGCTCGCGCTTCAGCTTCCGATAAATTAACATCCATATATCCTACTACTTTCTGTCCTTTGACAAAAAATATTGAGGTTAGTAATAAGAAGAGAAATAAAACATTTTTAAAGTTTTTCATTATTAAGATTTTGGGTTGAAACCAGTTAGGTTAGTTTCAAAAGTTAGTAAAAGGGTTTAGGCAACAGCATAGGTATTGAATTTTAGGCTACCCATGAACTGCCTTTCTAATTTAACATTTAATCACCATTTATTCAAATTTGAATTTGGGTTTGAAAGGCGCGCTAATCAATTAGCAAGACGATTTATGCAGAAGTATAGAAATAGTTTTCACTTCGTTTTATTCCTTTTCGGAACAGGATCATATCCTTTAGTTCCCCATGGATGACACTTAGACAAACGTTTTACCCCCAGCCATATGCCCTTTAAAGGCCCCCAGGTGTTAATCGCCTCAACGGTGTAACACGAACATGTTGGCTCATGCCTACAGGAGGACGGAAACCAAGGACTAATTAAGCCTTGATAAAAACGAATACATAAAATGAAGAATTTTGAAACCAACCCCATGCTACAAAGTTAACAATGTGTCTTAGTTCACAGAACAATTTTCGGATATTACTTGTTAATTATGATAAAGCTTGAAAAAACTTACTACATCGATTGAAGGAATCTTCTTTTTAGGATTATCCAATATTTGCTCCAAAAGATTTTGCACAGCAAATGGATTCAAACCGAGTCTAAAACCAATTTCTTTGCAAACGCTAATTTCCTCTTTAGACAAATGATCGTCTATTCTCATGACTAAAAGGAATGTGTAAAAAAGAACAATACGCTGATGTTCTTCCTTTGGGGGGTGAAATGCTATTTTTTTAGACATTAAACCATCTATGTCCGCCTTTAAAATATTTAATTTAGCGCCTATGTGATAAATAAAGTCTACTTCACTCTCTGATTCAATACGATCAGCCCTTGCTAAGGTTAATAAGTTATGTAGCAAACTCAACTTTTGATTGTAGTTTAAGTTGTTCATAAAAAAATATTTAACTAATCACCTCCGAGAGAACACAACACAGTATTACTAACGAAATAATTATCAATTAGTTACGAATAAAATCAAAGCTTCATTAACGCCTCTGCAAACCATTTCGCCATTGCTTTTCTGTTGTCTACCACGGTAAATCGCTTTTGATCATTTGGATTTTGAATATTTCCCAACTCAATGTAAACACCTGAAGGAATCGATTTCCTTAACATATGAAGATTTCTTGCTTTTACAGTTCCTTTATATCCTCTGCCTTTTTGATATAAATCATATTTCGATTTTACGGTTGAGTAAAGTGTATTTGCCATTTTTTTTCCTGTATTACTTTTTCCGTAATGATAGAAAAACATGTCAATTCGACTGCCCTCACTTCTTGAATCAATATGGATGACAATCATTCGTTGATATGTTACGCCGTTTTTTTTATGTTTTTTATAGAGCGCATTAATGGATTCAACCCGCTGATTTAATCGTTTCACTTGATTAACAGGTATTTTTTTATTCGGGTAGGTGACCTCATCCTTATCACATTTTAGTAAAGACACATCACGAATACCATCATTAGGATCTTTTACTATGTAGTAAACTGTTGCCCCTTGCTCAATCAATGTTTTACCCAGTCTTAACACAACATCATACGCATACTCATCCTCACATATAGATTTATTTTGACATTTCCCTACGGCTCCGGGATCCGGACCTCCATGCCCACTAACCAAATAATATACTCTACCTTTTAGCTTATGAGAAGCTATTTTAACATCTTGATGGTTTACTCCTAGTATTTTATGTTGGACGGTTAAACCAACATTAGACCTATGGGCGGACTTATTACTTAAATTAGCGTACTTTTCATAACATTTCACCAAATAATAAGGCGCCCAAAGGTCACCTCCTTTCAAATACCCTTTCAACTTTATCCCTCCAGACACAACAGATTCATTCCAATTTTGAATAGCTTTTGCTTGGTCATAGTTGGAAATACCAATAGTTGTTCGAATACTTTTTCCGTTGTAGGAATATACCTTAACTGGCATTTTATAGGACTTTCCTTTAATTAAAAAGTCATTAGATTTCATTTTATTCAATGCTAAAAACTGGTCTTTACTGCATTGATCTGTTAATTGATATTTTTTCAGTAAAACAATTCGAGTATCTCCAGACTTTGCTTTTATTTGCAACCAATTTTGAGCAAACGAGAACTGTGCTAGTAAAATATACAGCACTACCGTTTTCATATACATAGATTTACTTTTCACTACTCAAGTTCTTATCAAAACAGGAATCTCACAAACAGAATTTTCGCTATGTTTTTGTAACGAGATCCTTAAACGATTTTAATCCTTTTAAAAAAATCTCCTCCAATCTATCCTCTGCACTGAAAAGAAACATCATAAGATTAACTTCCAGGGATAAATCCCACGTTAACATCGTACCTGAATCGGTGGGCTTGAGTTTAAACTGGTACAAAAAAGAATCCACATTTTTGAGCTCTACAGCAATATCAACCTCCTCAATAGAAGAAGATAGAACACTATACTTAGCAATAATATTATTCATACTATCAAGCACATTCAACCCCTCCTTCCCATCAATTACCACAGCTTCATAAGAAACTGTAGTGTCTGAAATCACACTTGGATCCCATTCTCTAAAACGCTTTATATCACTAAGCGTTTGCTGAACAGAAAACGGACTTTTTTCAATTTCTAAAGAAACACTAGGAGAAACACTTACAGGAATTAAAATCAAAGAAGCAAAAAAAACCACACAAACTAAAAGACCTATTCCAATTGATTTTTTCACCATACTATAAATATAGTATTAGTTGTTTAGAATTCCACACTCAGTTTATTAGAACAAAAAAAATCTTAGAAAAAAAGTATTCACAAACGGAATCATTAATTTTACCCTATGTTTCAAGTAATTCTTAAATCGGGGAAAGACGCCTCTGTAAAAAGGTTTCACCCATGGGTTTTTTCAGGAGCCATTAAAAAAATCAAAAATGAGGACGGAAGGGAATCTGATCCTCAAGAAGGTTCACTAGTAAAAGTAACCGATAACAAAGGAAATTACCTGGGTGCAGGGCATTACCAAAACGGTTCAATCATGGTTCGTATCCTAACCTTTAAGGAAGAAGAAATCAATGAATCGTTTTGGACTGGAAGAATCCAGGAAGCTTATGATTTAAGAGCTCAATTGAACTTAACAGATAATGAGCAAACCAATATTTACCGACTAATTCATGCCGAAGGCGATGGATTACCTGGATTAATTATTGATTATTACGCAGGGACAGCAGTAATTCAATCGCACTCCATTGGCATGCATTACGCAAAAGAAAATATTGTAACAGCGCTTAAAAACGTATATGGAGAATCATTAAAGGCTATTTTTGATAAAAGCGCTGATACGCTTCCAAAAAATGGACCCGTTCAAATTGAAGACCACTACATCTATGAATCAGAAGGATATTCATCAATTGGACTAGAACATGGATGCCAGTTTAAAATCGACTGGGAACAAGGACAAAAAACTGGATTTTTTATCGATCAAAGAGAAAACAGAGCCCTGTTAGGATCTTATTCCAAAGACAAAAAAGTATTGAATACATTTTGCTACACCGGAGGGTTTTCATTAGCAGCATTAAACGCCGGGGCAACTCACGTTGATTCAGTGGACGCCTCTGCCAGAGCAATTGATTTAACCGATGAGAACGTTGCCCTAAATGGATTTACGGATAAGCACGGCTCTTTTGCGATAGATACTTTTAAATTTTTTGAACAAAATGACGCCTCCAAATACGATATCGTTGTTTTGGACCCCCCTGCCTTCGCAAAACACCAAAATGTAAAACACAACGCGGTAAAAGGATACAAAAGATTAAACGCCACAGCGCTTCAGGTAATGAAGCCAGGTGCCCTATTGTTTACCTTCTCTTGCTCACAGGTTGTAGACTCTAAATTATTTTACAACACCATTATGGCTGCTGCAATTCAAACCGGCAGAAAAGTACGAGTATTGCACCAGGTAACCCAACCGGCAGATCACCCAATTAATATTTACCACGCAGAAAGCCACTATTTAAAAGGACTTGTTTTACAGGTCATTTAATTGCTTACTAATAATTTAAACCAATTATGTTCAACGCACTTCCTACTATCAATTTTAAAGATTCAAAAAACTTTTTCTTAATCGCAGGACCATGCGCTATTGAGGGAGAACAAATGGCAATGGATATTGCCGGGAAAATCGTTGAAATCACAAACGAATTGGAAATCCCATATATTTTTAAAGGCTCCTTCAAAAAAGCCAATCGCTCAAGACTGGATTCTTTTACAGGCATTGGTAATGAAAAAGCATTGGAAATTTTAAAGAAAGTTGGCGAAACGTATACCATCCCAACAATTACCGATATCCATATTCCTGAAGATGCAGCTTTAGCGGCCAAATATGTGGATGTGCTTCAAATTCCAGCTTTTTTGTTCCGACAAACGGATTTATTAGTTGCGGCAGCGAATACCGGAAAAGTAGTAAGCATTAAAAAAGGACAATTTGCCGGACCAGAAGCCATGCGCTTTGCCGTAGATAAGGTAAAGGACTCCGGTAACAATAACGTCTGGATTACAGAACGAGGAACCACATTTGGTTACCAGGATCTGGTCGTTGATTTCAGAAGCATTCCTGTAATGAAAAACTACGCGCCTGTTGTAATGGACATTACTCATTCACTCCAACAACCCAACCAAACCAGCGGAGTAACAGGAGGAAAACCCGAGTTAATTTCAACCATTGCAAAGGCAGCCATTGCCACTGGTTCCGATGGATTATTTATTGAAACGCATCCTAATCCATCAGAAGCTAAGTCAGACGGAGCCAATATGCTTCCTTTAGATGAACTGAAAAGTTTGCTAGAAAAGCTTTTAAGGGTTCGTAAAGCGGTGATTTAAAAACACCTCAAGGCAGTATAGTAATTTTTGTTCCTATTTTAACACTGCTGTATATTTCATCCATCTGTTTATTGGTTACAGCGATGCATCCATATGTCCAGTCTTTTAATAAGTGAAGCATTCCTAACCATGGTTTGTTATTGGGTAATCCATGAATTTTAATTGCGCCCCCTGGACTTTTACCATACTTCTGCGCAAAGATTTTATCTTTTTCATTTGGATAAGATATTCCAAGATTCTTGTAATAATTACTATTTGGGTTTTTGCCATTAATAAAATATGTGCCCTCAGGTGTTTTTTGATCACCCTCGAATCGTTTAGGTCCTTTTGGTGAGCCCCCAAGAGAAATCGAATATTGTTTGACTTTTTTGCCTTTATAAAAAAGATAAAGTTTACGTTTGGATTTGATTACAACAACTTTATCAACTAATAATTTAAAATCATGCTCTGAAATCTTAAAACCGAATGATAAAAATAAAACTAGACTGGATAGAATGAACTTCATTACAGTTAAACTCTATTTTAATCAATTTATTTTCTATTCATCGAGAGAGGCTGAATGCTCACAAGTTTTTTTCTTTTTAAAAAGCAACAACCCCAAAGCCGTAATTCCCCCGTTTATGGCTAAAATTTCAAATCCTAATCCAAAAAAATCAGCCATGAAATAACTTGAAACAGCACTCAATATTGCTATAAATGGAACAACTGTATCTTTGACTTGAATTTTACTTAGAATACCAATTCCAAAAAGCCCAAGCAAAGGTCCGTAGGTAAAACTAGTCCATTTAAATAATTCCCAAATGATACTATCCTTATTAATCGCTTTGAAGAGCATAACTACAAAGAATAAGATTACACTCATTAAAACATGAACAACTGTTCTCGTTCTTCGATCTTCTTTTTCAACAATATCAATGCAAACACTTGTTGTTAATGAAGTTAAAGCGGAATCAGCGCTCGAATAGGCGGCTGCAATTAATCCAATTAAAAAAGTTCCACTTAACCACAACGGAAAGTAACCATTCTTGGCCAAAGAAGGGTAAATTTGATCAGGAGCTATTTTAGTCATTTCTCCATCAATATTTATCCTATACTCACCAGACTTTACAACATCTCCTAATTCATTTGTACTTTCAATAACGATGGCTTTTAAATCTCCTGTGCCCATATATGTTTCAAATAAAAGTATACCTAAAAGCAAGAACACAAAGTTGATTGGCACTAGAACGATACTGAACCATGTTAAATTCTTTTGAGCTTCCTTTTTGTTTTTACACGTAAGGTTTTTTTGCATAATATCCTGATCAAGCCCGGCCATAGCAACGGTAAATATGATTCCATTAAAAATTCCTAGCCAAATATTCCCTTCTTTTAATTTACCGCCATTAAAATTATATAAGTCACTATTTGAGGCCATTTCCCACAAATGAGCGATCCCACCTGAATTCACATCTGCCAAATAAAAAAGAGTAGCTCCTGCAGCTAATAAAATTGCTGCGGTTTGCAAAGTATCTGTCCAAACAATTGTTTTGATTCCACTTTTAAAGGTATAAACCCAAATAAGCAAAATAGTCATAAGCACACCAATCGAATAAGGAATGCCTGTAGGTTCAAATAAAAAAATATCCAATACCTCTGCCACTAGATATAGTCGTAAAGAAGCGCCAATTATTCTTGAAATTAAAAATGAAATGGCTCCTGTTTTAAATGAAGCTGTTCCAAATCTATCCCTTAAATACGTGTAAATAGAGGTTAAATTATACTTATAGTAAATGGGAATAAGTACATATGATACAATAAAATATCCTAGAAAAAAACCAATTACCATAGGCATATATTGCAATCCTTTTCCAAAAACGGATCCTGGGATTGAAATAAAAGTAATTCCAGATAATGTGGCACCAATCATTCCAAATGCAACAAGAAACCATGGCGATTGCCGATCACCTGTAAAAAATGATTTATTCGTGCTTTTACGAGAAGTCATGTAGGATATACCAATCAGGACAGAAAAATAGATTAAAATAATCACTAAAGCTGTTGTTCCAGTCATTTGATTAGAGTTTAATCAAATTAACGGAAAAGTACCTATGCTCGGTAAAACAAACACAAATAGTTGTTATACTTTTAATGTGGAAAGCTTGTAAAGGTTACATGAGCTTTTGTTTAAGCATGTGCGTAAAATGCTTAATTCAAGAAAAATTTATTTTTTCTAAAATCATCAATTAGAGAGAGGGTAGCAGGATATTTTCTCACCTCTTGCATTTCATATTTTTTAACCGCTAATTTCTTTAAGTTAAGCTCACGTAACTCTTGAACAGTTAAATCATCTTTTTCTATATATTCAGCTATTTCATCAAGGATTTGGAGATATTCTGTAGTGCTTGAAATAATCATCGAAAAAGAATTTCACCAAAAATAATAGAGAAAGGGTAACTTGTCAAGTGGTTTTAAAAAAACCAAACAAACAAGGGGTGAATTATTGATTAGAAACCAAGGCTAAATCAACAAACAAGAAATCTCGCTTGCGTTTTCTTTCCTTCGCCAAATCATCAATTTTATTCACGAGCCTTACTTGAACAGGCTGTTGATCTCTGCTTAAAAAGATTTCATTTGGATCCTTTGTTTTTAACCAAATAAAATATTGTTTTTTCCAGGCGATATTTAATGGCTCATTTAATTTAATCAAGTACCAATCCTTTTCCCAGGAAAGTAATTCTCGTTTAACCACCTCCCCTTTTATGGGTAAATGTTTGGCTAAAACACCATATTCTCCATAATTTTCAATGATCACCTCTGAACCAATAATTTGGTCAAGATTAAACGATTGAGCCTCTACTCGAGGCACACTGAACAATGTATTCCAATCCCACAACCTAAGTGGGGCCCAATAATTAGGAATCACATCAAACCGACTCAATTTTGTGGTTAAAAACAGTAACAAGAAAAACCCGGAAGACAAATCTTTTTGGAGTTCTGCATTCGCAACTTCTGCATTAAATCTCCAACCCATTAAACAATATTCAAAAAGGAAAATAGCAGAGAGTCCAAACAATAAATAACTGTTTAACCGATCAGGATTATATGTCCAAATAATTTTTTTGTTGTAACTATTATTGAGACAATTATTTAATACTGACACCCAAAGCACCATACTTGCCAGTAGCCAAATAAACGTAATAAAACTAAAAGATCGCGCAATACTGTTTATTAGCCAGAAATCATAAAAGCCATGGCAGATCGCAGACAGACCGTAAAAAAGTAAAAAATACCAGCCCCAATTCTTCTTTTTAGCAAATTTCCCAATGGCTATACCGTATGCGACAAGAGAACTGTTAAACATATGTGTAACAGTTGAAGATAGGGAGCGACCTTGTATAGTATTTAAACTGCTTTCGTCAAAATATATTAGGTTTTCAATAAATGCAAAACCGAGTGCCGATATGGATGCGAAAACAACAAAATCAATCGGCTCTTTTAATTTCCTGCTGAATACCATTACTAAGAGTAATGGGAGAATTTTAACAAGCTCTTCAATAGCCCCTATTCCTACAACACAATAAACAAAATCACTAAAAAATCTATCCTTCAATTTAAATCCTAAAACATACGAATTAAAGTCAGTAATGAGAGAAGTCACAAAAGCAAAACACATTCCTAAAATAAGCACCACCAATGCCAACCTCCATCGTTTAATTAAGTATTTATGAATAAAGAGCAAATAACAAAACCATATAATTAAAATTAGTAGCGCACCAGTAAATCCAAACGCATTTACACCGCTAAAAAATCGACCAAAAATTGCTTTTGTGTAGTTTTTAAGGTCTCTTAATTCAAAATAAGTATATCGTTTTACTTTATTTGAAACATGAACAAAAGATAAAGAGTCTTTAAGCATCTCATTCAACACCACAGGTTTTTCGTGGTTCATATATTTCAAAGCAAGATGTTTTCGTGCTAAAACATTTGACGGATTTGATTCAATTTCTTTTTTAAGGTACTCCACCGACTTTTCATAATTATTGTAGCCAAAATAATGACCATATATATAATTGAGATAAGGCATCTTTTGGTTGTAAATATTCACAAAACTCGTAAGCGCCTCCTCAATGTAACCGGTGTGATAAAAGCACATTCCTCTGCCAAACTTTCCAATGTCGGAGACCTCACTTTTTGAACTACCCAAAAAATGACGATAGTAATCTACAACAGTATTGTATTCTAAAAATTCGCCTCTCCCCATTCCATTATTAGCAATAGGTAACTGAAAATAAGTGGAAATAAAATTAAAATGATTCGCCACATGAGAACTATCGGCATGAATCAACTTCCAATAAATTATGTTTTGTTTTTGAATATCACCTAATAGCTTATATTCCTCTAATTCTTTCTCCAAAGAGGGATATTGAGGATTTGAAAAGAAAATATTCACTACGGCCACTAAAACAGCCGTAACGGGAAAAACATATGTTATAAACTTTTTCAAACTACCCTGCTACTAATGGAAATTTAACAAAATATTCGGAGGTTGTACTTAACTCTGAAACTCCTGATGCCTTATTGTATAACTGATATCTCTGTTTAAGGTTATTAATAAAACGATCATTTTTAAATCGATTCTCCTCTTCCAAAGGCAAAGAGGTTTTTACCACAACAAATTTTGCATTTTCAACATAAACTTCAATTGATAAAACCGACTGATCTTTTCTCGCAAATAGTTTAAATTGTTGATCCAAAACCATTTGAAATACAAGAGGAGGTATTTGAGTGGTGTAGAATTGCTCAGATATATTAACAGTTAATGAAACCGTCTTATTTAATTGAATTTCAGTAAGTTCACAATAAGCTTTTACATTTCTAATTTCAGCACCTAATTGCACAAACTTTTCATCTCTACTCTGCAACAAATAACGCAATATAGCAGTTAGCTTCTCTATTTGCTGCACTGCTAATCGTGGCTTTTGTTTTATTAATTCCTCTGTTTGATTTAGTGAATTCTTCAAGAATTCAATCACATTTTGTGATTTTAGCGCATTGAAGGTATGTTGTAAATAAACATATTTTTGATCCATTAAAACCAGACGTTCTTTGGCATTTATTTTGACCAAAAAATAAATACCATTAACGGTAACAGTAATTAAAATTACTCCTCCCGCAAATAGCCAAAATAGTTTAGGATCAGTAATCTGATTTCTTAGCCATTGACTAATCGAATACGTAAACAAACCGCTTAAAACTGTAAATAAAAAAAGGAAAATTGAAAAGTACACGTGAGCTCTTGAAACTATTTTATTGACTAACACTCTTCCCAACTCCATTAATAAAACGCAATACAGAAAGCCATACATCCAACTGAAAAAAAAATCCCTCATTACTCCTGTACATTTTATCCCAAAAGCACAAAAAAAACTTAATCCAAAAATTACTAGAATTCTATATGAAATAAAGTTTTTAAACATGACTTTAAAGTAGTCATAAAGCATTAATATTTCATGCTGTTATACACTAAACTTTGAAGAAATTAACAGTGATTTTTGAATTTTTTTGGAATCTGGTTATTTAACCATTCAAGAAACTATCCTTATCTTTCAAGAATGAACGTCTCAATAAAAACCAAAGCCTCAATAATACTGGCTTTTTTTATCAGTTTTGGCTCTTTTGGTCAGCGATTTCAATACTACAGTCTTTCGGCATATAGTCAAGTATCTGCATTGTCAAATTACAAATATAAAGATGTGCAAAATCGCCCCTATTTTTCTGGTGGTATAGATTATGGTACTTCGCTAACAGAAATGCTTAACATCAAGGGCGGGGTAAACTACCTGAGTATGTACTTAGACAATGGCAGAAAAAAGCACTCCATCTGTGATGATCCCAACCAACGCTGTTTTGTGGAATCAGAAATGAATTATCTTAGTTTTCCTCTTGGACTTGAGTTTTATTCCAATGCCTCAAAGCTAGAAAGTAAATCGTATTACATTGTTAAACTTATTCCTATGTTCTCGGTTGCTTCAAAAATGATTCGAACCGAATTTTACAGTAAAGAATCCGATGAGACTCCGGGTGAATTTATTTTAATTGATGATGAGTATATTACGCAATTTTCTAATTTTAAATTTCAAGATTTGCATCTTGAACTCGGACTTGGCGGAGATATTGCGCTTTCACATCAATATAAACTCTACTTTGAACCTTCAGTCCAACATTCCATTACATTTAGAACAGAGGATCTCGTTAATCCAAATTATATGATCTCTTTACGGATAGGTATAAGGCTCCGTTCCGAAAAATCAAAATAATGCGATTGATTATTGTGTTAGTGATCTCACTAACCTTCTTTTCAAGTTTTGCCCAATATGGATCAGTAACCGGACGTTTGATTGACAAAAACAGTCAATTACCCATCTCATTTTGCAACATAGTTTTAAGCACAGCTAATGATTCTGCTGTGAATGGAACATTCTCTGGTGAGGATGGAAAATTTCAATTGAACCAATTAAAATATGGGAAATATTATTTATTGATTCAATCTGTGACGCACGAGCATTATAAAACGGACCAATTTGAATTATCCCCGAACAAACCAACGCAGCATTTTGAAGACATAGAACTTGTTCAAACGAGTATTCAAACAGAGGATGTAACCATCTCTTTAAAAAGAACTGCAGTTAAAATTGAGCCTGCAAAAAAAACCTTTGATGTACATGCAACGGGAGCTGACGCAGGGGGAACTGCAGTTGATGTATTAAACACTCTGCCATCAGTAGACGTGGACGACAACGGAAACATAAGTTTAAGAGGAAATAGCAACATAAGAATCCTCATTGATGGTATTCCAGCAGGATTAACAGAAAGTGACATTAGCACTGTAATCAATCAGCTTCCTGCAAACTCAGTGGAAACAATTGAGGTAATTACCGTCCCTTCTGCTAAATATGACCCTGAAGGAATTGGCGGAATAATAAATATTGTTCTTAAAAAAGAAAAGAAAAAAGGATTTAAAGGAGGAGTGAACATCTCATACAGTGATCGCGATAAAATAAACGCGCGACTCGGCCTAAGTTTAACCAGAAAAAAAATCAGTTTAAATACATCCTACAGTTATGTAGATGGAACATATTGGTATACCCGAACAAGTGATGGCTATTTTTCATTACCTGACAGTTTTGTTGTATTTGACAATGAGCGATTAGGTGTTCGTCGTCAACCAAGCCATAATGGAAATATGAAATTCAGTTACACCCCAAACAAATCAACAAAAATATTGCTTGACGCCACCTTTAATTATATGAATAAAGTGAGGTCTGATTCTTCTGAATTCTTTTGGAACTATAACAATCAATTCCAAGAAAAAAACAGTCGATACTCAATCAATAATGGATTTCGATTTAGCCAAGGACTGCAAATGAATGCTGTATCAAACTTTAAAAAAGGAAAAACGCTTAGTCTTCTCTCTCGATTAAACACTGTAAACTATCCTCAATACGGTTATTTTTCAGAAACCTATACACAACAGAGAGAAAATAAATTGTTTGGGGCTCAGGCATTTATCAATCAATTAGATTTCACATACAAAATTAAAGAAGCTAGAAACGATACTTTACTTGGACGATTTTCCAAACTTGAAACAGGATTAAAATCTGCAAACAGAATATTCCGTGAGGATTTTACATTTTTTGAATTTGACCCATCTCTAGTAGAATATATTGAAGACGCTAATTTTAGCAATAACCTCAATTATGGTGAAGATGTTTACGCCGGATATGGTTTATTTAATTGGGGGAACAAAAAGAAAGCATTGTCTACAGGGATTAGAGGAGAGTACTCAAATATTGTTTCTGAAACGGACAGTAATAATTACAACAAATCATTTTTTAACTTCTTTCCAAGTTTTAGCTTTGTTCGAAATTTCTCTGACAAAAAAACGCTAACCATAAGCTATAGTAAGCGAATTAAACGACCTCGTGGAAAGCAATTAAATCCTATTCCAAGTTATTCCGACCCGTATAATCTTCAAATTGGAAATGCAGATATTGTTCCCGAGAAAAGCCATATGAGTGAAATTTCATACCTCAATATCACAGAAAAAAATGTATTTAACTCAACTCTTTTTTATCAATTTCGTGACGATCGATTAGGGCGATTGAGCTTCACGGATTCCGCGGGGATTTCAACAGTACTTTGGATTAATTTTAATTATCATCAAACACTAGGATTAGAATTATTCAATCGGTATACCCTAAATAAAAAATTCAGTGCAAGTGGTTCATCAACCTTTTATCACACCTGGGTTGATGGCGAAAATTTCCGAGAGGGTTATGCAGTCTCTTATTTTGGATTCGACCTTAAAGCTAATCTTCAATATACCCCAAACAAAAAAACAACTGTTACATGGACGGGTGACTTTAATTCAAGAAGAGTAGCAGTGGTGGGTATCGTATTACCAAGAGGAGGCTCTGATATCTCTTTAAAATATAAAATCTTGAAAAACAAAGGAGTGTTTACAATTAGACTAACCGATCTATTCAGAACACGATGGTTTGCCATAGATGTAAATACAGATGGATGGTTACGTGATGTTCGATACCGTTATGAATCGCAGCTCCTTTGGATAGGATTTAATTATAATTTTGGACAAACCACTTATAATCCGAAGAAGAAATTCCGCAGGGTATCACCAAACGATAGAACGTTTTAAACACACTAAATGATATGCTCCACTTTCAAATCACTTTAAAAAGAAAGAAGTATATTCAAAAAACATATCCTCTAACTATTCAAAAGAGAGCCATTGGCTTATTTCCGCCAACAACTCTCGAAGGTTTTTCATCAATCTACTCACCTGCCCTCTAAGCTCATTTGAATCTTTATTTTTTTTCAGAGCATGCTCTAATTCAACCACATCTTTATATACTGCTTGATTACCTAACATTTTGATATTGGGTTTAATTTTATGACAAACAGCGCTTATTTTTTTTACATGACCACCGTTTACAACGTCATTCAACACCTTAATGCTTTTAGGAAACTCAACAGCCATCTGATTTAAAACCTTCACCAACATCTTTTCATTTCCTCCCAAATAATTCATCATGTGATCTCTATTCCACATTTTCAATACGGTCTTACCACCTTGATCATTCAACCCAAATCTTGTCTTTGGACTACTAATGACCTCTGATGGTTGCAATAAGTCGGCAATTGTTCTATATAAATCCTGAGGCGTATACGGCTTGGATAAATAGCCGTTAGCTCCAGCCGTCATAAAACCTTCTATCTCTTGTTCTGTTACATGAGCAGTTAGTGCAACTATTGGGAGTTTTATATTATCTTCTCTCAATCTCATAATAGCTTCGTAACCATTCATGACAGGCATATGCATATCCATTAATATGATTTGATGACGATCGTCGTCAATAACATTTAAACACTCTTCACCATTGTTAGCAACATCTGTTTTTACGCCGATTACTGCCAATAAATCCCTAGCAACGACCTGATTAACAATATTATCTTCCACTAAGAGAACTGTGACTCCTTCTAAATTCTTAGCCGCTATTTGTTGATATTTAGTTACATCAGAAGCTTCACGTTTCTTGTGAGGATAACTCAATTCAAATTGAAATGAAGCGCCTTTTTCTGGTTCACTTTCCACTTCAATAATACCACCTTGCGCCTCAACTAATTTTTTTACAATTGAAAGTCCCAAACCAGTTCCTCCAAATTGCCTCGCCGTACTTGATTTCGCTTGACTAAAAGCATTAAATAACTTCTTTTGTTGCTCCTCACTTATTCCTATTCCCGTATCAGAAATCATAAATCGGAGCCTCACATCATTTTCGTTTATACTAGTCGCTTTAACACTCAAGGAGACACTCCCCTTATCCGTGAATTTTATTGCATTACCAATCAAATTATATAAAATTTGATTTAACCTAACCGCATCTCCCACAATAATCTCTGGAAGATTTGCTTCATGAAAATTCGCAATAATCTCTATTCCTTTTTCCCTTGCTTTACCTTCAAAAAACCCCAATACCGAATGAAGCACATTAATCAAATCAACATCTTCATGTTCTAAGTTCAATTTACCCGCCTCAATTTTTGAAATATCGAGAATGTCGTTAATTATAACAAGTAAAGTATCTGAACTCGATTCAATAGATTTTAAATACTCCTCCTGCTGTTGATCTAACGTTGTGTTTAATAATAGCTTTGTTAAACCCATTATTCCATTCATTGGTGTACGAATCTCATGACTCATATTTGCCAAAAAATTTGACTTTACTTCAGCTTCAAACTCTGCCTGATTCTTTTTACTTTTTAAATTTAAAATAAGGGATTGTAATCGTTGAATCTTACTTAAATCTCCTTCTATCTCAACTCCGCTATTTTCTTTTACGTCAATTTCAGCAAGAATTGTAGAAAGCATGATAGAAACCACATCTTTATCTGCGAGTTGCTCATTAAGTCTATGCTTCAATGCAATAATTTCATCGTCTTTGGACTGCATTAACACCTCTAATAAGCGAATCTTCTCTAATGCACGATCTAAATGATTTTTTTGTATTTCATCCTGATTCCCCAACTTATAATTTTATCATTTTACTCTTATAAATAGGATTTTGTTCTAAGGCTTTGAATTTCCTTCTATACCATTAACATTTTCTAACATACACACTACAATGACTAAATGATGAGTGCGTTAATTCAAAATGAAAGAAATTCATAAATTTTCATTTAAAAGTCGATTGAAAAGCTTTAGGTATGCTTTTAACGGCTTGAAAACACTTATTCGCTATGAACATAACGCCCGAATACATTTTCTAGCAGTTATTTTAATAATAGCCATGGGATGTTACTTCCAAATACAACGATTTGAATGGGTCTATTTACTTTTATCCTTTGCTCTAGTTATTTCAGCAGAGGCTCTTAATACCGCTATTGAATATCTGAGCGATGCAATAACTTTAGAGAATGATGAACGAATAAAGAAAGTAAAAGATGTTTCGGCATGCGCTGTTTTAATCAGCGCTTCAATAAGTATAGTAGTCGGATTGATCGTTTTTATGCCTTACATTATATCAGATTGATTCACATTGATTGTAAAAAACCTACTAATTTTTTTACTGCTCTTCCTCTATGAGAAATTTCATTCTTTGTCTCCATACTCATTTGAGCGAAAGACAAATCATAACCAATTGGTCTAAAAATAGGATCGTATCCGAAACCATCATCTCCAGTTCTTTCTTTTAATATCTCTCCTTCAACTTCTCCTTCAAAAAACCTCGGACCGTTTCCATTAAAATAGCAAATAACTGTTTTAAAAAGAGCGGATCGCTCTTCTTGATTCGTCATATTTTTCAGTACCAAATCCATATTTTTTTCAGAATCACACTCCAACCCGGCATACCTTGCAGAATACACTCCAGGATCACCTCCTAGGGCATTAATTAACAACCCTGTATCATCTGCAAAACAAGGAACACCAAAACGATTAAACACATACTCAGCCTTTTGTTGAGCATTTCCTTGAAGACTATCCTGTTCCTCTGGTAACTCATCAAAACATTGGATTTGTGATAAGCTCACAATATCTAAATTAGGAAGTGCCTCTCTCACTTCCTTTAGTTTATTTAAATTATTGGTAGCAAATACTATTTTTTTCATGGTACAAAAGTAGCTTTTTTGATAAAGATTTATGAATAGTTTTTTATTAATATGAAGCACGTGAGAACCAAGAAAAGCCTCTTAAATCAAACTTAACCTATTAACGGGTTTAAACATTTTTTTATAACACAATATTCATTTTAGATGATGCAAAATAAATTCTTTCTGTAATCAATGATGGTACTTCTCGCCTTTCGTTATGGTAAAAGCCCGATACAATTGCTCGGTAAAAATCAACCTCACCATTTGATGAGTAAAAGTCATTTGAGATAGTGCAATTTTAATATCCGCTCGCTCGTAAATTTTATTCGAAAAACCATAAGCTCCCCCAATTAAAAAAATTAATCTTTTAGTGCCTCTCATTTGATGATTCGCAATAAAATCAGCAAACTTCCTAGAAGTAAATTCTTTCCCAACCTCATCCATTACAGCAAGGAAATCGCTTTTTTGAATTTTTTCCAATACAACTATAGCCTCTTTGGTTTTCGTATCTTGTTCAGTTGCATTTTTACCAATTTTTGCAGCAGGAAGTTCAATATATTCGAACTGGCAATACCGTTTCAATCTCTTTATATACTCTTCAATACCAGGAATAAGATAATGATCAGTTGTTTTTCCTATCACCCAAAATTGGACCTTCATATGCAAAAATATTAATGGGGATATTCAATACGTACATGGTAAATATTCATCACCATTTTTTTGAAAATTTTCTTAATTAATCTAATATCTCTAAGTGTAATATCCGCATTTTCAAATTGTCCTTCGTTGGTTTGTGAGGAAATTATTCCGTCCACTAAACGCTCAATATTTTCAGCATTTGGTTCTTTTAAACTTCTTGATGCGGCTTCAACTGAATCTGCCATCATTAAAACTGCACTTTCCTTACTGAAAGGAATTGGCCCCGGATAAGAAAACATTTCTGCCACATCATCGGGATTTTCATCAGGATTTTCATTCATATACATTTTGAAGAAATAACCTGTTTTAGTCGTTCCATGATGTGTTCGTATGAAATCAATAATTTTATCAGGAACGCCATTTTTCTTAGCAAGATCAATACCATTTAACACATGTCCTATGATAATTTGAGCACTCTCTTCATAACTTAATTCATCATGCGGATTTAATCCTGTGCTTTGATTCTCAATAAAATACATAGGCGCCTCCATTTTGCCTATATCATGGTAAAGCGCTGCTGTTCTAATAAGCAAGGAGTTTCCACCAATCAAATTAGTAGCTGCTTCAGCTAAATTAGCCACTTGTAAACTATGTTGAAACGTTCCTGGCGCCTTTCGAGCCAATTCCCTCAACAATTGATTATTTGTATCAGCCAACTCCAACAGCGTTACATCCGAAATAAAACCAAATACTTTTTCAAACAGATAAATCATTGGATAAGCCAATAGTGTTAACAATGCCGAAATACCCAAATAACCTACTGACAACCAGTCAATTTCTGTAAACTCACCCTCAATAATAATATTTAACGCGATATAGCACAAAGCATACGAAAAAGCAATAACCATTGTGGTAAGAAATAATTGCGATCGATTACGAAAGTTTGTAAATCCATATATCCCCATCATTCCTGCAACAAGCTGGATGAAAATAAAATGAAACCCATTAGGTACAATAAATCCTAACAATAAAACGATAACTAAATGGACAAAAAAAGCGGTTCGCGTATCAAAAAAAGATCGAATAATAATTGGTGCCAAGCATATTGGAACAATGTATACGTTGAATAACTCATATTTCAATCCCAAGGTAGTAATCACTACAAAGGACAGAATCACCAATAGCATTAGTACAATATTTTTATTATTCTCCAGCAATTTTCTTCTGAAAAAACTTAAATAAAGCACCAAACAAGTCATCAAAATCGTCACCAACATACTCTGTCCAAAACCAATGGTATACTTACTAAATTTTGATACTTTTTTGCTTTTATATTTTTTTTCAAAGGACTTTAACACCTTCATATTGTCCTCGTCTATGGGAGCTCCTTTTTCAATAATTCGATATCCTTTTTTTATCGTAGACTCCATTAAAGAAACCTTCTCCAGCTCCTGATTTAATACCCTCATTGTTTCTTTTTCATTAAATCGAATGTTCGAGGAGTTTTTATTAAAAACCTGTTCCAACAGGGCTTTTAAATAACTCGAATTCAATTCCTTTGACTCATCTATCGTTTGTTCTGCGTATTGAAAAGCGCCTTTAGGGGTAAACAAGTCTGTTAAAAAAGTACCCGCATAATAGCTGTTTCTTTGAACATAAAACTTAATGGAATCACCTAATTGATTTACTTCACTTGATAACTCAATCACCCCTCTACTGTAAACGTATTGGATAATTTTTTTCCCTAACTGTTGATTTTCTGATTTTCGTTTTGCGATAACTTTTGCTCTTAATTTAGCTCCTCTGAATTTATCAAAAAAACTTCTTCCTTCGTTGTTTTGAAAATCTTCCCATGAACGTTCCAATTCCCGATTGAAGAGATCTAGCTTTTCTTTTACTGTTAGCGAATTATAAGAAAAATACATTTTTTTATTTTCTCTAATCGCTTTCTTATCTTCTTCAACTTCAGAATCTGTTCTGTACACTGGAATATCATATGGAGCGATTAGGGTTTCATACTTCCAAGGTTGATTTTTCTGAAATTCATATTTAAACGTTGCCTCTTTTGGAAATAAATAAACAATAAAGGAAATACAAGTAAGAAACAAAAAGACTTTATAAAATAAGTCATGTCGATTTCTAACCTCCGTTAACAAATTTGCCATAGTACAAAGAAAGGAATTTGGAGTATGAATTGGCACATCCTCTTCATCAGTTTATCAACAACAGAATGAAAATACATTCTGGTTCATGCTCAAATGGTTTTATAAAACAATATCTTTGTTTTAATCTATGGATAAAGCAAACAATTTTCACAAAGGCAAAATCTTGATTGCGGATCCTTTTCTTTTAGGTCCTATCTTTGAACGATCTGTAATCTTTTTAGCCGATCATTCTGCCGTTGGTGCAATGGGCTTTATTCTTAATCAGCCAACAAGTTATATTGTTGAGCAAGCGGTTCCTGAACTTGAAGGATGTAATCACAAAATGTATTATGGAGGGCCTGTAGACGAATCTCTCTTATTCTACATTCATTCACTAGGTGATGTATTACCAAAAAGTGTTCAAATTGGTAATGGTTTATACTGGGGTGGCGAATTTGAATCTTTAATTAACTTAAATAAGCAAGGTAAACTTCACTCAGGTAATATTAAATTTTTTGTAGGATATTCAGGATGGGAAGCTGAACAATTAGAGGATGAACTTGAAAAAAACTCATGGATTATTAGTGATTTTAAGCAGAGTTATCTTTTTAAAAATCAAAATAAAACACTTTGGAATGATACTATTGGTCAGTCAGGTGATGACAGCTCTTTTATGGGAAACTTTGCTCATTCCCCATCAATGAACTGAAAATACCTGAAAAATGGTATTATTAAGTTTTGAAGCAACCTTTTTAGAAAAATACATGTCCTTGATCTGAAAAACTATTCAAAAAAGAAATAATTATATAAAATCGCTGAAACCATGAAAAAAGCAATCTTATTTTTAACAATCAGCCTAGCATGTATATCAGGATATAGTCAATCAACGTATTTTGATTTAGACAGTTCTTCCAACATTCAACCAAAATATATTCATAAACTGGGCTTACATGCAGGTACAACTTCAGGATTAGGCTTAAGCTATAAATTGCTCATTAATAATCATTTTATGATTCAAATGGTAACACTCCCTGTAGCATCAAAATACTTTAAGTACATTAATTCAGGGATCTCGTTAAAATATAAATTCAGAGATGAAGAATTTTGGGATTTTTATGCATTTGGAGCAGGGAGTCATGTACATCAATATAATAATTACAGTATTTGGGGAGGCAATGAGCAAACATGGTCTAATAATTACAATGCATCCAGCGGAATCGCTGTTGAATACGGAAAGGGAGAATTTTTTAAATTATGTGCCCAAATAGGTTATGGTTTATACAATATTGGGCAAGAGGAGTGGATAACTAATCTATCCATCGGAACAACAATTGATTTCTCGTTAAATTCAAAATAAATACTGTGCAATTGCAGACCTGTATTTAACAAAAATAAAATACAGGTTTACCTGATTATAGTAACGTTACCTTTTTGAAAATAACCAGGCTCACCTTCGCATGTATACTTTAAATAAAAATCATACACAGCAGGATCGCAATCTCGCCCGTTAAAAGTCCCATCCCATCCAACAAACTGATTGGTTGTTTCAAACACTTTTTCACCCCAGCGATCATATACCGCAAAATATAGGTCCGTTATATTGATACCTCTTACCATCAACACATCATTTTCTCCATCTCCGTTTGGAGTAAAAGCATTTGGAATAAATATGTAGGGATCTTCGCATTCGGATGTCCTATGCGATAACATAATCGAATCAGATGCAAAACAAGCATCCACTGCTCCATCTAATACATCTACAACAATCAGTGCATCCTCAATAAGAGATACCTCAACTTGATTACCTTGTTCATTACCTACAATTTCAGATGGATACCAATTATAATTTTGCCCATCAGGATAAGCAGTTAAGACAGCTACCTCATTATTGATCAAAGTATCTATCGAGGATTCTAAATACACATTACTGGTATCAAGCGAACCAATAACTACACTAACATAATCGGTGTCTTTGCAGCTGAATTCTGAAGATGAAGTCACTGGAATAACATAACTTCCAGGAGAACCTGAAATAATTCCAACAGTATCATTTTCCGCTGATTTTAAAACAGGTGATGGCCCCCAAACAAATTCAACAGAATCAAAATCTTGATACCCCTCTGGCTCAATTATAATGTCATTACCAAAGCAAGTTTCATAAGTAGGATCAAATTTTAAATCATACTCAACAACATTAATTAGGACAGAATCATTTAACGAACAGCCTAAAGAATCCTCTACTTGAATATAAAAATAGTTTTCGCCAACCATAGGGTCTATGTAAATCTTATTAGAATCTAAACCATACAATAAAGTATCGCTAAACTGTCTGTTACTACTCCAGTGATGCACTAAACCAACCTGTGTTTTATTAAGAGCTGAAAACCCTGTAATAGGATTACAAACTGTTGTATCGCCAAAAGCCTTCAAATCAATTTCGGAAATATACACGTTTTGATAAATCGTATCGGAACAAAACCCTGATGAGACAATTAATTGATAACGCTGATTACTATCTAAATTTGCTATGGGATTTGCAATTAAGGAATCGCTTAAACCAATAGTAGGAAACCACTTGTATGTTACAGAATTGTCAGGATAAGGAGGAACACCAATCTGCATATTAAAACCTGAACAAGAAAACTCATTCAACTCCTCTTTTAGTTCACTTCCCATAATCACAATGGTTTTATGAATACTATCCTCAAAATTACAAGCTAGCGAATCCATTACTGTTAAAACAACATCATAATGACCAGGAGATCCATACAAATGAGAGGGATTGGTATCTGAACTATATGTACCATCTCCAAAATCCCATAAAAAGGAGGTCGTGTTTAACATTTTACTTTTATTTGTGAATGAAATTGTATCAGGAAAACATATTATTGGAGGATTTTCAAAATCGGCAACGACATTTGGAATACCAAAATCAAATTTAAAAACGCCATTATTACAGTTGTTATTATTAGTTGAACTAACAGCATCAAATGGTTCAATCGGAAAATCATTATTTCCTCCGCAACCAGCACACACAGACTGATACATTACCCCTTTATCATCAAATCGAGATGTCCCCCCATCAACATGTTCTTCACTAAAATCTCCCCCATAAAAAGAACCATAAATTAAATTGGACGCATCGTCTTCCAATACCATTAAATAAAAATCATGGCCTAATGTAGTAGATTTAAATGCATCGGGAGTTACCTCCATACCTGTTGTACCATCAGCTATATTTCCTCCAATATGATCAAAACTGGAGCTACTTGACCCCCATCCGGAAAGATAAATCTTATTGCATAGATCAACCATGAAAGCAGTAGGACTAATATTAATTTTACTATCTCCTGAACCAAAAGTTGTACTCCACTCAATAGTATTTTGACTAAGTTCCATCTTTGAAATAAATTGTCCACTATTTGGAGAATTATATACCGCGTTTTTAATCCAATAAGAACCAAACTTATCCGATTGACCGTAAAAATAAATTTGATTTAAATTATCCTCACGGACAAAATATATTTGATCATATTGATCACTACCAAAGTAACTTCCCTGCAAAATAGCATCTCCCAAGTTTGATATTTTAGCATAAAATCCATCAGTAATCCCTCCTTGATAGGCATTTTGGTATGCATTTAAAGGAAAAGACATATTCTGTGATTTTGTCCCTCCTGCAACATATACATCATTAGAATTACTATTTATAATACTATATATCCCATCTGCATCATTTCCTCCTAAATAACTTGACCAAATCATTCCCGACAAATTCTCATCCATTTTGAATACAATTCCATCTTGTTCACCGCCTCCATATGCCAATTGTAATGCACCAGAGGTCACAGGGAAATCTTGCGAAGCAGTCGAAGAGCCTATAACCACATTTTGAAAATCGTCCAGTATAATCTCACCGCGCATTTGATCAGCATAATTTGCAACTAAGTCATCATTTAAATTTAACCCGTCATTTTTTGAACCTCCAACATATGTAGAGGCGAGTAAAGCTGAACCGTCAGCAGAAAATCTTGAAATTACTATATCAGATCCATGAGTATAGTTAACAAAAATACCATTGGCTAAATTGGCCGTATCCCCACCATTAAAAGTTGGATCAAAAGCACTTGAAGTAACAGGATAATTATCAGAGCTCGTAGTTCCAAGGACAAATAATTCATTCCTATTGTTTACAATTAAACTGTGTGGAACCTCACATCGATTTCCTCCCAAATAGGTAGAATACAAACGTGATCTTCCATCGGCGCTATACTTTGTAATGCCAATATCAGAAATACCCCAAACCGCAAATCCGTCTGACCCAGTTATAGATGACGAATTAAACGTTAGATCATATGCACCTATTGTTGTAGGATATCCCCAATTAAAAACTGAACCTCCTGAATATAAATTCCCTTGTTCATCATAAGTAGCCGTGAAGCCGAAATTATTTGCCAAAGATCCCGAATACGTTGAAAACACCAAAGTGGGGTCTATAATTAGATCCTCATTTAAATTGTAATTACCAACATCAAAACTCACAAT
>PBLA01000029.1 GCA_002722245.1 Flavobacteriales bacterium | reverse complement strand
GACATCTTGATTCAGAACATCTGTATTTATCCAAAACTCTACAGTAAAATTATTCCCTGTCAAATTATTTACAACTTCATCTGCGTTAATAAAATCATTGACTCCATCAAAATTTAATACAGAATTACCATTTGAATTACCACTACTTAAACATGGACTGTTAACTATGCTCCATGCTTGCGTCCATGAAGATCCTGTTCCTGGAGCCCACCAATCATCTTGAGAAGAAAAATTCGCCCATCCAGGTTGAATAACTTGATAGTCAATGCCGTCTCTACTTAATATATCACCGACTGCATAAGATCGGTCTTGTCCCTCAAGAAATGGAGGGAAATCACAGTTATTTGATTGTGCTTTGATGTGTGAAAAAAAATTCACGAAGAATAATAAGCAAAAAATAGCTTTATTATAGCTTTTAATGTTTGATTTCATAAAAAATTAAATTAATTGTGTTCGATAAAAAATTCAAGAATACTTTTCAAAATAAAATTTAAGAGTTGAGTCGTAACATATGATGAATCATAGGTGTAGACTAAATTTTGATTATGTGTAGTTTTAAATGTTTCCATAACCCAAAGATTGGAGGAATTAAAACTTGAAAAAATTTAATTTTTATAGAAAAAAATATCAATACAGCGATAACTAATCATGTTACACTCTGAAAAACAGACCGTTAAACCTTTTAAAAACATAAGAATTTTAGCTTTCCATCTACTAGCTTGAAATAATTGTAGAAAAAAATATACAGAGATCTTTCAACGAATTTCTATTGAAGAAACTATTCTTAGTGTATAATCATTTAGTTACCACACAAAAGGAATAGAAGAATTAACTATTGATAATTTTATGAGTCCGACATATGCCTAAATAAATAATTTTAGGGCGTAAAAGAATACATTTTTACAAAAAAAAGCCACTCAAATGAGTGGCCTTAAATAATATATTTTGAAGTGGTTTACCCTCCAAAATCGTCAAATGCGACGTTCTCAGGTGGAATTCCCCAGTCATCAGTCATTTTGATTACTGCCTGATTCATCATTGGTGGACCACAGAAATAAAATTCAATATCTTCTGGTGCCTCATGTACTTTTAATTGATGTTCAATCACGGCATTATGCACAAAACCTAGGAAGCCATCCCCTTCATCATCAATCGATTTCATTTCCTTCCAATTATCAGACTCTTCCGGTTCAGAAAGAACAATGTAAAATTTAAAATTAGGGAATTCTCTTTCTATTTGACGGAAATCTTCTTCATAGAACAACTCTTTTCGTGATCTACCACCATACCAGTAAGTTACTTTTCTACCTGTTTTTAATGTGTGGAAAAGATGGAATAAATGTGAACGCATTGGAGCCATACCTGCACCACCACCAATATAAATCATTTCAGCGTCAGTTTCTTTAATAAAGAACTCACCATAAGGCCCTGAAATAGTTACAGTATCACCAACTTTTCTAGAGAACACAAAGGAAGAACAGATTCCTGGATTCACATCCATCCAATCATTCTTTTCTCTATCCCAAGGTGGGGTAGCGATACGAATGGTTAACATGATTATGTTCCCCTCAGCTGGGTGATTAGCCATAGAGTAGGCGCGGAAACATGGTTCTTGGTTAACCATCTTTAAATTCCATAAACCAAAACGATCCCAATCAGACTTAAACTTATCCGGTCCTGCAGGGTCAGAAGGATCAGGTTCGATATTAATATCTTTTGAAAAATCAACTGTTAATTCAGGAACATCTACTTGAATGTATCCACCAGCCTGAAAATCCAACAACTCACCCTCAGGTAATTTTACTGTAAAGGCTTTAATAAATGTAGCAACGTTATAATTAGAAATAACTTCACAATCCCATTTTTTAATACCAAATATTTCAGCAGGAATTTCTACCTCCATATCTTGCTTTACTTTAACCTGACACCCTAATCTGTAGTTTTCAGCAATGTGCTTTCTGGAAAAATAAGGTTTTTCAGTAGGTAATATTTCTCCTCCACCAGAGTGAACTTGACACTCACACATCGCGCAAGTTCCACCACCTCCACATGCAGAGGGAAGAAAAATTTTGTTGTTTCCTAAAGTTGATAATAGTGTACCCCCGGCATCCGTTTCAATGACTCTTTCACCGTTCACAGTGATTTTCACCATCCCAGATGGGGCTAGTTTTGCTTTAGCAAATAATAGTAGGGAAACTAAAAGTAGAACCACTACTAAAAAAATCGAAATACTAATAACTATCATATCGCCTAAATATAAGTTTTCTTAAATTACAGTTCAATACCTAAGAATGCCATAAAAGCAATTCCCATCAAACCAGTTATAATAAACGTGATTCCTAAACCTCTCAATGGAGCAGGTACGTTGGAATAACGAATCTTCTCACGAATCGCGGCAAGAGCAACAATTGCAATCCACCAACCGATTCCTGAACCAAAAGCAAACGCAGTTGCTTCACCAATAGAAGCATATTGTCTTTCTTGCATAAATAATGCACCACCAAGTATAGAACAGTTTACAGCAATTAACGGAAGAAAAATACCTAGCGCACCATATAAAGCAGGCGCAAATTTTTCAACAACCATTTCTACTAACTGAACAATAGATGCCACTACAGCAATAAACATGATAAATGAAAGAAAGGATAAATCATAAGACGCATAATCCTCTCCTAACCACGCCAATGCTCCTTCAGCCAACACGTAATTTTCGAGCAGGTAGTTTACCGGAACAGTAACCATAAGCACAAAGATTACAGCGGCACCTAAACCAGAAGCCGTTTTTACAGATTTGGAAACGGCTAAATACGAACACATACCTAAGAAATAGGCGAAAATCATGTTCTCTACAAAAATACTTTTAACTATTATATTAACGTAATCTATCATTTTTGTAAATTTTTATTTTAATTCTCTTCAATTAATTTTCTGTTCTTACTTCGTTGAGCCCATATTACAGCTGCAACAAGAAATAGCGCAATTGGTGACAATAACATCAATCCATTGTGCTCATAAAAACCTTCTGTCAAACCTGTATCAGGATTAATATGGTATACCCAATCATCTGGAATAATTTTAATACCCCAAATAGATCCAGATCCAAATACTTCTCTTACAAAACCAACTACAAGTAAAATCCATGTATATCCAAATGCATTTCCTATAGCATCTAAAAATGAAGGTCCTGGCTTATTCCCTAAAGCAAACGCCTCTAATCGCCCCATAATGATACAATTGGTAATTATTAACCCTACGAATACGGACAATTGTTTCGAAACTTCATAAACATAAGCTTTCAACACTTGATCTACTGTAATTACAAGGGTAGCAACAATAACCAATTGAACAATGATTCTAATTTTGTCCGGAATGAGGTTTCTTAGTAAAGAAACTACCACATTAGCCATAATCAATACAAATAGTACAGACATGGACATTACAAAAGCGTTTTCAAGCATTATTGTAATGGCTAGTGCGGAACAAATTCCTAGTACCTGAATAGAAATTGGATTAGAATCATTTAATGGATCCTTAATCAATTTCATATTTTTCTTTGAAAACAATGATTCTCTTTTTGCACTCATTGTGTTGTGTTTTTGTATTTGATTAATTATTTACCTTTTTCCAAGCTTTCATGTAGGGTAAGAAAGCCGTTTTCATCATTGCCCCCACACCATTTGAAGTGATGGTTGCACCCGCGATAGCGTCAATTTGATGATCCGGATCTTTTAATCCTCCTTTAACAACTTTAAGTCCCATGTACTTCTCACCTTTCATCACCATTTTAGGTGTAAGAGTAAATAGATCCTGGAATGGTTTTTCAGCAATTTTAGCACCTAAACCTGGTGTTTCACTTTTATGATCAAACACAATACCTTCAATCGTGTTTTTATCTTTACCTAAAGCACAAAACCCCCAAATTGGACCCCATAAACCATTTCCAGCCATAGGAATGATGTATTTCTCATCATTTTCATTTTTGTAGCTGAATACCGGATATTTCCTTGTTTTAGGACTGTCTTTTGTGGCTTTGTATTCTTTTACAATATCAATAGAGAACGCCTCAACACCAGCGATTGGCTTTCCATTAAAGTCGTATACGTTTTGCTGAATAGTTTTATTAAATAACTCTTCGATTTCAGACATTTCATACGTTTTCAATGTATCCATTGAAGCATATCCCGCGGCTGATAAAATAAATTGTCTTTTTTCGTTTGCTATATTCGCTTGTTGCTTATCTTTTAAGATTTTTGCCAAAGAGGCCAATATAACACCACAAACAACCACTAACAATATAGCGAATCCGAATGTATATCCTGTAGAATTTTTGTTCACTGCCATGTCTTAAATATTAATGGTTTTCAGTATTTAACTTTAATCGTTCTAAACGCATTTTAATGTTTCCTTGAATCACGTAGTGATCAATCAATGGTGCCATTACATTCATGAATAAAATGGCCAACATCATTCCTTCAGGATAAGCAGGATTAAATACCCTGATCATAATACAGAATAACCCAATGAAGAAACCGTAAATTACTTTTCCTATTTCTGTTTGTGCAGCGGATACTGGATCAGTTGCCATAAACACTAAACCAAACATAAACCCTCCTGCAAACAAATGCTCTAGAGGATTTACAGTCATGTAGGGATTAACACCTGCTGTATTAAATATTAATGTCATGAAGATTGCACCAAAAACACCTGATGCCATGATTTTCCAAGATGCAACTCCAGTATGGATTAATAATCCTGCACCAATCAATATTGCAATTACTGAGGTTTCTCCAATTGAACCGGGAATTACACCGAGGAATGAATCTAACAAATCAAATTTTTCCCCAAGCTTTACAACACCAGCTTGAAAGGCCTCTTTACCAGCACCTGCAGCTTCACCTAATTCTTCTGCCTTATCCTTCATAGCACCTATAGATGCATTAAATCGAGATAATTGAGTTGCTCCTGCTATCGCATCAACATCCCCCACTTTTTGACCGAGTTCATTAAGAACAACTGTTCCATTCTCTGCGTAAGAATATCCATCAGGTAATTCCATATTTACCCATGCCTTGTCACCTGATAGTTGTTTGGGGTAAGCAAAGAATAAAAATGCTCTTGCTGTTAACGCAGGATTTAAAACATTCATTCCAGTACCTCCAAAAACTTCTTTTACAAAAATTACAGAAAAGGCTGTTGCAATGGCAACCATCCATAGCGGTGTATCCGCTGGAACAATTAACGGAATTAGCATTCCTGATACTAAAAACCCTTCCTCAATAGGATGTCCTTTCGCAATACAAAATCCAAATTCAACACCTAATCCAACTACATAAGAAACAATTACAACAGGAAGTACCTTAATTGCTCCAAAAAGAACCTGATCTAAGAAACCAAACTCTTCTAATAAACCAAGAGCTCTGTAGTGTTGAAATCCAGTGTTCCAAATACCGAACAACAAACAAGGTATCATTGCTTGAATTACCGTATTCATTGTTCTTTTTAAATCTACGGCATCGCGAATATGAACCCCTTTTTTTGTGGTATGTTTAGGGGTAAACAAAAACGTTGCAAAACCATCGAAAAGTGGAAACCATTTCTCATACTTCCCTCCTTTTTCGAAGTTAGGCTCCATTTTATCTACTATCTTTTCTAAAAATTTCATCTTTTATCTAATAGAATTAATGAATCAATTTATTTAAGCACATTCCTTTTTAACTAAATCCAAACCTGCTTGAAGAATCTCTTGAACTGGTTGCTTAGAAGTGCAAGCAAATTCACACAATGCAAGATCCTCAGGAGCAACTTCGTAAATCCCTAATCCCTCCATTGCATCTATGTCTTCAACTAAACATGATTTCAATAATTGAACGGGGAATATACTCATTGGCAAAAGCTTCTCATATTCACCTGAAACTACAAAAGCCCTCTGTTCTCCGTTCATATTGGTGTTCAATCTGTATGATTTACTTGGTGTAAGCCAAGACCATAATGTACGACTCAAAGAAAATTTATTTGGTTGAATTGGTAATGCCC
Organism: Flavobacteriales bacterium; assembly: GCA_002722245.1. GTDB lineage: Bacteria > Bacteroidota > Bacteroidia > Flavobacteriales_C. The sequence goes on along the minus strand of PBLA01000029.1, from coordinate 80,015 downwards.
AACCAAACATATCATATTTATTTCCTTCAGGGAGCACTGTGACTTGTGAATCATAGTATCCCAGGTAACCATCTTGATCAACTTTAGATCCCGTTAATGGATTCCCTGATATATATCTTGGAGCTTCTTCTGCATCTTTGATGCTGTTTTCTAAAAGTCCTGATAGATTTTGACCGAGTATAACATTGTAATATTTTGGATCTTTTACCTCCGAACCTGTTAACGCAATCACTTTTTGAGGATTGAATTTACCTGTTCTCACAAATGCTCCAATTGTAGCGACGTCTTGTGCGTTTACCGTCCAAACCACTTCACCTTTATTCACAGGATTAATATGGTGAATCTGGATTCCTACATTACCTGCCGGATGTTTTCCTGTGATTTCACCTAGCATAACATTTTTAGCTTGAGTAAAAACAGCACTTGGTTTAGAATATTTGTCTACAATCTCTTTAACAGCCTTTACAGAACCGCCACCAAAAGCTGTTGAATTGGAAGCTGTTTTGATATTTAAGTCAACTGTTTTTCCTGTATCATCCTTATAAGAAAATCGATCATTCAAGTTAAACCGTATCTCTTTTTCCGTTGGAATATTCAAATTTACTTTTCCAGATGGGGAAAATTTTGCCAAAGCATCAATACCTGCTTGAAAATCTTCTTCTCTCCCTTCTAAAAGGAAATCGTAATCTGGTGCAAGGGGACTCGAATCAAAAGCAGAAACAAAAACTGCTTTGGGTTGATCACCTGGATTTGCGATAGAATCAAAAGGTCGTTGCTTGATAAAAGGCCAAAGACCAGCGGATGAAAGTTTAGATTTTAGGTCTTCAGCTGACGTGTTTTCTAAATCAACTGCCCCATAATCCTCTGCTGTGTTTGAACCGTCAACTTTTATTTTGATTGCTGTAATCACACGACGCGCTCCTCTACTAATTTCTATAATTTCTCCAGATACAGGAGAAGAAAACTTGATTTCTTCGTTTTCTTTATCATAAAAAATTGGTGTTCCAGCTTTCACTTTTGCACCTTCTCTTAAAATTAGTTTGGGAATTACTCCGTGAAAATCAGAGGGCTTGAGGGCAATGACTTCAGAAAACGGTGCGTCCTCTTTCGTTCGATATGCAACTCCATCCAGTTTGATGTTTGCCCCTTTTTTCAGTTTTACTTGTACTGACATTCTCTTATAATTGGGTGATAAATCAGACTGCAAAATTAATAAAAACGAATGCTTCAGAACACAATTTGAAGGATGTGATTATTTATTTAGACTGATTCTAAATAATTTTAAGGAATAATTTTTGTTCTACACGTTCTATTTTTGAAACATGCGTAATATACTCTGTTGCTTACTCTTTCTTCTTCAACTCTGTTGCTTCGGTATTCCGTTTAAAAACGAAACATTCAAGAATTCCATACGAACTGTTTTTCTTGAAAACTCGAATACTGAGATTGACTTCCCCTTACTACACTTAAATAGTGAGGAGCAGCTTACTTTACATTTTGATGAAATTGCTAAAACCACAAATAACTTTGAATATTCCTTTATTAAATGCACTTCATCTTGGGAATTAGATGACGAAGTTTTCATCCATGATTTTATTGAAGGTTTGGAAACGGATTTTATTTCTGATATTCACTTTTCAGAAAACACAGCGATAGACTATATTCATTACAGTTTCTCATTCCCTAATCAAAACAGTCGGTTTCTTTTGAGTGGAAATTATGTAGTTGTTGTAAAAGACCAGGAAACGAAAGAGGTGGTTTTAACTCAAAAGTTTTACATTCTAGACCAAAAAGTAAACATCACTCCCCAACCTAAAAACCCTGTTGATTTTGATTATCGTTACAGCCATCAAATCATTAATTTCACGGTAGACCATCAACTAATAACTAGCGATAATCCTATCAATGAGTTTAGGGCAGTTGTGCTTCAAAACGGCAGATATGACAATCAAAAAACTGACTTAAGACCGCAATTTATTAGGGGTAATCAACTTCTGTTTTGGGATGATGATCAAAATTTATTTGAAGGTGCTAATGAGTATAGAATTTTAGATTTTAGAGATTTAAAACTTAAAGGTGTTGGTGTATCGGAAATATTTTATGAAGATTCTATTTTTCATATTATACCGAATGTGGATTACAAGCGCGCTTATTTGAAATATAAAAGTACTTTTGATCATAATGGTGGTTATTTCATCCAACAAAAACCCCTTACTGGAGATCCTAATTTGGTTTCAGATTACGCATATGTGCATTTTAGGTTAAGAAGAAGAATACCTTTAGATAGCAGTACTGTTTTTTTAACAGGCGCATTCACAGGCAATGAAACAAAACGAGATTATCAAATGGTATACAGAGATTCACTTGAACATTACGAGGCACATGTTTTAATGAAACAGGGGGTATATGATTACGCTTACGCGGCGAGAAAAGTTGGTGATTCAATTCTAAAATGGGAGGATACGGATGGCTGCCACTACCAAACCGAAAATCAATATACTATTCTTATTTACTTTCAAGGCTTTGGAGATCACACAGAATCCTTAATAGGTGTTAAAAGATTTTCCTACCAGTAGCGCAGAGTATTTTTGTTTTGTATTTTTGTCCCATGGAGAGTTTAACAACAGAGGGTGTAGAAGTGAGAGTGCGTTGTGCTTACGAGGACGAATTCTCTAAACCTTCTCAGGGTGAGTTTATTTTTTCTTATGACATTGAAATCAAAAATGTGAATCATTTCCCCATTCAGTTAATTTCACGAAAATGGTTTGTATTTGATTCGAAAGGAAATCATTACGAAGTGGAAGGAAATGGCGTTATTGGACAACAGCCAATAATTAACGAAAATGAAATGCATCGTTATCAATCTGGTTCTTCGTTAACCTCTCCGATAGGAAGAATGAGAGGATATTATGTGATGCTGAATATGGAAACAGAAGAACAATTTAAGGTTTATATTCCTGAATTTGATTTGATTGCTCCCTTCGTTTTAAATTAATTACTTTTTCTTTGGCAGTATAGAGACTGTAAGTCTTGATACGCAACTTAGTTGATCCTGTTGATCAGTGATCTTAATTTCCCACACATGAACTTTTTTACCAATATTTATTGGCTTCGCTACGCCATAAACATACCCTGAATCCACGGATCGAATATGATTTGCATTTACATCCAAACCAACTGCAATCTCTTCCTCATAATTAATCATTAACAAGGAGGCGATACTTCCTAAACTCTCTGCTAAAACAACATTTGCTCCTCCGTGAAGAATTCGCATTGGTTGAACTGTACGAGAGTCAACAGGCATTCTTCCCTTTAAATAATCTTTTCCTACTTCCGTAATTTCTATGCCTAAGGTCGTGTGAATAGTGTCTTTACACATTTCATTAATCACAGACAATGTAACTTCGTTTTTCCACATCATTTTTAGTATTAATATTCTGTTTCGCTTATTGGAACGTCCATTTGTATTCCGATGGTTATGCGAGGCAATGATTGATCATTAGGATTTGAGATTATTCGATTTGAGTATCGATACCTAATATATGCAGCCAATTGACCATAGCCTACCCTGCATTCCAGCCCGTAATTCATATTTTGGATAAAGGGCAGGTTTACAACTCTTGATTTAAACTTCATATCATCAATTTCGTCCCAGGTGACATATGACGATCGAACACCTAAATCATAGTACGCGCCAAATTGGAAGAATGTTGGGAAATCATTCTGCTCATTAAACTGAAAGAGTATTCCCACATTCGTAGTTATATTTTGGAAGCGTAATTTTCGTTTTTCATGAAAAACAGAATCGATATACAGGGTTGAACTATCTGACTTTAACTTGTAAGATTCGAAATTATACCCTGCTCCTAAAGCAAATCGGCATGCTTTATACAACTTAAAGTTGTACTGATAACGAAAATCAAAAAAATTTGAACCCCATTGGTGAAACTCATCCTGAAAAGGTGTATTTGTTGTAATACCCCAACCCGCAATAGCTCGAAAGTTTAGGTTAATAGAGTCATATCCGTACTCTAACGGATCAAATCTTTCCTCCACCACATAGTCCTGTGCTACACTACTTTGTATACACCATAAAAAAACGAACACTAAAACATTTCTCATTTCAATTCTTTTTCTATGAATGTCCCTCTATGAAACACTCTAATTTTATCTCCTTTATCTACGTTTTTTACATACAGTTTGGGTGATTCTCCATAGTCTTCTCCTGTTTTTGAATCCTCACCAAATCGAACAACATAATATTCTTTAATATATCCTTTTTGATCTAAGATCTGATAGAAGATTTGTGTCCCTTCATTGGAGAGATATTTAAATGTATAATACGCCTCCTGAAGATAACTTGGACTCTTTTCTAATTCAATGGAGGGAGCACCTCTGAAAACAGAATCTATTCCAAAGTATAGAGTTGCTCGAGGAACTCCATATCCATGCACATAGTCATAATAAGGATACAATGAACTTGATTTTTGAAGCGTATCAATAAGATCCATGGGGTGTAATGATGAATTATTTTGGAGTATACACGCTGTAAATCCTGTAACCAGTGGGCATGAAAACGATGTTCCGAAAACTTCCTTTAACCTATACCCATCATACCAAGTTGGATTTCCGATTGCAGTTACATTAGGTTTAACCCTTAAGTCCTTGGTAGGGCCCAGAGATGAAAAATCAGATTGCACTCCTGTTTCACAATCAATTGCTCCTACAGTTAATATACTATCAGCATCAGCAGGAAATGACAATCTTTTCCATTTTGTTAAACGTTCATTTCCTGCAGAATTTATGATCAGCATTCCTTTTCGTGCTGCTAAATTCCCTGCCACACTCATCTTACATACATCACCGGTTAACATATCGTGCTTATAGGCTTTCCCAATATATCCAACTGAACTATTTACAAGTTGCGCCCCTTTTTGATGGCACCATTCAATGGATTTTAACCACGCTTCCTCAATCACTGCATCTTTTTTGCCAGGGGAGTTCATTTTTGCAAATAATGCTTCTGCTTGAGGCGCATGTCCTACATAAATTGTATCGAATTTTCCAAATATAAAAGAGGATACGGTTGTACCATGATTTGAAAACCCTTGATATTTTAAGGGTTTATTTAATGCAAAATCCCAGGCATCTTTTAATTGTCCATTAAATAAATGGGAAAGTTGTTTATTTTTCTTCAACCCTGAAAAACCTACGTCAACCACACCTATACGAATCCCTGAACCATTTAACCCTTTAGATTTAAATACATTTCCTCCCATGGTGTTTAACTGCCAGTTAAACACTTCAAAATTTTTCACTACTTCTTCACCCAAACTGTCCAAAAGAGAGGTTGCTACTATTTCTCTCTTTAACCATGGGGATACAGACTGAACAAAAGATAGTTGTTGAATTTCATTCAGCTGATCAATTGATAAATAAGCGGTGACTCCATTAAACCATCTTAACGTGTAACCCAAAGAATCTGATTTACTTTTAACTTCCTGAATGAATTCAGGTATGACAGGCAAATCATACCAATCGTATAGCGGTAAGTTTAGCGCTTTCTTATTTTCTATCGCCTTTGGATCAAAATATTCTTCAGGCCTAAAGGTTTGCGCATCATTTTTGTGTGTAAACTGAATAAAATAAGGATTCCCTCCATTAACGATAATGTAGAGTGACAAAAAATAAGTTAAGAGTAATTGTTTCAAAGTTTATAGGAATTGTAGACGCTCAAATCATTTGGTACTGCTCCCGCTGTTTGACAAATGATTGAAGCAAATTCTGATGCTCTTGCTAACGTTTCGTCCAAATTTTGTTTTTTAATGAGTCCATAAAGAAACAAAGCAGTGAATGAATCTCCTGCTCCTACTGTGTCTTTTATAAAGTCTATTTTCTTTACGTTACTTTCGTAAGTTTCATTTTCCCAATATAGTGTTGCACCATCAGCTCCTCGAGTTAATAATACTTTCGTAATGTTGAATTTTTCCTTCAGCCATAAAATGACATCTTTTTGATTATATGTCTGGGCTAGATAATCCAATTCTTCATCGTTAATTTTTAAAATATCCGCTGAACTCAAACATAACTCAATGGTTTCTTGATCATAGAACGGTGATCTTAGATTTAAGTCACAAAGAAATGTGGTAGATGAAAAGAGCGACCTGTATTTACGAAATGCTTCCTTGTTGTTTGAAAAATACAGCGCTAATGATCCGAACACAAAATATGCTGGTGCCTTTGCATGTGCAAACTCTATAAATTCCCATCCACAGTTTTTATGAATCTCATAAGAGGGCTGACCATTATTTAACGTAACATCAACGCGTCCAGTAGGTTTTTCTGAATCAACTTGAAGCGCATTGGCTAGCCCTTCTCGCTCTAAAATATCCCTTACTTCCAGGCCTAAACCATCTTTTCCAATTTTAGTAATTATCCCTGAATCTTCTCCTAATCTTTGTAAATGAACAGCCACATTAAATGGAGCTCCGCCAATAACTTTCTTATCAGGAAAACAATCCATTAACACTTCACCGAAACTTAAAACCATAATTATGAGAATTTGATTACTAGATTAAAGAATATATAAATTAGAAGGAGACTAGCACCTATAAGCGTCCATATTGGTGTTTTTACTTCCTTCTTGAGTAATTTCGCAGCTTCTTTTTGTTCGGGAGAAAAATTTTTCTCAAGTTTCACTTTTCTACACGAGTAACACTGTGAGGCTGTTCTTCTCGATAACGGTATGAAAGGAATCAAACCAATATGATAATAGATTTGAAATATACTAACTACTCCCCCTTTTTTACCACAATGTTCACATACCTCTTCCGAAAGTTCATGTGTTTTTAAAACTTTATCTTTTCTCCCAAATAAAATCATTCCGAGAGTCTTTTAATCAAATCCTTTTGTGCTTTCTCCCATGATTTAAAATAGCCTGAATCTAAATACATTTCTTTGGCTTCGCTATCTACCATCACTAACTTTACGCCTTCAATGGCTTTATCGAGGGTAACTTGCTCAATTTTAATGTATTTTGTCTCAACCCAATCGGAAAGCTCTTCCGGAAAATCATCGGCAGGATTCCCAGCCAATCCTGCAACAGTTTCGGCAACCGTTAAGAATTTTGAACACTCTATTAGCGATGTTTCATCGGGTGTAAACTCGGAAACGAACGTATTTATGAATTTTTTAAAATTAATCCCTTGCTTTTCCTCAATTAAGTAAGCTACCCAATCCAGCGCTGTATCGTTTTCGAAATTTGAAATACCCCAAGCAGACATTTGACTTTTTTATTCAAAATTAAGGTTTAAATGGAAAAACTGCAGTATAAATTAAATTTGAATGCTTTTTAATTGATGTATTAAGTTATTTTCATCTGTTTTTCTTATTCTTTTCAGGTTTACAGTAAATCAATAATTAATTGTAAAGATCTTCGCATCAATTATAATACTTAACTAAATTTACAGTTCCAATGAAGCGTGTTGCAGTAGTTATATTAAACTGGAATGGTGAAAAACTCCTGAAGGAGTTTTTACCCAGTGTTGTAGAGTATATTCCCGACTATGCAGAAATTATAATTGCAGACAATGCTTCAAATGACAACAGTATTTCCTTCCTAGAGGACAATTACCCCCATATACGAATTATCAAAAACACCACCAACGGCGGCTTTGCTAAAGGGTATAATGATGCACTTAAACAGATTGATCATCATTATATTGTTCTCTTAAATTCAGATATTGAAACACCTGAAAACTGGATTGAACCCGTGATTAATTTTATGGATAACCATCCAGATGTGGGAGCTGCAATGCCTAAAATCTTACAATACAAAAAAAAGTCTCATTTTGAATATGCCGGAGCGGGCGGAGGTTTTATTGACCGATGGGGTTATCCATTTTGTAGAGGAAGAATTTTTAACGATTTGGAAGAGGATTTTGGGCAATATAACTCAAACATACCTATATTTTGGGCTTCCGGAGCATGTATGTTTGTAAGGAATGAGGTATTCAAAGAGTTAAATGGTTTTGATGAGTTCTTCTTTGCGCACATGGAAGAAATTGATTTATGCTGGAGAATACAGAGAGCAGGATATAAAGTGTATGCCATCGGAGATTCTCATGTTTATCATTTAGGTGGTGGAACATTAAATAAATTAAGTCCTCGAAAAACGTTTTTGAATTTTAGAAACAACTTACTTTTATTAACTAAAAACGATGTTTCCAGAGGGTTTTGGTTAAGATTGATTCAAAAGCTTCTCCTTGACGGTATTGCTGGAGTTAAATTTTTATTTGAGGGCAATTTTAATCATTGTATTGCGATTATTAAAGCACATTATTCTTTTTTTATTCATCTTCCGAGGTATTTAAAAATTCGTAAAACCCTTCATCATCAATTAGGAAACAATGAAATTAAAGGAATCTATTCTGATTCCGTTGTTAGGAATTATTTTCTTCGAAAAAAGCGTGTGTTTTCAGAATTTTAAACGAACTCTAACCGTATCTATTGACTATTATTTTAAAATCGTTATTTTTGTTCCCCCTTATATTTATTCTTTTTGAAGCTTTCAATCATTATAGTAAATTACAACGTTCAGCACTTCTTAGAGCAATGTTTACAGAGTGTTTTTAAGGCTCTACAAAATGTGGATGGAGAGGTTTGGGTAGTGGATAACAATTCTGTGGATGGTTCGGTAGCCATGGTTAAGGAAAAGTTTCCAGAGGTCATACTTGTTGATTCAAAAGAAAATTTAGGTTTCTCAAAAGGTAATAACCTTGCCATGAAAAAATCCAAAGGAGAATATACACTGCTCCTCAATCCGGATACTCTAGTGGAAGAGGACACCTTTGAGAAGGTAGTGACATTTATGGACGAAAACCCAAAAGCGGGAGGTTTAGGTGTTAAAATGGTTGATGGCAAAGGAAATTTCTTACCCGAATCCAAAAGAAGCTTACCAACCCCTTCTGTTGCGTTTTATAAAATTTTCGGATTATCTAGTTTGTTCCCGAAAAGCAAACGATTTGGCAAATATCATTGCGGGCACTTAGACAAAAATGAAACAAATAAAATAGAAATTTTATCAGGAGCTTTTATGCTGATGCGAAAATCAGCATTGGATCGAGTGGGATTATTGGACGAAGATTTTTTTATGTACGGTGAAGATATCGACCTATCATGGAGGCTAATCAAAGGTGGATTTAAAAACTATTACTTCGCCGATACAAGAATAATACACTACAAAGGAGAAAGTACAAAGAAAAGCTCTGTGAATTATGTATTTGTGTTTTATAACGCAATGATCATTTTCGCCAAGAAACATTTCTCATCCAAAAACGCTTCTCTTTTTAGTTTCTTAATCAAATTAGCCATTTATTTTAGAGCTGGAGTAGCCATAACAAATCGACTAGTTAAAAAGTCAATTCTACCGATTTTTGATGCTAGTCTTTTGTTTTTTGGCATTCTAGGTTTTAAATCTATTTGGGAGGAACAAATTAAAGGTTTTCGTTATCCGAATGAATTCCTTTATTACATCATTCCTTCGATTACCTTGATTATTATGGCTTCAGTAGCTTTCTGTGGTGGTTACAGAAATAAGGTAAAGTTGAATAAGGTTCTTAATGGAGTTTCTTTTGGTGCAATTTCAGTACTTATTGGTTACGGCCTTATTGATGAAGAATATCGTTTTTCAAGGGCGATTATTGGCTTTAGTGCGATATGGTCAGCTTTGGCATTTGTCTCCACTCGCTTCATTCTTCACTTTTTTAAATATGGAGATTTTGAAATTGATTCTAATTCAAGGAAGAATGTTGGAATTATTGGGGAAACGCAAGAAATAGAACGCGTAAAAGGTATTTTACAAAAATCAAATTTTCTTCTTCAGAACTTTGTTTTTATTAATTCTACCAAAAAGAGCAAAAACAATGACTTTGTAGGAAACATCGATCAACTTAATGAGATTATTGAAGTTTATCAATTAGACGAAGTTATTTTTTGCGCAAAAGATTTATCTTCCAATACCATTATCGCTACAATGGAATCATTATCAAAAAATGATACAGAATTTAAAATTGCTCCGCCAGAATCATTATTTATTCTAGGAAGTTCAAGCATTGATTCACCGGGAGAGCTTTACCTCATTGACATCAATTCCCTGAGTAAACCACAGAACTTAAGAAACAAAAGAATTTTTGACTTAATTACAAGTATTCTGCTTCTATTTAGTTCTCCAATTCTTGTCCTTTTTGTAAAACGACCTACCAAAATGTTCATCAATATTATAAATGTGTTTAAAGGAAATTTCACTTGGGTGGGGTACAGTGGGGCACTCAAATCTCAAAAGGAATTGCCTGAATTGAAAAAAGGCGTTCTTTCCCCTTTAGATCGTTTTAATTCCGACCAACTCGAGGAAGAAACCAAGGAACGAATAAACATTCAATATGCTAAAGATTATAACCCATTTAATGACCTCACTATACTTATAAAGGGTTTAAAAAGTATTGATCGATAAATTTAATCTTGAATCTTTCAATTCTCTCTTTAAAATTGTAGCCCTCCCACATTTTAGCTACTTTTGCCCCATATTTTAGCGAATTTTTATGGCTCAAATTGAACTTTTATTGCCAAAAATGGGAGAAAGTGTTGCTGAAGCAACAGTTACCTCTTGGTTAAAAAATGAAGGAGATTTTGTTGAACTCGAAGAAGGTATTCTTGAAATCGCCACCGATAAAGTAGATTCAGAAGTTCCATCCGATTATGAAGGAACACTGATAAAAAAGTTACATCAAGAAGGCGATGTTGTGAAGATAGGTGCTCCATTTGCTATCATTGAAGTTGAAGGAGATCATCACAATGATGAAAAAGAATATAAAACGTCAACTCCGGTTTATGAGGAAAGTATTACTGATACTATTGATGAATCACTAGATGTAAAAGAACCAATTGAACATAAAAGCGCAATTCATTCTCCTATTGAAAGCACCTCTCATCGGTTTTATTCTCCTCTTGTCAAAAGTATTGCTAAAAAAGAAGGAATACAATTAGATGAATTGCAGAAAATTCAAGGTTCAGGACGGGAAGGGAGAGTAACTAAAGCGGATATCCTTGCCTACTTGGAGACTCGCGGTAGTGTTCATGAGACCCCTGTTAAACCACAATATTCCTCTGAACCTAATTCATACTCTGCGCCAGTTAGACCTGCAGTATCCTTATCGGGTCATTCTGATTTGATCGAAATGGATCGAATGAGAAAATTGATTGCCGAACATATGGTGGAATCCAAAAAAACAGCACCACATGTTACAAGTGTCATTGAAATTGATGTCACTAACCTTGTTGAATGGAGAAACAGAGTAAAAGAAGAATTTTTAAAGAAAGAAGGGTACAAACTTACATTCACACCCATTTTTGTAGAGGCTGTAGCAAAAGCTATTAAAGATTTCCCCATGGTTAACGTAAGCGTGGAAGGAAATTCTATACGTGTTAAAAAAGATGCGAATATTGGTATGGCTGTTGCTCTCCCTTCAGGGAACTTGATTGTTCCTGTAGTAAAAGGTGCAAATAATTTAAATTTAGCTGGTACAGCAAGATCAGTAAATGACCTTACTCAAAAAGCAAGAAATAATAAACTCGCTCCAGAAGATGTTCAAGAGGGAACATTTACCATTACAAACATTGGTACATTTGGAAACATTATAGGAACACCCATTATAAATCAACCTGAAGTTGCGATCCTTGCTACAGGAGCAATTCAGAAAAAACCTGCAGTTATTGAAACCTCTGAAGGCGATTTTATTGGTATACGACAAATGATGTTTTTATCCATGAGTTATGACCACAGAGTAGTTGATGGTATGCTAGGAGGAAGCTTTTTACGAAAAGTAGGAGATTACCTCGAAAATTTTGAAATTGATAGACAAATTTGGTAAGTTTACAACCGATTTTAAAACTCTAGTCTAAAATGACTAGCAAATGTTAAAACTTTGTTAATGGATAAACTTTGCATGGTATTTGGTTTATCCTTTGAAAATAGAAGCCTATGAAACGTATTTTTTCACTTTCAGTATTCGCGTTGTTCGTGTATACATCATCTAATGCTCAACTTGTATACATTAGAAGTAACGAAAAATTCAACGATGATATTTTTGAAAAACCGATTAAACGACAATATGCTGTTGCCGATGAATATTGGTTGGATGAAAATTATGATTTTGCCTTGAAAATATATACTAAAATTGAAAAAGACGTTGATAAAACAGCCTTTTTGAATTACAAAATGGGGAACAGTTATGCCAATGCCTCATTAGCTAAAAATACTGACTCTGCAATGCATTATTTATCAGAGGCTGTAAAAAATGTGACAAAAGAGCCTTATAAATACAATGAAGAATCTGGTTCAAATATTGAGGCTCCTGTTTTTGCTTACTTAGATTACGGAAGAATGCTTCGTAAAATTCACAAAGTTGATGAAGCTGAAAAATATATTCAAATGTTTGAGGAAGCTTTAGGCAAGGACATTCCTGAGGATTACAAAAAAATCATTGAACGAGAATATAAAATATGTGAAACTGCCAAATTACTTCTTGAAAATCCAGTGGATATTGTTTTAACTCCTCTTAAAAATGTCAACTCTGAGTATCCAGATTATGCACCGGTAATCAGTGCTGATGAACAAACGTTAATTTTTACCTCTAGAAGAAAGTTAAAAGAAAAGGATTTAGAAGGATACAGCAATCAGGATAAAGATCCTTTTGATTTTGGATACTACGAGGACATCTTTATTTCGAATAAAAATAAGCAAGGTGAATGGGGGGAACCTAAACTAATATCAAATAAAATTAACACTAAAGGTCACGAAGCCACAATAGGATTATCTGTAGATGGTCAGCAGCTTTTAATCTATTCTGCACAATTGGATGCAAGTGGAGATATTTACTATTCTAAACTAGAAGGTTCTGAATGGACAACTCCTGTGCCATTTCAAGCTTTAAACTCAAAAGCAAAAGAAACACATGCATGCTTTTCAGCAGATGGTAAAACAGTTTATTTTGCTTCAGACCGAAAAGGTGGATATGGAGGATTTGATATCTACAGAGTAACCATGCTACCGAATGGTGAATGGAGTGAGCCTTTAAACTTAGGTTCTAAAATTAATACTGAATATGATGACCGTTCACCTTTTATTCACCCTGATGGAGTATCTCTTTTCTTTTCATCTAACGGTCATGAAACAATGGGAGGGTTAGATATTTTCCAGTCTACCGATTTAGGAGAAGAAGGATGGAGTACACCTGAAAATATTGGTTATCCGATCAACACCACAGAAGACGATGCGTTTTTTGTTACCTCGGTAGATGGTAAACGTTCGTATTACGCAACAGAAAAAGAAGAGGGACTTGGTGGTAAAGATTTATTCATGATTTCGCTTCCAAAACCTCCAGTGCAGCCAATGACAGTAATGAGTGGTGTTTTTACACTTGGAGAAAAAGATGGAAACATACCAAACGATGCTCAAATTATTGTCAAGGACAATGAATCTGGTGATATTGTCGGGATATATAAGCCGAATAAGAAAACAGGAAAATACTTATTTATTTTACCTCCAGGAAAGAACTATAATGTTACTTATGAGGCAAAAGGATATTTATTTAAATCAGAAAATTTAATTGTTCCTAAAAATTCAGCATTCCAATCTATGAAAAAGGAAATTAAACTTGCTCCAATCAAAGCAGATGAGTCGATTGTTCTAAACAACGTATTCTTCGAATTTGGAAGTGCGAATTTATCTAGTGAATCCAAATCAGAGTTGAACAAATTATTTAGTCTTTTATCTAATAATCCGAGTATTACTGTAGAAATTCAAGGTCATACGGATTCAAAAGGAAACAATCGATTTAACAAAAAACTGTCTCAAGAAAGAGCTGAATCGGTTCAAAAATTCTTAACAAACAAAGGAATAAAACTAGACCGTGTAAAAGCAGTGGGTTATGGAGAATCAAAACCGATTGCGAAAAACACAAATGCTGATGGTTCGGATAATGAAGAAGGTCGGGCGCTAAATAGAAGAATCGAATTGAAAATCATCAAAGATGGCAAGGTTGATGATGATGCTGTAAAGAAAATTAAAGTTGATGATAAGCTTAAGAGATAAGCTTAAAATCCCGTTAATATTGGATTAGCCATTAAGAAAGAAATGAATGAAAAACCGAGGTAGAATACCTCGGTTTTTTATTTCTAAAAAAGAGCATAACCTTTAATCAATGCATCCATTGACCCGATAAACATGTACCTTAATTACGATGATTTTAACCAAGAAAAATTAATAATAAAGTCAACACTTTATTTTTCATAATTGGTTAGAGAAGCCTTAAGTCTGTGAATAATTTCAGCTTTAAGTTCTATTGGAGCTATCACTTCAACATGTTCTCCATATCCGAGTATACGCTCTACCAATTCATAAGTAAGATATACCTCCAATTCTATTATCAACGTATTATCAGATTGTTCTTTTATAACCTGAGAGGCATGTAATGGCTGAGTAATTAAATACCCCTTTTGCTGGCTGGGAAACTTTAATTTGACCTTGTAAGGCTTTTCGTTATTTTGTGTGATACCAAAAGAAAACTTAAAAAATTCTTCTGGGTTAAAATTTTGCTGAACAATAAAGTCTTCTTCCTTCAAGTCCACACTAACCATTCTATCTAAGGCATAAGTAGACAAACTATCCTTATCCTCTACAAAACCTACTAAGTACCATCGGTGTTTATATTCTTTGAGTAAATATGGATGTATCACTCTCCTACTCTCTTTATTTGAGTTGAATCGCTTATATACTAATTCTACTTGATGATAATCTTTAATCGCAGTGTACAAAGGTTGAAGAAATTCCTTACCTGGATAATTTGGTAAAGCATCAAATTGAACCAATTTATCCAGTCGGTTATCCTGCACATCTGAACTAATGTTCAATCGATCGAATATTTTTTCGATGGCAAATCTAAATTGAGCAAACATGGGTGATTCTCTGAAATTCATGAGGGTATTGGAGGCAAATTTAATCGCCTCAATATCTTCATTTTTCAAAGGAATATTATGAATGGTATATTCTTCTTCGGTATAAAAATATCCATTATAAATTCTTGAATATTTAATGGGTGCAAAAAAACCAAGTTCTGCATCCGTCCGCATAGCCTTGAAATCTTTTTCAATTGTACTAATTGAAATATGATCTCCCCAATCGGAACCAAAAAGAGAATCCTCACATTTACTTCTAATATCCTCAATCGATGGATACGGGTTATACTGATTCCTTAACATAGCATCGATAATACGATACCGAATTAATGCGTGTTTATGAAGAGACATGAAACTAAAATAAAAATTATTTATGCTTTATAACTTTGGTTTTTCACAAAAAGAAATGAATCTTTAGGATTCAATTTAAATTTTAAAAAGATGGCAACGGTTACATTAAAAGGGAATGAAATCCATACTCTTGGAAATCTTCCAAAGGTTGGGGATCATTTTCCCGCATTCAATTTGGTAAAAAACGATTTAAGTGCAATATCAAATAGTAATTTTGAAGGTAAAAAAGTGGTTTTTAATATTTTCCCCAGCATTGATACTGGTACTTGTGCAACATCTACTCGTAAATTCAATGAAGAAGCTGCATCGTTAGAAAATACAGTTGTAGTTTGCGTTTCAAAAGATTTACCGTTTGCACAGTCTCGATTTTGTGGAGCAGAAGGTATTGAAAACGTAGTGATGGCATCTGATTTTAGAACAGGGAAATTTGGTGAAGATTTAGGTGTAGTTTTTACAGATGGGCCACTAAATGCATTACTATCAAGATCGGTTGTAGTAATGGATGAGAAGGGTAAAGTAATATACACTGAGCAAGTTGCAGAAACGGTTGATGAACCAAACTATGAAGCTGCTTTAGCCTCCTTAGCGGTTGGTGCATAAAAGACGTAAATAATCATTTTAAAAAGCCTCATTTGAGGCTTTTTAATTTTTCTCCGACTACTCCTTATTTTCATTCATTGTGTTTATTCAATCCGTATAATGATATTACGTGTAATTAGTCCACTAACCTATTATCCATGAATTTAAGTGAATTAAAAAAGAACGCTCTAGCACAAAAAAAAACGAATAAAAAACTTATTCAAAAACTTAAAAAAAAGAAAGGAAAGGAGGTGGATGAATTATTTTTTGAGGCCCACTCAAAGGCTTTTAGTTGTATTGACTGCCTGTCATGTGCAAATTGTTGTAAAACAACAGGCCCTCTGTTCACTAATAAGGATATTGATCGTATAGCCAACCATTTAAATATAAAACCGAAATTATTCATTAAACAATATTTAAGATTGGATGAGGATAATGACTATGTTTTACAAGTTGTTCCATGTCCATTTTTAGATCAGAACAACTATTGTAGTATTTACGACGCTCGACCAAAAGCATGTTCTGACTATCCTCATACAGATCGTGTAAAGCAACATCAGATTCTTGCATTAAATCTAAAAAACACGGAGATTTGCCCTGCGGTATTTCAAATCTTTGAATCGATAAAATCAGTAACGCATTAGTTTTTTGAAGTTGATCTGTTAATTTACCTTTACTAATTTTCAATCATGAGAGCACTCTTTAAAGTTCATACAAAAGATAAAATGCCATTATTGATAATCACATTGACTTTCATCTTTGTAAATTTATTTTGGGCTTTTTACAGTGACAACACATGGGATGACGATTGCCCTGCGCGATATCAAAACACACTTCATGCTTTTAATGATCCCTCCCAATTCATTAAACTTTGGAACCGACCATTATTCGTGATTATTTTCTCACTTCCTGTGCAATTAGGTGCTTGGACAATTCCTATTTTACAAACTATATTTTCTATTGTTGGTGGTTTTTCGCTCTATCATGTTGCCAAACATTTTAAATTTAGATTCGCGTTTCTGGCATTTCCCTTACTGGCTCTACAACCATTTGTTTTTGGTGTTTCAAAATATGCAATGACTGAGCCTTTAGCCATTACACTCATTTGTTTATCGTTGTATTTTCATGTCCGAAAAAAATGGAACGCTTTTGCAATAGCAGGTTCTTTACTTCCGCTTGCTCGAATGGAACTTGTTATTTTTTTTCCTTTTTATATTATTCCATTAATTCATGCAAAAAAGTATTTTCAACTTCTTCTTCTTGGTGTCCCAAGTATTTTATGGGCATTTGCGGGAGCATTAATGAACCATAATTTATGGTGGATTATAGATGTGACAATTGGAAAAGAAAAGGAGGAAAATAGGTATGGACATCAAAATTGGGATACCTATTATTCTAGATATGCTTATGTAGTAGGTCCTGTATTAATGTTCTTTAGCGTTCTTGGAAGCCTAAAAACATTTCGGCATAAATTTCTGCGTTACTTCATTTTACTCCCCTTTATAGGTGGTTTTTTCATGTATACTTATTTCTCTGCAAAAGCAAACATGGGTAATGCAGCTGGCTTTTTAAGAAACATCATTCCTATTTCTCCTTTTTTGACACTTCTTTGTTTAGCTGGAGTAAATACATGGTTTTCGTTTGCTGTTAAACGAAAAATCAATACCTCTAGACCTCCTCAATTTAAACATGCCAAAAATTGGGTCATCAAGGCAAAAGCATTTAATACGAAAGTAAGTAATGGCAAGTTTTATAGTTTTCTTGTGTTACTATTCTCTTCTACTCTGGTATATTTTTACTACCCATTTAAATTGCATATTCATCATAAAATTTCCGAAGAAAAAGACTATACGCTTGCAATTTGTTGTGTCATTCTTTTACTCACTTCTTTGAGCGTAATCTTCCTAAAACGTCGGATTATGAACTGGCTAATGCCTTCTGTCATTCTTCTTACATTATTTAGCTATACTTTGGTTGTTGAACATCCCATGGCTAATTCCAGCGAGGAGAGAGAATTGATCGGGAAACTTGCGAACATTTATAAAAATACTTATTTCAAAAAACGAGAAATCCATGTAAATCACCCTTGGTTCATCTGGTCTACCGGAAGTGATCGTTATGATAAACAAATGAACTATATAAGAAAAGACAGTTTAGAAAAAGCATCTGAGGGGGCATTGGCTCTTTTTGAAACTCATTATAGCAGTCGTTTATCAGGAGATGTAAGACAAAGTTATTTTATGCAATCAAAAAAATGGATTGAAATTATTAGAATGATACCAGAAAAAAGAAGCTTTATTATAAGTGTTTATGAAAAAATTGAAGATGAAGAAGATTATATTAATGCGCACATGAAATATATTCAGGAAACAGACAGCTCTGACGCTTCATCTTTCTTTTGTTTAGGGAATACTTACTTAATGAAATTTAAAGCTTATGAAAAAGCGTATAATGCTTTTGCTAAAGCAGTAAATATAGATTCTACATATGCTGAAGGTTTCCTTGGATTAGGATTAGTGATGTCCTCGAAAAGAAATTTTAAAACAGCACTCCGCTTTTTTAATAAGGGCTTAGAAAATACACCCAATCATTTCAACTTACTGTTGCAAAAAGGAGCTGCACAATTAAACATGAAAAAATATAACGCTGCAATTAAAACGTTTAAAAAAGCGGCAGAAATAAATGACAAAGATCATCAATCGTGGTTTTACATTGGCTTAGCAAACCAGCAATTAAAGAAGAATAAAAAGGCTATTAAAGCCTATACAAAATGCCTACAACGAAATGGGAAATATGCAGCAGCGTGGGAAAATGTTTCGATTATTCAATTCGGTGAAAAAAATTACAGGGATGCGTGTACGAATATTCAAAAAGCGGAAAAATTCGGTTCAAATCGAGCGTCTAAAATTAAAAAACAAATTTGTGGGAAGCTAAACTAACGATTATCCGAAAAGGATTATGATTGTTTGTATCGTTCCTATAATGAATCCTAAAACACCTCCAAGTAACTCAATAAACTTAAATTCCTTTTTCATGATAGAAACAAGTATTTCTTCTAATTTATCGCTGGAAAAATTCACTACTTTTTGATATACCATTTCCTGAACGTTAACCTCCTCTTTCATTTTTGAGGCGTAACTATTCATAACCTCAGGAATGACTTGCTCAATTTCTTTCAGCAAGATTGTTTTTATTTTAGTTTTTAATTCATCATTTAAGAACATACCTAACATAGGCATACTTTCAGTAAGCTTATGAGATATAAAGTCATCAATTTTGTTTTCTACAAATAATAAAACTTCTTTATTATCTGATTCGGTCATTTTAGCAACTACCTCATCAATAGAAAACAGTTCCGAAGCTACAATATGCCCCAATTTTTGAGCCATTGCTTTTTGACGCTTGGGAAAAACACCTTGAATTTTAAAAAATAAAAAACTTCGAGGTTCTTTAGGGTGAAAGAGCATTTTCACAGCAATCCAATTAGTCACCCATCCTGTAGCAGCTCCAATCAATGGAAAAAGATAAATCCAACTCATTGATATAAAATTTAACATAAAAAAAGTCCCGTAAACGGGACTTTAAGTATAAAAACGATCTTTTTTATAAATGCATAAACTCTTTTTTGGCCATCAATTGTTCTTCTGTTTCTTCGTTGTCTTCATCATCTACACAACAATCAACAGGACAAACAGCAGCACATTGAGGCTCATCATGAAAACCTACGCATTCAGTACATTTATCCGTTACGATATAATAAACATCTTCTTCTTTTGGCTCTTGTTCATCATCCGAATCTAAGGTATTTCCCATAGGTGTAGTAACTTCTCCAGATAATGAAGTACCGTCAGATAGTCTCCACTCTACTCCTCCTTCATAGATAGCATTATTTGGGCACTCTGGTTCACACGCTCCACAGTTAATACATTCATCAGTGATTATAATAGCCATTTTAATAATATTTGTTACTACAAAAATAACACGTGACTTATTAGAAACCAATACATTTTCAATATTTTACAAAATTTCGTACAAATTTTGCTTATTTAGAATGAAAACAGATAATTAATACAGTTTTTTCACTAATCGGTAATTGGATCTATTATTTTTGCCTGGAAGGTCTTCCGTTGCTGTATCGTGCTCTTTCAATAATTTCGCCAAATTCATCCCAGGTGGTCCAGATTCCTTCTTTTTTTCCATTAATAAAATCGCCTTCCATTTCTTTTCTACCATTCCAGTGCCAATAAACCCAATGCCCCTCTTGTTTGCCCATAATATATTCCCCTACATGCCTTTTTTTTCCAGTGTTAAACCAATGTTCTGATTTTCCATTTAATTTACCTAATTCATAGGATTCACGCGATCTCGTTTTACCATCGGCAAAAAGTTGTGTATACTGGCCACTCATTACACCATTATTATAGTTAACAATGTTTTTAACCTTTCCATCTGGAAACCAAGAGGTCCAAGCTCCTACTTTCACATCTTTTTTATACTCACCCTGTAAAACTTTATTGCCATTAATATCAAAATAAGTCCAAATGCTATCTTTTCTTCCAAATGTATATTTTCCCTCACTTTCTTTGTTTCCATTTTCATGGTAATAAATCCAAAAATCAACTTTAAGTACTTTTCCTTCACTTTTCTTCCCACCACTTGTAAAATAATCAATTGTTGGAATCTTAGCGGAACTTTTTGGTACAGCCGGATCGTTTTGACCGATTGACAAATGGCCATACACAATAAACACTATTATAATATTCTTTAATCGGAACATTTATTACGTTATTTATTTTTCTGAAATAAACTAAGAAACTTTTTTAACCCATCAAAATAGAGTGTAATGTACAATAACACACCCATTACCCAAATTACGATTAAATTAAAACTAAACGTTTCCCAGTAGGTTCCAAACATTTTTTTCTCGGGAGCATAAAAATGAGAAAAAAAAGTGGTTTTTGGCTTTTTAAAAATAGGATCAATGATTTGAGTAAAAGAACCTTTTGCAGGTTCCCAAATAATTTTATCATCTACCAAAGCATTTCTCATCAAATCATTTAAGTAATGATTCGTGTAATTATTTTTTAACTCTGTATAATATTGTTCTCCATAGTAAGAGATTGAATCAATATTATTGGTATCAACACCTCTTTCTTTTGATATCTCCAGTCCATAGTGATCAATAACTTGATACGACAACTTATCTTTTAACTGAGCTACTTTAGCAAATTGTTCACTGTAAAAATGATTTGACCAGTCGATAAATTTCTTTGTTTTTCGGATATGTTTGCTTTTGAAGTCCAAATAAGTCAAATTATCAAGACGCGTAGGAATAACTGTATCTAAATCCCACGCTAAAAAATCTAAACACTTTAAAAGATTTTGATAATCCATCTTCATTCTCGTGGTATCAACGAGTAACGGTGGAACGTCTAAATTTCTTTTTTTGGCTTTCTTGATCTTTTTACGCCATTTTCGAATGCGCTTTCTTTGTGCATCTATTGCATCTAAAAGTTTATTGACTTCGGATATGTAATAGGCTTGCTTATAATCCCAGTAAGATTCTGCAAATTCTAAATCATACAATTTCACCTCTTCTCCTTCTTGAAAATCTTTCACGGGAATCAAAAAATCATCAGTTTTAGAATCGTAATCTTTCACATATGCCTGTTTAAAATCATTTTCTTTAAACTGCTCAACAACCAAGGCTTCATATGCCCACCGAGAAACCATTACTTCTCCAATTTTTGGTACACTATTAGGCCCCCCGCCCAATATCCCATTAATTTTATCAAAACTAAACATAGCTCCACTCAAAATCATTTGTGGAATTAGAATGAGCGGAATAAGAATGTATATGGTTACAACACTATTAAAAGTGGCGGAAATATTTAATCCTAATAAATTAGCAAAACAACTTACTGTAAAGAGCGCTAAAAAGTAAGAACCCCACATGCCTTCAACTCCCATTATTAAATTCCCAACAAGAACAAAAAGCATGGACTGAAAGGCAGATATAGAAAATAATATGGCCAGTTTACTCATTAGGTAGGATCCTCTACTTAAATTCAAAAACTTTTCGCGCTTCTGAATCTTAGCATCTTTTATGATTTCCTCTGCAGATACCATTAAGCCAATAAATAATGATACAACAATACTCATAAAAATATAAGCAGGAACGTTTTGATTATCGGCAAATGTATATTCAGCTTCGGTACCACCTCCGATGTAACGCACGATAAAAGATAACACAAAAGCAAGAATAGGCGCTTCCAACATGGTTAAATACATATATTGTGCATTCTTTAATTTAGATAAAACATCTCTTTTAATAAACGTTTTCCACTGCTCAACTTTGTTGGGTATATTTAACGATTTAGGAGGTGGACTAGCAACCGACTTAACGGGTTTCACTTGTGTAATGACTTCTGCTTTATAGTATCCATTCCACTGTTCAGGAGATACTTTTCGCTCATCCAATAGTTTCCCATAGTCGTCCACTAACTTGGCACTGATAATATTGAATACAAGTTCTGGATTGACATTTCCACAAGATGTACATTGTCCTTTATCACTGTTTACTTGGTTCGCCTTTCGTTTAAAGTACATAATGGCCTCGACAGGATTACCATAATATACTGGATATCCACCTTGATCAATAATGAGCATACGATCAAACATTTTATAAATATCCGATGAAGGCTGATGGATAACTACGAATATTATTTTTCCTTTAAGAACAAGTTCTTTTAGTAAATCGAGTATATTTTCAGAATCGCGCGAAGAAAGTCCAGATGTTGGCTCATCCATATAGATCACCGACGGTTCTCTTAAAAGCTCCAATCCAATGTTTAAGCGTTTACGCTGCCCACCCGAAATGGTTTTTTCCAACGGATTTCCCACTTTCAGATCTTTAGTGGAGAGTAAGTCGAGCGCCTTCAATAAATTAATAATCATCTCATTAATTTCATCATCCGTCTTATCATTTAAACATAACTTAGCGTTAAAATATAAGTTTTCAAAAACGGTTAACTCTTCTAAAAGGAGGTCATCTTGAGGAACGTATCCAATCACACCTTCTATTTTAGTTTTTTCTTTATGAATGTCTATTCCATTAATGAGAACATTACCTTTTGTAGGCGCATCATTTCCATTGAGTATATTGAGCAGAGTTGATTTCCCAGCTCCAGAAGCTCCCATAATTCCTATTAATCGTCCTGTTTGCTCCTCTATTGTGATACCCCTTAAGCCCATATTCCCATTTGGAAATTGATATTCAATATCCTTTGCGTGAAAAGAGAGCTCATGCTCTATCGTACCAGAAAGAAATCGCGCAACAACATCTGAATAATATATGGGCTTTCCGGTTGGCGTTTTAATAGTAGATCCATTCGAAAATGGATAAACTTGCCCAGGATTTAGCGGTAATCCACTCATGTAAAGGTTGTCATTGCCAACACATTTGACGAAGTAAAGCTCTGTAGAAAGGACCTTTAAAAAAAGTATTTCACCACTAAAACCATGAATTGGAAGATGCTTTGTTTCTACACCTTCAGCATAAAAATCTTCACATCCATTCACTACTAATATGTTATTGGTGTTGATTGAATCTGTTTGCTCCTGAATCGTTAAGCTGGATATGTCCGCATATTCAGCTTTGGATATATTAAATACATCAGCAACTGTGTCCAACAATTCCTTCGCATTTGGATTCATTGAACGATCTACCCAAATAAGCTCAAACAATCGAATAAATGCGACAATCTTTTGAGGTTGGGCGAGGGTTTTATTGATCTTTTTACACACCCTCAATGTTTTAATGGAATCCATCATCGAGGTAAGCTGACCAGACCCTTCATCGCTTGCAGAGTGTTCCTTTGCTGCATCAGCCGCCTTAAGAGCCTCTCTTTCTCTTCTTCGAGCCTCCTTTTTTAACCTTTTCTCCTTTTCTTCGGGTGTTTCATCAACCAATTGAACAGAATCCTCTTTCTCAAGCTGTCTTCTTTTTTCTTCTCTTAAACGTTTTCGCTCCTCTCGTTTACGTCTTTTCTCTTTTTCTTCAGGAGATTCAGTAGTTTGTGAAACATCTCCAGATGTATCAAGAGATTTTTTTCGCACTACTTTGGGCTTAGATTTCTTAATGAAATCATCAAAATAAACAGGAACTTTATCTGGTGATAATTGCTGCCGCAAAAAATTTTCTACAAACTTATTTTGGGTATCTGAAGCCCCCCCCTCTTGACTGGTGAGGATTGCAAAAAGTTGCATAAGCGCTTTAAGAATTTCTTCAGACATTTAACCTTAACTTTTCATTCAATAAAACTGCTACGTCGAATGATCAAAATTGTTCCTTAATCACTAAAGGACTTTAGGGACGTTTACCCTCAAAGTATCCGTTATTTAATCAATCCAATTTCTTTTAAGCGCTGTACTAAAAATTGCTCAGCAGTAATATCATCAAATTGTTTGGGGCATTCATCCGTAATACACGTTGTTAAGCAACTAAGATCCATATCAGGATTTGCATGCATAAAAAAAGGCACGGAATATCGTGAAAATGTCATTTTTTCCTTTGGAGGATTAACTACACGATGAATGGTAGATTTTAATCTCCCATTTGTATAGCGCTGAAGCATATCACCAACATTCACCACTAAACAATCTTTTACTGCAGTAATGGGAATCCATTGACCATCCCTTCTTTTTACTTGAAGCCCCTCTGCACTTGCTCCCATGAGTAACGTAATTAAGTTAATATCACCATGTTCTGCGGCTCGAACGGCATCTGCAGGAATTTGATCAGCATGCTCAATAGGAAAATAATGAAGTGGTCTTAAAATGCTTATCCCTCGATTCACTCTACTTTCAAAATGGTTTTCTTCTAAACCTAAGTAAAGCGCTATTGCTGCTAGCATTTGCTTGCCAATAGACTCCAAGGTTTGATAGGCATTCAATGTTTCAATTTTAAAGGCAGGAACTTCATCTGGAAAAATATTCTTTTGATAATGAGAGGAATCGCTCCCTTCAATGGCTTTACCAATATGGTAAAACTCTTTTAAGTCGCCAACATTTCTTCCTGCGGCATGTTCTTTACCCTTTCCTGTATATCCTCGTTGTCCAGCAGTATGACTTCCATCATACTTTTCTTTTACATGTTCTGGTAATTCATAAAATGTACGAATAGAGTGATACAATGCCTCTTGACGATCAGAATGATATCCATGATTTGATATGGCCACAAATCCGATTGACTCAAATGCTTTTCCTAAGTCATGAACAAATTGTGTCTTTTTCTCAATATTCGATCCCAAAAAATCACTTAAGTCTAATGATGGTATCGAATCCACTAATGGCATTTGCATACTCTTATTCTAATAATGAAACACGAACATAATTAACAATATTCATTAAAGAAAGTGTCAACTCATCAAGTTTTTCACATTCTACGTAACCCAACAAAAAAACCAGCACTAGCGTGCTGGCTCGATATACATTGTACTGGTAATTATTATTTAATTGTAATTTGCTGAGTAATCTTATTTTCTCCAGAAAATGCATTTACAAAATAAATACCTGAAGACAAATCCTCCAGATTAATTACACTATTTGTAGAAGATAATCGAACATCTTTCACCACACTTCCATAAATGTTAACAATATTAAGTCGTTGAAAATCACCAGAAGTAATGATATTTAGTGTTTCAGAAGCTGGATTTGGAAACAGTTCAAATTTATTTTCTATTTTACTTGCACTTGATAAATTCGTAGTAGTACATGCAGCACATTGACCGAAGGTAATATCGTTTACTAGAGAGTCTGTTGTATACCAAAATCTATTAAAATATCCTCCTTGATTTAAAATACATGGCTCATCTGTTAGATCCTCCCATACTCCATCTGCTATTATCTTATACTCCATATTATCCTCTGGCACTGGATCAAACGTAAAAGTCCACGTTCCATCTCCATTATCAGCGGCAACTGGTCCTCCATCTGGATTCCAACCCCACCAAGGACCGGTCAAACGAACAGCGGAGGGCGATTCTTCACAAAAAGAAACAGTGATAATAAGTTGGCCAAAGGCAACAGACGAAAAGAGTAAACTAAATAAAACAAGCGTAAAATTTTTCATGAGATTTAGAGTTTTGTTTTCCAAACGTTCTTCATGTAGGCGCATGAATTAGAACACTTTGAAAAGGGGTTTATAAAATGAAGGCTTAAAATCCTTTTGTTTGAAAGAAATACGAGCTAGGTGATAAAAGGTTTCGAGAAGGAAACACAACAGAAACCTATTTTTTTTTTTTCAGTAAACGAACTAATTGTTTTGTTTTCGAAAATCATTCTCTTGTGAATTTTACTCAAGTTGACATTGTTATACTTATAGTTTATGCAATCATAATTTTGTGCGTAGGCTTTTACAAGTCGAAATCAACATCTGGAGAGTCAAAAAACTCGAAAGATTATTTCCTTGCAGGAAAATCACTTCCTTGGTGGGCAATTGGCGCCTCTTTAATTGCTGCAAATATTTCTGCCGAACAATTCATTGGTATGTCAGGTTCCGGATTTGCCATTGGTTTAGCTATCGCCTCATATGAATTCATGGCCGCACTTACATTAATTCTTGTAGGTAAATACTTCTTACCCATTTTTATCAAAAAAAACATCCACACCATTCCTGAATTCTTGGAAAAAAGATTTAACTCAAAAGTAAAAACCGTTTTGGCTTTCTTTTGGATTTTTCTTTTTGTCTTTGTGAATTTAACCTCTGTTCTTTATTTAGGAGGAACCGCATTAGATACGATAATTGGTTCTGGTGATGGCTCATTGGTTCTTAATTGTGTCATAATTTTGGGATTGTTTTCAGCAGCTTATTCCATTTGGGGTGGTTTATCTTCAGTAGCGTGGACAGATGTTATTCAAGTAATTCTATTGATTATTGGCGGAGGGATAACCACATTTATTGCCCTAAGTGAATTAACTCCTTCCGGGAGTGTACTTGATGGTTTCCAGTATATGTTTGAGAAAGCTCCCAAAAAATTCAATATGATTTTGGAAAAAGGAGACAAAGGATACATTGATTTACCAGGCATCGCTGTGCTGGCAGGGGGAATGTGGATTGCCAATTTATACTACTGGGGGTTCAATCAATACATTATTCAGAGAACCCTTGCCGCAAAAAGTCTTCAGGAATCACAAAAAGGAATTGCCTTTGCCGCATTAATTAAAATGATTATTCCATTAATTGTCATCATTCCTGGAATTGTAGCTTTTGTTCTGTTTAAAGAAGATCCTGGTGTGGCAGCATCTTTTACAAGTGAAGAGGGTGTGATTATGAATGACAAGGCATATCCATGGCTTATCTCACAATTTATACCCACAGGACTTAAGGGCCTTATTCTTGCCGCCCTATCAGCGGCAATTGTTTCTTCCCTTGCCTCCATGCTAAATAGTACATCAACTATTTTTACCTTGGACGTTTACAAGCCGCTAATTGATAAAAATGCTTCAGAAAAACGTTTAATTTTTGTGGGAAGAATCTCTGGAATGATTGCCATAGTCATAGCGATTTTTGTGGCTCCCGTTTTAGGCAGTATTGATCAGGCATTCCAGTTTATCCAAGAATGGACAGGATTGTTTAGCCCTGGGATTCTTGCGATTTTTATGCTTGGTTTGTTTTGGAATAAAACAAGCGCCAAATCAGCAATAATAGGAGCGCTCTCCTCTATTCCAATCGCATTATTTTTTAAAGTGGCCCCTAAAGGCTGGAGTGATTTATGGATATTCCCTGATTTACCATTCATGCATCAAATGGGACTAACATTTATGTTAACTGTTTTAATCATGTTTGTTTTCTCTTACATGCACAACAATAATAACCGTGATGAGAAAGGCATTATTCTAACTGAGAACCTTTTTAAAACACAAAAGGCGTTTAACATCTCTGCTTGGATTGTAGTACTCCTCCTCATTTTAATTTATACAACCCTTTGGTAATGATGAAAGGTATTTGGTTTATAACATTTATACTTTTTGCTTCATCGTTGATGAGTCAAGAGAAAAAAAATGTAAAACCTGCACCTCTTCAAAATTTTAATGTGAGCGGAAATTATCGATTTTACGCGCAACACCGTCTTTTTAATGCACCATATGTTATTGGAACAGAAAATGGTATTGAACAAACAATTGATGGCCGATCAATTCTTACAGGAGATGCTTCTCAACTTCCTGAACTCACATTAAATATTAGTGGTCGTCCAAATAATAAACTCTCATTTGGAACAGACTTGATTGTATGGAACCAGAACAACGGTAATTTTGACTATTACAGAAGCTTGCAACTTGGGATAAATTTATATGGAAGTTTTAGCACCAAAAAAACAGCTGTTAATATAAGGACTGGTGGGATCTTCTGGCACGAAATAAGCCCCTTAACCTTTGGATCATTTTATGGTTATAATAGATTCAGTGTGTTTGAGCGAAATCCTTGGGATCCGCAAACCAGAAAGGTGGAAGATCGCTATTTAAACTACTACAAGAATGGTGCAATTAATCAGGATTCCAGATGGGCAAACCAAGCGATTCAAGGTATTATCCTGGATGCAGAATTACCGCGAGAAACATCATTAAACCTCATTTATGGAAGGGCTCAAAATACTGGAGCAAGTTTTCTAACTACAAATAATTTAAACAACATTAATCTGTATCAAAACATTGTTCCAAACTATGTATTTGGAGGAGCATTGAAAAAAAAAATCAGACGACTAACTTCAAGCATAAATAATTATAGTAGAATCACTTACAGCGACACCCTTGCGCGAAATCCAATTACCAATTTTATTGTAACATCAGGAATCAATTACAAAACAAAAAAGTTTGAGATATTGAGCGAAACTGGTCTTGGTAAATACAGTGATGAATTTAATCAGGATAGCTTAGGGTATGGAGAGCTCATTTCTCTGCACTTTAATTTAGATCCTTCTCTCTATTTGATTCCTTTACAAATTCATGCCTACAGAATTAGTCATAAAGTAGTGAACAACAATTCTATTTTCATTAATACCAGTATGAACCAAGCACAATCCGCCGCTTCAATTGACCAACAAAATATTGGATCAAATGGGGTACTTCAACAAACTGGAAGTGGTATTGTCCCAATGGGTCAATTGGCCAATAATCGTCAGGGTATTGACATCAGTGCCTATTTTAATTTAAAATCATTATCAATCACGTTTGGGAATAGTATTGCAAGAGAACTTCAACAAATTGGAAACCAAATTAGCTACACGCATCTCAATGGCTTAACCATGTCCCGATTTTGGAGATGGTCCTTCCCTTCAAATGTAGGTCCTTACAATAAAAAATCTGTGATTTATCGCTCTGTATTTGAAACAATCAACTTAACACAAACCAACAGTAATGGGAATCTTGATTTTAAAAAATGTTTCAACACGATGGAAACACAATTAAAATATAAATTCACTTTCTTAAATCGCCCTGGGTATATTTTCTACTTGGGTTCATACAATTCTGTTCAAGATCAATTAGCTGGTTTTACTGTGCTCAACGAATCGGCTTTATTAAGAGTGTATAATCATCAACTTGAAAACTATTACCAACTTTTTAAAAACTTAATGATTTCGCAATACGTAGGTGTGGAGCGTATAATTGGTAATTACGATACACAACTCAATATAGAAACTGGTAGACCCATTAATCAAGAAGGAATTGGTATTGGTGTAGGGTTTGATTTCATTCTGGCAAAAAATACAGGCCTATATTTTAGACACAGGTACTTCAAATTTGAGGACACCAGTTTCCCACTTGATAAGTTTAGTGGACATGAATCCACCTTAGAATTAAAAGTAGTTTTCTAATGAAATTAACACTAATTACCATATCACTTATTGTTTTTGCGCTTCACGTTGATGCTCAAAATGAGAAATTTCAAATTAATGGAAGTGCACGCTCCTACCTTTTTGCTAATCAATTAAACATTAGTAATGATGTTGATTCCATTACAGCTAAAAAAAGTAATTATGGGCACAATTTATTAGATCTTGGCATAAGTGCTTTTCCAAATAAACAAACTGAAGTCATTGGTATTTTTAGAATACGAAATGAACTTGGTGGATTTTGGGGAGGAGGGGTAAACTTTGATGTTCGACAATTAACTCTCAAGGGAGTTGCAGCGAATGTGGTTCGTTATGAAATTGGAGACATTGATTTAAAAATGACTCCTTACACGCTATTCAATCATTCTGAAGAAGGGTTTTTAAATGAATCAGGGTTATTTAGTTTGAGGAGAAATATTGTTCATTATGATCTTTTCTACAACAATAATCAATGGAGAATGCAAGGCGCAAAAGTGGGGTTTAATCTCCTTCCTTCTAATCATATTGACAAAATAGAATTTAAAGGGCATTTAACCCGTCAACGTCCTACAGGAGAAAGCGGCGATCCAGAACGTCTTTTTGGAGGAGGAAGCATCAATTTTGTGAAAAATAAAAATATAGCTTTTGCGTTTAACAGTGTCCATCTTTTTGATCTTACTCAAACTTCGGCCACCGATAGTTCTTTTTTATGGAATAATGTAAGCAGTACAAATTTTCATTGGCAGATGTACAATAACAACTTCGCAACGATGAAGATAGAAGGTGAAAGTGGTTTTTCTAATAGCCACTTTAAACACTTTAGTGATCTAACAACGCCTTTAAACTCAGATGAATGGTTTTACGATATATCATCATCTATTAACCTGAATAGCCAATCCATAAAATTCAACGTAGGATTTAAGGATGTTGGGAAAGATTTCAGTGCTCCAGGTGCCCAAACAAAAAGAGTCAATTTCGATAAATCGCCAGTACCCTATCAACAATTCACCAATAACTATATAGGAAGAACGGTTACTACTACTGACATTATTAATGGAAACACAAGCAATTCGAGAAAAATCTCAGAATCGCTCATGGCATATAATGTAGTTTACAACAATTCCAATCCCTACGGCAATGCAACCCCAAATCGAAAAGGAGCTTATCTGAAGTGCCATAATCTGGACTCAGGAACTATTAAAAACAGTTACATTGAAATTTATGCTCTTCAGGAATCAGCGGGAAGTGGAACAACTCGTAAAAAGTCATTTTTACTCACAAAACTAGGTACTGATATTGCCATAAATGAATGGATAAAACACAAGCAGGCACTTCTATTAAATATTGGTTTTCGAAATGAAATCACTCTTCGAGGAGGGCAAGATTTTGAACAAATTAATCTGACCAGTAACTTTATTGATGTTGGATTAAGTTATGAGTTTGTCAAAAATTTAAATATTCTTTTTGGAGGAAAACTTTGGAATGCTCAAGGAAACGAGCAAAAGGAAGTTAGAAACTCTTACAATGAAATCATTGATTTTGAGCCTTTAACAATCAATTTTACAGAACAAATTTTGGCGTGCGGACTCCAATATGACTTTGGACAAGGCAACGCGCTATCATTACAATATCAAAATTTCACCATAACCGATAATGTTGATCAGAATGTTAATTACGGCATCTCAGAATTTATCATTTTATTCAGCTTAATGTTTTAATATGAAAAGAACGTTCATCTATATTATTTTTATCATTTGCTTATTTTTCCATTCATGTCGGAAAGATGATTCAGATAATTTTCAAGGACCCAGTTTAAATGATTTATACGGGCCTTTTAGTATCCTCTCACCACTAGAACTCGGGGATAAAGTTAATTTTACATCCGGAGAAAATATTGCATTTAATGTAGAAATTTCCAAAAGAACGCGATGGGAAATAGAAATAACAGGAGCAACGTCGGGGGCAAAAAGAACTTTTACAGGTAATGATCGAATCATTTCAAAAGACAATGCCCTTTGGAAAGGTGGAGCAAATACATTTCCATCTTTTGGACTAGAGAAAACCTATATTAAAATCTCTTTTCCAGACGAAGAAGACGCACCACTCATAATGGATTCAATACATATTACAGGACTAAAAAAAGATCAAGGGATTATTGTTACTGATTTTGAAAATGGCAGCTCCGATTCCTGGGATTATTTTAATCAAGCAGGAGTAAGCGCATCGATAATATGTAATACTGATGATGCTGCAAAAGGAAGCTGTTTTTATTCATGGGATGGTTCTGTTCCATGGGATTGGGCCATTGGCTACTTAAAAATAAATACTCCTGAGAATGGATTTGGATTACCCGCAAATGCAAACAACCTTTACTTCAATATTGGAGCAAAATTTATTAGTAATACCGGACCAAATAATTGCTTCTTGCAATTATGGTTTGATGAAGACGATAATGGTGATGGAGTGTACACCGCATCATCAGAAGATCAATTTATTTATGAATATTGGTACGAAAATGACAAATGGAATTTAGTTAGTTTTAAATATGGTGATTTAAAATACAATGCCGATGGTGATTTAGCAGAAACTAATGGAAATGGTTTACCCGAGCCTTCGAAACTAATTGGTGTCACCGTATTTTTTCTAGCAAATAAAGAATCAGGTATTCGATCGGAGGCAACTATCGATCAACTCATTTTTACAGAAAACGAATCGTACAAACCGTGAGAAGAAATTATTTATCCATATTACTCAGTATGCTTATTATTTCGTCTTGTTCTCTTCAATTCGAAAAGATAGCCTTGTATGATGAATTCAAAAAACCAATATTGGACAAAGCAACAAAGCAAGTTGTATTTTCTGATGCCAAAGGAACCCTATGGAGTTCATTATCCAATTGTGGTGATTTTTCAGTCACTAATGAAACGGCTTACAAAGGAAATTCATCTATAAAGTTGACATGGACTAAATCAACGAATTGTGAATGGTTAGGGTTTGGAAATAGTTTTAATAACTGGATACCAACCAACGTAAAGCAATACATCCACAAAAAAGCCATAAGTATGTTTGTTAAAACACCTTCAAATAAGGTAAATGGTATTCCAATTGTACTTGCACTAGAGGATTTTGCAGGGGGAGGATCGTATCTTTTTCTCGATAGTAAAAAATACTTGAAAGGATTAACAATTGATACCACCTGGACTCAGATTATTGTCCCACTATGGCATTTCCCAATAGGTGATGAAGTAGAAAATGATGATGTTGACTTATCATCCATTAAACAATTAAAGTTTCAGCTTGAAGGATCTGGAGATTTTTACATTGACGAAATTGAATTGATTGATTTCGATACGCTCCAATACCAGCATCTTCTAAATGAAGTAGACGCTCTAAAGCCCAAAGGCAAAACACCCCAAGTGATTTATGAAGAAGGAATGCTGACAAAAAGAGGTTGGGGAACTGGCGAAAAAAAATGCCATTCTCTTCATGAACGATCAGACACATTGGGTAATCAATTTATTGAATGGAATTATCAAACAACAGAGTGCAACTGGGCTGAATGGGGAATAAACTGGAATGACTGGTATCAAATAAACTGGCGGGGATTAACCGAAGAGTGTACAATTCAATTCAATGCCAAACTCTCCCCTGATTCTGAATTCCAAATGATTATTGAAGATTATAGCGGACATTATTCAAGCATTCCAATTAACGCAAGCAATTACACATCTTCTGATGATTGGATTTTTATACGCATCCCTCTTAAACTGTTTAAACTTCAAGAAAAAGGCGTTATAATGGATCAAATTAAACAACTCAAGTTTAAAGGAGTGAAGAGGGGAAAAATATGTCTGGATGATATTAAATTGGTGAGCATATGAATTTAAAAATTAAAACAATATTATTCATTAGCGTCTTAGCATCTATGATTTGCTGTTCTTTTTACGCCATGAAAGAAAATAAGAATCAAGGAAGTGATAAGAAAATTAATGACATTATTCAGCGTATGTCATTAAAGCAAAAAGTAGGTCAAATGACCCAAATTAACCTAGATGTCATTTCTACTGGAGAAATTTACAATTTGCAACAACCTCATGAGATAGATGCAAACAAACTTGACAAAGCCATTAACTCTTATTACGTGGGTTCAATTCTAAATGCAGCGGGGTATCCATTTACTCGTGACCATTGGAAGAAAATAATTACGCGTATCCAAAACAAAGCGATAACAGAGGGTAGTAAAATTCCAATTATATATGGTATTGATGCCGTCCATGGGGCAAATTACACTGTTGATGCCACCTTATTCCCTCAACAAATAGGATTAGCAGCTACATGGAACCCAGAATTAGTCGAAAAAGCGGCAGAGATTACTGCTTATGAGGTGGCTGCCTCAGGGATCCCTTGGAATTTTTCACCTGTACTAGATTTAGGAAGACAGCCCTTGTGGGGAAGATTTTATGAAACCTTTGGCGAGGATGTTTTTTTAGGGAAAACAATGGGTAAAGCATTTGTTCGTGGTTATCAAAGCGAAAATGTTACCAATAAAAACAAAATTGCTGCCTGCTTAAAACATTATGTGGGATACAGTTTCCCTTTATCAGGAAAAGACCGAACACCTGCATGGATCCCCGAACGGGTTTTAAGGGAGTATTTTTTACCACTTTTTCAATCAGCTATAAATGAGGGAGCGTTAAGCATTATGGTGAACTCTGGCGAAGTTAACGGTATACCCGTTCATGCCAATAGAATGCTTCTGACCCACATTTTAAGACATGAAATGGGATTCAAAGGTGTGGTTCTTACGGATTGGGAAGACATTATTAAGCTCTATAAAGATCATCATATTGCAAAAGACATGAAAGAGGCTGTATATCTCGCAATTAATGCAGGAATTGATATGAGCATGACGCCAAATGACTACTCATTCAATGATGCACTTATTGAGCTGGTGGAGGAAGGGAAAATTAGTGAGTCGCGCATTGATTCCTCTGTCCACAGGATACTGACTATGAAACAAACATTAGGACTCTTTAAAACGCCTATTCCAAACTTTAATGACTATCCCAAATTTGCTTCCAAAGCGCACCAGCAAAAAAGCCTAGAAGCGGCTAAAGAGTCAATTACTTTGGTCAAAAACAAAAACGATATACTTCCACTCCGTCCATCAACCAAAATACTACTCACAGGTCCAGGAGCTCATTCATTGAACTACTTGAATGGCGGATGGACATACACTTGGCAAGGAGACGAAACTAAATATAACCCTGGTGGAAAATTCACAATAAAAGAAGCGCTCACCAGCATATCATCAAACATAACCTATGTTCAAGGAACAACTTTAGATACTGATATTAATACTGAACTCGCGGTAGAAAAAGCAAAAAAATGCGATGTTATTGTTGTTTGTCTTTCGGAAGATCCCGCTGCAGAAGGCCCTGCAGATATAAATTCACTTGATTTCCCTGATGCACAACAACAACTCGTACATGAATTAAGCCAAATAGGACTTCCTATCATTCTTATAACTACCACTTCAAGGCCGCGTTTAATGCGAGAAATAGAACCATTATCAGAAGCTATTCTGTTAGGATATTTACCCAGCAATGAGGGAGGAACAGCCCTAGCTCAAACTATTTTCGGGGAAAACAACCCCTCTGGAAAACTCCCCTTCACCTACCCCAAATACCAAGGATTACTAATACCATATGATCATAAACATACTGAAAAAACAGATCGATTTCTTGGACAAACTTCCTCCTTAAACGCGCACGACCTCAAGTTTAAAGGAACTTCCTCCCAATGGCCTTTTGGTTATGGATTAAGCTATTCTAAATTCAAATACTCTGATCTTCATTTAAACAAATCAAGCTATTCAATACATGACACCATATACATTAAAGTCACTCTAGAAAATCAATCCAAAATGCCTGGAAAAGAGGTAATACAAGTTTATTGTTCTGATTTAGTCGCGAGTATTACACCTTCTGTTAAACGATTAAGGGCATTTAAAAAAGTACATACAAAAGGATTCGAAAGAAAGACTATACAATTATCCATACCGGTGACAGAACTTGCATTTGTTGGAATTGATAATAAATGGGTGGTAGAGCCCGGAGATTTTAAAATATCTGTTGAAAAATTAAGTGCTGACTTTGAAGTTTTTGATAAAAAGCAAAACCATTTAGGCTCAAAATCAGTTCATTAAGAAGGTGATTATTATCCTTTTACATCAATAAGGGTATTTTCAATAATCTTCATATTATGGTATAATCTATTAAAGATGTTTAACATGTATAAATTAATTCCAATTCTAGTGCTTTTGATCTTTTCTCCCCTATTAGCAACATCTCAACAACTTTATGATGATTTTGAAGCTACTGCTAATGTTGGCTATGGATTTATCAATGGTGTGTATGAGCGCAACCTATCCAACCCAGACACCACTGGCTTGAACACCTCATTAACATGTGCCAAATATACCAGGAATATTGCCGTTCCATATGATGTTATACTCATAGAGCCTTCTGATTTTATGAATGATTTATCGGATTATTTAAGCGGAAATAAAACAATGTCCATGTATGTCAAAACAGACGTTTCGGTAACCGTACAAATCACACTTGAAAATAAAACAGATGCCCAGCCCTCAAATTATCCTACAGGTAGGCATAGCGTTTACCTCGATACAACATCAGGGTCAGGAGAGTGGGAGAAATTAACCTTTAAATTTGATCTCCAGCCCGATCCAACTGTATCTAATTTAAATGTAGATCAGATGGTAATATTATTCAATCCAGGGAATTACACAAGTGATGTTTTCTATATCGATAATATTATGGGGCCCGAATTTAAAGACCCTTGCGAGGAGGTTGAACCAATCGATTCAATAGGCGATAATTTTGATTGTCATCGCAATGTTTCGTTTGATTTTTCAAATGGTGATTTCACGGTAGTTGATAATCCAATGAAATCAGGAGCAAATGGTTCAAATAAATGTGGGAAATTTAAAAAATGGATCACCGTGGAGGATGGTGCATTTGGAGGAGCTGTAAAACCATCTTTTACCACTGACATTTATCAAACTTCAACATTCGATTTATATGACCCTAATGCTCCAACCGAATTCTTTCTTATTTTCCAAAATGAAAACGGAGATGATCTTGTAGAAGGCAAATTTATTACAGAGTCTACTGATGACTGGAATACATTTTGGATGGATTTAAGTACCATTTCCCCTTCGGAGACTGTGGAGAAATTTGTTTTTTTACTTAATCCTGCTGAAGAAAGTGAAGATT
The DNA here is from genome assembly GCA_002722245.1 of Flavobacteriales bacterium. Lineage (GTDB taxonomy): Bacteria > Bacteroidota > Bacteroidia > Flavobacteriales_C. The sequence continues at coordinate 42,904 of PBLA01000029.1, read as the reverse complement.
CAATTTACATCGATAACTTTATCTTTTCGCCACTTCAATCACACGCTTCCCGAACACTTGATTATTCGCACAAAGTGAATGTGTATCCCAATCCTTCCCGATATTCTGAACGAATTACAATTGAAGCAAAAAACAACATTCGTTTTGAACGAGTTACACTGTTTACACATGATGGGAAAAAAGTACTCGAAGTAAAAGGAGGAAAAAATAAAATTTACATAAATACAGGGAATCTTTCTCCAGGAATTTATTTTCTTAAAGGGTCTACCACTGATCAACAAACATTTACTCATAAAATCATTAAATAAAAGTTTGAATACAAAAAACATCTTCTTTGGAATACTAATTACTCTTCTTTATTCATGTCATCAAAGTGATCCTGAAGTAAAGGAATATTCTCTTATTTGGGAAGATCAGTTCAATGGTTCAGAAATCAATACTGATCATTGGGAATTTCAACTTGGAGATGGAGCACAATATGGGCTTTGGAGATGGGGAAATAATGAGCAACAATATTATAAAAAAGAAAATGCACGCGTATCCAATGGTAAATTACTCATAAAAGCTGTCGCCGAGGAATATAACGGATATGACTACACTTCAGCTAGAATTCGCACCAAAAATCTAGCGGATTTTCAACATGGAAAAATAGAGGCATCTATTAGAATGTCTGATGCAAAAGGACTATGGCATGCCTTTTGGCTTTTACCTACCAACCCCTCTGAAAACTGGCCAATGAGTGGTGAAATTGACATTATGGAATTTATTGGTAACGAGCCTTTTGAAATCTTAAATACTGTTCATTTCGCCAATAACTTTGATCAGCATCAATATTTAGGAGGAACTACACAATTTGCTAACGATAAAGACTTTCACGTTTACAGTATTGAATGGGATGAAAATAAAATCATTTGGTATTTGGATGATTCTGAAACATATCGAATTTTGCGTAGTCATCCACAAATTGCAAACAATTGGCCTTTTAATGCTGAATTCCACATTCTATTAAACACTGCTGTTGGAGGAAATTTAGGTGGTGAAATTGATCATGCTGCATTAATGTCTCCAAAGTATATGGAAGTAGACTATGTTAAAGTTTATCAAAAAAAATAATGTAAAAAGAAAATATACCATGCATACCCGTTTATTTCTATACATCGTACTTATTCTCTTGCCTTTTATCTCTTTTGGATCTAAAGTTGAAGTTCGAACTACACCTAAAGGGTACCAACTTATAAAAGATGGCGTGCCTTTTTACATCAAGGGTGCCGGAGGAACTGAAAATCTCAAGAAGTTAAAAGCATATGGAGGAAACTCCATAAGAACATGGGGAGTAGATGCCAACACAGATCAAATTTTAAGTGATGCAAAAAAATATGATTTAATGGTTTGCTTTGGAATTTGGATTGGCCAAGAACGTCAGGGATTTGATTATTCTAATAAACAAGCACTTGAAGCACAACTTGAAATGGTTCGATCAACCGTAAGAAAATACAAAAATGATCCATCAATTTTAATTTGGGGAATAGGAAATGAAATGGATTTAAATTATACGAATTTCGATGTTTGGAAACATATGGAGGAAGTGTGTAAAATAGTTAAAGAAGAAGATCCTAACCATCCTACAATGATTGTTACAGCAGGATTAGACGTGGCTGAAATAAAACTAATTCAGCAATATACACCTAGCCTCGACATTCTAGGAATCAATACCTATGGGAACATTTCATACATTAAAGATGCGATGGATATGTATGGTTGGGAAAAGCCTTATATTATTGCCGAATGGGGTCCTTATGGGTGGTGGGAAGTTGCCCAAACAAGCTGGGGGGCTGCCATTGAAGAAACAAGTAGTCAAAAAGCCGTTACATATCAAAAAAGTATGTATAGTATACAAAGTGACTCTTCCAAGTGTTTAGGATCTTATGTTTTTTTATGGGGACAAAAACAAGAAACAACCTCCACATGGTTTAGCCTGTTCACCGAAGAGGGAGAGGAAACTGAGGTAATGGATGTGATGATCAAGGGTTGGACTGGTAAAGACCCAAAAAACAAAGCACCAAGTATAAAAAACTTTCACCTCCAAAAAAAGGAGGCCAAAGACAATATTACCATTGAAAAAGGAAGAGAAATAGAGGCTTTTGTTACCATTCATGATCCCGATGGAGATCACATTTATTACCAGTGGCAAATCATTCCCGAAAGCACAGATAAGAAAACAGGAGGTGATAAAGAACGGGCTCCACAACCTTTAATGGGTATTTTTAAAAAATCAGACACTCAAAAAAACACGGTTCATTTTTCAATCCACAGATCAGGTGAATATCGACTTTTCCTTTTTGCAAAAGATGGGTATGGCAATGTTGCAACCGGAAACATTCCTTTCAAAATAAAATAAGAATATCCACTTGAACTCATCCCTATTTAAAATTCGTCGCCAAAAAAACACAATTAAACGCAACTTTATTTAAATTAAACAGTAAAAGCCCTTCAGAACAACTAAATGAAGGGTTTATTACTACACAACACTCTTCGGCGAACTTAAAAACTATTTAAAATGATCAAAAGAAATCTAGCGAAACTGCTCTTATCCACGTGTGTGTTTTCATCCACACTAACCGTTAGTTCACAAACCTTATCAACCCCTGTTGCAGAAGGGGTATACGGTGGACAAATACTTGATATCGAGTCCTGGGAATTTGACACCGATTCAATTTACGTAGCCATATCTACCGAAAGCCCAAACTCCATATTTTTAGCAAAGGCTTATAGAGGGAGCAGTAGAAATAATCTGAGCTTCTCTGTATTAGAAAGTGCCGGTAGTGATGATGGCTATGGTTCTCATGTTGAAAACATTGAAATTCACCAACAAAGCAACACCTTATTCTTTTTGACGAATGGTTCAGTTTATAAAACCGGTTTGACCGCCTCTTCCGCCAGTTTAGTAAGTGACTTGGTAAAGGCGTTTATCATTCAAAACGACACGATGTGTTTAGTGAAAAATAATTTAATTGCAGGAGGAAATGATACACTTGAATTTGGACCGATTGACGCATTAGGGAATTTCACCTCAACAAATGGGTTTAGCTTATTGAAACGATTTAATGACCCTCCTCAACTTCTTATTTCTCCAGTAGACAACCAACTCCATTTATTTGACAGAGGAACGAACCCACAAAGGCAAATGATAATGGATCCATTTAATGGAATGACAAATAGTTCTCCGATAGCATCCGCTGTAAGTGCAGCTCCAATTGTAGCGAATGCCGATTGGCGAACTACTGGAATTGCGGATGATGGTACAATTTATGTTGCTGGTCAACCTCCTTTAGATTCTCCCACCGATACTGATCGAAGAATTGCATGGTCTACAGACAATGGTTTCAATTGGGATTATGAATTCATGAATGGCCCTGGTCCGATTGGCGGGGTGGTTGGATCCAATATTATTATTGATGATTTATCGGGATCACGAAACCTATTTTGTGGAAACCTGTTTTTAACCGATACCTCAAACATGGGTAATTGGAACAACCCAGGCACAGTGTATATAGGGAATTTAAATCGAGCCAACGATGGAAAAACACTTTCCGACCCTTTGGTAAATGATCTTAAATATCATACTACTAACATTGGGTTTGGATTCTCTACCAGTGAAGGCGATAGCATCTTTGGTTGGAACGAAGGGATTGAAGCTGTACAAGTAAATGATATTGATATGAATCCAGACTTCTCAATTGGTTGGGTAGCATCCAAATCCGGGATTCGAAAAGTAGAAAATTACAATACAGCAAGTGAAACATGGCATTCTCCATCTTTCCCTGATTCAGACGGTTCCCCATACCTTTCGGTTGCTGTAGATACATTTGATCACAACACCGTATTTGTTGGAAACCAAAGGGTGTACAGAACTACCAATGGCGGAACTTCAACCGGAATGGATGATGGTTGGGAAAGAGTTTTTACCCCAGAATCAAGTCCATACAACTTTAACAGAATCAATACAAAATGTAATGTTGTTGCCATCTCAAAATATGATCGCAATGTAGTATTGGCTGGATTCTCACAAGACTATAGTAACAAAGGGGGAGCCTTCTACAGTTTAGACGGAGGAAATACTTGGGATCAACTTCTGTTAGTTGAAACCTCGACAGGAGAGGATTTGGATGTTATGGACATTGAACTTACCGAAGAGGGGGGTAACATTGTTGCTTATATTGGAGTTGAGTCTGACCCATTAACTACAGGTGCTTATGGAGTTTACAGAGCAGAATTATCTTCAAGTTCTTGGACTGTAACTCACTCATCAGCATTTGGTGCAACCGATAATATTATCGATTTGGAAATGAACATAGCGAGAGACACATTAATTGTTCTATACAGGGATCCTGGACTTCTTCCAGTAAACAATGTCATTTTCAAAGATATTACAGCAGGTACATGGAGCAGCAACTACCCCGGACCAAGTTCTGACAATGGATTTTCAACAGCCATTACAGTAGGAGACAATTATATTTTCATGGCAATTGATGAAAAAATTTATACATGTCCTGTTTCTTCCCCACTCACGTGGAGTTTAGCTTACTCCTACCCTGCAGGAATAGAGATCAATGTGCTTTTTTATGATGAACTTTTAGTGGGTACTTCCACGGGATTATATGCTCAGGATTTAGAAACTTCATCCGTTAGTGTGCATGACCAATTGACTCAAAGTGACGATAACGTATCTATTTTATTTGAAGAAGGTTTAATTCATGTATCTGCTAATTTTGTCATCCAAAACATTGAAGTCTTTGACCTGGGTGGAAAGCTAGTATACAGCGGGATTCCAAAAGAGAAAAATATCTCATTCAATCAAAATTTAAAAGGAGGTTTATATATTGTAAATACCACAAACAAATCGGGGATTACGCATTCTAATAAAATCGCAGTAACACAATCTAAATAATTAAACACTACGATACGAAAAGAGGCTTTACGGAGCCTCTTTTTTTTGCACGTTGAACTCATTAATTTTACCGCCTTAATGATTCTATTTTTTTGTATACTTAATAGAGCGTGAATTTATCTTAAATTAGTATAACGCTATGTCATTCATTACTCACATAAATACTTCTTTTCGCACAATATGCTTTTTTCTACTTCTTGTTGGATTTTTTAAAGCGAATAGTCAAATCATACTAAAAGACACTCTATCAGGAAATAGCAGAGAAATCTCCTATGGCACCAAGATTTTTTATACACTTTACTCTGACTCCGTTTTAGGAATTGAAATGACACCCGATTACGGAATTCTTTCAACCTCATATGATTCTATCCTCGTTTTTAATGATGGTACAGAGGTTAATAAAAATGACATTAGCTTTTTGGAAATCGATCGAAAAGGGATTAGAAAATGGAAAAATTTCGCCAAACCTTTTTTAATTACAGGAATAGGAATACTATCCAAAGGTGTTTTAATGGCTTTTGCTGAAGGGACTGAGGGTAAAAATGAAGAGATCGTCCCAGTTTATATATCCATAGGATTTGCAACAACAGGGCTTTCAAGCATTCCGTTCCTCTTTAAGAACAAATCATATGACCTTACCAGTGGCAACTACCACATACTAACACCGTAGTTTTATGAAACATAGCTTAAGTGATATAAAAGCACTTATACAAGACAGAAGAACCATTAAACCCGAGGATTTCAAACCAAGAAAAGTATTAGATGACCAATTGAGGGAAATCTTAAACAGTGCTCGATGGGCTCCAACACATGGAATGACAGAGCCGTGGCATTTTGTAATTTTTCAAGAAAATGCTTTAATAGACTTGGGTAAATTTATGGCAGATACCTATAATCACGCTACTAGTTCCGAGGAGTTTAATCAAAAAAAATTTGATAAACTTTTGAATCGTCCTCAACTATCAAGTGTAGTTATTGCCATATGCATGAAACGTCAGGAGATTGAAAAAATCCCGGAAATTGAAGAAATTGAAGCTGTAGCCTGCGCCGTTCAAAACATGCATCTTACAGCGACCGCTTACGGATTAGGTGGGTATTGGAGCAGTGGTGCAGTATGCTACTCTGAGGAAATGAAAACCTTTCTTAACCTACAACCTAAAGATAAATGCCTCGGACTTTTTTACCTTGGCTATCCCAATATTGATTGGCCCAAAAAACATCGCAAACCATTAGAATATAAAACAGAATGGAGAAAGTAATCTCAGGACTATTCCTTTTTTTATCCTTTTCCTGCATTAGTCAGTCTATACACTCTGATTCTATTCAATACTTTCTACCGTCTAATTTTACAGGTCAAATCGCCGTGAAAAAATTTAATGGTGAATTTATTTACAAAAAAAACTTTGGAAACAAAGACAGGCTAAAAGTTGAACCCATTAATGATTCTACTCTTTTTAATATCGGTCAACTCTCCCACTCCTTTGTAGATTTTGCCATACAACATTTACTAAAGTTGAGTAAAATAAAGCTATCCGAAAACATAACTTCCTATCTACCTCAATTCCCCTACGAAAACATCACGGTCGAGCATTTGATTAACCATCAATCTGGCCTCCCTGCTTCTTATCTTAAATTTTACCACAAAGAATATTACAATGATTGGAACATCAAACTGGAGGATCGTCAAAAAAGAATGGATAATGATGACCTTCTTCTACTTATTCACACGAAAAAACCAACATTATCCTTTGAACCTGGCAAAAAAACTCAATATGCTGATTTTAATTATCTAATTCTTGTCTCTTTACTTGAACGGGTAACTCAAAAGGATTTTGAATTTTTAATCAAAGAATTAGTCAGCCAAAGTCATATTCCGTGTCAACCAAAAGCGTGTTCAAAACAAGACACCATACTAAATAAAGGATGGGGATACCGATTTTTCCCTGATTCAACCTTGGCTTTATGTGATAATCTCCGTTCTCGTGGTTTCCCATTTGATGATGGAACGAAAGGCAATCAACACATCTACCTTTCGGCCTCTGACCTTGCTCATTGGGGACAATTTCTTATTCAAGAACTTCATTTAGACTCCGTAAAACCTACTAAAACTAGATCATTCCCTGATCCTTATCAGTTTACCTATGATAATGAATTGAATATACTACGTAGTAAAGGAGGCTATGGTGGTATCCATTCCCATATAATCTATACATACAACCATCAATGGATTGTAACAATTCATTCCGCACTTTTAAATCCTGACATGAATTCAAACGCACTAAACGAGCTTCTTCGTTATTTAAATAGAATACAAATACCTTAAGTGAAATTAAGATATATATCTCCTTGGTTTACACCCCCTCTTTGATAAAAATAAACAATCAGAAAAAAAGCATAACTTTTTCGGAATCCAAACGTTAAGAAAGGGTTTATTAGCGATACTGAATGAAATTATTAGGTTTGTTTTATCATTTCAGTGAAGTCATACGTAATTAATAAATAGTATATGGAAATCAAAAGAACCTTCGACATTCTTCCTCATGCTTTAAAAAGTTATCCGTTTGAGGACTGTTTAGCTGCTAAAGTAAATGGTAAGTGGGAGAAATACTCAACTCAAGACTTTAGTAATCAAGTGCAACAAATGAGCAACGCACTTATTGAATTAGGGGTTGAACCTGGTGATAAGATTTCTTCAATTAATAATAATCGACCAGAGTGGAATATATTAAATTATGCAGTTGCTCAAATTGGTGCTATTCTATGCCCCATGTATCCCACAATCTCTGCAGAGGATTATGAATACATCTTTAACCATTCAGAGGTCAAATATGTATTTGTAAGTGATGCCGAAATTTTAGAAAAGGTGAATAAGGCAAAAGAAAAAGCACCGGGCATAATTGACGTGTTTACCTTCGATAAAATTGATGATGCAAAACACTGGACAGAGGTACTCAAACTGGGCAACAATCAACACAATGATGAAATCAAAAAGCGTAGTAACGATATAAAAGAGACGGATCTGGTCACGATAATATATACTTCTGGAACAACGGGAAAGCCTAAAGGAGTAATGTTAAGTCACCTCAACTTAATGTCCAATGTGAAAGCCGGAATCCCTTTACTCCCTGTTGAGGCAGGTGATATAGCCCTAAGTTTCCTTCCTGTTTGTCATGTTTTTGAGCGGACGATTCTCAATTTATATATCTATGCCGGAATAAAAATATATTACGCTGAAAGTTTAGAAAAAATTGGAGAAAACATAAAAGAAGTTAAACCACATATTTTCACAGCTGTTCCTCGACTCATTGAAAAAGTGTATGATAAAATCATCGCCGGAGGCAGTCAAAAATCAGGAATAATAAAAAAGCTCTTCTTCTGGGCAGTTGGTAAAGCTCAAAATTTTGAAATTGGTAACGGCAGGAATTTTATCGCTGACAAACTTGTTTACTCAAAAATACGAGAAGGTCTTGGAGGAAACGTTAAAGTTATTATTTCTGGTTCTGCAGCACTTCAAGCTCGATTGCAGAAATTCTTTTGGGGTGTTGGTTTGCCTGTTTTGGAAGGTTATGGATTAACGGAAACCTCTCCAATTATATCTGTGAACACATTATTACCTGATGGTACTAAATTCGGTACTGTAGGAAAAGTAGTTGAAAAAGTAGAAGTTAAAATCGCGGAGGATGGTGAAATTCTCGCAAAAGGACCAAATGTTATGCTTGGTTACTATAAGGATGAGCAACAAACCGATGAGGTGATGACGGGTGAATGGTTCCATACAGGAGATATTGGAACATTTGAAAATGACTTTCTAAAAATCACCGATAGAAAAAAACAAATGTTTAAAACCTCTGGAGGGAAATATGTAGCACCCGGACCTATTGAAAACACCATGAAAGCCTCTCCTTTTATTGAACAAATCATGGTAATTGGAGAAGGAAAAAAGCATACATCAGCACTTATTGTACCTGCCTTTGAATACATAAAAGCATGGGGGAAAGAAGAAAATCTTGGAAATAAAACAAATACTGAAATTTGCTCCAACAAAGATGTTATTGCTGCTATTCATGCTGACATTAAAAATTTCAACCAAAGTTTCGGTCAAGTAGAGCAAATCAAAAAATTTGAATTAATCGATCATGAGTGGTCTGTAGCCGGTGGTGAATTAACACCAACAATGAAACCAAAAAGGAAGCCAATTATGGCTAAATATGAACACTTGGTGAAAAAAATATACGGAGAACAATAGATCATTTTTTTCTATTCATTATATGAAACTTTTAACGGTGTAAACAGGTAAAATCTGCTGTTTACACTTACTATTTTTATACAATCACAGTATGCGGAAAATTAATAAAGTAGCGGTTCTTGGTTCGGGAGTAATGGGATCTCGAATCGCATGTCATTTTGCAAATATCGGAGTAAATGTTATTCTATTGGATATTGTCCCAAAGGAAACGAATGAAAAAGAAAATGCGAAAGGACTCACTCTGGAGGATAAAATAGTTCGAAATAGAATTGTAAATGAGGCCTTAAATTTTGCAATTAAATCAAATCCTTCCCCGCTCTACAAAAAATCTGACGGAAGAAAAATTGAAACGGGTAATTTTGATGATGACCTTCATAAAATCAGTGATTGTGACTGGACGATTGAAGTTGTAGTTGAAAATTTAGAGATAAAAAAGAAGGTTTTCAATGAAGTTGAAAAACATCGAAAGCCAGGATCATTAATCACCTCCAACACTTCAGGAATCCCTATCCATCTTATGCTCGAAGGAAGAAGTGAAGATTTCCAAAAACATTTCTGTGGAACCCACTTCTTTAATCCTCCACGATACTTGAAATTACTGGAAATTATTCCAACACCTAAAACCGATACACAAGTCACTCAATTTGTAATGAATTATGGTGAAAAGTTTCTAGGAAAAACAACGGTTTTGTGTAAAGACACTCCTGCTTTTATTGCAAATCGAATTGGCGTATTTGGTATCATGAACCTCTTTCATACTGTGAAAGAACTAGGTATGACCGTTGGAGAAGTGGATAAATTAACAGGTCCTATTCTTGGTCGCCCCAAATCAGCTACGTTTAGAACCTGTGATGTTGTAGGTTTAGATACTTTAATTAAAGTTGCGAATGGTGTTCAACAAAATTGCCCAGAAGATGAATCAAATGCACAATTCACCATTCCAGAATATATTACAAAAATGGAATCTAATGGGTGGTTGGGTTCTAAATCCAAACAAGGTTTTTATAAAAAAGACAAAGACGAACAAGGTAAAAAAACAATTTTAGAATTGAATTTGGAAACCTTAGAATACGGCCCTAAATCAAAAGTGAAATTTGCCACGCTGGATTTAGCGAAATCAGAGGATAATCTTTCAAAAAGAATGGGCATTCTTGCAATGGGAAAAGATAAAGCCGGCGATTTTTACAGACGGATCTTCACCAACCTATTCTCTTATGTAGCCAATAGAATTCCAGAAATATCCGATGAACTATACAAGATCGATCAGGGTATGAAAGCTGGATTCGGCTGGAAGCTTGGACCCTTTGAAACTTGGGATGCTATAGGAGTTAAAAATGCTGTTGGTTTAATGCAAAAAAGCGGCATTCAAGTAGCTTCATGGGTTACCGATATGCTTGCCTCAGGGAAAAAAAGTTTTTATAAAATTGAAAATGGTGTTCGAACATTTTATGATGTTAACTCACAATCCTACAAAACGATTCCTGGAGCTGAAAACTTTATTATTCTTGATAATTTAAGAGCCTCCAATGTGGTTTGGAAAAACAGCGGAACAACGTTATTTGACCTTGGAGATGGTGTACTAAATTTAGAATTTCATACAAAAATGAACACCATGGGAAGTGAAATACTTCAAGGTATTAATAAAGCGATAGATTTAGCAGAAAACGAAGGCTGGAATGGTATTGTCATTGCTAATCAAGGCGATAATTTTTCAGCAGGAGCAAACCTCGGAATGGTATTTATGTTAGCTATTGAGCAAGAATATGACGAGCTCGATTTTGCAATACGATATTTTCAAAAAACAATGATGAGGGTACGGTGTTCCAGCATACCGGTTGTAATTGCTCCTCATGCCTTAGCTCTTGGAGGTGGTTGTGAAATCGCTTTGCACGCCGACAAAGTCATAGCCAGTGCAGAAACCTACACAGGACTAGTAGAAGTTGGAGCAGGAGTTATTCCAGGAGGGGGGGGAACCAAAGAATTTGCGCTTAGACTATCCGATGAAACGTTTGACGGAGATATTGAACTACCTTCTCTAAGAGATCGTTTTTTAACAATAGGAATGGCTAAAGTTTCTACAAGTGCAGCTGAAGCTTTCGACTTAGGTATTTATAAAAAAGGTAGAGATAAAGTGGTTATCAACCAAGATCGTCAGATTAAAGAAGCGAAATCGGCAGTATTAGAACTCGCTCTATCCGGATACACTCCACCTCAAGAACGAAAAAATATTCGGGTGCTTGGTCGTCAGGGACTAGGAATGGTTTATGCTGGTGCACACACAATGTATAGTGGAAAATACATTTCCGAACACGATAAATTAATATCCGAAAAATTAGGATACGTTTTATGTGGAGGTGATTTATCTGCAAAAACAACTGTATCCGAACAATACCTATTAAACTTGGAACGAGAAGCATTTTTATCCCTGTTGGGTGAGAAAAAAACACTCGAAAGAATTCAAAGCATATTAACTACCGGAAAGCCGCTAAGGAACTAATAAAAAATTTTTGTTTACCCATGAAGGTAATTAAACACATAGTAGCCCTATCCATTATTCTTGGACTTCTCAGTTTCACACAAACTCCTGAGGAATTAACAGCCATGCGTCCAAAGCATGCGCCCGATACAACGAGTCATAGAAATAAACTTGATAACAATGGAAATAAATGGGGGAACTGGCAATTCTATTCTGAAAATGGAATTTTGATACTGGAAATTAATTACAAGAATAATAAAAGGAATGGTGAATTTGTTCGATACAATGGAGTAACTGGAAAAATGCTTGAAAAAGGCGCTTACCTGGATGATTTAAAAAATGGTTCTTTTACAAAGTGGTATAACAATAGTGCCAAACGAGTGGAGGGTTCATACCGAAAAGGAATGAAAAACGGATTGTGGAGTTATTATTTTAAAAATGCACCAGGTACAGTTAGACTAACTGGTAATTTCAAAGAGGGAAAAAAACATGGAAAATGGATTTTTTACGATAAAAACGAAACTGTTCGTTCAATCATTAAATACCAAAACGGTGTTATTGTTGAATCAAAGAAATTAGATAAAAAAGATTAAAAATATGGAAGCATACATTGTAGCAGGATATAGATCAGCAGTTGGAAAATCAAAAAAGGGAGGGTTTAGATTTTTTCGTCCTGATGACCTAAGTGCACAAGTGGTGAAGAAACTCATGTCGGACCTTCCTAATTTGGATCCAAATCGTGTTGATGATGTCATTTGTGGAAATGCTACTCCTGAAGCAGAACAGGGACTAAACATTGGCCGAATGATATCCCTAATGGGCTTGGACACTGTGAAAGTTCCTGGAATGACTGTTAATAGATATTGCTCCTCTGGCCTTGAAACAATTTCAATTGCAGTTGCAAAAATTAAAGCAGGTATGTCAGATTGCATTATTGCTGGGGGTGTTGAATGTATGTCTCCCATCCCTTTTGGGGGTTGGAAAATTACTCCAAACTATGAAATAGCTAAAAATAATCCTGATTGGTATTGGGGAATGGGATTAACCGCAGAAGAAGTGGCTAATCAATATAACATCACCCGATCAGACCAGGATGAATTTTCTTACCACTCTCACATGAAAGCCCTTAATGCGTTAGATAAAGGTATTTTTAAAGATGATATTGCTCCTGTTACAATCAAAGAGATCTTCCTTGATGAAAATGAAAAGCGTCAAGAACGCGAATTTGTTGTTGAATCCGATGAAGGACCGAGAAAAGGCACCACAATAGAGGCACTTTCAAAACTTAAGCCTGTGTTTGCCGCAGGAGGATCAGTTACAGCAGGAAATTCATCTCAAACTTCAGATGGTGCAGCTTTTGTCATGGTAATGAGTGAAAAAATGATAAAAGAGCTCAATATCGAACCAATTGCGCGATTAGTCTCTTATCACGTGGCTGCTTTAGAACCAAAAATAATGGGTGTGGGTCCAATCTACGCTGTTCCAGGTGCTTTAGAAAAAGCTGGAATGCAACTCAATCAAATTGAACAAATTGAATTGAATGAAGCTTTTGCGTCTCAATCAGTAGCTGTTATTCGAGAGTTAGGTTTAAACCCGGATATTGTGAATGTGAATGGAGGGGCGATTGCATTAGGCCATCCATTAGGGTGCACAGGAGCCAAATTATCCGTTCAGCTTTTCAATGAAATGAAAAGAAGGAATCAAAAATTTGGAATGGTCACCATGTGTGTGGGAACGGGCCAAGGTGCTGCAGGAATTTTTGAAATGCTGTAAGCAACTTTTTAGGAGGTTAAAATCTCCTTTAGAAAATAATTTATTAACTGGGATCGTTTTAAGTAATAACGCTTAATTGATCCTTTTAAAAGAAAACATTATGTCAGACGAAAAAAAATCAATCAAAGGAGGCGAGTTTTTAATTAAAGAAGCCAATATAGAAGATATTTTCATTGCTGAAGAATGGGATGAGGAACAAAAAATGATGCGGGATACATGTTATGACTTCCTTAATGCAGAAATATTTCCTGATTTAGATCGCATTGACCAACTTGAGGAGGGATTAATGCCTTCCAAATTAGATAAAGCAGGAGAGCTTGGTTTATTAGGAATTTCAATACCAGCTAAATATGGTGGTTTTGAGAAAGATTTCAATACTTCACTTCTTATCAATGAAGCAACTGGATCCGGTCATTCCTTTGCCGTTGCCCTATCTGCACATACCGGAATTGGAACTCTTCCTATTCTTTACTATGGAAATGAAGAGCAAAAGGCAAAATATCTTCCTGATTTAACCACGGGGGCTAAAAAGGCATGTTATTGTTTAACAGAACCTGGATCAGGTTCTGACGCTAACTCTGGTAAAACAAAAGCTGTTCTTTCTGAAGATGGTTCACATTACACCCTGAATGGACAGAAAATGTGGATTACCAATGGAGGGTTTGCTGATATTTTCATTGTATTTGCTAAAGTAGATAACGATGAAAACTTAAGCGCTCTTATCGTTGAAAAAGAGTTCGGAGGAATTAGTTTGAATCCGGAGGAACATAAGATGGGTATAAAAGGATCTTCTACTCGACAAGTATTTTTTAATGATGTTAAAGTACCAAAAGAAAACTTTTTAGGTGAACGGGAAGGAGGATTTAAAATTGCACTAAATATCCTAAACATTGGGCGAATTAAACTGGCTGCAGCCGCGCTCGGTGCTATGAAAAGAATTATTAGTCAATCCATAAATTACTCCAACGAAAGAGAGCAATTTGGCAGACAAATTTCTAAGTATGGTGCGATTCGGTATAAATTAGCAGAGCAGGCGATACAATCTTTTGCTGTTGAATCCGCATTATATCGAACAGGATTAAATATTGATCAGGCTACGGAAGAATTGCTCGCTGGCGGAATGGATGAAGCGCAAGCCAAATTAAAAGGTGTTGAAGAGTTCGCTATCGAAGCTGCAATTCTTAAAGTATTTGGTTCCGAAGCATTGGATTATGTAATCGATGAAGGTGTTCAAGTATTTGGTGGTATGGGATACTCTGCAGACGCGCCAATGGAACGATCATACAGAGATTCTCGAATAAACAGAATATTTGAAGGAACGAATGAAATCAACCGAATGCTTATTGTAGATATGCTTTTGAAAAGAGCTATGAAAGGTCAACTTAACTTACTTGGACCTGCGCAAGCTGTTCAAAAAGAGTTAATGAGTATTCCAGATTTTGGAGAACAAGATGATCGTTTACTTGCCGCTGAGGACAGATATATCGCTAATTTTAAAAAGGCTATTTTAATGACAGCAGGAGCAGCCGTACAGAAATTAATGACCTCTCTTGCTAAGGAACAAGAAATCTTAATGAACCTCTCAGATATGGTTATACAAACCTATGTGGCAGAATCTATGCTTCTTCGGGTTAAAAAAATTATTCAATTAAAAGGAGAACAAGAGGCTGAGCAAAAAATTGCTGCTGTTCAAACCTACATTTACGATGCTGCAGATAAAATAAATAAATCAGGTAAAGACGCCATTAATTCCTTTGCAGAAGGAGATGAGCAGAGAATGATGTTGTTAGGTATTAAGCGTTTTACGAAAGTCGCCCCCTTCAATGTAAAAGAAGCGAGGCAATCTATTGCCCAACATTTAATTGCAGAAAACAAGTATGCCTTGTAAATTATAAGGCATAAAATAACAAACAAAATAAGGGGCATATGCCCCTTATTTGTTCTTTAATATTACACACTGATAGTAAGGTTATATTTATTCAGAATCTTTTTCAATAAATAAAGTTTGAGTAGGAAAGGCAAAATCTAATTTTGCATGCGCAAACTTATCTAAAATCTCTAAATTAATTTCTGTTTGAACTCCAAGGATATCTGCACCAGGAGAAATATAATACACACAAATCACATTCAAAGCAGAGTCATTAAATGCATTAAATCCAACAAAAACTTTTTCATCAACACCCTCTTTACTGTTTACAATATCTTTTAAAAGACCCATTGCCTCTTTAACTCCATCACTTTTTGTATCATACGTCAATCCCAGATTTAAAACAACTTTTCTAGATGGTTCAGAACTAATATTTTCAATCGCACTTTCAGAAAACTTTGAGTTAGGAATTGTAACCATCCGTCCATCTAACGTTCTAATTCGAGTACTTCTAATGCCGATCTCTTCAACGGCACCATCAAACCCTGAAATCTTAATTCTATCTTTTACCTTAAATGGCTTATCTACAAAAATTGTAAACCCACCAAAAAGATTTTTCACAGAATCTTGTGCTGCTAAAGCAAGAGCTAATCCACCAATACCAAGACCAGCAACAATTGCTCCCACATCATATCCTGCGTTATTCAACCCAAGAATGATAGCCATAATCCAAACAGTGGATTTTAGTACTTTTCTTAGAATAGGAATTAATTGATCATCTAAATCACTTTCTGTTTTCTCTATAATAGGGACTAAATAACTCTCAATTAAAGCTTCAATTGTCCTGGTTATTGCCCAAGCGATAAAACCAAGTAAAACGATGAAAAAGAATTTATCAATTCTACTCTGCCCTATTTCACCTAATTGCAACCAGCTGAGAGACTTCCAGATCCCTATTGAACCTAAAATGTAAGCAATCGGTTTTTCCAATAGATTTATGAGTAGATCATCCAGTTGAGATTTGGTCTTTTTTGCAAGCTTACTGATAACCTTGCTCAAGAGCCAAAAAATAACTTTTGCTCCAAGAATTGACAGTGTAATTAATCCCGCCGTTATTCCCCAATCCAGTAATTGAATTCCAAATGGTTCTTGCCAACTAAAATTTTCCATACGTTTATTTTTGTGTTAAAGTATTAATTTATTCTTTCATAATCGTTGTTATCCTTTTTTTTCGGACAGAGAATTACAGTTGCTTTTAAAGCGCTATTTGAAACATATCTAATATCAATTAACTTTGTATTATGGAAAACGATTGGAAAGAAAGACTCGGCATGGTTTATTCAACCAATCCAGACTTTGATTATGATCATGGGAATAGAGAAGATGAAGAAACGCTTCCACCTCATGAACAACAACTTTATGTGAGTTTGGATAAAAAAAATCGAAAAGGTAAAGCTGTTTCTTTGGTTGAAGGTTTTGTAGGCTCAGAAGAGGATTTAAAAGATTTGGGTAAACTACTGAAATCAAAATGCGGTGTTGGCGGCTCTGCAAAAAACGGAGAGATTTTAATTCAGGGTGATTTTAGAGATAAAATTGTTTCATTACTTCAATTGGAAGGATATCAAGTAAAAAGAAAAGGGGGATAAAGCATTAAAGAAAATTGTTGTTGTTAAATTTTAAACTTAGATGAACCTTAAAAACCACATAGGAAGACTAAGAATTGCTGCATTAATTGAAGGAATTACCTGTATCGCGCTTTATTTGATTGCTATGCCTTTAAAATATAGTGCAGGTATTGACTCGGCAGTGAGAATACCGGGGATGATACATGGTATATTTTTTATCGCCTACTTAGTTTTATTATTACCTGTTTACAAACAAGAAAACTGGAAATTTGGACGACTTTTTATTTGCGGTATTGCTTCGATTGTTCCATTTATGACCTTTTGGGTAGATTATAAATATTTCAAGTACATCAGAAAAAATGCTAATAATGAAGATGTTATAGATTCTTAATGTAACTCTGATATTGTCCAATCGTACTTCAAATCATGAGTCTTTCTCCTCAACAACTAAAGCTTCAAAAGCGAATGCTTTCGCCATTAAAATTTAAGCTCTTCAAGTTGTTTAAACTTCCTTTAGCGTTTTTTGTAGGCCTTCGATTAAAAGCACTTGATGAAGACTCCGCCATCACTGAGGTAAAATATAAATACCTCAACAAAAACCCTTTTAAATCCATTTATTTTGCTGTACTTGCAATGACTGCTGAATTAAGCACAGGAGTATTGGCAATTTTTTCAATGGCAAAACATGATGAATCAATTGCTGTTTTAGTTGTTGAATCAAATGGTAAATTCCTTAAAAAAGCAACGGGAAGAATTCGCTTTACATGTAACGATGGCGCAAAATTTAAATCCGCTTTACAAAAATGTGTTGCAGAAAATACACCTGTTCAAGTAACTGCTTGTGCTCAAGGATTTAATGATTTTGGTGATTTGGTTTGCGAATACTATTTCACTTGGAGTTTTAAAGTGAGAGAAACAGTTAGTTAATCGCTAACATTGAATTAAAGCAGCCTTTTTTGGTATATTCAATTAAAGCAAACGGTCATGTCATAAGAAAAGAATCTCCTATTGAAATTCAATACAATGTTAACGTACATTAACAATTAATGTACGCGTGGTATTCACAATATATGTATATTTGTTAAAACAAATAATATGGAAAAATCGGATTTAGTAGAAGCATACACCAACCATCTTTTAACAGAAGGAAAACGCCCCTTAAATGTTTATAAATTTTGTCAATCCATAAAAATTGAGGAATCTAAATTTTACCAATTTTTTGGGTCATTCGAATCAATTGAAAAATTTGTATTTACTCATTTTTTTGAAGAAACAATTAAAGTACTAAAAGCGAATAAAGAATATGAAAGCTTTAGCGAAAAAGACAAACTATTATCCCTTTATTACACTTACATTGAAAACCTAACCGCAAATAGGAGTTTAGCGCTCTACTTATTGGATATTAAAAATCCAATCAAAGGACTCTCTAACATTCATGGTGTAAAATCCCATTTTAAATCTTTTGTTGAAAGTTTAGATCTTAAACAACCAGAAATCCCGGTGGATCAGTTAAGGGAATTTCAAGAAAAAGGGATTAGTGAAGTTTTATGGGGTCAGTTTCTAACTATCATCAAATATTGGATGAAAGATGAATCACCAAGTTTTGAAAAAACGGATGCATTTATTGAAAAATCCACCTCAGTAGGTTTCGAACTATTTAATTTCAGTCAGTTAGAAAGCGTCATTGATTTTGGAAAATTTATTTTCAAAGACGCTTTTAAAATGAATTAATATGAAAACAATCAACAGCATACCAACCTCAAAATTACAACGTGCTTCAAATATTATAAAAACGGGCGCTAAAGTGGGTGGAAATTATGTAAAATACTATGCAAATAGAGTTACAAAATCCAAGGAAGAGGCCGATCAAATTCTAAACGAGGATAATGCTGAAGATATTTATGATGGATTAAAAAATCTTAAAGGAAGTGCTTTAAAAGTTGCTCAAATGATGAGTATGGATAAGAGTGTGCTACCAAAAGAATATGTTGAAAAATTTTCGCTTTCCCAATTTTCCGTCCCTCCCCTTTCGGGTCCCTTAATTTCTAAAACTTTCTCAAAAAGCTTTGGAAAAAGTCCATCCGAAATTTTTGATTCGTTCAGTTCTGATGCAATTTATGCAGCAAGTATCGGTCAAGTTCACAAGGCCAGTAAAAATGGGGAACATTTTGCTGTTAAAATTCAATATCCAGGTGTAGCTAATAGTATATCAAGTGATTTAGCATTAGTTAAACCATTTGCGCTTAAATTACTAAACATCTCCAGTAAAGATGCGGATGTATATTTTCAAGAAGTAAAAAATAAGCTTCTTGAAGAAACTGATTATCATAATGAATTAATTCAAGGTAAAACTCTTGCATCTGAATGTTCAAAACTAAAAAACATCATATTCCCAAAATATTATACCGAATTTTCATCCGATAAAGTCCTTACTATGGAATGGATGGAGGGCGAACACCTATCTACGTTTTGTGAAAGAATGGCTGGTACACCAGAAGCTCACAAAATTTCTCAAGCACTCTGGGATTTTTACATGTTTCAACTTCACGTGCTTAAAAAGTTTCATGCAGATCCACACCCTGGAAACTTTTTGGTTGATAAAGACTGTAATTTGATTGTATTGGACTTTGGATGTTTGAAAACTATTCCAGATAATTTTTACACACCGTATTTCGAATTGGTTAAGGAAGAAAATCGAAATAATAGTAATCAATTTAAATCTATTTTAAAACGACTTGAAGTGCTTTATGATGATGACACACCTGAGGAAGAACAATTTATTGAATCAATTTTTTCAGAACTTCTATCTGTATTCACTAAACCTTTTCAATCTGAAACTTTTGATTTTTCAAATGAAGAATTTTTTCAAGAAATTGTCGCTTTAGGTGAAAAACTATCTAAAGATAAAGAGCTGCGAAATCAAAATGGAGGAAGAGGATCTAAACATTTCATTTATATGAACAGAACATTTTTTGGGTTATACAATTTGATGTTTGATCTTAAAAGTAAAAATATTGTCACCATGAATTATAGTCCTGATTCAAATGGAGAATGATCAAAGAAAAAACATCAGACCTTCCATCAAAAAAATATCTTCGGACAGTTGTTCAGCCGAAGAAAACTTTCAAAATCAAACTTTGCGTCCAATATTAAAACTTCAAAACGATCTGTTGATTGTGCGATTTCACGAACAAATATCCAATTTAAAAATTGATTGGAAAAAACAACCACAAGAAGAAAAAAAGGTAATCATTGACCAACTGTTTAAACACAATCTACAATTTAAAACCTCTTTAACCTATCTAATTGCAGGTCAGTTCACCCCAACAGAGTTTCAATTCTTTTTCCAATATTCAAAGGGTCTTTCAAAACGAATTTGCCATATGGCAAAAGAAAGAATAGTAAGCCAAGTTTGTTAACTTATTCAAAAGCTAACGAATGAAATGAACAAAACCATTGTAACGTTTCTCAGTGTATGTATTGTCTGTAAATTCCCAAATCCAATAATAAACACCAGAAGAACAAGGATTATCCTTTTTATTATACCCTTTCCACACAGGTAATTCATCACTGGAGTTCAAAGCGAAAACCTCTAATCCCCATCGGTTATAAATCGTTAACGAACTTTCAAGAATTTGCTCAGGTGCAACATCTCCTGTTGGGGTAAAAGGAGAATCCTCAGAAGCTACATTAGGCAACTCTGGCTCGGGAGGAATACAAAAATTACTGATTTTAATAGAATCTACCCCTTCACATCCATATACATCAATATACTTCGCCCAATACTCTAACGTATCCGATACGAGAATAGAGTCTTCATTTAATGTCCCATCACTCCATTGCAATTCTCCGGGTAAAAACGCAATATAATTTGCTGTAATTGCAATTTGTTCTCCTTCAGACTCACATAATATTGAATCCGAGGGCAGTGTAACAGACGGCTTAGGTTGAGGACTCTGTAGCGCTACAACAGTATCTCTTGCTTCACATCCAGAAATTGGATCGGTAGCTAATAAACGATGCGTTCCTGAATTCTGTATATAAAAAGATTCTGAAGTATTATTTGTGGGAGACCACAAGTATTCTAAACCTGATACACCTGCCGAAATTTCAAGAGAATCGCTTTGACAAAACAATAAAGAATCTGGCAAAGCCAGTATAGGATTATTATTTTCCACTAAATCAAAAGAGGACAATGCATCACATCCTGTTGAAGTACTCGTTACAGTGACCGAATAAGTTCCACCCTCACTGGTCACAATATTTGGAGAAGAGGCCCCAGTTGACCAGCTATACACTAAATTCAAGCCTGTAGCATTTGAACTTAACGTAACACTCTCGCCTTCACAAACTCCGGCCGGATTAGACGATTGTATACTTGTAATCGGAGAAACATCTGCAACCACAGTAACACCTGGTGAATTATCAAAACACGCATCAGGGTCTTGTTGATTAGACACAACAACAAAATATGTTCCCGCTACATCAGTGGAATAGGTATTATCGTTTGTTTTGGAGGTTACTAAATTATCATTTGCTATGGATCCTAAATACCACGCATATGTGTAGCTTACTGATCCTGATAAATTATCTGCATTGGCTTCTAATGACACTTCTTCACCCTCACAAAAACTTAAATCCGATGACGTAATTAATGCATTTTGAGGGGTATCACATTCTAGATTACAAATTGAAAACTCAGAGGTATTTACGGTTCCTGCTGATCCGTTTTCCGTTGCTAAAACAATAACGGTTTCTTGGTTTACTTGATTTCCTCCACCAGCAAAATCATATTCCCAACTATACATCCCATTACCCGAGATTGATGCCGAAGCGGAAACCGTTGTAACATATGTAGCGCCTTGATTAGCTGGGTCATCACATTCCAATTCACAATTCGAATCCTTCGCATAAATATCTACTGATGCATTAGCCGAAGGAGCAAATCCTGATACAAAACCTACTCTTGGATCACTCGTATTTACCAAAACTGATTTTGGAGTTCCATTGTTTCCATACTCTTCATTCCCGCCATTCTCAAGCAAAATTCCTTTTGAGACATTACATGAAAAAGAATTGTATCGCATGGTATTGTTAATAGAATTCCCTGTTACAACTATTCCTAATTCATTCCCAGTAATGGTGTTTCCATCCCCTGCGGCTCCTATAATATTATTTGAGGCTCCTTCCATCACTTCAATCCCTGGACCAGCATTATTCGTAATATCATTGTTATATATCTCTGCCCCCGTCGTTCCACTAAACGCTAGCCAAATTCCTCTTCCGTTATAATTCCCACCTGAAGATGCGTTTTTCGTATTTGCAATTATATTTTTCTGAGCAACATCTACCCCTCCAACAGTTACATTATTTGCACTCTCCAAGGAAATACCATAATCATTATTTCCACCATCAGACAAATCCTCATGCGCACCAATATAATTCGCTGTTATTGCTACTCCATTTCCAGAACCCTCCCTTAGGGCGAGCCCTCCGCCATCTCCATAGTTAGGGGCACTAAATCCATTATAACAAATAACATTATTCGTCACCACAGTATTTGTGGTGTTTTGATACAAAGTTATTCCATCAAAAGCATTCCCCGCATTGGTTTTGTTCGCGTCCGTTCCTACATAATTATTCTGAATAGTTCCTGAAGTAGTATTTTGAAATCGAATACCCGAAATCCGATCTTTCATATAATAGGTATTATGTGAATCTCCTGTTCCATTATTCACAACAATATTATCTTCCACTATAGCATTACTACCTGTATGAACAAAAATTCCATTCCAGCCATTTCCTAGTTCGTCTCCACTACTATTTCTTCCAATTACATTGTCTCTAACCACTCCATTATTGGCTAATGCGCCATTTAGCATGATCCCATTTGCCTCGTTATCATAAATATAATTCTCATAAATTTCTGTGGAAGGTCCATCTGTAAAAATAGCTGCCTGATCATATAAAGGATTAACAGCACCCATGTAAAACACCCTATTGTTACCATACACTTGATTTCTTCTAATAATATTCCCACTTGATTGACCCGTAGAATTATCAACAGCAATACCAGATCTGTCATTATTAAAAGATATGCAATCTTCTATAATATTATCACGTGATAACATTCCAAAACCATTATGCTCTCCATCAGAAGCGCTACAATTTGTAAATGTATTCCCTCCTGTTCCTCTGGTGATAAATGCTACATCAACACTTCCTGTTGATGAGCAATTACTTATGGTGTGCCCTCCTCCATTTTCAATTGAAACGGCGTGCTGTTTTGAATTTGTAAAAGTGCAATTAGTAATCGAGGAATTATTCCCTCCTCTTATCCAAACTGCATTTTGACCCGCTCCAGAAACTAAAAAGGTACAATTGTCTACCGATATATTATTCCCTGTAACTTCTAATGGATTGTTAACCGTTTGGAAATCTATTCCTTTAAAATCAACATTCGATCCCTCAACTCTAAAACTAAAAGTTAGTTTTATCGGGTTTCCATCAATTGTTGAATATCCATCTACTAATAAATCAGAATGAGCTGTCGTAATTGGTATTGGATTCATTACTGCAGATACGGAAGTACCTCCCGATAATTCAAAACGAATTGTGTCTCTTCCAGGGTTATTTTTAGAAGCAAATAAGGCTGCTTTAAATGAATTTGCATCTCCTTCTTCTGGCCACCAAGCATTGCCAGCTGTATTTTTAACCAAATAAACATTTGAATAGGCAGAAGCTGAAAACAGCCCTATGATTGCTAATGCAAACAAAGTTTTGAGTTTCATAAGTATGTCGTTAAGGTTAGTTAATTTTAAAATCACATCAATTAAAAAAGCTCATCTAGGTATAAACAATTTTGCTCTATTAATCCCCCTATGATTTTAAAAGCTCATCCTTCTATTTTCGTTAGGCAACGAGAATATAAAATTCAGAGCCTCCCAAATTTAATAAAATAACGTTAATCGTCAAAAACCTAAAAATCAACCTAATAACAATCTAACAACATCCTAAATTATCATTCATTACCAATGATATTTGTTCATTTTAGCCCTAAAGGCTAATCACCATGAATATCTTTAAAATTTAGATATATGATTTCATCCCTTAACAACCACAACTGACGGTACTATAGATGCTTAAAGACATTTTGATAAAGATTCATTACTTTATTCGCATTACTCATGCCATTGAATTTATCTTGAGCATAGATAAACCCTTCACGAATCATAGACTCGCGTAAGGTTTCATTGGTAAAAATATCCGTCATAGCACGAGCCATAGCGTCAACATTATTCGGATCTATGCAAATACTATTCGGGCCAGCAGCTTCGGGTAATGAAGAGCAATTAGAAGTAATTACAGGAGTTTTGGAAAGTAACGCTTCCACAACGGGTATACCAAAACCTTCATAAACTGAAGGGTAAATAAAAATATCAGCAGCCTGATACAGCGCTTGTAAATCAAGATTATCAGAAATATTAGACAACCATAAAACATGATTTTCCAACCTGTTGACCTTGATATAGTGCTCCACTCTTTTTTGATATGTGTCACCTTTACCTACAATAACAAGTGGTATCCTCAATTTTGCATCCAATCGCTCTTGAGCCTTTAGAATAGTTAATAGATTTTTTCGTTCAATTACAGAACCCACATACAACATGAACCGACTAGGAACATTGCACCGTTTAAGAACCACATCTATCTGATCTTTAGTTTGCAGATGATAATATAGGGGGTCACAAGCTTGATAAATGACCTCAATTTTTTGAGAGGGGACATCGTAAAAACGAATAATATCTGCTTTTGTACTCTCGCTAATCGCTATAATTCGATCAGCATTCCTACAAGCATATTTAAATTTAAAATCATAAATTTTTGAATCAATATACCTATAGGTATTTGGATAAATTTTAAAAATCAAGTCATGAATCGTCACGATTGATTTAACCCCTGAATGAGGAATTCCAAAAGGAATTTCATTGCTTAACCCATGGTATAAATCTATCCCATCTCGCTTTAAATCCTTAACAACTCCTTTTGAACGCCAGAATAATTTTTCTGATGACTTCAAAACATAATTTTGGTCATCAAAAAAAGGCGAAGTTGTTGAGTTCTCTTTAATGCTGGGTGAATACAAATAAAGTTGATTGGACGCAGTTAATCCGCTCAAATCTTTTAAAAGAGATCGACTATAATTTCCCAAACCCGTGAAATTATTGAATAGTCGTTTCGCGTCAAAACCTATTTTCATAAAATAAAATCCAAAACAAATTTATTAAAATAAGCCTTCCAGTGTAAAACAAAAAAGCCGCTAATCACTTAGCGGCTATAGTAAATTAAAGATTCATTTATTTTTTCACAAAATTAACTACACCTGTATTATTCAATCCTGTTAATTTAGCCACATAAATTCCAGCTGGAAATTTCGAAATATCTAGCCCTATCTGTGCCATACTACGATTAAATGATTTACTTGCAAGAACCTGACCATTTACATTTAGGATCTCAATCAATTTAACCTCCTCAACACCATCAAAAGTAATTCTTGTATTTGCAGGATTAGGAAAAACCGTAACGTAGTCCAATGTATTTGGAAGATTCAACGATTTTACTTCACCACAAGCTGGGAAATTTTCTGTTCCATTATCTTTTCTCTTTGTAATTGTAGAAGAGAAATCAACGTTTTCCATGATAATTTCACTACCGTAAATATCTGTAATTTTCAACTCTTTGGTTGGAGAGGACAAACTTCCTTTCACCCATCCATTATCCATTCCTCGTTCCATTGATACCCATGATGATCCACCATTATCAGAAACCTCAACAGAAGCAATTCTATTTTTGTGATTACCAATAATAACTTTAGCATACCATTGATTCGAACCTTCAATAATAATATGAATTGGGGTTGTCCATGGACATGAAACCTCATGCCAATCAAAATCACCAATCCCAACGTCCTGATGCCCTACAACAGCTTCAAACGCTGCAGGTGATAAATCAATGTCGCCAAATTTTGTATTTGTACCCGTTAATATCTGTCCACTTGAACTTCTATCCCAACAATCTGGACATTCGTCTACAATTTGAATAATAGCAGTACCTGCAGGACCATCAGCCTCAACACACATTCCACAATATTTGGCATTGTTGTCCTCCTGTAGCATTCCTTTGTCCAACGCTCCATATTTACCGCCTACAATATCATCTCTTTCAAAAGAACATCTCACAACCCCTGTGTATAATGGGTGATCTGTTTCTTCTAAATTTACATACCATGTTCCATGACCATGATCTTTTTTATCGGAACAAGCCTGACCATTCGATCCGCTATCAGTTCCATCACTTGATCCTCCAGTGCTACCTCCTGTTGATCCTCCAGTACTACCTCCTGTTTCACCACTATCAGTTCCTCCTGTTGATCCTCCAGTACTACCTCCTGTTTCACCACTATCAGTTCCTCCTGTTGATCCTCCAGTACTGCCTCCTGTTCCACCACTATCAGTTCCTCCTGTTGATCCTCCAGTACTGCCTCCTGTTCCACCACTATCAGTTCCTCCTGTTGACCCTCCAGTACTGCCTCCTGTTCCACCACCACTACAACTTTCACCTGTTTCACTCCAAGCACTCTCCTGAGCCCAACCAACTCCTGGCTCATAACCAGTGTTAGGCTCACTGGCCCAAGAACCAACCTTTGCTTGATATACCTTTCCGTTGTGAACAACCTTGTCTCCTGTTTCTACAGCCATTCCTAAAGACCAGTTAGGGTAGTTACATGAACCACCTGTTGACCCTCCGTCTGTTGACCCTCCGTCTGTTCCTCCAGTATTACCACCGTCAGAACTTCCATCACATGTTTCTCCTGTCGTAATCCAAGCTTCTCCTTGAGCCCATCCAACTCCTGGTTCATATGGACCACCTTGACTTGCCCATGTTGCTACTTTCACCTCGTAAACTCCTCCATTATGCTCAACTTTATCACCTACTTCTAACGTCATACCTTGTTCGTAGTTAGGATATCCGCACGACCCGATATTACCACCCGAACTTCCCCCATCTGTACCGCCAGTGTTTCCACAAGTCTCATTTTCTAATTTCCAAGCTTGTTCCCAAGCCCATCCAACGCCAGGCTCATAGGCAGATTGTCCTGCCCATGCAGCTGCTGCTGTTAACGAATAAACTTTTCCATTGTGCAAAACTTTATTTCCAATTTGATAAGTTTCTCCTAATTCCCAACCTGGAGATGAACAAGGATCACCACTATTCGTTCCGCCGTCTGTTCCGCCATCTGTTCCGCCATCTGTTCCGCCATCTGTTCCTCCGTCTGTTCCTCCGTCTGTTCCTCCGTCTGTTCCTCCGTTGTTATTACAAGTTGGAAAATTACCGTTTATTGAAGTCTTGGAATTAGTAGGATTTTGTGTAAAATCTATCCCTTCTGCAATCACTTCATTCCCATAGATATCAGTTATTCTAAAAGATTTAGATGCTTCATTAATACTCCCCTTAACCCATCCATTATCTTCACCTCTTTCCATCAAAATCCATTGTCCTCCTTGCTGAACCTCCACTTTCGCGATTCGATTAACATGGTTTGAAATGATCACTTTAGCATACCATTGATTTGAACCTTCTACAATAATATCAATCGGAGTTGTCCAAGGACATGAAACCTCATGCCAATCAAAATCACCAATTCCTATATCTTGATGTCCTACCACAGCTTCAAAAGCTGCTGGTGATAAATCAATATCTCCAAATTTCGTATTTGTACCCGTTAATATCTGTCCACCTGCACTTCGATCCCAACAATCTGGACATTCATCTACAATTTGAATAATAGTTGAACCTGCAGGCCCGGTTGCTTCCACACACATACCACAGTATTTCGCATCATTATCTTCTTGTAACATCCCTTTATCTAATGCCCCATATTTACCGCCTACGATATCATCTCTTTGGAACGAACATCTAACAACACCTGTGTATAACGGGTGATCTGTTTCTTCTAAATTCACATACCATGTACCATGCCCATGGTCCTCTTTCCCGCCCTCACATTGAGCAAAAACACCAGTGTTAAAAAGAAAGTATAGACCTACAAATGAAAATATCTTAGAAAGATTGGATAATAATGAAGTCATTTTTTAAAAAATTAAGGTAGTTCTTAAAATTACATTAAGAATTCCAAGATGACAAGTAAACAGAATACTTGTTTGATTAAACAGCACCTTTTAAAAGAACTTTTAGCTGATTAAATAACGATTTTTGACATTAAGAGAATAGAAAATAAATGATTAAAAAGAGTCGCGGAATAAATAAACTGCCACACTGAAAATTCACTCCATTAATTAGATAGCCCTGTTATAACTTTTAAGTAACCTTGTATACCTTTAGTATAAACCTTTGTTTTATTTAACTTCTTTACACTATCAATTAATCATTATTTTAGTCACAAATTCGTGAATACATGGGACATATAGATTGGAAAATCGAAAAAGAATTCGAAGAAATCACATTTAAGTCATGCAATGGTGTTGCCAGAATAGCGTTTAATCGACCAGAGGTAAGGAATGCTTTCACCCCCAAAACAGTTGATGAGCTATGGGAGGCATTGGTTATTTGCCATGAAAGCCAAGAGATTGGTGTGGTTCTGATCACCGGTGAAGGACCTTCACCAAAAGACGGTGGTTGGGCTTTTTGTTCAGGTGGTGACCAAAATGTTCGATCAAATACGGGTTATAAAGGGTCCAATGGTGTAAACAGATTCAATATTTTAGATGTACAACGTCAAATAAGATTCATGAATAAAGTCGTCATTGCATTAGTGCCAGGTTGGTGTGTTGGCGGTGGTCATAGTTTACATGTTGTTTGTGACCTCACTCTTGCTTCCAAAGAGCACGCGGTTTTTAAACAAACTGATGCCGATGTCGCTAGTTTTGATGGAGGTTTCGGTTCTGCTTACCTTGCTCGTCAAGTTGGTCAAAAAAGAGCAAGAGAAATCTTCTTTTTAGGGGCAAATTATACTGCTCAAGAAGCCTATGATATGGGAATGGTAAATAAGGTTGTTCCACATGATCAACTCGAACAGGTTGGGTATGATTGGGCACAAGAAATTATGACTAAAAGTCCTACTGCTATAAAAATGTTGAAATTTGGATTTAACCTCATTGATGATGGGTTAATCGGACAACAAGTTTATGCTGGAGAGACAACACGACTTGCTTATGGAACCGAGGAAGCCGTTGAAGGACGAAATGCATTTCTTGAAAAACGGAAGAGAGATTTTTCAAAATTTCCAAAGTTCCCGTAAGGTAACATTGAGTTCTATTAGTAAAAATTGATTTTACCTATTTAAAGATCATTTTTAGATTATTCCCTTACTGTTCTGCTGTTGTAAAAGAATCTATATTAAAGTATGATTTATGATACTTCTTACTACGACAGGCCATTAAGAAAAGAAATTAATGAATTAGTTGGACAACCATTTGGCCTACTTGATCGATTAAAATTGAAAGGGATAGGTTCACCTCGATATATTTTACGATCATCAAGTGATGATATTAGAGACTTGTTACCAACTGATGAGTCTATTATTAATACAAGTATTGAGCTTCGTCCAAAAGGTATTATCGTTCATTTTAAAAAATTTACTGAACATTTTTCGTGGGTGATTCCTTATTATAAATTATCCCTTTATTTTTCAATAGATGTTTCAATATATGAAAATGGAACATTTATGAAATTTTCAAAAAATTCATTAAAAAAGTCACAATTCGACTTCATCAAAAAGGTATCTAAAATGAAGGCCCATTTTATGAAAGGTTATCAACCCGTCGCATAATAGATGTTCATGCTTCATTTTATTTCATAAAAATATTCCTTGGCATAGCATTTTATAGTTGATTGTTTGTTCTGTTTTTTATGTTTTTTATGTTTTTTATGTTTGTAGGAACAAACTAAACCTAAATCATGAAATCAACTTTTAAAAACAACGAAAAACTGAAAAAATCTTGCGCTGAAGCAGTTACAACATTAGAAAAACTAGGTCTTGAACAGTTTGAAGACACTTTAGGAAGACTTAAATGGTGTATTGGAAGTTACGAATTTGACAAAAATCCATCTGGCTTAAATGAGTTAGGTGAAATCGCTTTAAATGAATTAAAAGAATTCAAAAAAGACCACCCTAGGAAAGTGACAAAAAAAGTGATTGAAGGGTTAGAAAAATCTTTAATATCCTATCAAAAAGGATTGAAATAGTAAAACAATAATTACATACTCTTTTTAAATCATTCGATTTTAATTAAAAATCGTTTTTATAAAATTCGGATAATTTATAGTATATTCACACTCAAATGCAACATTGTTGCATTTGAGTGATTTTAGAAATTCATTTTATTTAATTTTTTAAAGCATGAGATATACACTTTCAAAGCCTCTGATTTTGATATTTCTTTTTTTGGGACTGTATATAAATTCACATGCTCACCAATTAAAATTTAGTACAACACTTATTGAATACAACAAAGAATCAAATCAAATAGAATTTATGTTCAATCTTTTTATGGATGACTTTCTATTTAGTGCGAATAAAATTCTTCCAAAAGAGGTTGATTTTTTAAGCCCTTCAAAAACAGAAAAAAGAAAAGTAACAAAATATTTTGACACCTATTTTAAGATTGCTGTTAATGGTATTTTTCTTGATTTAAAATTTGAAGATATTGAGGTACACACTAATTACAATGCTTTCCGATTTAAATTTTCCTGTGATCAAATTTACATACAAGAAGGAGATGAGCTATTTATAGAAAATAACCTTTTGTTTAATGAATTTGGTTATAAACAAACAAATATGAACGTGATAAGAATGCTTCCTTTTTTTGAGGAAAAACACTATCAAGCGACGTATCAAAACTCTGCACAGAAATTAATTATAAACTAAACTGTTTATCCATGAATCATTCACTTAGTTCATTTTTCGTAACCGGTTGGGAACACATTGTAGACATCAATGCATACGATCATCTCCTCTTTGTAATGACATTATGTGCTGCGTTTCAACTAAAACAATGGAAACAAATATTAGTCATAATAACCGCATTCACAATAGGCCATAGCTGCACGCTTATTTTAAGTGCTTTAGATATTGTTCCGTCTAACACTACTCTTATAGAAACCTTAATTCCTATTACAATAATGATAACAGCCATATCAAATATCATTAATTATAAAAAGGAAACTCAAAAATCAAATGTTAGGATAAAATATGCTATTGCACTTGTATTTGGATTAATTCACGGATTAGCTTTCGCAAGCAACTTCAAATTCATGCTTTTTAGTGACGATATCGTAATGCCCTTATTTATTTTTAATTTAGGTATTGAAATTGGACAGTTGTTCATTGTACTTCTTCTCATGGGAGTTCTTTGGCTTTATTCTTATGTTTTGAAAAAACGACACTTTGATTGGAATCTTTTCTTTTCAGGAGCAGGATTTGGTATCGCAACCACATTGTTTATAAATGTAGTACAGTAATTAAATGTAAGTTAAAAGTCATCAATAATTAGGCTATTAATTCAAAATGTTTTTTAACCGATCCTGTCAATTTGATGTCTAAATAAATTTTGAAGTTTACGCAGAAAAAAGACTATATATTGATTAGTTCTTCCTCAATAAATAATAGTAATACAATGTGTTACCATTTGATAAATCTTCATAAATACTCGATCCTTTCATTCCTGCAAATTCTGACAACGGCTTTTTAAGCCAGCTTCCAAACATTTTGCCAAAGCGTTTCATCTTTTCTTCATTAAAATCATCCAATGCCCGCAATACTTCTTTTGATATATTGGTGCTTTTAACGATTTCAAGTCCACTATTTGCAAGGTCCTTTTTCAAATCCTCAAAGGGCTCTTTATCTCTAAAATCAGCGAATGAAAAATATCCACCTGACTTTAAAACTCGATTTACTTCTGCAAAAAAAGCAGACACATTAGCATAACAATGTGATGATTCAACATTAATCACAACATCCAAACTTTCGTTTTCAAACGGAAGATTCTCGGCATCTCCAAGCTTGTATTCAACTTTTGAATCTTTAAATACTTTATTACAAAATTCAATGGCATTACGAGAATAATCCACCCCAAACATTTTTGAGGGCTGAAAATAACGATCCACATAATCGGCTCCACCGCCTCTACCGCTCCCAACCTCTAAAATTCGTTTATTCTTTAAATCCACTTTAGAGGCTACATAATTATACAGTTGAATAAAAAACCGATTAGTTTCATCTTCTTTTTTTAATTCAATCCTTTCAGATTTATTTAAAGACTGAAAACCATAATTCATAAAAGTCCAATCTTCAGTTTGATATTTAGAAGCCAAAAACTGATAAATTCTTTTCCAAACTGCTTTTTTAAATTTAGGAGATATTTTAAGGATTGAAACAAAGATTCTTGCTGCCATTCTTCAAAAGATTGAATTTAAAACAAAGGAACAATAAAATAAATTAAGATAGTATAGAGACTGTTCCCAAACTGAATTAGGTTGGTTAATGATGAATTATTTACCTTTCCTTGATGCTCCACTGTCGGTCAGGATTTCCAAGTAAATCTTTGATTTACTTTCCAATACAACATTTCAACCCTCAATAAAACCAATCCTTTTAGACGGTTGACACAAATCTGACACAAGAATTCAGGTGTTAAAAAAACACCTCACAGTATTACTTTGTGGAAAAATACGGAATCATATTCCTTAAAAAGATGTTTTTGTTTTATTCCGCTATAAGAAGCTTTAAAAAGTCACCTAAGCTGCATACCCTAATCTCTTTCGTAAGATAATAATCGTCGGAATTTGGGGTTATAATAAAATTCTCCTTTGCATTAATATCCCTAAAAGCCTGAGTGTTTCCTCTGCTAAGCTTTGGGGCCGATGTGTATTTTATTTCGATAGCGTAAATTGGTTTTCCAGCTTTAAGTAAAACCAAATCTATTTCGGCTCCTTCATGGGTTCTGTAAAAGTGAGGTTCAAATTCGTTTTGTGTTATGTGGCAAATTTGTTCTATTGCATAACCTTCCCACGAATTTCCAATTATAGGCATACCTTCAAGCTCATCTATAGAATTTATTCCCAGTAAAAAGTGTAAAATTCCCGAGTCCCTAACATATACTTTAGGTGCTTTAACTAATCTTTTTTTAAGGTTAGTGGTATAGGTTGGTAATTGTCTTATTAAAAAGGCTTCCTCCAAAAAGGAAAGGTAACTTTTAATGGTAGGTGAAGTGAGTTCTAAGGACTTAGCTAAGTTGCTCATGTTTAACAAACTACCATGCATGTGTGCAATCATTGTCCACAATTTTCTAATTGTACCCCTGTCTGCCGACAAGCCTAACATAGGTAAATCCCTTTCAATGTAGGTTTGGATAAAATTTCGCATCCAAGTTTGCTGAACCTTTTTATTTGGTGATAATATCGAGTCTGGAAAACCTCCATAAATCCAGTGCTCAATTATTGATTTAGTATTTATGATTTCTAATAAATTAAAAGGAGTAAGTTCTTCATAAGCAATTCTTCCTGCTAAAGATTCCGATGAATCTCTTATTAATTCTGGCGATGCCGACCCAAGTAGAATAAAGCGGCCTGGCACCCGGTTTTTATCTATCATAGATCTTAAAACTGGAAACAAATCAGGAGCCCTTTGAACTTCATCCAAAATGATACACTTATCCTGATTTCGCTCAAAAAACAAGTTAGGGTTAGTTATTTTTGCTTGGTCTTGTGGATCCTCTAAATCTAGGTATAATGTTTCCTTTTGGAGTTCTTTAATAAGGGTTTTAGAGATGGTAGTTTTACCAACTTGTCTTGGTCCAACTATTCCAATTACTGGAAAGTAGTTTAAATTATCCGAAAGATCCTTCAATTTCCATCGTTGTATCATTTATCTAAGATAATGCTTAAACCTGAAAAAGTAAAATATGATTTTAATATTTCGTTAATAATAAAAAGTAATACGCACCCAAGCCCAAAGTTAGTCGACCTAACCAAAATTTAAAAATCATTCATGATCAGCGTTAAATCATTGAATTTCAATAACATTAAACGACTGTAGTCTCGTTTAAAAAATCGTTTCAACCCATTTTTTTGTATTAAAAAGTCCAACAATAAGCTTTAAATTGTGCAGGTTATAGTGTTAATAAGAGTTTAGTTGAATTTTTGCTGGTAAACCGAAACTTGATACATTTAACTGCGTAATTACTATTTTGAGAAATAATTAAATGAAAAATAATGTTGACAAAACATTCTGCAATAACAGCCCTTAAAAGCTATATATATATATAATAAACAGGCATTCTAGCAAGTTTTTCCTTACTTTATTTCTTTGTTTTTTCATTCAGTTTTCGGGGTATTCTCGTGCTGTGGAGTTTGGTGCTCCAACAATAATCTCTGCAAATAATTATAGTGGACTCTCCTTTTACAAGGAGGTTAGCAATACACTAACGTTTTCTTTTTTTGAAGTTCCCAACTTCAAGGAACCATACATTTCAAATAACGAAGCTAAAACACGCTCTACTTCTTCCATGAGAGAACAAATAAGATTTTCAAATATCAACTGGTGCGCGTTTGTAACGCGTAACTATTGTATTAAGGACTTGAAGTCCGAAAAGTGTAACCGCAGAACAACTGCTATAAACAATACGAACGCGGTACAACCGCACTCGAGTTTAAAAACGAACAACAGAATTGAATAAAGCCAAAATATGAAAAAGTCAAACTATTTATTCGCATTAGCACTTGGAGCAAGTACGTTAACATTTGCACAGGTAGGAATTGGGACAACAACCCCAAGTGTACCACTAGATATTGAAGCAACTGATGCTGCTTTGGATATTAACAACACCGCTGCCGACGGTGACCCGAAAATTAATTTTCAGTTAAATAATACCACAACTTTTTCAATAGGAATTGATGATACGGATGATAAATTCAAAATTGGAACAACAGCACCCGATGCGAGTACAGCTGTAACCGTTCAATCCACAGGAGAAGTTGGTATTGGAACAAGCAACCCTAGTTACAATCTCACTGTTATAGGGAACATTTATGGAAGAGCTGTCACAAATGCAGGAACAGCATTTTATTTGCATAATTCTTCTGGATCACGCCCAATGTGGATAACTTCCACCACTACAGCTGGAACAACGTCTCCTTGGACGTTTAACACACTGAACTCTTGGGACTTTCGAACCGATGGTGTTTCAGGTTTATCAATTGATCCCTGGAATAGAGTAAGGGTGGCTCATGGAAATTACACGGGTGGGGCTTTTGGCCGGACGTTTTCTGTAAATGGAGACGCCGGGGGTACCACTGCTTGGTTTAATGACTCTGACGAACGCTTAAAAAAGAACATTACCACTATCCCTAACTCTCTAAACAAAGTCATGGCCTTAAGAGGTGTAAATTATGAATGGAAAGATACCACTCATCATTTACCTGGCATACAAATGGGATTTATTGCTCAAGAAGCAGAACAAATCATTCCAGAAGTGGTAGATGCTCCTCAAAACGACACATCATACTACAGCATGCAATACGCACCTT
Organism: Flavobacteriales bacterium; assembly: GCA_002722245.1. GTDB lineage: Bacteria > Bacteroidota > Bacteroidia > Flavobacteriales_C. The sequence goes on along the minus strand of PBLA01000029.1, from coordinate 7,363 downwards.
TAACTGCATTATTGGTTGAAGCAATCAAAGAACAACAAGCCATCATTGAAGCTCAGAAAAGGGAAATAGAAACACAAAAGGCGGAGAATGCTGCACAGGAAAAAGAGGTAGAAGAAGTAAAAGCAGATGCATCAAACAACGCCGAAGAAATAGAAGCCTTAAAAGCCCAAGTACAACAATTGTTACAACTCATCCAACAACAGGAATCAGCTTCGGTTAAATAGCCCTTCGACTCCGCTCAGGGTGACAATAAAAACAAGATTTTTAAGTAATGAACTTACATCAATCGGTTAAAGCATTGTTAGCATTGTTTCTAATAGGAGGAACAACACTTAAGGCTCAGTTAGCTTTTAATAACAATGGGAGTTTAACGCTACAAATAGACAACGGATTGGTTGTCCATTCGGATGGTGACGTAGCGAATATGAATACTTCCACGCTAGTTTTTGAATCGGCTGGTGAACCGAATTTAGAGTTTGATGGGCATTTCACCAATGGAACTTCTGCGACTTTAACATCTGGAACTGGTTTATTAGAACTTACAGGAAGCACGAGTCAGAACTTAGATTTTGGAGGTGACGATTTGTACAACTTAGAAATTAACAACGCCGCAGGCGGAGTATTTACCCGTTCGGCCACGGTTAATAATGAAGTACAGTTTACAACTGGAGACTTTACCACAACGGATACTGAATTGTTAACTTTTGAAACAGGCGCAAGTGCTGCTGGCGCTGCAGATGCGAGCCACGTAAATGGTCCTGTTGCTAAAAACTTTAACTCAACTACAGCTTTTACCTTTCCAATTGGTCATGGTTCGTCCTACAACTCTCTTGCTTATACCCCTAGTGGAACAGGAGCTACTACCATGAAAGCTAAGTACAATTACACTCAGCCAAGTAACCGTAGTAGTTTAGGTGCTGGGATATGTAAGGTAAGTAATGTGGAGTATTGGGATTTAACAAGAACTTCAGGTTCTCAGGATGGAACGGTTACCTTGGAATGGGATGGCGAAAGCACTGTGTCTGACTTGCCAGATTTGCTTGTGGCTTACTGGGATGGTTCCAACTGGCAAGATGGTGGCGGAACGGCGTCTGGTGCTGCAGGGTCTGGAACAATTCCATCGGGAAGTGCAATGTCTACTTTTAATACTTACACATTAGGGACTAATCCATGTGATAATTCACTACCAGTTGAATTAATAGAGTTCACCGCCGAACCAAAGAATAACGAAGCGGTAGATGTTCGCTGGGTAACAGCTACTGAGATTAATAACGATTACTTTGTAGTACTACGCTCTAAGGATGGGGTTAACTTTTCTCCAATCGATTCGGTTGACTCGCACGGAGACGGAAACTCAACAGAGATGCAGAACTATAGCTTAATGGATTACCAACCTTATTCGGGAACATCGTACTACCGATTAAAGCAAGTGGATTACGATGGGACTACAAGCTACTCCAACATCGAAATAGTAAACTTTGAAGGGGTTGAAATCATCTCGCTTTTCCCCAATCCATCAGAAGGAGAAGTAAACATTGTTGTTAAATCATCAGAAACAGGAACAATAACTTTTACAGTTCACGATGCTGTAGGAAAGATTATAAAATCGGAGCAGTTCCAAATTAACGAAGGGAACAATCAAATAGGCAGCTTCATCAACGGTGCCAACGGTAAGTACTTCGTATCGGTAGTTACCAGCGATGGTAAGTACTATGATTACGATGTTGTGTTGATGGAGTAATGTGAGATAAAAAGCTGGCTATTTTTATTGAATCTATTTGCCAATACAATATCTAACTATCCTTATCCCACAGAGCTCTATTTTTCCTTAACACAAATGTGACACAAAAAATTATACCTTAAACAAATGCTCTCTTAACTTATGGCATACAGAGGAATATTAACTAACCAATCCTCTTTACGATAGTCGCTCAAGGAAAATCTGATGCAGCTAGTATCGGAGTATTTAGCGTTAAAAACTTTTAAAGATTTAGCTTTTAAGTTTTCCTCGGCTTTTACTTCCATCCCAACAATGGAATTTTCCTTTTCAATTACAAAATCTAGTTCCGCTGTATTTTCAGACCAATAATATCCTGTAACACCTTTTGCTGTTAATTCCTGCAATACAAATTGCTCGGTTAAAGAGCCTTTAAACTCGCTAAACATTTTGGAAGGCTCTAAAAGTATCTTTTCGTCCACATTCCCCATTGCATTTAATAGTCCAACATCATGAATATAAAGTTTAAACGCTTTGGAATCGGTATAGGATTTTAAAGGGAAATGCGGTTTAGTAATTCTCGAAACCCTCTTAATTAGTCCGTAATTTTCTAACCACAACAAAGCATCTTCATATTCCTTTGCTCTTGCTCCCTGTTTAAGTAATCCGTAAATGTATTTTTTGTTTTCTTTTGAAAGCTGAGGTAAAATGCTATTCCAAATCATTTTAATTTTAGGAACTACATTTGGAGATGCATATTTTGAAAAATCCAATTCATAAGCATTTAGGATGTTGTTTTGAATCTCTCTAACCTCCTTAAAATTTTCGTTTTGAATAAATGCGTCTACAGCTTCGGGCATTCCTCCCACGAAATAATACTGTTTTAAAAGTGAAATATATTTCGATTTAAATGTTTTAATCAGCTCCCATTCTCGGCCTTTAATCAGCTGAATTAGTTTTTGATGGTTTTTAGCCAATAAAAACTCTTCGAAACTAAATGGGTTTAAATTTAAAAATTCCACTTTACCAACCGGGAAGGATTGTTTTTCATGGATACTTAATCCTAATAATGAACCAGCAGCAACTATATGCAAATTGGGCAATTCTTCATTAAAATATTTAAGCGATGTTAAACCTCCTTTGGCTTCTTGAATTTCGTCTAAAATCACAAGTGTTTTCTTTGGGGTTATCTCCTTTCCACTTTGAATTTCCAAAGCGAGTAATATTCTTTTTAAATCATAATCTTGAGTGAATATAGTTTGTAGCTGAACATCTCGCTCGAAATTGATGTACACATAATCGTCAAACTCTTCTTCGGCAAAGGTTTTCATCAGCCATGTCTTACCAACCTGACGAGCACCTTTTATAATTAAAGGTTTTCGGGTTGGTTTATTTTTCCAATCAATCAAAACCGATTTAGCAAGTCTCTCCATAAGTCTAAATATACTAAAAAACTGACTTAACTACATTTATTCATATGAATATTTGTATTTAAACACATTTTACATCACTATAAAGTGTTGATGTGTTAAAAGTAAAGTGGTAATAAATCAATTTTACTTCTGTTATTCCATAATAAATAGCAGAAAAACCAAAACACCACCCAAATCAAAATTTAAAAATCATCTACAAGCAGTATTAAGCTACTGAATTACAACGATATTAAATATTTTTAATCTTGTTTAAAAAATCGTTTCAACCCACTTTTTTGTATTAAAAAGTCCAACAATAAACTTTAAATTGTGCAGGTTATAGTGTTAAAAAATAGTTTTGATAATTTTTTGATGGTAAAATGAAACACGATACCTTTACTGCGTAATTGCTTTTTTGAGAAATAATTAGATAAAAATGTTAACAAAACATTCACCAATAACAGCCCTTAAAAGCCATATATATATATATATATATATTAAAATCGCACTCTAGCAAGTTTTTCCTTACTTTATTTCTTTGTTTTTTTCTTCAGTTTTCGGGCTATTCACAATCTCGTGTTGTCATTAAAGATGATGCCTACCTAGTGTTAAATACAGCCGCAACTACCGATGAGGTTTTTGTGGTTTTGGCAAACGGAAATTCCAACGCACTAGCCACCTCGGGCACAGGCGGAAACATCATCACCAAACACGAAAAAAATCAAGTAAAGTGGAACATAGGGACAAATACAGGAACCTACACCCTTCCATTTACAACAGCCACTACGGCTACCAACGCTTCCGAATCTAAAATTCCTTCCAGTGTAAACATTACAGGAGCAGGAACCGGTAGCGGAAACATCAAGTTTTCAAGTTATACCGATAATAATGGAACGGATAATTATAAAGTATCCGATTATAAACCATCGGATGTAACCAATATGGATAATTCAAGCGCTACAGATAACTCTGCTAATGTTGTTGACCGCTTTTGGATTATGGATGCCAATGGATACACCGATAAACCCGATGTAACCCTCTCTTTTACTTATGATGATGATGAAGTAACAGCAACAAATAATACACTAAGTGAAGCAGACATCTTCCCACAACGGTGGAACTCCACCGCTTCACAATGGCATGATGTAACCCTATCGGGAACGCTTAACACAACTTCCAACACCCTATCAGCAGTTACAGTAGCCAAAGCCAACTTTTTCCGTTCATGGGCATTGGTGAGCAGCGTTACGCCATTACCTGTAGAGCTCATCTCTTTTGAGCCAAAATGCATTGATAACCAAACAGTAATAAAATGGACAACAGCCGCCGAAATAAACAACTCCCATTTCGAAATCCAACACTCCACCGATGGTACCTCATGGAGCACTATTGACAGCGTGCAAGGTGCAGGAAATTCCACCACGGTAATTAACTACGAGCAACCCGTAAAAGTCAACAGCAATCAAGAGGTGGATTACTACCGCTTAAAACAAGTAGATTTCGATGGAACATCTGCCCACTCTGATATTAAAACTTGCAGTTGCGGTGGAGGTCTGGGAATAACAAGCCTTTACCCTAACCCTTCGGATGGAGAGGTAAACATCCTCATCAACTCCACCGAAGGCGGTACACTAAGCCTAAAAATTTACGATGCCCTTGGGAAACTCATTGTTAACGATGTTTTAACCATCCAACAAGGGGCCAATGTAATTAACAACGTCATCCAAGGAGAAGGCGGTAAATACTTTGTTTCGGCAAGCATGAGTAATGGTAAGTTTTATGATTACGATGTTATACTAATTGATTAATATGCAACTCAAAAAAATTATATACATACTGTTTCTAGCCATAAGCCCACTCAGCTACGGACAAGGAATAGGCTTTAACACCGATGGGAGCAATCCCGATGGGGATGCGCTAGTACACGTTAATAACCACAGTGCGTCTAGTTCCGATTCGTCTATTGTTAGGATAGAAAATGAGCAAAACGGCGCTAACGACGTAACAGGACTTCAAATATCCAACTCCGCAACAGGAGCCACTGCAACATGGAATATGTACATACCAGCCTCGGGAAGTACAGATTTACGCATTAATAATAACGGTTCCGATCATGTAACCATTCAAAATGATGGCGATGTAGGTGTAGGAACAACCTCGCCAGCAAGCGGATTTGATGTACAAACAAGTATGGGACTTTCCCTAACAACAATCACATCGGCAACTACATTGGATAATACACACCTCGTAGTTTTTTGCAACACTGGCGCATACACTGTTACCCTACCAGCCGCTTCAGGTTGTACAGGAAGAGTTTATAAAATAAAAAACATCGATACCGATGGCGATGACATAACAATTGATGGTAACGGAAGCGAAACCATAAACGGTGCAACCACTTACGCATTAGAAGATTACAATCAACAAATAACCATTATTTCCGACGGTTCAAATTGGCACATAATATCTAATTCAAATTAATTAGGATGAAAAAAATAGTACTCTCCATAATCATAACATCAAGCTTTTATTACACACAAGCCCAAAATGTGGGAATAAACACCGATGGTAGCACGCCTGATAGCGATGCACTTTTACATATTAACAACCACAGTGGCTCTGGTAAAGATTCCTCTGTAGTAAGGATTGAAAACGAACAAAACGGTGCCAACGATGTTACTGGAGTTGAAATTTATAACTCGGGTACAGGAGCAACCGCCAAGTGGGATGTATTAATACCAGCATCAGGTTCAACCGATTTAAGAATATCCAACAATGGAACCGATAGGGTAACCATTCAAAACGATGGAGATGTAGGTATTGGAACCACTTCACCAGCAAGTGGATTAGATATCCAATCCAGTATGGGCTATAAAGTAAATACCATTACTTCAGCAACAACATTGGATAACACTTACAATGTTGTATTATGTAACACAGGGCCTTATACCGTTACCCTTCCTGCAGCAGCAAGCAACACTGGTAGAGTTTACTACATTAAAAACATCGATACCGATGGAGATGATATCACCATCGATGGAAACGCAAGTGAAACCGTTGAAGGCTCAACCACATACGCCCTAGATTCCTACACCCATGTTGTTCAAATCATAAGTGATGGAACAAATTGGCACATTATTGAGGAAGCGAATAAAAACTCGGGGACAATTACAGGGTTAACCTGTGGTTCAGCAACCGATTATGGTACACTTACTGAGAGTGTAGCTGCCAGTAGCGTAAGCAGTAAAATCCCTTACACAGGAGGTAATAATGGTGACCACAACGGACAAACAGTAACCTCAACGGGTGTTACAGGCTTAACGGCAACCCTCTCGGCGGGGGATTTTGCCTCCGGTGCGGGAAGTGTTACCTATAATATCAGCGGAACACCCTCCGGTAATGGTACAGCAAGTTTCGCTATAGACATAGGTGGGCAAACTTGTACATTGAATAGAACGGTGAACAGTGCATTCACCTGTGGAACATCAACAGTAACGTGGACTTATAATGGCGGGAGTGTTACCTATGGAACAGTTTCATCCACTACAGGGGAGTGTTGGATGGATCGTAACTTAGGAGCTTCACAAGTAGCAACTTCTTTTGACGATGCTAATTCCTACGGTGATTTGTTCCAATGGGGACGAGCAGATGACGGGCATCAAGACAGATCTTCAAGTACAACCTCCACTAATGCGGACTCACCTGGCCATGGAAATTTCATTACCGAAGGTAGCTCCCATGATTGGAGAAGTACCCAAGATGATAACCTATGGAATGGAGAAAGCGCTACCAACAACCCTTGCCCAAGCGGTTGGCGTATTCCTACAGAGGCTGAATGGGAAGCAGAACGTAATAATGGCGGTCCGGGTTATTGGGGTACAGGAAGTGCACAAAACAATCGCGCCGGTGCTTTTGCCTCTGTGTTAAAATTGCCCTCGGCGGGCTCCCGTATCAACCACAATGGTTCGCTCTACCGTGTAGGTACCAACGGTAACTATTGGAGTAGTACGGTTAGCGGTACAGTTGCGCTCAGCCTGTTCTTCAAGAATAGCGATGCCTACATGCGCACCTACAACCGCGCGCGCGGCTGCTCTGTACGTTGCCTTAAGGAATGACCCTATGGAATAATTTTAAATTTTTATTATGGATGAGTTTTACTTTGTATACATACTGAAAAGCTTAAAAGATGGTAAAAACTATGCCGGCTATACAAAAAATTTAAAATTGCGATTTG
>PBLA01000032.1 GCA_002722245.1 Flavobacteriales bacterium | reverse complement strand
TGTGGTATTCTAGGAGGTACAGTACAACACTCCTGTTCAGTACAATTACTTCCAGAACAAGTAACCGATTCTGGTGAATCAACTAAATTGAAATCAGAATCACTACAATCAAAACCGGAACATGTTGTTGGTACTTCGCAAGGACACAAATCGTTGTGTGTGTACTGACCGGTACAATGCCGTGAAGTATCCTCGGATATTGAATATGAACAAGTATTCGTATTCATGTTGTAATTCGGCAATATTTGGTATTCTCTAGCAAAATAATTACAATCATCTGGTATATCAACTCCAACTTGTTCCCAAGCTGCTTGAAAACTGCTTTCATCATTTACTTGTAGTGCTAAATCTGGATTACAAGTTAAACCTTTATCTCTACATATTTCATCACAAGTATTTAATGATGGGTCTGTATCTCTATTCAAATATTGCGTAGTAGTTTGTCTTGGAATCCATCGTATAGGTGGTTCATAACAACACTCATCATGGCTACAGCCATATCCACCACACTCAGTATCAAGGTTGAGATTCTGAAGACCATCACCAGTACAATCAAACTGTGTACCACTATGTGTACCATCAATATTACCACAAGTATATGGCTCACAACAATCATTATGGTCTATAATTGGAGTATCTGATCTAAAGCTAGTAGAGTCAGACTTGGTAGTCATTCCATAATGACTACAATAAATCTGAGTACCATCACCATCACTATTACTACAAGTATACTCTTCGCAGCACTGAGTATCATCACAAGAAAGACCAGTACATACTGTATTAGGGTTGGAAGCAAAACCACCACTAGTACAATCAAACTGGATATTATTACCATCTGGATTACCACAAGTAGGTGTAAAACAACAATCATCCCCGTATAAACGATTGTTTGATTCCATAACATTATAGTTAGGAACTTCTATCTTTCCGTTGTTACAATCAATCCGAGCACCATAACCATTACTATTAGTACAAGTAAATGTATAGCAACAATTAGTTTGATCTAAAGGCATTAATGATTCCATACTATCATAGTAATGATGTTGTTCTTTTCCAAAGTCAGAACAAACTACAGAATTACCAGAACCATCACTATTACTACAAGTATATGGCCGACAACAAACATCATCCGTACAAGAATCTCCAGTACAAACTTTATCAGAATCAAGAATATCAAAATAACCACTAGTACAAGTATATGGATTACCATCACCATCAGTATCACCACAAATAGGTGTAAAACAACAATTAGTCTCATCTAAAGACGATGATGATATTATAGTATCATAGTCTAGAAGATCTTGCTTTCCAAAGTTAGAACAAACTACACGATTACCAGAACCATCACTATTATTACAAGTATATTGCTGACAACAATCATCATCCGTACAAGGATATTCAGGACAGACTGTATTCGAGTCGAAAACAAAACCACTAGTACAAGTATATGGATTACCATCACCCTCAGCATTACCACATCTAGGTATAAATTGCTGACAACAAACACTCTGACCTAAAGGCGTTGATGATGTCATACTAGCATAGTCCGGATCATTTCCTGGCGGGTCAGAACAAACTACAGGATTACCATTATCACTATTACTACAAGTATATTGCTGACAACAAACATCATCCGTACAAGAATATTCAGGACAGACTGTATTCGAGTCGGAAGCAAAACCAACACCAGTACAATCAAAATTAGTATCATCACCATCAGTATTACCACATGTAGGTGTAAAGCAACATTCACTAACAGTACAATCAGTTGAAGCACATTCTATAGGTTCGGGAGTATCTTTTAAAATTCCATTAACATTACAATCAAATGTAGTACTAAGACCATCAATATTATTACAGGTAGGTCTAATACAACACTCCTCTTCAGTACAAGTAGAATCAGAACATTCACGTTCTGCGTTTTGTTGATTAAAAATATGGCCGTCCGGACAAGAAAAATTTGAACCTAAACTATCGGTATCACCACATTTTACGCGATGACAAATATTTGGAACTTCGTAAGGCTCCAGATTATTTATACAACTAATGGCTTGTTGTTGTCCGTCTGGGTTATTAGCGATATTTCTTATATATCCTAAAGCTTCATCACAATCTAGTTGTACATTAAAATTATTTTTATATAAATTCTTATCAACATCTAGGATTATAACTCCTGTTGGAATAGAGGTAGGTTCAGCACAAATAATATCATTACAACCATAAAAAATATAATTTCCATTTAGGTCACAATTGCTTTGATAACCAGGTGTTCCAGTGCTATAATAACCAGTAGGGTCACAAGAAATAGTTGGTGTATTAGTACTACCTGTTCTTTGAATAATATATCCAGGTGTTACTGGTGGAATAGAGCAGCCTTCTGGTTGAACACAAGTTAAATCATATTTATAGTGTTTTAAACCGGAAGTTGCCACCAATACAGAATCTTCAATTATAGAAATCTTTATACCAAAATTTCCAGGATCGCTTCCGTCAGATGTTGTGGGTCTAACCTCTTCAAGTACTCCTCTCCAAAAACCAGTGATATCATTTTTTTCAAATAGATTAAATTTGTTTTGATCCTGATCTCCGACTGCTAGTAGTGTTTTAGAAAGTGATAAAGATATAATATTACTGAAAGATATAGGAGTAATACCGAATAAACTATTTGATATTACTTGTTTTTGAATCCATTGATTTTGGTAATTATTTTTTTCATAAATAATTACTATTCCATTACTATTACTTGATTCAACAGCACTAACAACAGCTGAATCTTCAACTATTTGAAGATTTTCACCAAAATTAGTGTAATTTCCAGGATTTGGATTTTCAAATTTTATGGCGGAAGGTGAATTCCATTGTGATGCTGAGTCTGGGTTTTTAATTATAAAGTAAACAGAACCATTGTTATCACTTGAATTAGTCAATATTGTATCACCACTTATGCTAACAGAATCACCCAAATTATTAGCTCCCGGTAATCTTATATTTATTGAATTCCAATTATTCCCTGATTTTGTATAAACATTTATAGAATAAGAAGAAGATGTGTCTAAATTGGTAGATGATAATACATTGCTTACAAGAGTGTTATTATAAGTAGAAATTGATTTACCAATTACATTATCAAATCCACCATCCGGAGGGGCTCGTGAACCATATATAATACCAGTGTTTACAAAAAAATCTGATTGCTTTTCATAAACAAAAATACAACCAATACCTAAGGATACTCCACGACATCCTACAAAAATAGTATTTTCATCATTGCTAATTGCTATAGATTCACCAAATGAACGAACATTTCCATCCGTAGTATCGGATAATTCGCCAGGAATTACTATCATTTGTGGGGATTGCCAATTATCTCTAATTTTTTGATAAATATAAAAATAAAAATTATCACTAGCGTTCGCATCTATAAATATTATTATATTATCACTCATAGCAATATTATTTGGTGAATTAATGTTTTCTACTAATCCAGCTGTAACATTCATTTCAGTACTATCAAAATCACAAGGTCTCTTTATATTTGGTGGTACTGATTTACAATAAATCTCATTATGATCGGAAGTTTGATTAATGAAGTCATCTTTACCAAAAAACTGTAGTTCTCCACTTGTATTATTTAGTTTTAAAGGTACTTTTAATTTATCATCAAGTATTACTTCAACTGTTACATCATTCGCTGATATTTGAGGGTCTGTTATATTCTCTTTTATATATAATTCGCTTATTTCAAAGCGATAAGTAGAATCTGTTATATCTCCTGGTAATATACCATCTTTAAGCAAATATTTAATATAAACTTTTTCTAATCCTGGATTGTCTATAGTTCTTGCGGAATCAGAAAATTTATATATTTTTTGATTTGTATTAATACCAAAATCGTCTATTGTTTCAGTTTGATAACTAATATTTATACTATTACCAATAATATCATAATAACCTCTATTAGTTCTAGTTTCATAATCTTGAGATGAAGTATTCTTTATAAAAAAAGAGGCATTAATATTAGGGGAAGATGTTAGTAAATTATTTTTTAGCATAAAAGTAAATATTCCAGGATTAGAAATAAACATATTACTACTATCTTTACCTGGAACTTCAATATATATTATATTTTTTTTATATCTTACAGGTGAACTCCCTTGGAGGTTACTGGGGTCACTTTCATATACAATATAACCCGGTTCAGTTCTAATACCAATTTTAATAATATCCAAATTATCTATTATGCTCAAGTCTTTAGATATATCTGTTTTTTGAAAACAACCTAGAATACTAAAACTATCATTTACTAAAGTACCTGTATCTGATGTTGGTCTTGAACACTTTTCCACAATAATATTTTTATTTGTTAATTCTAATGCTTCTCCATTATTTACTTTTTGTACAACTGGACCGAGTTCTATATCTGTACCCTCCAAGTAATCTGTATCTGGATTATAATTACATCCTCTACAATCTGTACTTGAAAGATCCTCATTAGTATAACACTCTATAGGACAATTAACAGAATTAATTATAGAGTAATATTGATAATTTGTATTACAAACAACACTACTATTATCTATATCTTGATAAGTAAAAGTAGCTGTATCAACAGGTGCATTATCTATAGTAAATAAGTAGTTTGAATAGTCTGTAGGTAAAATACATTGAATATCATCACAACTTCTATTTGTATTATAAGTAGGTTGTACTGATTCATATTGGCTGTCACTACAAATGTGTAAAGGTAAACATACTCTATCAGAAGTATTAAATGTTATACCATTTATAGTGGAATTACTTGGTCCGGTTGATTCATATTCGGTGTTAGCATCACATTGTGTTAAAGGAATACATTCTCTGTTCTTAATATTTACCAAAAATTCATCATCAGATACTTCAGATACTTCAGTATTCATTATTTTATCTAACATATTAACTCTAAAATCAGTAAATTCACAAGATGTATTATCACAAGTTTCATCGTCTTCACAAGATTTATATAAATTTGTTAATTCATTTGAAGTACCTGCTGAATCTATAGCTTCTTGAGTAGGTAAACATATACTAACTGATTCATTTTTATTATTCCAGTCTGGTACTACATTATCTACTATAGAATATTCATTCGCATTACAACCAGATAAACTACTAGTATTTAAACCAAAATAAATTTGTGGATTGGGTATATTATTTATTGTATCTAATAGTCTATCATCAGTTATATTATTAATATTATTTATAAAATCATTATTATTATACAAATCGCTTAATTCATTACAAGTACGGTCAGTACCAGTTTCTCTTGTACCTATATTCCCATATTGTACATCATCATCAACATATTGTATAATTCCACTATCACTTTCATTACAAATAGTTGTAGTTCCACATAAAGTATCTGTACTATAAAATTTATCCGAAATACCACTCGGAATATCACTAGGTAATTCTGAACTAGGTATTTCTATAGGTAGTTCCGAAATATATTGAGTTGAAGTGTCACAAATATTTAGACTTTGACAACTAGTTCCAGTAGAAGTACTAGTAGTTATTACATGTAAGCCATTATTATGGCATACTAAATAATCATTTGCGGTAGAACCCATTCTACAAGAATTATCTCTTGGTAATTCTAGAATATATCCATCGGGACATGTTAAATCTAGTTGATTATATGTAGTTTGTGGTTCTAAAGGTTTATAGCACTTTTTAATACCATCTTCTACATATTCTCCGTGATCGCTAGGACAAGAACTTAAGTCTGGCCCTAAAGTAGTAAGATTTATATTACAACGACCATTATGTGCTTCTAAAAAATTTCCAGGACAATCTGATTCTGAAATATTAGTATTTAACGGCTTACAATCAAAATTATCATCTATATCTAAATTTCCACCATTATTATTACAACTTTTTACTAAAGGATTACCATAAAAACCAGTATTACAACTTAATATTATATTGAAGTTATTAATAGAATAATTAGGAGATTCATCTGCTGCGGATAAAGGTTCAAAAATATATTTATCATTAGAATAAGTAGAAGAAGAAGAATCGAACTCAAGACCTATATCTTGACAAATAGATTCTTGACATGGAGGATATATAGTAGAATTTGTACCATTAATATTACATAATAATAGTTTTTTATCTGTAAAAGAAGTACTATGATAACCATCAGTACAAGTAAATAAATTATTAATATCATCTAACTCATCTAATTTACTTTTAAGTTCAACATCAGTTACTCTATTTATTGTAATATCACTAGTTAATAAATTTTGTAAATCTATTCTATCATAAGGAATGCCGTTTATATTGTAATTCTCGAGGTCTGATGGAGGAGAACAAGTTTTAGAACACGATTCTATACTAGCATCATAGTTAAAACCATCAATACATTTATATTCTTCTATTAGAGAAGGATTTGGTATACAAGCATAACCATTTGTTTGTATATCACATCTACTTGGATCACATACATTACTCGTTGTATAAGTATTGCTACAATATAAGATTTCATCCGTATTACCATCATCTTTTGCGATACAAGAATTATAATTAGGATTTGGTATACAAGATTGAATATTTTCACCTTCAACAATACTAATAGAATCGCCGCAACTACCTTCTGGTAAGTTATTACAAGTATTTTTTAATATTATAGTATGAGATTTAATCGGTTCTAATTTATCATTAAAATCAATAAAATCTTGGATATCGGGTTCTCCCCCTATTTGATCTTGAATAACTGGATCATCCCAGTTAGAAATTAAATATTGAATATCAGACACACCCATTTCATAATCATATTTAAAATCTCTATTAAAATCTAGTCTATCATAAAAAGACATATATATATATATATATATATATTATATAATATTTATTAAAGTTAAAAATATATTTAATTTATTAAATTGGAAAGTTCTGGTATATTACTAAGTGAGTTTCTTATATTTTCATCAGAATCAATATATCTTAAATATACTCTTCCTTTTTGAACTGTTAATAATAAAACATTAAGAGGATTATTAGTTACTTGTAATGTTATTACACCAAATATATATTCTGATGGAAGAATATGATTTGTTTTAAATTTAATTTGTATTTTCTGAATATCAATATTGGACATAGACCAATCATCCACAAATCCATTAGCAATATTATTAATAGTATAAAATGTAGGAGAATTCATATATGTATAATATTGTCCACTCTGTGGAAGAAAATTATGAAATAAATTATAATCTTTATTAAATACTATATTTAATGGCATTCCAGTATTATTAAAATTATTGCCATAATTATATAATCTACTTAAAAGTTTAAAACTAAAAGAAGCTCCTTGTAATTCTCTGATTGGATCGCATATCTTTCCATCTTGATCACCTCTTATAGTAATTGTATTAATTATTATATTTTCTGTAGGATTATAATTTCTATTTAACATTATAAGATAAATAGGTCCTTCTCCCTGACAATTAGTTCTTGTAGAATCAGCAACTCTAATAGGACAAGCTATATTAACATCGTTACAAATATCTATTGTAATATTATCAATATCAGTATTTACATACAAACAACACTCATTTATAGTACAAATATCAGAACAAGTTATATTAGCAGCTGTGTTAGTATCTATATCTAGAGGATGATAACTACAAAAATCATAAGGTTGCGTGGAACATAAGTCTATAGTTGGTTGTGAAAATACAGGAGTATTAGTAGTTGAAGGAGTATTAGTAGTTGAAGGAGTATTAGTAGTTGAAGGAGTAGTAGTAGTTGAAGGAGTATCTGGTATTTCCTCGCAACAATTAATTAAAGGATTTTCTCCTTGAATCTTTATATCAGCATCAAATACTAGTTGTAATCCTAGCTCTGAAGGACAATTTACTTCAGAACACATAGGTATTACTATTTCGCAACAATTAAATTCAGGATTTTCTCCTTGTATTTTTATATCAGCATCGTCAGTTAATATTTTACCTTGTGGACAAATGAATTGGGAACACTTAGGTTGTGTTAACATTTCGCAACAATTAAATTCAGGGTCTTCTCCTTGTATTTTAAGTGAAGCATCGTCAGTTAATATCATATCTGGTGGACAAATAAATTGAGAACACATAGGTGTAATTCTATGGAATGGTCCAGAATGTTGATAAGGATTAGGAGTAGATGACTTTTTTATAATAGATAAATTTCTATTAGAGTAAGACCTATTTTTACTTGAACCAAAGATTTGTATAAGACATATAATAATTAGTAGACATGTAATTATAAATCCAAAAATACCGATTATTATTTTTTTATCTATTTTTTTATCTGCTATTGATGTATCTATATTCATAATATATTATTACATATAAAAATTTTATATATTAAATATAAAAAAGTATATAATGTAATATAAAAATAATAGTTAAAGATAAAGATATTCTTAATATAATGCGTAAATAATTTAATAATAATATAATTATATTTTACAGTTATGAAATCTTTTTGTTTTATAGGATTACCACATTCCGGTAAATCATTATTTGGAAGAAAAATATCATCAATTATAAATAAAAAATATATAGATACAGATAATATAATAAAAAAAAAATTTAATAATAATAATCTAAATGATATTATTTTAAATAAAGGTGAAAAACAATATTTAAAAGAGGAAAGTAAAGTAATAAAACATATAAATAAAAATAATATAATATTATCTACTGGCGGAAGTGCTATTTATTGTAAAGATGGAATGAATCATATAAAAAATAATTTAAATTGTGAAATTATATATCTTAAATTATCATTAAAAGAATTTAATAATAGATTAATAGATTATAATAGCAGAGGAATAATCAATCCAAATAATTTATCTATAAATAATTTATACGAAGAAAGAGTATATTTATATAATATGTATAAAGATATATCTTTTGATGCTGATAATAAAGTAGAATTATATAGAAAATTAATAAAATATTTTAATTAAGTTTTTTTTTTAATATCGAAAATTTTAAAATTAAATTAATTAATTGTAATCTTTTTAATTTAATTATATAAAATAGTAATAAAAATAATAATTCTTAATAAAAAAATTTGATGAAAAATATTATTTATAGCTAAAAATAATATTATAATTAATATGAATTCAGAAGTTTTAAGAAATTTTCTAATCAAATATAAAAGAAAAGAAAATGAAAATATTACACATACAGTCATACCAGATATTAAAAATAAAATATTTGGTATGGCATTAAGTATACCTTCTGAAGAAATAGATAAAGTTTATGATAAGTTATATGAATTTTATTTTAAAAGTAATAAAAATTTATCTTTAACTGAAAGTTTTGGTGAGTATTGTCCTTTGATAATCGATATTGATTTGAAATATAAGGATAGTAGTAAAAAAAGATATTATACAGATGAAACTATTATTAAGTTAGTAGAATTTTTAGAAGTAAATATTAATAATTATTTTGATGATACGGATAATGAATGTTGGATTACGGAAAAAGGAGAACCTGCTTATTTAGAAGATATAGTAAAAGATGGTATTCATATTATTTTTCCAAATGTAATAGGACATACAAAGGTTTTTAAAGAATTTATTAAAGAAGTAATGAAAATAGATGATAATAAAAAAGAGTTAATAAAAATTTTTAGAGAAACAAGTATAGAAAATAAGATTCCAAGTAATAAACCAGAAGAAATAATAGATAGTAATGTTCAAAGATGGTTTGTTTATGGTGATTGTAAACCTGGTAAAAAACCATATTTATTAACAAAAGTAATAAATAAAGAGACATTAAAGATATTAGATAAAAAATATAGTGAAAGGGAAATAATGAAAAAAATATGTTTATTAAATTCATTTGAAAAAAATATTAATTATAAAAATAATATAGATAACATACTTATAGATAAAAACACTAATAATAGTAATAATATAAATATGTTTGAGGAATATTCTTCTGATTCAGAAGAAGAAGATTTCGACCCATATTTTATAAAAAAAGATGAAAAAGATAATATTTTAAATACTTTAAATGAACTAGAAATAAAAAATATAAGATTAATAGTTACAAAATGTTTATCAGAAGAAAGGGCTAGTGAATATGAAACCTGGGTAAAGGTAGGAATGTGTTTAAAAAATATAGGAGGTGAAAAATTATTTAATATTTGGGAATTATTTAGTAATAAATATGATAAATATGTTGATGGTACATCTAAAAGGGATTGTAGAAAAACATGGGATAGTTTTAAAAGTAATAATAATCCATTGACAAGGGGGTCTCTAAATTATTGGGCTAAATTAGATAATGATAAAGAATATATTAAAATATTAGAACAAAATCTAGATAAAAAGATAAGAAATAGTATAGCTAGAGGAGGTAGTCATGATGATATAGCGGAAGTAGTATATGGTTTATTTAAAGAGCAATATATATGTGGTGATTTGAAAGATTCATGGTATTATTTTAATAAATATAAATGGGAACCGTGTCCGAAAGGTTATAAATTACACAAAGAATTAACTAGTTCGGTAAAAGAATTATATTATAGGTATCATCAAATATATAAAAAACAAAAAGATGAAGCTATAGCTAATAATGATGCTGAGGGTGAAGATACATTTGATAAATCTGAAAAGAAGGCTTATAAGATATATGATGATTTAAAAAATGTAAATTTTTGTGAGAATATAATGAAAGCTTGTAAATACAAGTTTTATGTTCAAGATATAATGGAAAAGTTTGATACAAATGTAAATTTGTTGGGATTTGAAAATTGTGTATTTGATTTAGAAGAAAATATTTTAAGAGAAGGTAGACCGGAAGATTACATAACATTAAGTACAAATATTAAAATGCCTATAAAACAATTAGAATTACCATTAAATGTTGATAAACTATGGGATAAGATAAAGTGTAGATATGGATTAGAAGAAGACAAATGGAATAATAATAATAAACCAAATAGATACTTTAAAAGTATATATAAAGATATAACAAAATTTTTCAAAGAGATTTTACCAGATACAGAAAAAGATGGTTCAGGTATTAGAGATTATTGTTTAAAATTTATAGCAACTAGATTATCTGGAAATGTATTAGAGCAAAGATTTAGTATATGGACCGGTTCTGGTGGTAATGGAAAATCTATTTTATTAGATTTAATAAGGGAAACTTTTGGTGAATATTGTACTAATCTACCGGTTACTTTACTAACTCAGAAAAGAAAAGCTAGTAATGCGGCAAGTCCAGAAAAAGCTAGAACTAGAGGTAAAAGGTTTTGTTATATGCAAGAACCTGAAGAAAAAGAGAAAATAAATGCTGGTGAAATGAAAGAAATTAGTGGTGGTGATATGATTCAGGCTAGAGAATTGTATAGTGCTCCTTTCGAATTTAAACCACAATTTGAGATAATATTGATGTGTAATGAAAAACCAACAATAGAAGATAAAACGAATGGTGCTTGGAGAAGGGTTCAAGTATATCCTTTTCCTTCCAGTTTTGTAGATCCTAAAAAGAAGGGATTAATAAATCCAGAAAAGAATATTTATCCTATGGATAAAGAATTACCAATAAAATTAAAGAAATGGCCTATGATATTTATGGGTATGTTGTTAAAAATATGGAAAAATATGGAAAACAAATCGGATTATGATATTCCAGAATCAATAAGAATGGAAACTGAAAATTATAAGAATGAAAATGATATTATAGGTCAATGGATTTCGGATTCACTTGAAAAGACTGAAGATGATGAAGTTACATCATTTAATATATTATGGAATTGTTTTGAAAATTGGTTTATTGAAAATCATAATAATGGTAGATTAGATAAAAATGAAGTTAAAAAGAGATTAATAGAATGGCAAAAAAAATCTATTTATGGATTTTCAGATATTAATGGTAGCAATTCAAAACCTAAAATTAATCTTAGACCAATAGTTGAAGAAGAGGAATAAAAAAATATTATATAATTAATTAATATTTTTATATAATTAATATTTTTATAATATATATATATATTATGAAACTTGAAAACAATAATATTTTATTTATTTTAGTTATAATTTTTATTTTTGTAGGATTATTAATTTTTAATAATAGTTTAGAGAGATTTAGTTTAGGTTCTTCAAATAGGAAATTAGAAATTGCTAGAAAAAAACTGATTAAAGGTAATAAATTGAGAAGAAAAGATTATAAGAAAATCGCGTCTGTTCTTAAAGATGGTAGTAATATTCCAATAAAAGAAAGAAAATTAAGAAAAATTAAAGGAGAAAAAGGCTTAATGAGAAGTTTAAGAAGAAGTGTAATTGGTAGAGGATTAGGAATGGATCAAGAAAATGAATTAGGTGAAGAAATATCACAAAGAAAGGCTGAAGTTAAAGAATTAAGGAAATCTAGGTATTCTGATGATGTAAATACTTTAAAAAGGGCATTACTTCTTGGTAAACAAGCAAGACTTATAAATAGTGTAACTAGAGATAGTCAATATACGGATAATTCAGAGGGAGAGTCATTTAGAAGAAATCAAATAAAAAGAAAAATGAATGAGATATTAGAAAGACAATATCCAGGAAGTTATGGTATAATGCCTGTTTATACAGGAATGGATGATGACATTCGATTAATGAGGCAACAAGCTGAAGATGAAGTTGGTAATGTTAGACAGTTAGCAGATACTATTTATGAGGTTGATGGTATGTTATCAATATAATCAATATAAAATATTTTAATATATATATATTTTTCTTACATATATATATAAATAATGAAACTTAAAAATATTCATATCTTATTTATTTTAGTTATAATTTTTATTTTTGTAAGATTATTAATTTTTAATAATAGTTTAGAGAGATTTAGTTTAGGTTCTCCTTTAGGTCTAGAAAGTAAGAGTAATAACATAAAAAGTGAGATAAGCAGATTAAGGGAAATTAGGAAACAATTAAAAAGAGCTTCTAATATAAGTAAGGGGGGATTTAGTGAATTTCAATCGAATAATATGAATAATTTAGTAAAACAACTATTATACAGTACAAGTAATGAACCAAACAGAAGTGTACCTCTTGTAAGTTCTAATGAGAATGAAACAAATTTTCTAAGACAATTAAGACTTAGAAAAGCAGAGAAAGAAACGGGTGGAACTCATAAAGAATTAAAAAATAAAGTTAAGAGACTAACAAGAGTAGGATTTAATCGAGCAGATTTAGAATATGAAATAAAAAAAAGGGAAGCAGAAGAAATGGGATTAAAAGAGTATTTACGGTTTATAGGTTCACACCAGAATATAGGTGCTTCTGATAGAAGGAGTTTATTAAGGGATGTTATGAGTCGTAGAAAACAAGAAGCAGTCAGAAGAGGAATTACAAGTAGTATTCCTAGCGAAGAACAAACAAATAAATCAAGAAGAACAGCTTCGCGATATACAAGTTCAGCATCAAGTTCAGGAACAGGTTCAAGACCAAGTTCACGTCCCGGTTCAGTAGCAAGTTCGGAATTTTCTAGTTTACCTTCAAGGGCCTATAGCAATATTCCACCTCAGAGTGATAATACTAGATTATCAACGTCTTCTTCAGGTGGTTCTTTTCATGAATCAGCATCTAGATTAAGACCAAATACTAGTATTGATTTAAGATTACCAACAACTTCTTCTGGTTCTTCAGGTAATTCTTTTAATAGAGAGCCGGGGGGATTATCAGCATATACATTTTCTAAAAGAAAGTCATTTTCACCAGAAGTACAATTAACACAGCCACAACAACAGTTACAACCACAACAGCCACAACAGCCACAACAGCCACAACAACAGTTACAGCCACAACAGCCACAACAACAGTTACAGCCACAGTTACAGCCACAGTTACAGCCACAGTTACAGCCACAGTTACAACAACAAACAAGACAAACACTTAGGGGAAGAGGAAATACACCTTTTCCTAAAAGACGACAAACACGAACACCACGAAAATCGCAAGAAAAATTAGAGAAAGTAACAAGGGATATTGGTATAGTATCTAGTTTATCTAGTCAAGAAAAAAAAAGAGCAATCCGGCAACAAAGAAGGAAAGAAAAGATAGAGGCTGAAAAGCAAAGAATAGAAGCAGCAAGAACGGGAGCAAAAAGAAAAAAATAGTTGATTCTATGAATAGAGAAGTGAGATAAAAAATATAATAAATTAACTTAAAATTATGTATTTTAAATTAATTGTTCAAGAATGGTATTAAAATTAATTACAATGTGATTAATATTATATCTATTTGAATGTTTTAATGATAAACATTTTTGAATATATTCTTTAATTGATAAATTATTAAGTTTTTCTATTCCTAATTTAATATCATTAATACAAGATTTAAATGTTTCTTTTTTAATATTAGACCATATTTTACCAACAATTAATTCCAATATACACACAAATAAGGAATATATATCAGAAGAATAATATAATTTGTTCGTATAATAAGCTTCAGATGACATATATCCTAAAGTTCCAAAATGATAATCATATTCCGATTTATCATAGTATTTTTGCTCTTTATTTAAGTGACAACAAGTTCCATAATCTATAATTTTAATTTTATAAGAATTATTTTTTTTATAAGTAATAATATTTTCTAACTTAATATCAGAATGAATAACATTAACTTTATGTAACTCTTTTAAACCTAAAATAATTTGTTTAATAATATCAATTCTATCATTTATATACAAAATCCAATTATTTGAAATGTAATTATAAGATAATAAATCCCTTAAGTCTATAGAATTTTTATAATATTTTGATATTAAATATAAATTAACATGATGTAATCTATTATAAACACTAAAACTATTAATAACATTACAATAATTAGTATTTTCTAATAAACTACTAATATGTATTTCATTATGAACATCATTAATTAAATCTTCTAATGATAAATATTTTTCAATACTATATATCTTTATAACACATTTTTTATTATCCACAATAGATTTATATACTGAACCTGAAGAACCTTCACCTAACTTTTTAATGAAAGTTATATCTTTATATTTTTTTTTTTTTAGATTATATTTTTTATATCTCCTTAAATAAGGAAATAAATTCATAATTCATATATTTTGTATATATGAATTATATTATTTCAAATTAAAAAAATTAAAAAGAGAATAATATAAAATGGTATCGGTGGGATTCGAACCCACGAAGCATAATGCATAAGATCTTAAGTCTCACCCCTTTGACCGCTCGGGAACGATACCATATATCCCTTATGGGATTATCCCGTATGGGACTCGAACCCACAACCTTCAGATTAGAAGTCTGACGCTCTATCCAATTGAGCTAACGGG
>PBLA01000028.1 GCA_002722245.1 Flavobacteriales bacterium | reverse complement strand
TTCGATTCTTTTTATTTGGAGAAAAGCTTTTTGATTTTTGTGCTTTTATCCAAAGTGGCTAAAGGGCATTTAGTTATCTTATTACAATACGTCTTCTAAGTAACAGAAACATTTTTATTTCTCGTTTTTATCTTTTATCCCTTGAAGTAAAAATTCCAATATAAATGCCAATTACTAAAACCTCCGCATTAACTTTGACGAAAAAAAGGTGCTATGGAAGCGTTAATACTAATTGTAGTAGTGTCAAATTTTCTGATTGGGATGACATTAGATATTTTAAATCAAAAAAATATCTTAAAGCCATGGCCAGAGGAAGTTCGTGGTATTTTTACTCAAGCGCAAGTTAAACGGGTAGTAGCCTATTCGAGAGAAAATTTTCAATTAACTGCAATTCGAAAAATTATTTCAACAGCATTAGTGGTGTTAATGATTGCTCAAGGAGGTTTTAATGTGGTAAATGATTGGGCGATCTCTATTACGCCTAATGAACGCTATCAGTCATTACTCTTTTTAGGTGTGTTAATGTGTGCTAATCAATTAATCGCTTTGCCTTTTCGTTATGTGCATACATTTATAATTGAGGAGAAATATGGATTCAATACAATGACGCGTTCTCTTTTTATAAAAGATACGCTTAAATCGTTCTTTATCGGTGGTTTATTAGGTGGCGTTTTGCTTTTCATTTTTGGCTTTTTATTAAATGAACTTGGTGATGATTTCTGGTTTTTCTTTTGGTTAATAATGGTTGTTGTAATGGTTTTGATTAATATGTTTGCAACTTCATTGATTATCCCCCTTTTTAACAAATTAACGCCAATAGAAAATGAAGATTTAAAAGGAGAAATTTTAGATTATTGTAAAAAAGTAGGATATAAACTAACCAATCTGTATCAAATGGATGGAAGTAAAAGAAGTAAAAAAGCGAATGCTTTTTTTAGTGGTTTTGGTCCAAGAAAGTCCGTTGTTTTATATGATACATTAATTAATGGGCAGACGAATAATGAAATTGTAGCTGTTCTTGCGCATGAAATTGGACATTATAAAAAGAAACATACCTTGTTTAATCTCATGTTTGGGATAAGTCAACTTTTCGGTATACTTTGGTTGTTGGGATGGTCAATTAATCAACCTGAATTGTCTCTTGGTTTGGGGGTGCTCGTTCCAAAATTTTACACAGGGTTAATTGCGTTTTTTATTTTATTTAGTCCTGTTAGCTTCGTAATAGGAATGTTTCAAAGTATACTTTCAAGAAAAATGGAATATCAAGCAGATGCATATGCTGCCGAGACCTATGATGGTGAAAAGCTAATTGACGCCTTGAAAAAGCTTTCAGTGGATAATTTATCGAACTTAAATCCACATCCCGCTTATGTGTTCTTTAATTATTCCCATCCACCTATTCATAAAAGAATTAAAGCAATAAGAAATTGAGTTTACCACAGAAGTTTTTAGATCTCCTTCCATTTTCAGAAGAGGAAAAGTTAAGGTTAATTGATGGTCTTCAATCTGATCCCGTAATTTCTATTCGAAAAAATCCATTTAAACAAAATGATCTTTTTGAAAATGAGGAAAAAGTGGTTTGGAGTAAACACGGTAAGTATATACAAAAGCGTCCCAACTTCACTGGTGATCCACTTTTTCATGCTGGAACGTATTATGCTCAAGAGGCGAGTAGTATGTTTTTAGAACAAGTACTAGAAGCAATAGATCTCTCCAATAAAGTGGTGTTAGATTTATGTGCAGCTCCTGGTGGAAAGTCTACGTTGATCAATGCATGTTTACCAAAAAGTGGATTGTTAATCGCGAATGAAGTGGTGAAATCTCGATCTTGGATATTAAAAGAGAATCTTGATAAGTGGGGGAGTAGCAATGTGATTGTGACCCATAATGATCCCGTTGATTTTGAGCAATTCTTGGGTTTTTTTAATGTAGTGCTGGTAGATGCTCCATGTTCAGGAGAAGGTATGTTTCGCAAAGACAAAAATGCGATAAATGAATGGAGTGAAAAAAATGTTGACTTGTGCTGTAAGCGACAAAAGAGAATTTTAGCAGACATTATTCCAACCTTAACAGAAGGAGGGGTTTTAATATACAGTACTTGTACCTTTAATGATAAAGAGAATCTTGAAAATCTTCTTTGGTTACAAGAAAATTATGAAGTAGAAAACTTTTCCTTTAAAATCCCTTGCAATGAGGGAATCATTGAAGTAAACGCAGGAGGGTTAAAAGGATATCAGTTTTTACCAGGTTTAACTAAGGGAGAAGGGTTCTTTTTATCTGCCATGCGAGTATATGGTGGAAGAGGGAAATATAAAGTGCCTAAAAGAATACGTAAATTGCGTTTAAATGAATGGGAAGGAAATAGTAACCTTTTCATTAATAACGACAATAAGAATTACATCATAAATGAGTCTATTCATAATTTTCCAGAACAATTTGAAGATATTTTGAAGTCAGTACTTTGGGATTTGAATCCGATTAAAATTGGTTGTGAAATAGGGCAGGAGATTAAGGGTAAAATTAAATATTCACATGAGTTATCCTTTTCGAATGAGTTAAAAAAAGAGGCATTTGACATTGTTGAGGTTTCAAAAGAAGAGGCAATCAAATACCTTCAAAAAAAAGACCTAATCTCTGTTCCTGAAATTAAATCTTGGGGTCTGATATCGTATCGAAAACAGCCGTTAGGATGGGTGAAAAAAGTAGGGAATCGATTAAATAATTATTATCCAAAGGTGTTTAGAATCAGAAAGGATTTTATAGGAGATTAACATTAGTTTGAATAAATCTTTGCTGGTTTAATCCAAGAGGAGAATACTACGTAGTGATACAACTATTCTCTAAAAAAGATTTCTACGCGATATTTTTTTAAAATCTAAAACTTAATTTAAGCCCATTTGCCCATGATGCGTGATTAAAGGTTGCAGGGGAAATATTCATTGTTAAGTCTTCTGAAACGTCAAATCCGTCAAAGTGCGCATCAACAGAGGCTTCAACAACTTGAATTAAATAAAACAAGGCACCTAGAACAATCAGTTGCTGTTTGGTAGCTCGCGCATTGTCTGTTCTTTGAAGGACGGTAGAAAGATTTAAGTTTGCGATTTGATCAGTTGGTTCATTGGTAAAATCAACCTTATTGGCCTCTATGTATGGTTTGAGAAATTCATCGGAGGAGTATCGGTCCTTGAAGATGGCAATTTGATGGTAAAAATTTTCTTCTCTTTTGTAAAAGTCATACCCTAAAAAAATAGATATGGCACCCCCCCAAATAATGGGAGCTTTCCAGTATTTTCGATTGTAAATTTGACCGCTTCCGGGAATTATAGCACTCAATATGGAGGCTGTATTTGGGTTTAATGGATATTTTTTTCGAACAGTCTCATCGTTCTGTTTAATAACAAATGATTTTGCGTCTTCTAGGGATTCATTATTGGTCACTAAGTTGTTTTGGGTATACCCTTTACCACAAAAGATGACTAAAAAAACGAAAAAATACTTATGCATCTATAATTTTCATTATTCTTTCAAAGTCCTCTTCAGACTTGAACGGTATAACGAGATTACCACTTCCATTGTTGCCTATTTTAACCTTGACTTTTGATTTTAAAAGAGTCGTTAAATCGTCTCTGAATTTTTGTTGTGAAAAAGATAACGGAGTTATTTTTGCTTCCTTTGTTTTCCCTGTAGGAATATCATTTTGGGCTTCCTTAGTTTCTTTTACAAGCTCTTCTACCTTTCTTACAGATAGTTTTTCTTTGATGATCATATCAAAAATATACGATTGAACATCTTCATCATCTATTGCAATTAGGGTTCGAGCATGGCCAAAGGTAATGGCTTTGGTTTTCAAGGCATTTTGAATTTCAGCAGGAAGATTTATAAGTCGTAAATAATTAGCAATTGAAGATCTTTTTTTTCCAACTCGATCGGCTAGTTCCTCTTGTGTAAGACCGCATTCATCTACTAAGCGTTTGTATGAAAAGGCTATTTCAAGGGGATTAAGATCTCTTCTCTGGATATTTTCAACCAATGCCATCTCTAGCATTGCTTGATCGTTTGCAATTCGGATATATGCAGGAACCTCTTTTAGGCCTGCAGCTTGTGAAGCTCTGAATCTTCTTTCTCCAGATATGATTTGGAATTTATCATTACCTAGTTTTCGTACAGTGAGTGGTTGCACCAATCCTAACTCTTTAATGGATGCTGCAAGTTCCGCTAAACCCTCTTTTTCAAATTCAACTCTTGGATTAAAAGGATTTACCTCTATCTGAGAGAGTTTGATATTCGAAATGTTTCCAACTGCTTTATGATTGGAATCATCAATCTTGATACTTGAGGTGACATCTGTACTCGCATCGGATAACAATGCATCCAACCCCCTTCCTAATGCTTGTTTTTTTTTACCCATTGTTTATGTTTATCTGTTCCTCTGCTTCTAGGCCATTGTCTTCATCAAGGTTAATGATTTTATCTTCTTGATTCATTCTGGTGGCATTGTTTTTCTGTAGAACTTCTCGCGCTAAATTGAGGTAATTTGTAGCTCCTCTCGAGCTTGCGTCGTGCATAATGATAGATTCACCATGGGAGGGTGCTTCTCCTAATTTCGTGTTTCTTTGGATAATCGTATCAAAAACTAAATCCTGAAAATGGGTTTTTACTTCATCAACCACCTGATTGGATAACCTTAATCGTGTGTCATACATGGTTAATAAAATGCCTTCTATAACAAGGTCATTATTTAATCTAGTTTGTACAATTTTAATCGTATTTAATAGTTTTCCTAAACCCTCTAAGGCAAAATATTCACATTGAACAGGAATAATAACGGCATCAGCTGCTGTTAATGCGTTAATTGTTATTAATCCTAACGAAGGAGAGCAATCAATAATAATAAAGTCATAAAGATCCTTTACTTTATCAATAGCCATTCGCATCATTTTTTCACGATTGGGTAGATTAATCATTTCCACTTCTGCACCTACTAAATCAATATGAGCAGGTATGAGGTCCAGATTGGGGGAAGTGGATGTTAGGATGATATCTTTTGTTTCAACTTCATTAATGAGGCATTCATAAATACCATTGGTGATGTTACGAGGGTCAAATCCCAGTCCTGAGGTCGCATTTGCTTGTGGATCAGCGTCTATAACAAGAACTTTTTTTTCTAATACACCAAGAGCTGCCGCAAGATTCATTGATGTAGTGGTTTTTCCAACCCCTCCTTTTTGGTTAGCTACTGCTAATACTTTTCCCATCTTATTTTATGATTGACTCGTTAATAGTTAATAATGTTAAATTCAACCCTTTATTTTTAAAGTGTTGTTTTGCGGCGTTATGATCAATTTCTATGTAACCAAATGAGTCATAATGCATACCAATGACGTCCGTTACACCTACAAAATTAGCAGCAATAGCAGAATCTTCAATGCCCATAGTGAAATTATCACCAATACACAGAAAAGCAAAATCTAGGTTGTAAAAGTCTCCTAATAATTTCATGTCATAGCTTAATGCTGTATCCCCTGAGTAGTAAAACGACTGCTCTAGTGATTCTATGATCCACCCTCCGGGATTGCCTCCATAAGTACCATCTGGCAAAACAGAACTATGGACAGCATGAACAAATTTGGCTGTAATTCCTTTACTCAATTCTACTTTTCCACCATGATTTAATGGGTGTCCATGTTCAAGACCTTTTGCTCCAAACCAGGAAATGATTTCAAAATTTGAAATGAGTTTAGCGCCTGTTCTTTTTGCAATTGATTCAACATCCGCAACATGATCCTCATGCCCATGGGAGATTAGAATAAAGTCTGCCTCTATTGAATTTACATCAACACCATCAACAATAGGGTTAGGAGTAATGAAGGGATCAAAAAGAATTTTAACTCCTTTTAAATCCACTAAAAAACACGAATGACCGTAATACGTAATATTCATGGTTAATTTAAATGCTTAAATTTGTTGTGTGTCCTTTGCTAATTAGGCTTTTCGGCTTTCTTCAAGGTACAGCAAAAATAACGCTTTAAGCTATTGAGTTAAAGCTGAATTTTAAACAAAATTTTGTGAATTGTTAATAACCTGTCATGATATCGATTATTGTAGGAACGAACAGAAAAAATAGCGAAACCTTAAGGGTTGCTAAGTATTATCAAAAAACACTCGAGGATCGCAGTGAAGATTGTCAGATACTTGATTTAGCAAATCTTCCTCATGACTTTGTGTATACTGCTCTTTATGGAGCCCAAAATGAAGAATTTAATACACTTGTTGAGCAATACATTTTCTCTGTAGAGAAATTGATTGTTGTTACACCTGAATATAATGGAAGCTTTCCTGGTGTAATGAAGGCATTTATCGATGGGTGGAACCCTAGGCGAGTGTTCAATAAATGGGTTGCTTTGGTTGGTGTTTCTTCTGGGAGGCAAGGAAATGCAAGGGGAATGGATGATTTGACCAATGTATTTAATTATTTAAAAATTAATGTTATTCCAATTAAACCGCCAATGTCTCAAATTTCAGATTTATTAAATGAGAATAATGAGGTCGCTGATGATGGGATGAAAGGTATGATTAACATGCAATTAGATCTTTTATTAGAGAAGTAAATGAATTTTGAAGAGTTAAAATTAAATAAACACTTGCTTCAAGCTGTTGATGCATTGGGTTATGAAAAGCCTACGCCTATTCAACAACAGGTAATTCCTCCCATACTGGTTGGGCAAGATGTGCTTGGTATAGCGCCAACAGGAACAGGAAAAACCGCTGCGTTTATTTTGCCAATTCTTCGAAAACTTAATTATGCCCAAGGTCATGATCCACGGGTAGTTATCTTCGTTCCTACTCGAGAATTGGCCGTTCAGGTCTATGAAAATGCAGTAGCATTAGCCCAATATACTGATATAAGATGTTGCAAATTAATTGGTGGAACGGGTATGCAGGCACAAATAAAAAAGTTACAACAAGGGGTTGACTTAATTGTAGCTACACCAGGTCGATTCATGGACGTATACCTTAAAGGAGAGATCTACTTGAAAAAAGTGAATACTCTTGTGCTGGATGAAGCAGATAAAATGATGGATATGGGTTTTTTACCTCAATTAAATCAGATTTTAGAGGTTGTTCCAAGAAAACGTCAAAACTTATTGTTTTCGGCAACATTTCACCCTAAGGTTGAAGAATTAACACAAGAGTTTTTAGCATTCCCAACAAAAATAGAGATTGAACCTGAAAAGGTTGTGGTGGATTTGGTAAAGCAGTTTGTGTATCATGTTCCAAATTCAAGAACCAAATTAAATTTACTTGTGCATTTACTAAAAAAGGAAGAGGGCTATGATCGTGTTCTAGTATTTGCAAGAACGAGAGAAACTGCTGAAAACATTCATCGCTACCTCAATCGGATGGATGTTGGTGTTTGGAAAGCAATTCATGCAAATAAAGGTCAAAATACACGACTAAACGCCTATGAAGAATTTAGTAAAGGTTTAATTAGAGGTGTGGTTGCTACGGATGTTGCAGCAAGGGGAATTGATATTTCGGAGGTTACTCATGTCATTAATTTTGATGCGCCTGTTATGTATACTGATTATGTGCATCGAGTAGGACGAACAGGTCGTGCGAAAAAAGAGGGTGTTGCTCTAACATTTGTTTCCGAAGTTGAGCATTATCATATTCGAAAAATTCAAGAATTAATTGGTTTTAATATCCCTGTTTTAAACCTCCCGAAAGAGTTGGAGGTTTTGGAAACATCGTATGAGGAGCATCAAGCATTTGCTCGCGAGATAGACCGTCAAAAGAGGAAAGAAGACCCAAAGTATAAGGGCGCTTTTCACGAGAAGAAAAAAGTGAAATTAAAGCATCCAAACAAAGCAAGTCGAAAAACTATTCAAGCGTATAAATTTATTCAAGAGGATAGCAAAAAAGGAAAAAAAAGAGGGGGAACCGGTAAAAAACGTAAATAGTGTGTTACTCTTTTTTATCGATGGATGACTTGCTGAGATTGATTAGGGCTTTTTTTGCAGCAGCTCGATATCCTGGAGAGCTTAATGGATGTTGCTCTTGAATTAAATAAATCACATCCTCTTTTAACTCAGGATATTTTAATGCAATGTTCGTGAGTATTTTCATTAGGTGGACTTTGATCGCTATAGGAGTTTTTTGATTTCTAAAAGTTTGACATCCTTGATTAAAAACTCCATCTTCCAAATCAAAGGGCAAATCAATCGAAGCTAGATACCTGTATATTGCTCTTGGTATTGCAGGGTGATTCGTAGGTTTTATGCACAGCCAAAGTTCTTTCAAATATGGTTTAAGTCGATCGGGAGAGCTATCATGAATTCCAGATAAAACATAGGCAGCTCTTTGAGCATATGTTTCTTCATTATTTTTTATGATTTGAATAAGGTCCGATAAGGGTATACTACCATCTGAAATCGCATGGATTATTTTATCCTTTTGACTTTTTGAATGTTCTTCTAAAAGGAGGTTCTTAAGTTTTTGCATTGGGTAAAAAGTGAATTTAGGCCAAATAACAATAAAAAAGCTCAATCCACAACACCAGACTGAGCTTTGACTAACTATTTAGTTTAAAGCGAAAAAAAACTTCTTAAACTTTAAAAGTCCCAACTAAAGAAGAGATAAAATTAAATCACTTTATCCTAACAGGCTTTGCAGTAAAGCCAAAATAAACACAATTGCCACCACAACAATTCGCATAGCTTCGCTTTTTTTTAAAGTACGTGAGTTTTAAGGAGTTGGGTGAAAAAAACATTTTTTGTTATTAACAAATTAGTTGTTAAAAAAGTATTAAGGATTTGTGTCTTTTTTGCTATTTTACTGAAATGCAAGCTTAATTTCTTGAAGTAATTTGGGGCCAATTTTTTTATTTGATGCCATTATTTCCTTACCAAACAGATAATTTTCTGTTCCTGAAAAATCATTTACAGACCCCCCGGCTTCCATAACGATTAATGCTCCTGCAGCTACGTCCCAAGGCTGAAGTGAATATTCGTAAAATGCGTCAAATCTTCCACATGCTACATAAGCTAGGTCAATCGCTGCTGAGCCTATTCTTCTTATTCCTCTGGAGTTTTGCATAAGCCATTTTAGAACATTCATGTAGGACTCTAATCGTTCAAAGTCGTAATAAGGGAAACCTGTGGCTACCAATGCGTTGGTAATTTTTTTTGTAGAGCTTACTTGAATAGGTCGTTCATTGAGGAATGCACCTCCTTGTCGCCAAGCATAGAAAAGTTCATCTCTATTTGGTTCATAAACAACCCCAACTAATACTGTTTTTTGGTGGATTAAAGCAATACTTACAGCGTAATTTGGTATTCCGTGGATGAAATTAGTTGTGCCGTCAAGAGGGTCTATGATCCAATTATATGTTTCGCTCCTTTTTACAGAAGTATTTTCTTCTGCAATAAAGCCAGAGTCGGGAATTAATCTCGAAAGAAAGTCAATAATTTTCTTTTCAGCCATTTTGTCTACATAGGTTACAAGCGAGTTTTGACTCTTGGTGATGATATCTTCTTTTTTTAACTTGTTGTATTCTTCTTTAATAAATAATCCGACCTCTTTACTTATTTTACAAACGTGTTCTGTGATTAAGTTTAATTCCATTTTATTGTGATTTAAATTGAAAAAGACACCTGATTTTAAATGATTAATGTATCAAATTGTTTCAAAGGTATTTGATAAATCATTTTTTAGCATGAATTTTGAACAAAAGATAAAGTATGAAATTGTTTTCTATTACTTTTTGTTTCTTCCTTTTTGTGACTGGAAATGCACAGGTTATTTCTCCGCGTGAAATTATTAAAAAGTCAGAAGATAAATTGCGAGGAGGTGAACAGGCTTACACGGAAATTAAAATGGAGATTGTTCGTCCGAATTGGAGCAGAACAATGCAATTAAAGTCTTGGGTAAAGGGCACTTCTTACAGTATGATTTTAATCACGGAGCCAGCTCGTGATCAAGGGAGTGTATTTTTAAAGGCGGACAAACAAGTTTGGAATTTTATTCCAAAGTTTAATCGAATTACAAAGCTTCCACCAGCCGCAATGTCTCAAAGTTGGATGGGGACTGATTTAACGAATGATGATTTAGTTAAGGAGTCCAGTAAAGTGGATGATTTTACTTATACTCTTTTAAAGGATACTGTTATTGATGATATAGTTTGTTTTCAAATTGAGCTTATTCCCAATGAAGGTTCAAATGTTATATGGGGTAAGATTAAGATTTTTGTTGACCAAAAAGATTTTATAACGATACGGAATGAGCGGTATGATGAGGATGGTGATTTAGTTATGATATTAAGGTCTTTCAATATTAAATTGATGAATGGGGTTAAAATAGCAACACAATTGGAGATGGTTCCTGTGGCAAAAGTTGGTCATAAAACAATTATGACCATCGAGGAGCTTAACGTGAATGTTCAGTTTGATAATGCATTTTTTTCTAAGCAAAATATGAAAAGATTAAAATAATGAAATGGATAGTGATTTTTGTTTTTTTGGGAGGAGTAACCGTTGGCCAAAACTCAATTTTATGGCGAATTACAGGGAAGGGAATTAAGGATACTTCCTATATATATGGAACAATTCATTTGTCCAATAAAAAGTTTTTTTATGTAAACCCTCTGGTCCATGAAATAAAGAAAAAGGTGGAAGCAGGGGTTTTTGAAATTAAATTGCAAGAGGATTCGCTTCTCTACATTGCAAAGGCAATGATGGCCAATTCAGGCAATCGTGTAATGGATTTGTATAGTCAGGAGGAGCAAGAAGTGATTTATGATTATTTCAAAAGGCATGGGATTACTTCTATGATGGTAAATACAATGAAGCCAATTGCTTTGACCACAATGTTATTAACATTTATTTATCCTCCTGACACAGCAGGGGCAATTGATCAATTGTTACAAAATGATTTTAAAAAGATGGATAAGACTGTTTTTGCATTGGAAACAATTAGAATGCAATCCGATTTACTTATGAGTATGCCTATAGATCTTCAGAAAAAAGAATTGTGGGAATCGCTCGCAAATTTAGACAGTTTAACAAATAGTCTGCGCCAACTGGATTCTGTGTATACCCTACAGGATTTAAAAGGAATTTCAACGTTTCTAGATGATCTTGAGGAAGAAGAGTACTTAAATAAAGAGTTACTGAATGATTCGCGAAATCTTAAAATGGTTGAAAAGTTACCAGGAATAATGAATAAACAGTCTGTGTTGGTGTGTGTGGGTGCTGTTCATTTGTGTGGAGAGGACGGAATTATAGAACTTCTTCGGAAGAAAGGGTATCACTTGGAGCCACTTCTTAAGGAATAAATTGAAGAAATCAATAGATCGCTTTATGCCTCTGTATGAGGCGCCTCGAGTTAAGAATGATTATTTAATCAACTCTTTATCTGTGTGATACGTTTTTTTTGTTGTAGGATTAATTGATGCAACAAGTGTGAAAATCCCTAAAGCTACCAACCCCCAAGAAATAAAAACTCTTATTTTATCAATTAAACTTCCGCTATATCGCCGAGCACCTTTTTTTAAGAGTAATGTAAAGATTCCAAACCATAGTGCGTCTCCAATAATTATACCTATCGGGAAGATCAATAAATTGAAATAGTGAATATCAAATGCAGGAAACATTTCTCCTGTCCATGTTTTAGCATTGTAAGCCACCCATCCCCAAAAAGCAATAAAACCAGGGTTGGATCCGCATAGAATAAAACCTTTGGTAAAGCTAGCTGTAGAGGATTTTAAAAAGATACTTTTCTTAATTTTTATTTTTTTATCAGGATTGTGTTTTCCTTGGAGCTGCTGAACTATTCCTATAATACCAAGGAACACAATGGCCAAACCACCAAAAATTCCAATACCAGTACCAACGAGTGTATAATCACTTAAGAATTTATCAAAACCCCAGAAAGTAAGATAGCCAAATATGGCATCTACTATAATTACTCCCGAAAGAAAAGGTATGATTTTTACTTTTCGGACACTTAAGTAGTTCTCAGCAACAAGAAGATTTATAGGGCCAAGAGGAGTAGATGATATAATACCAAATCCAATTCCTATACTGAGTATGAATCCTAAAAAATAGAAATAGTCCATGAAGGTTCTTAGATCGGATCTCCCATAAAGACTTGATCACCAACCTTGTTGTTTGTTACTGGTTCTGGGCTCGCTATACAACACGTGGAACCAAGCAAGAACGTGGCAATTTCATTCCCGATTTCAACGCTAGAACCAATGGTTGTTTCTCCACCTAAAACGATTGCACCAACACCAGGGCCGCCAACAATGGATAAATACCAAGTTCTACCATGATTATCCTTAATATCTACATTGATTCGCTCATTTCTCAACGCAGGTAATGAAGGGTTTTTATAAGCCCAGGGTCTTAATAATACTAAGTCTCCAGGGATATGTTCAATTCGGGTGATTTCTCCGTTAATTGGTGCGTGAATCCTGTGGTAATTGTTGTTGTGCAAAAAGACATTAGAAAAGAAATAGTCTTCAGGAATATCTTTTCCTGCATCACCAAATATGGTTCTTAGGTGTCTTTTTTGTCCCTTAACACGAACCAAATTTAATTCATCTATTTTTCCGTACTCACAAAGTAACCCCTCACAGGCCCAAACGTGATTTGTTTCGATTGTGGGTGGAACTTTCCAAAGCCTCGTAAAGAAATCTTGGAAGTTTTTGTAGGTTTCTGCCCCGCTCGCAGGAACGAATTGATCTAAATAATTTGGGTCTTTATAGTGCGCTTTGCAGTAGGGTTTAATTAATTTTTTAGACCAATTTTTATTGTAAAGGTCTGCATAAATCCTACTGATCCAACGTTGGGTTCTCCCTGGCATGATTCCCCAAACGTATATTGAAATAAAGCTGAAAACGCTTCTTTTAATAATTAATTTAGCTACGGCCATATAATTTTCTTTACAAACTGTCTCTATACGAGAAAACAAAAGCAACGCGAAGATAATAATTTTGAATTGTAAAATCCATAAGGAATACGATGAACGGTTGATAAAAATGTTAAAAATCGATTTTGGAAAACTCAAAAACGGGCTCTTAATATTAATACATTTGCCCTCATACTGATTTTTTTCATGGATAAACTTCATTTTATTGTACAAACGTTTAACGAGGAAGAGCGAAAAGGATTCGAACATTTCATTAATCGTTTTCGTGTAAGGGAGGAAAGAAAAGATCTGGATTTATTTCATCGATTAATTGACCCGGTTAAATTATCTCAAGAGGAGGCGTTTGAGGT
Source organism: Flavobacteriales bacterium (assembly GCA_002722245.1). Classification (GTDB taxonomy): domain Bacteria; phylum Bacteroidota; class Bacteroidia; order Flavobacteriales_C. The sequence goes on along the minus strand of PBLA01000028.1, from coordinate 109,611 downwards.
TTTGTATAGTGGTAAAAATGAAAAAGAGGCATATCATGCCTTAAGGAAGAGGTTGTTGGGTCACCTGATTGATTATATTTCATTAAAGGAAATAAATGAAAAAAAGGGGGCGACGCATTACACTTCAGAGGGGTTGTTAAGATTGGCTGAATACCTTTTTCAAAGGCACGCATATGAGCCAGGATGGCAATATTTAAAACGGGCTTGTAGAAGTGAATTGAAAAAGGATAATTATCTGTTACAGTCTCAAATTTATATGTTGTGGTTGGAACATTGGGAAGATTATAGCGGACCAGAAAAGTTCAATGATATTTACAAGTTATATGTTGCCGCAAACAATAAAGCAGAGAAGGAGCACCGTTTAAAATTAGCTTTAAGCATTATCAAAAGAAAAATTGAACAGTATAAGTTACAGTTAAAAGAAATCAATATTGATAATATCATAAAAGATGTTACCGATGGGCTTGAATTGAAAAAGAAGGATTTTCATTCCATTGAAAACCTTAACTACATAACAAAAATCATTCGAAGTAGTTCCCTTGTTTCTAAGGATTATCATGGAGTGGAATCCTTTTTAAAAACTCGGCTAAAAAAAATTGATAAAAAAGAGGGCGGTCATGCTTTTAGCTATGAATATTGGGAGTTGGTTTACTTCTATGCACATGCCTTATATCGACTCAAAAAGATTTCAAAAGCAAAAGAGATTCTTAAAGAGGTTGATTTGGAAAAGGGCAATTTACTCAAATCAAAAAAAGAAGATTTGTATTGTAAAGTTGAATTATTAAAATGGGCTTGTGATTTTTACGACAATAAACTCAATGAAGCAATACAGCGCCTGCTGCTTCATGAAAAGGGTACGCCTTTTGAAAAAAATGTACTGCATGATTTGGACAGAAAATTAAATTTAATCACTTCCTACTTTGCATCGGGTAATTTCTCAAAAGGGAATCAAGTACTATTGTCTATAAAACATTCAGCTCAGTGGCTTCAAAAGAAAAAAGGACTCGAATTTAGGGTTAAGTTTCAAATGATTGAGATGCTTTATTTTTTGGAGTTTGGCAAGGTTGATTTAGTCATTAACCGAATGAGATCACTAAAAAGAATTATCAAGGAAGTCGTTAAATTAAATTCAAACTATAAAAACTTAAATGTGTTTTTAAACGTTATTAACGCTTCAATGAATAAAGGAGGGTTTAAAGGAATGGAAAACGAACTTGAAAAATTTGAATTCACACCTTTTAAGCGAGAAAATATTCAAGCAATGGCCTTTTATTCTTATTTGAAAAGCAAAATATATGGTAAAGATTATTACCAAACACTGATGGAATTAGTGACTGTTGAATGGGTTAAAGGTTAAGCTTTTGGATTTTAGTAAAGAAACAATAATTGCTCTCGGTGGTTTTTTGATTATCGCACTTTCTGCAAATCATATTTCAAAATTCTTTGCCAAAATAAAGTTCCCGCTTATAACGGGGCTGCTTTTAGCAGGAATATTTGCAGGCCCTTTTTGTTTTCAGCTCATACCAAAAACAAATACAGAAAATCTAAATTTTTTGAATGAAATATCATTAGCTTTTATCGCGTTTGCAGCTGGTTCTGAGTTATACCTTAAAGAGATTCGAGGGCAATTTAAAAGTATACTATGGAATACGCTAGGTCAGTTGGTCATAACATTTTCTCTAGGTGTTTTAGGAGTCTTTTTGGTAAGCGATTACATTCCATTTATGTCAAATATGGGATTTAAGGCAAAAATGGCTGTGGCTATTTTAATGGCGACTATCTTTGTAGCTCGTTCACCGTCATCTGCAATCGCAGTAATCAATGAATTGAGAGCGAAAGGACCTTTTACTCAAACTGCTATTGGAGTAACTGTAGTTACAGATGTACTTGTGATTATCGTTTTTGCGGTATGTTTCGCGCTCGCAAATACCTTTCTAAGTGGAGAGCCATTGAGTTTAGTTTCTTTAGGCTTCCTGGCTGTTGAATTGATTGTTTCCTTTGGTTTAGGACGAATTATAGGTGTGTTTATTAAATGGTTTTTCACATTTAAAATGAATAAATACCTCAAGGTTTCATGTCTGATTGCCTTGGGGTATAGTGTGTATTTATTTGCAAATTGGTTAGGACACTTTACTGAGCAGCCCCATATCTTAGGGCATAAATTTTACGTAGAACCACTATTAATATGTATTCTGGCCTCCTATTATGTTACAAATTATTCAACCTCAAGGCCTGAGTTCATCGAATTGTTGCATGAAACAGGACCCGTCGTATATGTGGTCTTCTTCACTTTAACTGGAGCAAGTTTAGCTATTGATGTGTTAATAGATGTTTTTGGCGTGGCAATTATCTTCTTTTTTGTTCGACTTTTAGGAATGGTTGTATCTGGATATGTTGGTGGTACAATTGCTGGAGATCCTTGGAGGTTTCGTCATATTAACTGGATGCCTTACGTGACACAAGCAGGAGTTGGATTAGGTTTAGCAACACTTATTAAACATACATTTCCTGATTTTGGTGTTCAGTTTGAAACGATAATCGTAGGGGTTATAGTATTGAATCAAGTGATCGGTCCACCTTTATTTAAGTACGCTCTCCATCGAGTTGAGGAAACCCATGAAAAACACGATGCTCCTGTATTTGATGGGCATAATGATGCAATAATTTTTGGTTTTGAACCTATGAGTCTGGCTTTGGCTCGTCAATTAAAAAACAATGGTTGGGGAGTAAAAATCGCAGCAATGAAAAAAGAAGATGAAATTGAATCGGTAGAGGATATTGAAATTGCTTTTATGGATTCGATTTCGCTTGACTGTTTAAATAAACTGGATCCTCAAGCAGCTGATACAATCGTATTAATGCTTTCCGATCGGGAAAATTTCAAATGGTGCGAATTAATTTATGAGGAAATTGGTACAAAAGAGGTGGTGGTGAGAGCCAGCGGAGATCGTTATTACGCTAAGAAATTTAAAGAACTGGATGCCTTAGTTGTAGATCCCTCATCAGCTATGGTGAATTTAATGGATCACTTTGTTCGAAGTCCAAATGCAACAAGCATTCTTTTAGGGATGGAAAGCGATCAAGATGCTATAGATGTTGAAATACGAGATTCCACTATACAGGGACTCGCCCTAAGAGATTTAAGATTACCTTCGGATATTTTGATTTTATCGATATCACGTAACGATCAAATGATGATCACCCATGGTTATACCCGTTTACGTGTTGGTGATATTGTCACTATTCTTGGATCCCAGGAAAGCATTGATAAAGTTGAATTAATGTTTGGTCCAACCTAATTTTACGCTCTAATTAACAATCTAATTGTGGAGAGTTTATTTAATGCACTTTATATTCGTTAAGTGACATTGTTATTTTTAATGTATGATTAAAAAGAATGTTTCTCTTCAGACTTTTAACACCTTCGGTGTTAAAGTGGCTGCAAAGCTATTTGCCCAGGCAGAAAATGAAGATCAGGTAAGGAATGTTATTCAATCTGATGAATTTCGTAAACATGATAACTTGATTCTTGGTGGTGGTTCAAATGTTTTGTTTACAAAAGACTTTGACGGGATTGTTTTGCGGAATCATATTCAAGGTGTTGAAGTAATAGAGGAGACTCCATCATCCGTTGTTGTGCGTGTTGGTGGTGGCGTAGTATGGCATGAGTTTGTTCTTTATTGTATTGAACATGGATGGAATGGTGTGGAAAACTTAAGTTTAATACCTGGAAGTGTAGGGGCTAGTCCTATGCAAAATATTGGAGCATATGGTGTTGAAGTTGAAACAGTTTTTCATGAATTAGAAGCGATTCATTTGCAGACTGGTGAAATACATTATTTTAACGGGAGCGATTGTAATTTTGGCTATCGCGACAGCATTTTTAAAAATAAATTGAAAGGGGAATATTTAATTTCAAGAGTAACCTTTCAATTGTCAAAAGACAATCATTTCAACATCTCTTATGGCGCGATTGAACAGGAGTTAGAACAGATGGGAGTAAAATCCCTTAGTGCACGTGCGGTAAGTAATGCTGTAATTGCTATTCGACAATCTAAATTACCAGATCCTAAAGAAATTGGTAATTCTGGTAGTTTTTTTAAAAATCCTATTGTAGATCAAGCAATATATAACAAGATTAAAGGGCAGTTTCCGGAGGTAGTTGCCTACTCTGCAGGAGAGGGGAAAATGAAATTAGCAGCAGGCTGGTTAATTGATCAAGCGGGCTGGAAAGGGGTTACTCGAGGGAATTACGGAGTTCATAAGAAACAAGCGCTTGTTCTTGTAAATTACGGAGGGGCTAAAGGGAAAGAAATTTATAATTTATCGGAAGAAATTCTGAATTCAATACATGAAAAGTTTGGCGTCTCTTTGGAGCGTGAAGTGAATATTTATTAGAGAGTTCTATTTTTTTACAAAATAGGATATGGTAAAATAATACAATGAATAAAGGATTATGGAAAAACTCGTTGAGCTAAAAGATATAAAGGCCTTTCATAGGAAGAAGCAAATTTTAAACGGTGTTAATATTGACGTTCAAAAAGGAGAATTTGTCTATTTAATTGGGAAAACAGGAAGTGGGAAAAGTTCGATTTTGAAAGTCCTTTATAAAGAAATGGATATAGCAGAAGGAGAGGGGGAAATCGTTGGGCTAAATCTCAATAAATTGAAATACAGCAAAGTACATAAACTTCGAAGACAACTGGGTATTATATTTCAAGACTTTCAATTATTGCCGGATAGAAGCGTTTTAGATAATTTAATGTTTACCATGGAGGCTACAGGGTGGAAAGATAAGAAAGCGATGAAGAGCCATGCAGATTTAACTCTAGAGCAAGTTAACTTACAAAATATAGGAGATAAATATCCTCACCAACTGTCGGGTGGACAGCAACAAAAAGTTGCAATAGCTCGTGCAATGATTAACTCACCAAAAGTAATATTAGCGGATGAGCCTACTGGTAATCTAGACCCTGAGTCATCACAGGAAATTATGAATTTATTATCTGCCATATCAAAAGGGGGGACAGCAATTATTATGGCTACACATGATATGGATATTGTGAAAAGATATCCAGGTAGGGTGTTAAAATGTGAAGAAGGAGTCATATCAGAGGTACAATTAGAGAAACATGAATAGAGTTACTCATTTGTTGGGTATAAAACACCCTATAATTCAGGCAGGAATGGTGTGGTGTAGTGGATGGAAATTAGCATCTGCTGCTTCAAATAATGGCATATTAGGTGTGATTGGTGCCGGCAGTATGTATCCTGATGTACTTAAATTGCATATTCAAAAGTGTAAAAAAGCGACCCAATTTCCTTTTGCAGTAAATATTCCACTTTTTTATCCTCAAATTGAGGAACTGTTCGAAATTCTCTTTGAAGAAGGAGTAGAGATCGTAATTACTTCAGGAGGTAATCCAGGGTTGTATACTCAACGAATGAAAAATCGTGGAATAAAGGTTATGCACGTTATAGCGAATGTTAAATTCGCTAAAAAAGCGCAGGATGCAGGGGTAGATGCTGTAATTGCTGAAGGGTTTGAAGCAGGAGGCCATAATGGAAGAGATGAAATCACCACAATGTGCCTAGTGCCATCCATCATTAAAGCAGTGAAAATACCGGTGATTGCGGCAGGAGGAATAGGGACAGGGCGATCTATGTTAGCTGCAATGAGTCTTGGTGCAGAGGGGGTGCAAATAGGCAGTCGTTTTGCCATATCTAAAGAGTCCAGTGCTCACGATCTTTTTAAAGAATATGTTCTTTCTGCAAAAGATGGTGATACAGTACTTACGTTAAAAGAATTGGCACCTGTCCGAATGCTGAAAAATGAGTTCTATTCCCGTATTTTGAAATTGTATCAGAAGGGTACAAATAAAGAGGAATTAAAAGAATTGCTCGGAAGGTCGCGAATCAAAAAAGGTATTTTTGAGGGAGATTTAATTGAAGGTAATTTGGAAATAGGGCAAATTTCTGCAATTATTGAATCCATAGACTCTGTAAAAACAATAGTTCAAGAGATCATCATGGACTATGAATCCGCTAAATTAAATTTGTTTTCTTTTCATGATTAACTACGAGAAATATGAATTAAGGAATGGGTTAAAGGTTATTGTTCATCAGGACGAATCTACGCCTATTGTTGCTGTAAATCTTGCTTTTGACGTTGGAGCTCGGGATGAAGATCCAACCATGACAGGGTTAGCTCATTTTTTTGAACACCTTATGTTTTCTGGAAGTAAAAATGCTCCCGATTATGATATACAGGTTCAAAATGCTGGAGGTCAAAATAATGCGTTTACAACAAATGATTATACCAATTATTATATCACTCTTCCAAAAACAAATTTGGAATTAGCATTGTGGTTAGAGAGTGATCGGATGTTTCAGTTAAACTTAACCTCAAAAAGTTTGGAAACCCAAAGGCAGGTGGTTATAGAGGAGTTTAAACAGCGTTATTTGAATCAGCCTTATGGAAATAATTTAGCGCAATTAAGAGCCTTAACCTACAAGGATCATCCCTACAAATGGGCAACAATCGGAGAATCAATTGAACACATAGAGAAGGTTTCTCTTGACGATGCGATGCGTTTTTACAATAAATTTTATGCGCCAAATAATTGCATTCTTTCCATTTGCGGTGATGTTGAGATTGAAAGTACGCTTCAATTGGTGGAAAAATGGTTTGGAAGCATAGAGTCATCAACGATTGATCGTCCCTTTTATACTCCTGAAAAGCCACAGGTCGAACAACGTATTAAAACCGTAGAGGAGGACGTTCCGTTGAATGCTTTTTTGTGGTCATTTAAAATAGGACAAAGAACAAATGCTGATTTTCCAACAGCAGATTTAACAAGTGATTTATTGGGTAGAGACGAAAGTTCTCTACTTCACCAGCGTCTCGCATTTGAACTTAATTTAGTTTCGAGTATAAGCTCTTATGTTACTGGGGATAGAGGCCCAGGTATGTTCATTATATCAGGGAAGATGAATGATGGCATCTCATTTTCTCAGGTAGAGGAAGAAATGTGGAAAATTATAAATGAATTAAAAAAGAGCGGACCCTCCGAAATAGAATTGTTAAAAGTGAAAAATAAGTTTGAAACTGCTCATGTTTATGGTGAGATGAATGTAATGAATAAAGCCATGAATCTAGCATATTCAGAGTTATGTCATCATGTAAGTGACATTAATAAAGAGTTACAAAACTATCAGAATGTCTCTTCTGAAAAAATTAAAGAATGGATGAATGAGTTCATGATAAAAAAGAATCTTTGTCAATTAAATGTAAAGAAGTCTAAAAATGGATAGAAGTTTAGCGCCTAAAGTTCAAAATAAAATAGAATTAACAAAGCTCTCAGTTGAGAAACAAACATTGAATGGCGTTGAAATAAACTATGTAAATGGAGGGAGCGCACCTTTATTAAAGCTAGAGTTAATATATAATGCGGGTTCAAAATATCAATCACAACCCCTAGTTGCTTCTCTCGCATTTGATATTTTAAAAGATGGATCTGAACAACTTAATGGTACATCATTTAAAGAAGCGATTAACGGCTTGGGAGTATACTACGGATTTGAAATATCTAAGGATTTTGGAACGCTTTCATTTTATGTTTTAGAACGAAATTTAAATGAATTGTTACAAATAATAAAGGATGTGATTATCTCTCCTCATCTGCCTGAACGTGAATTTAATCGATTGCGATTGAAGCAAAAAAATGAATTTTTAATCGATTGTGAAAAAACTAGTTTTTTGGCGCGTCAGAAATTTGCTGAGGTTTTATTTAATGAAAGTCAGTACGGAAAAGTTGCTCATTATGAAGATTTCGACAAAGTAGAATATTCCATGTCGGTAAATTACATACATGAAAAAATTATTGCTTCCCCTTTTAAATTCCTCATTTCGGGGTGCATATCTGATCAGTCTAAGTCTTTGGTTACCTCTTTTGTTCAATCTTTGCCTATTGCGAATAAGGGCGAGAAGGAAAATGCGAGAAAGCCAAAAGCAAAACTTGGTAAACATATAATTCCTAAAGATGCTGAACAATGCAGTATTATGTTGGGAAAAATTTTACCCTCCAAAACTCATCCAGATTTTCACAAGATAAGCATTGCAAACACTTTACTTGGAGGATATTTCGGCTCTAGACTTATGCAGAATATCCGTGAGGAAAAAGGATGGACATATGGTATTCATTCAAGTATACTCGGGTATGAAAATGCAACGAGTTTAGTTATTGCATCAGATATTCTCAAAGACAAAGGAGAGGCTGCATTTGATGAGATTAGAAAGGAAATCATTCATCTGCAAACAGAATTGATTCCTTTAGAAGAACTGGACGTCTTAAAAAATTATTTAAAGGGAAAATTATTAAAGAGTTTTGATGGAGCATTTGAACAGATTGATCGTTTTTTTGCTGTGGACGCATTTGGTTTAAATTGGTCCTATTATGATGATTACATTCAAACGTTATCCCATATCACTCCTCAAGATATTCAATACGCTGCAGAAAAATATTTTAAATGGGAAGAATTTGTTCTTGTCCAAGCAGGTGGAATGAATGAAAAAAGCCCTCACAAATGAAGTCTGTGAGGGCTTTAGAAAATTAGGGATAGGTAGTAGTTAATTTTCAATAATAGGTACCACGTTCTAAATCTGATTCTAGCCACTTAATTGACGTGGGCTTTTTTGTAGGGTTGCCTTAGAAGAAAATATTTTTTTTTCAAAAGAAAGAAGACGCTTGAATTCTTTAATATATGGACCTTAATCATTATTTTTATCCCTCAATTTTTTAAGACCAATTATTTAAATTCATATTATGAGTAAAATTACTGTTGTTGGTGCTGGTAACGTTGGAGCAACTTGTGCTAACGTTTGCGCACACAAAGAATTAGCTTCTGAGGTAGTTCTATTGGACATCAAAGAAGGTGTTGCAGAGGGAAAGTCCTTAGATATGTGGCAAACAGCTGCTGTAAACATGTATAACACTAAAACTGTAGGATCTACAAATGATTACACAAAAACTGCAGGATCTGATGTTGTTGTTATCACTTCAGGTTTACCAAGAAAACCAGGTATGAGTCGTGATGATTTAATTGCGACGAATGCGGGAATCGTAAAGTCAGTTACAGAAAACGTAATCAAGCATTCTCCAAATGCAATTATTATTGTTGTATCGAATCCATTAGATGTTATGACGTATTGTGCATATCTAACAGCACAAAAAGCATCGAACAAAGTAATGGGTATGGCTGGTATTCTTGATACAGCTCGTTACAAGGCATTCTTAGCAGATGAAACAGGTGTTTCAGTGAAAGATATACAGGCTTTATTATTAGGGGGCCATGGAGATACAATGGTGCCTTTACCAAGATTTACAAATGTAGGAGGTATTCCTGTAACAGATTTAGTTGCAGAAGATAAACTGAATGCAATTGTTGAGAGAACAAAAAAAGGAGGAGGTGAATTGGTAAACCTAATGGGTACTTCAGCGTGGTATGCTCCAGGTGCAGCAGCTGCTCAAATGGTAGAAGCTATTGTTAGAGATCAAAAAAGAGTTTTTCCAGTTTGTGCATGGTTAACCGGTGAATATGGTTTGAACGATATTTATTTAGGTGTGCCTTGTGTATTAGGTAAGGAAGGAATAGAGAAAATTATTGAGTTAAATTTAACTCCTGATGAAAAGGCATTATTGGAGGAGTCAGCTGTTGCTGTTAAAGATGTAATGTCTGTATTAGATAAAATGAATCAAGGAGCAGAAGCATAAATTCGGCTGAATTTATGGTGCTGTTCGTGGCAAAGCTGAAATATTCGTTATGTTAATGAGATAGCGGGATTTAAGCAAACAAGACTAAACCGAGGTAACTTTTTACCTCGGTTTTTTGTGTTAAAAAAGGAATTTTTAATAGGAATAGAGAGAACCGATTTTCTTAAAGAATGCATTAAGATTGAACATTTAATTTGAAGCTTCTCTGCGGTATTTACGTTTAACATCTAGATCATTGGCAAGGTGACAGTATTTTAAAAAAGAATAAGTTCATGGACTTTGAAGAATAACAAAAAAACATTTAGAGTTCTGTATAAATACTTTTAGGTAGAAAATTAAATCCGTATATATTTGTATGAACTTTTTAATGAAAGAAACGTAGATGTTAGGTGTTTCAAATCCCTCGGTTGAGGGAAGAGTTATGAGTAAGTGCTGTTTACGAATAATATGGTTGGTGTTCGCATGTTTTTTTGGAAATATGCATGCACAAGAAAATGTGCTTATTTCCAAAGAGATAAAACCTTCTCTGGGATTAGGAGTTGGATTTCTTAATTATTACGGAGATGTTAATAGTATTGGAAATCAATCATCCCTCATGAATCAATTTGCTTATGAGGTTTTTATTGCGCGAAAAATAAACAGTTATTCCGATTTAGGGTTTAGCTTTCTGACGGGGACGATGATCGGTAATGAACGTTCCGTTGATCGTAATCTTAACTTTCGTACAGATATATATTCTGTTTCTGTTTATGGAAATATTAATTTAGGTCATTGGCTCAACTGGTCTGATGTACTTAACCCATACATTACATTTGGATTTGAAAGTTTTGAATATAATAGTAAAGGTGACCTAGTAGACGAAAATGGAACCCTTTATCACTATTGGAGTGATGGAACCATTAGAGATATTAATCAGCAATCACCGCAAGCCAGTCAGGCCTCTATAATGTATCGTGATTACAAATATGAAACCGATTTACGTGCTGCTAATCTTGATGGATTTGGAACTTATCCACAACTTGCAATAGCTATACCTGTAGGAATTGGGGTAAATATGGCCATTTCAGATCGTTTATCCTTTAAGGTTGGGTCTACATTTCATTATACTTTTACAGACCTCATTGATAATGTGAGTAAAAATGGAGAAGGAGTTCGAAAAGGAAATCCATTGAACGATTATTTTACATTTAATTCCGTTTCATTACACTACGATTTATTGAGTGCACCTCCAAAAGTTGATCGTACGGAGTTCTCATTTCCAGATTATTTTTCTGTTGATGGCGAAGATGAAGACGGTGATGGTGTATTGGATGGAATAGATCTTTGCCCATATACTCCGCTGGGAGTAGATGTTGATATTTATGGTTGTCCTATTGATGATGACCAAGATGGTGTTCCAAATTATTTAGATCAAGAAGCAAAAACACCACCATCATCATTTGTAAATGCTTATGGTGAAACCTTAACGGATGAAGATTTTTACCAGCAATATTTAAGGTATGTTGATTCGGCAGAAATTCCCATTGAAATCCTTCATAAAATAGCTGGTGAACCAGAGAAAGCAAGGCAGTATAGAGTTTTACTCGGTGAATATGCAGGTGACATTACAGAGGATTTAGCGAAAAAATTCCTAGCAGAGGATGACATTGTTGGTGTTTTAAACAAGAGGAATCAAACGGCCTATCTTTCCAAAAAGTACGTTTTATTGCAAGAAGCAAAAGATCGAAAAGAAGCATTGACTAAAAAAGGATTTAAAAATTCAACCATAGTGGTGTGGGAGGGAGATGAGTATTTTTCATTACCTCAATGGGATAAAAAGTCTAAAAAAGAACTTAAACAGCGTTTTGAAGAATATTTCACCAACAAAGAACAGCTAGAAGGAATGTTGGGAATCAAATTAGGTGAAACAGAGGCAAGCGCTAATAGCAAGGATAAAATGAAGTTTTTTGATTACGAGGATGTTGTCGTATTAAAAGGGGATAGTGGGAAAAGTGATTATGTTATTGGGCCCTTTATTGATCAAGTTGGTGCAAAACAAGCATTGGAAAAGGTAGATCGGACAAAATATCCAATGGCAGAAGTGGTGAAAGTAGAAAATCAAAGAACAGAATCGATTGGTATTGAAATAAATGATGTAGAATCATCAAATCCAGTTGGTTCTGAAGTTTGGAATCAATCCCGAAAAAAGGAAGAAGGTAAAACAACCACCCTCAAAGGATTAGAAAATAATTATGTATTGGATTTTGGATTGAAAAACAATCCCAATACCCAAAAGGACCTAAATAAAATTAATTCGCGCATTGAAGTAGAGGAAGTCACCACAAAAGAGGGCGAAGTGCGAATAATTTCAAAGCGTCCTCAGTCTGAAACAACGGTTGCTCAAACTGCAAAAGAATTTCAGGATCAGGCTATAAATGTTACTGTGAAAAAAGTAAAAAATGGAGAAATGTTCCCTGTTGATATTAGCCGTTTGTTGCAGACTCAAACAGCACCAAGAACGACAAAAATGGGTGCAGAAACTTTAGCAGAATTAAACGGCGGGTATACAATTGATGTTGGAAAGACAAATGACCCTATTGTTGAGAAATCTTTAAAATCAATTGGTAAAATTATTGCTGTGGATTCAGTTGAAACCAAAAATGGAACGACAAGAATTGTTGCAAGTGAAAATCAAACCCTTGATGAGGCAGTTAAGAAAATAAGTCAATTAAAGAAATTAGGTATTACTCCCCAATTAGTTGAAGTGAAGAATGGGGACTTAATTCCAGTTGATCATTTATCACCTTCAAAAGAGAGTGAAGTGCTAAAAGAAAAAAATGGTCTTTTTGCTATCAAATTTGGTAACCCAAGTGATTCTGTAGTAAAAGGTGTTCGATCAACTATAGAGCAGAAAATGGATGTTGTAGAGGTGATTACACGATCTGGAGAATCTCAACTGATTTCGACTCCAATTACAAGTAAAGAAGATGCAGAAAAAATAGTAGAGCAGATGAAGTTGAGTCAAATTGACGCATCAGTTGTTCAGATAGAAAATGGAGAATTAAATCCCGTTGGCGGTTCAATACAAATTCCTAAAAGTGGAGATGGTCCTCTAGAAAAATATGTGATTAACCTTGGGAAAACGACTGATCCAGAAAAAGAGGCCATAAAAAAGAATATTCTTAAAGAAACAGGGGCAAAGGAAATAACAACAGCTCAAGGAGAAACAATTTTGGTTACGGATGAAACGTTAACGCAATCTGAAGCAAACTTGATCGCTGAATCTGTAAAAAGCAAAGGAATAGATGCTAAAGTAGGAACAATGAATGGAGATGAATTTGTAGAAAGTACTTCATCCAAAGATGGTGAAGTAAATTTATCAGCAACCAGCTTACCGATTGACTCTTCATTAACCTATCCACTTGAAAACAGCTTCGTCGTTAGTTTAGGGACCATCGATCAAACTACCTCGAATGAAGAAAAAGAAAAATTAGAAAATGCTCCTAACACAATTAAAATTGACAATACAGACGGTACTATAGATGTTTTATCCAATCAACCACACAAAACAGAGCAAGAGGCCTATAATGAAAAATCCGAACAAAATAAACAAGGTTTTACAGATGCTAAAGTGGCGTTTTTTAAAGATGGTAAACCTAAAGTGATTAGGAAAGAAGAATTAGACGGGAAGTATTCGGTAAGTATGGGGTCTTTTAAAACCGATGTTTCCAATGAAGAGGTGAATAAAATTCTATCAGTTCCTGATGTTGAAAGTATCGAAACAACCAACCCTAATATGACTACATATGTTCAAGGTTCTTATGATTCCCCAGGTGAAGCGAAAAGTAAAATGGAGGAATTACTAAAAAAAGGATTGGAACCCTCACTGGTTAAAGTTGAAAATGGCGCCATCAAAGAAATTGCCATTGAGTCTGTTTTTGATTCAGAAACCATTCAAAAACTAGCTGAACTAAGTGATGAGGCGGATCTAATTAAAACCGATGACATTTTATATCGTGTTCAATTGGGTGCGTACCGCCAAAAGATCAACAAAAATATTTTTAGAGGTGTAAACACATTGTCATTTCCAACTTCTGGAGGAATTACAAAATATGTAACAGGTTCATATGCATCCTATCAGCAGGCATACATAAGTAAATTGGAGTTAAGAAGAATGGGCTTCAAAGGCGCTTTTGTTGTAGCCTACAAAGATGGAAGAAGAATAAAGGTAACTGATTTGGTAAATAAGGAACGGTTTGAGCAAATAAAAGAAACAGTTAAACCAATTGAAAATAGTACTACATCTACATTTTTACCTGAAGATGTATCTAATTCGGATAGAAAAGAAAACCCTTCAGAATCAGAAGTAGATTACAAAGTTCAAGTAGGGGCCTATAAAGATGGAGAAGAGCCTGGTGGATTGTCGCAGTTTGAAGAAATGGAAATGGAGGTTTACGGTCAATATAAACGTTATCTAACAGGAGGATTTAAAACCTATGCAGATGCTGAAGCCTATAAACAAGAAGTAAAGTCAAAAGGTTTTCCAGAAGCATTTGTTGTAGCATATAATAATGGTCAGCGTGTTGTAGCTCCTGGAGAAGAATCGAATGTAATTACCAAGGACGATTTAACCTCTACTAAATCTACGAATTCAAATGCGCAATACGAATTAAGTAAAGTATTAATTATGGTGCAGGTTGGCTTGTTTAAAGGCGATATACCAGAAGATTTAAAAGGTAAATTTGCGGGACTGCCTAATTTAACAAAGCAGGTTACTGCCCATGGAGTTACGCGTTACATGACGGGGAGCTTTAAAAACATATCTGAGGCAGCAGCCTTTAAAGAAGAGCTCTTAAAAACAGGTTTTCCCGACGCCTTTTTAGTTGCGTATTATGAAAACGATCGTGTAAAACTCTCGGATATGGTAGAGATTTTAAAATCAGCACAATGATTATGCGCTAAAATTATTTTGATTAAGTGAGCTGAAAATAAAAAGCGAGATTTTAAATATCACCACCAAACCACAAAAATCTTTTTAAATAATCCTTCCTTTTTAATCCAAACAAGTGGTGAAAATTTTCGTTCATGACACGCAATGATTATTTTAATCGCTTTCTGCTTTATGTACCAAACGTTATTTTCTTTCGGTTCTACCACCCAATCTTGTTTATTTGGAATACAAAAAAGAAATGCATCATCATAGGATTCAAAATGTTTAAAATTCATCCACTCACCGCAGATGCACTGACTGAAGTTTGGTGGTATATTGACTTTTTTTAGATAAGGCAGAAAAAGTTGAGCTTTAAAAAGCAATGCAGGAGAGTAGTAAATATTTGAACCACAGATATTCTGATAATCTTTAAACTCCGGAGAGTGGGTGATTTTTAATTGGTGATGTTCAAGATGGTTTATTTTGTGAAAGAGAAAATCTTTTCTGTTAGGGCCGATCCACTGCTCTAAAAATTACTGGCTAAAGTTTCATCAAATAAATAAAACTTAAATGCAAGTTCAAGATGAATGTTTACGTTGTTTTGTTGAAGTAAAAAATCAACTTCTCCAATTGTTCTTTTTTTATTTTTCAGGACGATATTATCCCCCAAAAGCGTATAATTTTGCCCATTAAGTAAAAGCTGTTTCAAGATAAATTCAACACGTTTTCCAAGTCGAGGATTTGGAGGGAATTCGTAAGATGGAATTTTAGCTAACTTTTCAAGTTTAAAATCCGTTACACTATGAATTAAACCCTTTAAAGAAGGCGAGTTTAAAAATCCGCGTACATGTTGTTGAAAGCTAAACATCAACTTAAAATTAAACTTTACTTTTACAGTCTTGAAAAAAAACTGGGTTAAATATTTATTGATCTTTTTAGGAGGTTCCTTTTTCGTAGTGACAGCTTTTATAAATAAAGCCAGCATAGAATCGGTTCCTCGGTTTACCCAAACCAAACACGATTTTTCTAAAAACAGCTGTTTAGCCTGTCATAAAGGATTAGAACCCATTAGGGATTTGAAAAGTGATATGATGCAATCTATTTTAGCGCTTGCGGATAGTGCTGGATTTAAAGGGAATGATTGCATTATTTGCCATGGAGGAAATCCAACATCTTTTGATAAAACAGAAGCGCATAAAGGAACAATATCTTTTTTTAAAAATCACTCGGGACCTAAAAACTTTTATCCTGACCCAGGATCTCCATGGATTAATGAGCATACCTGTGGAACTTGTCATAAAGAGCAAGTGAGCACTCAATTTACCTCATTAATGTTTACCGAGGCTGGGAAAATTCAGGGAACACTTTGGGGATTTGGAGGAATGAATGGTTATCAGCATAATATTGGTAATTACGAGGTGACTACCCATAAAATGCATGAAACCTTGGGCACGGAAAAATATCGGGCGTACATGAAACAAATTGAAGGGAAAGAAGGCCAGGTTTTTCCTAAAACAATGATTGAGCTTCCACCAGCACCAACTCCCGAGGAAGTCGAGGAAAATCCTCAATTGTCCGTTTACACCTATTTAAGACAAGAATGTCAGCGATGTCACACAGGAAATAAAGGGAGACAAAAACGAGGAGATTATAGAGGAATGGGATGTTCGTCCTGTCACATCCCTTATTCAAATGAAGGATATTATGAAGGAGGAGATTCCTCACTACAAGGAAAAAAAGGACATTTGTTGGTTCATGCTATTCAATCCACGAGAGAGTGCAAGGTTGAGGTGCATGGCAAAAAATATTCAGGTATCCCTGTTGAAACGTGCACTACCTGTCATGATCGTGGAAAACGAATCGGAACATCTTATCAAGGTTTAATGGAAACTGCCTACGGTTCACCTTTTATGGGCGATGGTGGTAAGCAAGAAAAATTACACACAAAAAACTATTTGCACTTACACGCCGATATTCATTTGGATAAAGGGATGTTATGTCAGGATTGTCACACGTCTTTAGATGTGCATAGTGATGGAAGACTCGCAGGAACTACGCTTGCTCCTGTTGAAATTGAATGTCAGGATTGTCATGGGACACCAAAAAAATTTCCATGGGAATTACCACTTGGTTTTGGAGATGAAGTTGCTTGTGCTGTTCCTGCCCAAGGAGAACCTCGAGGTTTAAGCAAAGAAAAATTACCTCACACGAAAAAGGGAACGAACTATCATCCGCAAGATGGGTTTCTATTGTCGGCCAGAGGAAATCCATTAGAAAATGTAGTGAAAAAAGGAGATCGAGTTCTTCTGCATACCGCAGGAGGAAAGGATATTGAGTTTAAGCCTCTTAAAACCATTTATGAAGATGGTGAATTAAGTGAGGAAGGGGAAATTGCAATGGTGAATGTAGATAAGCACATGAATCAAATGGAATGTTACTCTTGTCATGCAGATTGGGCACCTCAATGTTATGGGTGTCACATTAGGATTGATTATTCAGAAGAACAACGGCATCCCGATTGGGTAGCTATTGGAAGAGCTCATGATTCAACGGGTTTAACCGCAGATGCGCGAGGAGAATTAGAAAAATTCCTTATTCCTGGTAAAGTTACTGAGGAAAGAAGTTATTTACGATGGGAAAATCCACCATTAGTTGTAAATGGAGAACATAGGGTTTCACCAGCCATTCCTGGATGTCAAACATCAGTAACCGTAATAGGAAAAAATGGAAACGCACTTTTAACCAATCATATTTTTAAAATTCCCAATGTTGAAGGAGCGGATAGTTCAGGTCAATTAGGGATTGATATATCACCCGTACAACCTCATACAACCTCAAAAAAAGCAAGAGACTGTGAAAGTTGCCATACAAATCCCCAATCAATGGGATATGGCATAGAAGGAGGAAAAACGTATGCTAATCCATCAGAAGCTTATGTAGTGGACTTGCAAGCTGCAGACGGGACAGTATTATCGGATAGTCATAAAATACAGATTAATGCAATTCCTAATTTAGACATGGATTGGAGTAGGTTTGTAACAGAGGATGGTGTTCAGAAGCAAACGGTTGGACATCATTATTCAGGATCTCGCCCATTAAATAATCAGGAGAGAGCAGGATTGGATAGGAGAGGTGTTTGTGCAAGTTGCCACCAAACTATTCCAGAAGGAGATTTAGCGGTGTCTTTGCTTCATCACATGAAGGAGGTTTCTGGGAAAAAATACAACACTAAGGAGCATAACTCTTTGATCAGTAAAATTTTAAAAATATCAGCCTGGGTCCAAGTTCTCGGCCTTATTATCTTTCTTTTACTAATAGGGTATTTAATAAAAAGGATAAAAAAATCCAAATAAGATTAAGTTTTACTTTTCTTAGAAGATGAAAATCTTTGTTAGACAATTGAAAAATATAGTTTTTTCCAAATCGACATGTTTTATTTTCCAATATCTTTGATACCAATTTGTTTTGTAATCATAAAATTTCAAAAGACATTTCAAGTTACCAAAAAAGGAGATTTTTTAATTCTAACATGAATGCTTTTTTTAGATGATATTCATTAGATTTAGCATTTAAATAAATGAGGAGTGTAAAATGTATACAAAGAAAAAAGTTGAGCAAATAATTTCGAAACAATCAAAATTTAATTTGCTTGAAATTTTAGATAACGGGTTTACCTTTGGTTTTAGATCTATAGGATGGCTGCTTTTGTTAGGTGTTATTGTTATTGTTTATATGTTTTTATTAGGAAAAATCCACCATTTATAATAGCCGATATTAATGTTGTTCAATTCACGAATTCTGCAATTGTAATGTCAGGGCTTTCAGCTGGAATCATTATTTTTTTTAATAAAGGATTTAAAGGAAAGAAATTTGACTTTTTGGATATTTTTAAGGGTTATACTACTAATTACGGTAATATGGTAGGGTATGTTGTTTTAAGCTATGCGTTTAATTATATACTAGGATTAATACTTAAAATAATACTAGGAAATGTTCTGTCAGAAGGAGGGGGTGAGCAGGCTATTGTTGAATTATTTAAGACTTTGATAACAAATTTTGAATCATTTTTTGGGTTAGCTTTAGTTGGTGCTTTAGTTGGTGCTTTCATTCAGGTAAGCATTTTTCTTTTGTTAATTTTTACACCTTATTTTATTGCTGTAGGAAGAATGAACATTTTTGATTCAATCTTTCTAAGTATTAAACTTAGTTTGAAATGTTTTTTTTGGCTTTTCTTATTGTTGATAATTGTAATTCTTTTTAATCTTCTAGGTGTTTTATTATTAGGTTTAGGGTTAATTATTACAATTCCTGTTACATTTGCTATATTTTATGCTGTATTTCATAATATGATAGATGTTCATCTCAATGATAATAACTCAGGATTAGTTGATATGGAAGATGTTCTAGATGTTGAATAATTACCTTGTACTGCGTCGTACTAACATAGGTTGACACATTTTCGACTTATTTAAGGACGAGACAATAGCATAAAAAAAGGCTGGAGAAATTTCCAGCCTTTTTTATGCTTTTTTAATGATTAGCTTCCACACATTTCACATTCGTCAGAATCTCCGTTGTACAATTTTGCCGTACCGAGTTCTTTTTCGAGTTCAAGAATTTCATCTTTCAATTCTAATTTACGCATAAAATCAGCCTCTTCAAGTTCAGCTTTTAGACTGTTTATTTTATTTGTTAACATGTTTCTTCTTTCAAGTGGATTCATAGTATTCTAGTTTTGGTTTAGTAAAATTACATGAAGAATTACGTGGAAATTCAAGTTCGGTTAAAAAGAAATAAAAATATTTATTAACATATCGATTTAAAACTTGTTTTTTTAAAAGTTAGTAGATTGAAAATAATGCAATTATCTATAATTAAATAGTGATTTGTTTATTAACGTTTGCTTAATTGTTACATTTACATGGTATATGTAACAATAATCGGGTTGTATTGTTGTAGATAAAAGGTATTGGGTATGCCGACAGGCAAATGAATTTTGCATTTTAAATGAAAAAAACACTTTTATTAGTTGTAGGTTATATCATTGCAATAACATCACTGAGTGCGCAATGTGTTGTAAAGGAAGCCATTAGAAATGGAGATTTTAACGATGGCTATATTCCAGGAGACTTTAATAGTGAATTACAATATGCTCAGTCTGACATTGATGCTCGATTAAGCAGCGGCCAATGTTTTTATCAAACAGGAGGTCGATATTATGTAAGCGATAATAATCAAGTTTATGTGTGTGAAGGTACTGCAAAACAAGGAACCTCATTTACCCCTGATTTTACTACTTACGGTATTGATGGTTCAGGTGATGTTCTTTTATTTGTTGATCCTTCTACGGGTAGTCCTGAGATATTTGGTCAAACGGTTACTGTTTTCCCAAATCAAACCTATTACTTTTCATTTTGGTTTAACTCTATAAATCCACCTGTGCCTTATTTTGGCGCAACAATCGATGGTGAAAATGTTTCATTATCTGCAACCAATTCTGTTTCTTTTGATGTTGATTTAGTAAGAGTTCGTTTGAACTCCGACGGAACAAGAATTGAAGGTCCAAATGGTGAAACATTAAGGGATACTACAAATACAACCGTTCAATGGATTCAGTATAGTGGGAGTTGGACCTCTAGTACTAAGACAACTGTAGATGTTGAGCTTAGGCCATACAATGATGCTGGTTTAACTCAAGGAGTTCCATTATCCGGTGTAGATTTTGCCTTAGATAAATTTTCATTGATTAATTCATGTCAAAATGTTTATGGAGCTAATGCGTACGTAATAGATTTTGAGGAGCCAGACACAGTGAATTTATGTGAAATTGGTGGAGAAATTACATTAGATCCTCATATTCCATTAGGTCAACAAAATAATGCTACAATTACTTGGTTTGAAGGAGATGGAAGTAGTCCAACCCAACTATCTGCGGGTAACTTTACTCAAGTTATTAACTCGCCTGGTCATTATTCTGTGTGTGTTGATGATCCTGATAATGCTTGTAATCAAGTGGAAAATATTGTTGTTATTGAGGATGTTGATATACAACTAAATGATATTGAATTATGTAGTCCTGCACAAATGGAAGTAGATGCTGGTTTAGACCCTAACCCAGCGATTTCGATTAACTGGACTGGACCATCTGGTAATGGATTAGGAAGAACGTTTACTGTAAATACAGAGGGAAGTCATTCTGTCTCTTTAACCCCTTTAAAAGGGAATACAGGTTGTTCTGTAACTAAAAACTTTAATGTGGTTTCTTTATTACCAGAAGTAGATACAATTGAATATTGTTCGGGAGGTGGGGTTGATGTTACTCTTCAAATAAATGATGGGAAATCATATAAATGGTCCATGAATCAAGATATGAGTAATCCTATTGGCACAGGAAGTTCCGTAGATTATTCAATTCCATCAAATACAAATGATTTAATTGAAGTTTGGGTGCAGAATGCAGAAACTTCACCTTTAGGAACGATGAGTGGTCCTGCTATAGGAAGTGCTTCTTCAGCGACTTCATCTATGACAACAAGTATAACTACTTACCAAAATATTTTGATCAAATCAGCCAGAATGGGAGGTGAAGCATGGACGGGAGATTGTGGTGGATCAGGAGGGACGAGTACTGTTACAGTTCAGCTTCTTGATGTTGTTAATGGTAATGCTATAATTTCATCCACGGATGTTCAAGTTCCTTGCGGAAGCCCAGGTAATGTAGAATTAAATATCAATGTTCCTGCAGGCCGATATAGATTAAGAACAAGCGGAAGTACTAATATGATGACTACCCCAATTTGGTCTGGTGCGGCTCCAACATATTCAATAGGAGGTGTAATTGATATTGATAGTTACAGTGAACATGTTGGTGCTTTTGGTGTAATGGAAATAGAGGCATCTGATGCATGTGATCCTGTTCCATATGTATTAAAGCCAATCTCCTGCTGTGCCGCCCCAACGGATGACCCATCGATAGACATTCCTTCTTCCACTCTAGAGGTATGTAGTCCAAATACAGGAGAAGTCATTTCAGTGAGTGGATTAACTGATGGATTGGATTTTAAATGGCAAGAAAGTTCAGACGGAACCACTTTTACGGACATATCTGGAGAAACGGGTGTTGTATCCGGAGGTCAGTTGACATTAAGCAATTTATCTACAGACGAGCTATGGTATCGATATATTTTAGCAGAGACAGGGAATCTGGATAAAACGTGTGTAAAAACATCTGATTCCGTTCAAATGGTAATCAATCCATTACCCGTCATAGATTCGATTGGTAAAACACCATTTCAAAGTGAGTACTGTAAAGATGAGCCTTATGAATTAGAAGCACATGTTGATGAAAATGCGGGCTATCCCGTTGTATATAGCTGGAGACAATCTGGAAGTGGGATTGATAGCGTGACTAACGGTATAACGCTCCCTGGATCATATACATATGATGTATTGGCTGAGGCCAATGGATGTTTGGATTCTCTTACTATAGATGTAGTGGTTAATCCACTCGATACTGTTGTTATTCTCGCTCCTCCAAGTTTGTGTGCAGGAGAAGCTCCTGCTCAGCTTTTATTGGATCCAAATTATGTAACAACAGGGTCATGGACTGATAGTTTAGGAACAAACAATTATATAACATCAAGTGGAGTCTTTGATCCCGATGGATTGCCTCAAGGAAATTATAAAGTCATTTTCACATCAAATGGAGCTTGTCCTGGATCCGATACAGCGTTTGTGATTATTACCGATCAAATTACCTTTAGTCTTCCTGATGGGAATCAAAGTTTCTGTTTAAATAATAATCCAGATACATTGAGTATAAATGTAAATACTGGAGGTGGAAAATTTTGGACAACAAGTGGTGAAGGTATTTCAGATGATAGTCTTTTTGTTATTTTCTCACGATATACATCTGGAAAGCTAGATTCACTTTATTATGGGAAATCTGGACAATGTGGTGATACAGTAGGGGTAGAGTTAACTCTTTTAGATGTGGATTCAGCCTCTATTAATAGTGTTTTGGCAGTTTGTTCTGATGAAGTTGCTTTTGATTTCTCAACGAGTACAGGAACAACTGCAGGTGGGACATGGAGTGGTAATGGAATAACCGATGGGTCTGTTGGTACATTTGACCCTACTAGTTCAGGGCCAGGTATGCACACAATTACTTATACTACATTGGGTGATTGTCCCGTAAGTGATAGTGTTCAAATGATCGTAAAACCAAGAGTAAACGTAAGTATAGATAGTTTGGCACTCGCTTTTTGTGGAACAGCTTCAGCGCAAACAGCTACAGCAAATATTCATTTAGGATTAGGGAAGTGGGAAACCAGTGCATCTTGGCCAGGCGATTGGTCATCTGGAATAACGATTAATGATTCTATTTTAACCTTTAATCCAAATGTTGTAACTCCAGGGACAGATTCAATTTTTTATATGATTGATTCAAGCCCCCTCGTTTGTGGAGATACCGTTACTTTAAGAATCGGTATTAGTGCAATGGAAGAAGCAACAATTACACCCCCATCATCAGTATGTACAGGAGCCCCTGCCTTTGATTTCACTGTAGTAGGAACTCCAGGAGGAACATGGAGTGGACTTGGAATATCGGATGCTTCACAAGGAACATTTGACCCTTCAATAGCAGGAGCAGGAGAGCACACTATTCGATACCAAACACCAGGAGTTTGTTACGTGTGGGATTCGTTACCTATTACGGTAATACAACAAGAGAGTCTAAGCATAACAGGAGATCAATCTTATTGTGGTAATGCTTTGCCCGGTTCAATCTCAGCCAGTAAATCTGGCGGGGTATTTTTTGGAGGTTGGGATATTGGAGCATTAACCCTTGTTGATGATTCAACACGCACATTTGATCCAACCCTTGCAGGTGGAACAGGAGTAGACTCCATTATGTATGGTATAGATGGTCAGTGCGGAGATACCGTAAGTTTAGTGATAACAATTGACACTGTAGATATTCCGAGTATAGATGGCGCTGATCAATCCGCATTTTGTCAAACCGACAATCCTGCAATAGTAAGTTTAATGCCAACAGCAACTCAAGGAGGTGACTGGAGTGATTTAGGAGGGGGGAATAGTCTAATCACCCTAGCAGGAGAATTTGACCCATCTATTGGACAGGGAACCTATAGTGTAGTGTATACCACCCCTGGAACCTGCTTTACAACCGATACCCATAGCATATCCGTTGTTGCGCAAATCATCGTAGATATAGACCCTTCCAACCCAGATACAGTTTATTGTAATAATGAGGCGCCAATCGATTTAACCGCCTTTTTATTACCCACAACATCATCAACTACAGGAGGTTGGCGGATTACCCCAGACCTACCTGGAGGAATCATTAATAACAATACTTTAGTTCCAAGTGCACTAACCCCAGGTATTTATTCAGCCAAATACGCTTTAGGTAATGCGGGAAGCAATTGTAGAGACAGTGACTCTGTAGCCATTCGCATATTACCCGTGTTGGATCCATCCATTGATAATGAACCATCATCGGACATTTGTGTAGCGGACATGATGTACGACTTTAACGAATCAGGTGATCCGGGAGGTTCATGGAGTTCCAGTAATGGAGGTTCACTAGATCCAACAACAGGAGAAATGGATTTGGTAGCCACAGTAGCAAACAACGGAGGAGCCTCAGGAGCCTTTAATGCAATTTACACACATTCAGGTTGTGTGATTCGCGATACAGCCTGGATAACAATTACCACTCCAGGTGATCCCTCACTAACGGCAATGGGACCATTTTGTGAAAACCTACCCATACAATCTCAAGTTGCTTTACCGCCAACCAGTGGAGGAGTGTGGAGTTCTACACCAGTAGCAGGAGCGATTAATGCATCAACGGGAGCATTTGATCCTGCAGTAGCAGGACCGGGGTCTCATTTAGTTCGCTATGATTTAGCGGGTACATGTCCCGCTTGGGATACCATGACGGTAGTTGTTACCGATAATCCAGATTGGAGCATATCAATTCCAAATAATATTGGATGCGAACCTCATACACCAGGAATGATCGTAAACTCTACGGGAAGTTTACCCGCACAAACAACCTGGACATTATCCAACGGATGGGTAGAAAACGTTAATGGAGCCACGGACAGTTTACTGTACACACTCGAAAATGCGGGAAGTTATGACGTTGGTGTAAAGGTTGTTTTTGATAACGGATGTGAGGATACGTTGTATAGTTCAAATGCTGTTGTAGTAAACGTTGTGCCCGAGGCAGACTTTAACTGGGGACCTAAAACCGCCACTGTACTTGATCCCTATCTTCAATTCACCAATAAATCAATTAACGGACAAACGTTCGATTGGTATTTAGGAAGAAAAGCAGAGCCAGCAGAATCTACGGAAGAAAATCCATATGTTAAATACAACAACCTTGACAGTTCAAGTTATTGGGTAACACTTATTACGGAAAGCAATGGTTGTTCAGATACGCTAACCCAACGCGTGTGGATTTTGGATAACTTTTCGGTATATGTTCCAAATGCATTTACACCCGATGGAAATGGAAACAACGATTTGTTTTTTCCAAGAGGAAAGAATCATGATAATCCGGAAGGGGACGGGACATATAATTTTATGATTTTCAATCGATGGGGAGAGTTGATCTGGGAGACTAGCAATCCTTATGAAGGATGGAATGGCACATATAGTAAAACAGGAAATCAGGCCCAACAAGATGTTTATGTTTGGAAGCTCAATGTATGGGATAACGTGGAGGCACGCTTAAAGAAGTATTATGGCAATGTGAGCCTCTTGCGATAAGGACGGATAGAAAAGAGAAATGGATTCATTATTTTTTATAGAAAACTGCATAAAGTAGGATTCTTTATTCCGAAATAAAAGCGCATTTTGTTAATAAGAGATCACTATTTTCTATCTCTTGTTTTTCGATCTTTAGTTACCTTTATACTATGGGAAATAAAGCTGCTTTTGCATTGTTTGGTATGTCAGGTTTGCTGATTCTTTTTGCCACGTATGTCTCTTTTTTACCAGATCTTTTAGAGTCCAAAGCTGAGGTGAATGTAAAGGCTTCAAAAGGAGACATTCTTACTTATTTATCCCGTGCAGAGGATTGGAGCGAATGGCTGTTTCATCCGGATGTAAAATCGTCTTCCTCCTGGAGAATAATGAACGCAGGTAAAACATCGGGAGAAGGAAGTGTATTAAAATGGTTTAGTGAATCAATTGGTGATGGAGGGTTAGAGATAAAAAAAATAAAAGATGATTTAATCGTTTTTGAGCGGATTTCAGATAATGGAGCCTTTGAGGACAGAGGGTATTTATATTTAATTCCTACAGATTCAAGTACAACAATTAAACTTATTGACTCTTTAAGCATAAAATCAAACGTAATTGCACGTTATGATGCTCAAGATGACTCATATATCCAACATATTGATTCAATTAACCTTGAGGTGTTAAAGCGTTTAAAGATGAATTTAGAGGTTCAAAAGTGAAGAAAATTGGCCATCAAATAACGTATGAAAAGCAAGGTAAATCGGCTTTGAAGGTTGAGATTCGACCTGTAATTTCTCAGGTAAAGAAAAATATGCTCCTTCTGTGGGGAGCGGCTTGGACACTATGCGGTTTAATAATTGGTGGTTATTTAGTGTTTAATGATTTTAAAAAAGAGGAGTACCTAGGAATTACTGTATTCCTTATTTTTTGGATTTATTTTGAAATAAAAGTTGTGCATGCGATACGATGGAATCGTAATGGAAGGGAAGTCTTACATGTTAAGGAGACTGAGTTTTCTTATCTTAAATCAATAGGAGAACGAGGTTTTCCAGTGGTTACCGATATTAAAAAACTAAGTCC
Organism: Flavobacteriales bacterium; assembly: GCA_002722245.1. Lineage (GTDB taxonomy): Bacteria > Bacteroidota > Bacteroidia > Flavobacteriales_C. Next base: position 83,067 of record PBLA01000028.1, on the reverse strand, counting down.
ATTTAAATATGCTCAAGGTACAGAATCTGGTTTGTGGAATGACATTAATAAGTCCTCATGGTTTGTAGGTGGCGAGGTTATTGAATATCATGTAGACGGTGCTGTGAAACGAATTGGAATGAAGCTATCTAAGAAGGATGCCCAGCTTTTGGTAAATTTATTAAATAAAACAGCAGGATTATAATGCTTAATCAATTGCACGTTAAGAATTTCGCGCTCATAGAGGATTTAACGTTGAGCCTGGAACCAGGATTGAATATTATCACAGGTGAAACAGGTGCAGGGAAGTCTATATTACTTGGAGCGCTTGGTTTATTAAGTGGTCAAAGAGCTGAGACCTCTGTGGTTAGAGCAGGCTCAAAAAAATGTATTGTTGAGGGTGAGTTTTCATTAAGTAGTTATGGGTTGAACGCTTTCTTTAATACGCATGATTTAGACAATGAGGAGCCTACAATAATTCGGCGTGAAATTGCTGCTTCTGGAAAATCACGTGCGTTTATAAATGATTCTCCAGTAACGCTTGCTATTCTCAAAGAATTGGGAGAGCATATCATTGATATTCATTCTCAGCACTCAAATGTGTTATTTACTCAACCAGAATTTTCATTTAAACTGCTGGATTATTTTGCGGAACAACGAGAAGATTTTCTGCTTTATCAATCGGTGTATAAAAGATGGGCAAAGTGTAAGAGAGAGCTTGCTGAATTAAAAGAGCTTCAACGTCAGGAGCAATTGAATTTTGAATTTAACCAGTTTCAATTCAATGAACTTTCGGCTACTAATTTGGAAGTAGGCGAGCAAGACAAATTAGAGAAGGAATTTGAAATACTTAATAATGCGGAGGCGATTAGGGAGCACGCGTCGTGGGTGGTGAATAAAACGCTCTATCAATCTAACTCAGTCCAAGAACTCATGAAGGAGAGCATTACTGCGTTAGAAAAGTTAAGGGGATTTGATGAACGATATGAATCTTTGGAAAAAAGGTTTTCCTCTGCATATATTGAAGTTAAAGATATTGCAGAGGAGGTAGAGGTAATGAGTGGCTCTATTCAGTCAAACGCCCAACGCGTTCAAGAAATAGATGATCGTTTGGGAGTGTTGTTTGCTCTTCAGAAAAAATATAATGTGTCCTCTATTGAACAACTCATCACGAAAAAGGACGCCTTAAAAGAGGTGCTAGATCGCGTTTTAGGGAGTGGAGAAGAAGTGTCTCAACTTGAGTTAGAATTGAAGGAATTGAAGCAAGACCTTCTTCAAAAAGCAGATTTAATAACAAAAGGTCGAAAAAAATCTGGAAAAGTTATCTCAAATAGTGTAATTAATGATTTGAAGTTAATGGGGATTGAGCAAGGTCAACTCTCTTTTGACTTCAAAGAAGTTGACCTTTTCTCGTATGGAAAGGACCAACTGAACATTCTTTTTTCTGCAAATAAGGGAAATAAGCTTGGGCCTCTTGTGAAAACAGCTAGTGGTGGAGAGCTTTCGCGTATCATGTTGAGCTTAAAAAAATTAATGAGTGAACAATATGCACTTCCTACTATAGTTTTTGATGAAATTGACACAGGAGCATCTGGTGAAGTTGCAAATAAAATTGGTGATGTAATGCGTGAAATGGGAAGCCAAATGCAGGTGATTACGATCACGCATTTACCTCAGATTGCTGCTAAAGGAAATGCCCATTTTAAAGTGTTTAAATCCCATAGTGAAACCAATACTACATCAAAAATAAAAGTACTCAATAAGCAAAATAGAGTCGAAGAAATCGCGCAAATGTTAAGTGGTTCTGAAGTGAGTGATGCTGCGCGAAAAAACGCATTAGAATTGTTGCAATGATTACTTCTTTGAGTCTGGTTTTTCAGCAACAACTTTTACTATGTTACCGTCACGAATGTACTTGGTTTGGATAAGTTTTCCTGCTTGATTGTACTTATATATTTTTCCGTCTTTTAAGATGCCATTTTCAAATTCACCTACTTTGGTTTTATTTCCGTTTCGGTCCTTAAATTCATGATAGCCATTTCCGTCAAAAGGCACAATATCAACAGGTTTTTTTTGTTTCACTATTTTGGAACTATCAATTTTAGATAAAGTGTCCGCAAACATTCCATCAAACAAACTATCAATAGGAGGACCTTCTTTGTAGCGATCTGTATTTGGTGTACCATCTTCATTATACTCCGCTAAATCATTTGTTTCATTACCGCCTTCCCATGTTCCTACAATATTGGGCTTCCCGTTTTCATGGAAATAGATTTGCTGGCCTTCCTTTAATCCTTGTAGATTGAAATTAAAATGATTTTTAAGGTTGCCGTTTCGATAATAGGTTTTGTATTCTCCTACCCACCGATTATTTCTCCATGTTCCAATTTCTCGTATGTTCCCATTTTTATAATAGAATACAGCATCGCCATCAGCTGCTCCGTTTTCATAAAACAAGATATGTTTTGGTTTTCCATTGTTAAAATAAAAAATCCACTTACCCTCTTTTTTGTTGTCCACAAAATTACCTTCTTCAACTTTTTGAGAGGGATCATAACCAGGAAGGTTTTTTTCCTGATTGGTTAAAATCCAATAGCCTTGCTTTCGATTTTGTTCATCACTTTGATTGATAGGTTCATCCTGTCCAAAAGATTCAGTACCAATCAATTGGAAAAACACACATATGATGTATAACTTAAAAAACTTCAACTTTCAAATTTTCAATTTGCTTAACTCAAAATAATTAAAAAGGTTTCAATCCTTTAATAACAAAACCGTGCCATTCCGAATCACATGATTTTTATCCATTAAGTTACGCACTATCGATATGGTCACTTCCCTAGGTAGTTTGGACAAATGTACTAATTCTGATAGTTCTTTTGGAGATTGAGATAAAATTTTCGTAATATGCTGTTCGTCAGACTCTTGAGAGGTCTTTTTTTGGCAAGTATCACAATGATCACAGGGCGAATGAGGTGTTTCGTCAAAATAAAACAAAGCAATATTTGTACGGCATTTTTCTTGTTCAATAACAAAATCAGTTATTGCTTTTAATTGCTTTTGTGCCACCTTCAGTCGTATTTCATATAATTCTTTCGGTAGAACTAAATTCTTAGAAGAGATGCGGTGATGTGCAAAAAAAACGCGCGGTGCAAAGTTCTGTTTTTGATAGTGAACCACATTTGTTTTTTCAAAGATTTCTAGCCCCTTTTTTACTTGATCAACCGATGATTCTAAAATTTCAGCCAGTTTACCTTCACTGATTTTAATGTAATTATTGAAAAGTCCAGTGTGCGATCGTAAGAGCGCATTCATCAAGTTTGACTGAAAACTGGACTGTTTTAAAATGCCTTCAATTTCATTTCGTGCCTGTAAAATTTTCAGTTTAGAAGTTGAATTCACATCTTCTGATAAATAAACGTATCCTGAGGATTCTAACAATTTTATAGCATAGTGTACAGTGAGTGGATGAAGATCAATTTTTTTTGCAAATGATTTTAAATCGATTGGAGTGCCTTCATTTTCTCCTGATCCTATTGCTATTTGTGCTTTGTTTGCAATTGCTTGATATACCGTTCGGATTACTTTTCGTTTTGGGAATCTGTAGCTTAAAAGGTTGGATAAATTTAAAATGTCACTTTTATTATAGAAAATTGCAGCGTGAGATAATTTGCCATCCCTCCCAGCTCTTCCAGCCTCTTGATAGTATTCCTCCAGCGTATTGGGGATACCATGGTGAATGATAAATCGAACATCTTGTTTGTCAATACCCATTCCAAATGCATTCGTAGCTACAATAATGTTTGTGTGATTACTTTTCCATCGCTCTTCTATTTTTTTTCGTTCCTTTATTTCAATTCCAGCGTGATAATATTCAGCAGAGAGTCCTTGTTTATTTAATTCTTGGGTGAATAGCTCACATGTTTTACGGCTTCTTATGTACACAATGCCACTCCCTGATTTTCGTTTAATGTAGTGAATGATTGAAGGATTTTTGTTTTCCGTTCGATGTGCCTCAAAGAAAATATTCGTTCTTTTAAAACTGGTTCGAATAATATTACTTTTTTTAAAATCCAATTGGATTTGGATATCATTGGCTACTTTTTTTGTGGCTGTAGCAGTTACAGCAATAACACAGGCAGATGGAGCAAATTCTCTGATTTGGAGAACTGTCCGATAGGATGGTCTGAAATCATGTCCCCATTGCGATATACAATGGGCTTCGTCCACAGCAATGAAATTAATTTTCATTTGTGTTAAACGCGCTTTTACAAAAACCGAATTGAGTCGCTCAGGGCTCAGGTATAAAAACTTAGTATTTCCATAAATACAATTGTCTAAAACATAGTCCATTTGTTTTGGAGACATGCCGCTATGAATAAATTCTGCTTTTATTCCTTTTTTTTTCAATGAACTAACTTGATCGTTCATTAATGCAATCAGCGGGGAAATTACCACACAAATACCAGGAGTTAACATGGCAGGTATTTGAAAGCAGATTGATTTACCAGCCCCGGTAGGTAATAAACCTAAAACGTCATTTTTCGCAAGTGCCTCATCAATGATTTTTTTTTGAGCAGAACGAAAAGCAGTATGTCCCCAATATTTTTTTAATATTTCTAGAGGAGAATTATCCATTTAGCCAATCGATTATAAAGCGTGTTCGTTCTTGAACAGAACCAATAGGTACAGTGATTGGCGAATAATTCAATTTTTTATACGCCATTTTAATTTCTTCAAAAATTAATTCAGCAGATTTAAAATCCTCACGGCGTTCTTGGTCCGTTGTGTAAATCGTTCTCCAAGGAGGAAGTATAAACACAAAATCATATCTAAGTCTGCTCGATGCTTCTTTGAGCGCGCTAAACAACTGTTTATTTCCATGGTTAAGGTAACCAATAATGTCAGGTATGCCTCGATCATAAAATGCAACAGTGTTTTCAATAGAATTCCATTGGGTGATTTGGTCTTTCAAAACTAGTTTAGAGAATGCTGATACATCATCCCAAGGTACTTTGTTTGTTCCCAGTTTGAGTTGTTTTTGTATCACTTTACGCGCTACTTCTTGAAATACAGCATATCCATCCTTTTCAAGGGTATCAATAATACTTGTTTTTCCAGATGATGGTCCACCTGTAATTACCACTCGTTGCATACGCTTAAAAATACCAAACTTTCATTAGTTATGTTTTGTATATTACTTTTTCACGTTATTTTATCTGTTATTTTTGACTAAGGTGTAAGAAAAGGGTATGAAAAAAGCATTAATAATAGAAGATGAAAAGCACATTGTTGAGCTATTAACCATCCATTTGAAAGATTTACATCTTGATGTGACAAGTGCAACAAATGGCTTAGATGGCTTACAAGAGGCTTTAACCAATCAATACTCGGTAATTTTACTGGATGTTATGATGCCCGGCAAAGATGGAATTGAGGTATGCCGAGCTTTAAGAGGGGCCAATGTTCATACCCCTGTGCTCATGCTTACTGCAAAATCGGAGGAATTTGATAAAGTGTTAGGGTTAGAAATTGGTGCGGATGACTATTTAACCAAACCGTTTAGTGTTCGGGAGTTAATAGCCCGAGTGAAGTCCTTACTTAGACGATATGATCAATATCAGCAACGTAAACCCGATCACTCTGAAATTCGAATTAATGAATTACTAATTAATGGAGAGAAAAGAAAGGTAACACTAAATAATGCGCTGTTGGATCTTACACCAAAGGAATTTGATTTATTGTTTTTACTAGCGAGTAATCCAGGGAAAAGTTATTCCAGAGAGGAGCTATTAAAACAAGTTTGGAGTTATGATTTCAAAGGTTACGAGCATACTGTTAATTCTCATGTCAATAGACTTAGAGCTAAAATTGAAAAGGATCCAAATAATCCCGATTTCATTCGAACAGTTTGGGGAATAGGTTATGCATTTAAAGATTAAGAGATGATACGATTTAAATCATTGTATTGGAAAATATCCAGTGTTTTTCTTTTGTTGATGTTTATTGCATCAGCCGTTTATGTTTATGTTACTGCCACTGCTGCAAGTGATTTTTTTAAAAGCACGAAGCAAAAATTAAACCGAGAAGTAGCAGGAGAATTATTAAATGAGGTCCCTATATTTTTAAACGACTCACTTAATGAAAAAGCGGTAAAAAGGATTATGGATCATCATATGGAGGTGAATCCAACAATAGAGGTTTATATTTTAGATAAAGAGGGGAAGATCCTTACCTATGATGCTCCTCCAGAAAAAATTAAAAAATCATTTGTATCCTTAGTGCCAATACGAGAATATTTAAAAGGAGAGGAGAGTGCAAATTACATTTTGGGAAATGATCCAAAAGCTCCTGATGCCTGTAAAGTTTTTTCTGTAGCACCAGTAATAGAGGGAGAAAATACCAAAGGATACGTTTACGCTATTTTGGCGAGTGAAAAGTATGATGATGTGAGCAGTATGCTTATGAGTAACTTTATTTATAATGTAGGCATCAAAACATTTTTGATTACTGTTCTTTTTGCCATAATTATCGGTTTAATAGCGATTCGTTATTTAACACGTAATTTTAAAGTTATAGAAGAAGGAGTAGGTCGTTTTAGTAAAGGAGATTACAATAGTCATATTGAATTGAATGCTCAAGGAGAATTCACTCATTTAGCGGATTGTTTAAATGAGATGGCAGCAACAATTTCAGATAATATTGAACAATTAAAAGGGATTGAAAAGTTACGCAAAGAACTTATTGCCAATGTATCTCACGATCTACGGACGCCAATCGCCGTTACGCATGGTTATATTGAAACTTTACTCATGAAAAATAATTCCATGAGTTCCGAGGATCGTGAGCGATTTTTGAAAATTGTATTGAATTCAACCGAAAACTTGGAAAAATTAGTGGCAGATTTATTTGAGTTGTCGAAACTAGAGTCCGAAAAAGTTGCTTTAAAATTAGATTACATGAATCTCTCGGAGTTAGTGCAAGATGTTTCTTCTCGATTCAAAATAATGGCAGAAAACAAAGAAATAGATTTTCACATTAATGCAACAGAAAGAGGGATGGTTCAGCTAGACGTTGCACTAATGGATCGTGTTATTCAAAATCTACTAGAGAATGCAATTAAATTCACACCAAAAGGTGGATCGGTCAAAATAAATGTGGTAAAGTCGCAGGGTGTTTTTAAATTGAGTGTGAAGGATTCAGGAATAGGAATCGATGAAAATCACTTGCCGTACGTTTTTGATCGATATAAAAAACTTGATTCAGAGACAAATAACCAATCGGGTTCTGGGTTAGGACTTGCGATTGTGAAAAGGATATTAGAATTGCACCAAATAGCCATTCAAGTTGAGTCGAAAAAGAATGAAGGAACAACATTTTTCTTTGAGTTACCAGATCAGACACAAAAAAAGCCGAAATAGAATCGGCTTTGTATTTGATATTTTCGTTTAACGCGTTTTTAATCTCCGTCGCTATCAATGTATGTGATTTGAACATTGATTGCATAGGTCATATCTACTTTTAGGTAAGCAACAAGTTCCTTTATTTTAGCATAAAGCTCATTCACTAAATCAGATTGATTTGCTACAGCTTCATTTGTTGTTCCTTCTAAAAGGTCTGCTTTTTCTTTAAGTGTACTGAAAACACCTAGAATGAGCTCGTTTAGGTTTTCATCATTTCTTGTTGTGTTTAACTCTTGTAAATAATCGTCTAAACCAATGCCATCAGTTCCATCTAAACTTTGACCTTTGTAAACCCTTTCCAAATTCGCAAGATGCGCTTTAAATAATTGCAGACTAATACCACTATAAAGAGCTTCAGATTCGTTTGGTTGAGGTTGGTTTAGTGTAAATTTACCTGCAGGAAAACCGAGTTGACCATTCTTTAAAACTTCTACATTTTTTACAAAGCCATTTACAAAAAGAGAGAATGGGGACCCTTTTGATTTGCTTGAGGTCGTTTTAAAATCCGAATAAAAATTATCTGTATTTTCTTTCCAAAAAGAATAAGCCGATTTAGAGGTTGATTGAATAAGATCAATATTTTTCAAGCAATAGGTTTTTCCGTCTTGCTCAACTCTATTTTTAATCTCGGATTCATCACCTTCGAAGAACAAGTAATCTAAGCCAGGATACCCTATGGCATTTGCGAAATTACCCGATTCTAAGTCGTAATCTAATGTGTCGTTAAATGTTGAGTTAATTTTATCTACATCAGTGGGGTAAGTGTTTAAAGTACTGGAAAGTGATACAAGAGTTGAATTTCCATAGTTCACAAATGAACATGATTGCCATAAAGAATAACTTTCCTTAAAAGTATTCTGCAGATTAATCAAATCCTCCTGCTCACCAGAGTTTTCAAATTTAGAGTAAGCACTTTTCAAATCATCAGTTGATTGCTTTAAATCTTCGAATTGAGGTAAGATAATGTTGTCAGCAACGTTATCTAATATTTTAGTAACATCAAAACTATCCTCATTTTTAGAATTATCAACGCAGCTCCAATTTAATGAAGCTGCGCAGATAGTTAATAACAAATACTTAATTTTCATTTTTTTATAATTAAAGGTCTCCTTTAACAGATTCTAGACCAGCAGCTGTCGCTAATAAATCTCTCGCAGCTTCAATATCCGCTTTTTTAACCGTCCAGAAATTATCACCTAATGTAGCTAATACATTATCAATATCTGCAACTGTTATAGTAGCGTCAGCATTATATCTTAACGCGTCAATAAATGCAATAGCTTCAGTTAAAACATGGCATCGATTAGCATCATCTCCGAAGTCAGCGATACCATCATTTAGATAGTGAATACCTGTAGCTGCTGCGGATTTTTCCCATTGAAGTTTAATGTTTGAAACCGCCTTATCTTGAGCATCTTTGTCGTTGTTGGAGATCGCAGCTCTACCTTTTATGAACTCATCCATGATGTCATTGGTGTTCACCAAATTATCTCTGCTATTACAATATTTACCCCAAAAGCGAATACCATCAGTGTTTGTTGGAAAGTCTGTAGGTACACCAAAATATCCAAACGCTTCATCAAAATGGTGTTCTTTAGCAGTGCCTTTACCTTCTTCAACAGTAACATTATCTACAGCATCACCAATTTTTTCATCGGATAAGTATTTTGATGTTCCTTGGTAATAGAAACAAGATCCCATTAATCCTTTGTCAATTAGCTGCGCATATTCTTGACCTTTAGCATCTACTAAAACAATTCTATTTGAAGTTTCAATGATACCTGCTTTACCATTCTCAGCGCCTGTGATTTGACTATGAGCCGCAATTGAGTCAAACATTGAAAGGTAAACATCTACTTCAGATGAATAAGTTTTGCTTTTTAAATTTTTGGTGGATGAATTAAGATCTGCGTTAGAAAATGGTGAGTTTTCACCAGCAAACATATCTTTCATTTTTTGTGCGTCCAATGCAGCACCAGTTGAAGTGTGACTTGTTTTAACATAGGCTGTTAATTCCGCAAGCATATCAAGTCTTTGAATTTGACCTGAATAAGATACATTCTCAAAATCGTAGGTTTCTGGAATAGTGTAAGAATTGTCTGGATTGTCGTCCTCTTTGTTACATCCTGTTAAAAGAGCAATTGAAAGTAGTGGTAGAAATATTTTTTTCATAATCATAAATTTATACGGTCAAAACTAGGACAGAGCTCAAGAATCTCAAATACCTTTTTTGGGGTATTTAACAAGAAGCAACTCTTTTAATTGCGTTTCGTTAACTTTGTGTGATGTTGAGAATATTTGTTTTGTTGTTCTTTCCGATCCTTTTTGTAGGTTCCTGTACAAAAGGAGATTACCAGTTCGAATCTGTACCAGAAAAAAATACGGCCATGGAGGTTGTGTTTGCTACAAATTTTTTTGGATCTATATTTAATCGTACGCACATAGAATTTTCACAGGTAGAAAAAGAACAAGGATGGAATGAAGCCATTGGTCAGATAAATTCTTCAACCGATCCATGTGCCGAAATAGAATATCATGTCGATACCGTTAATTATTATATTGCTCAACTTATCATTACTTATCCAGAATCAGGATGTATTTCATCGGGCAAGAAAAAAGCCGGGAAATTGAAAATTTATTCCTCTGGAAATCTTTTTGCCGATAAAACTGAAATGACAATAATTCCTGAACGATTTTATATAAACGATAAAAAAGTGGAGGGAACGATTAAATTAAAAAACAAAGGGTTTAATGAGGATTCACTTTTCGTGATTACTCAACAGGTACTTGATGGCAAAATATGTTTAAATTCCTCCAGATTTTTCACATGGGGATCAGAAGATAAATTTGAATTGGATTTTGTAAACAGGGTTATGTTATTAGATAAAACAGTTGAGGCGTTAGATAGAAATGGAAGGGCCTATTCAATAACCACATCAGAACAGCTAATGTCTGATTTTGATTGCCCATACATTCAATCAGGAGAATTGAAACTGAATACCAGTTGGGGAGCTGTTGAAAGACTAAGTTTTGGAACAGGAGAATGCGATAATGAGGCGCTATTAAAAAAGGAAGGAGAATCCGTTAGTCTCCAATTAGATGAAGATTAAGGAGAAAGGTAGTTTGAACAAATCATTTTGAATTTTATTCGCTCTGGTTTTTTAAACGGAACATCCCATTCACCATTGTATTTGATGAGGACAGGAAGATATTCATTGTAATCACGTTTGAGTTCAACATACATTTTTATGTTAAAATCCATTAACACATTCTTATCTTTTATCATATAACTTCTTGCCAATACTTGCATTGTTCTACGGTCGTAAAACGTAATTATTTGTTGAATGACAATATCTTTTTCATCCGTGGAAGGTTTTTGAACAACTGAAAACTTAAATACAGGAATGGTGTCTTTGAAAAATGTTTTTTCCAAGTTAAAATCATAAAATTCCATCATTTTCCCATCGTATATGTTAAGTTTTTTTCCAATAATAGGAACCCCTTTCACTCCCGTTCCTGGAGAAAACATAAAGGTTTTTAGTTTTTCATAATATTTGTCCTTTGTGGACATTCCCCGAAGACGCTCTTGTTCATAGGCAACACCCACTGTGTTTTCTACATTAAAAGTATCCTCTCTGAAAAAGACTTTGTCATACATCTCGGCCGTAAAATATTTATGACTACCATTTTTAGTGTAATATTTTCCATCTGTTACTTCATCATCAATAACCATCCATCCTTTTGAACCATTACTAAAGTGTTTAGACTTCCGAGTCATGTTTCCAATTGGTTGCCAGTTTTTATTAAATACCTGTACGTGATGAGTAGCGGAATGAGGATACATTTTTAAGTTTTTGAATGCCCTGTAAAAACTTGTGTCGGTTCGGATCATTCGAATGAAATCGTCTTTGTCGAAGTTCTTTTTAACCTGAACATCAACGGCCTCAATTTTTGTGGTGTCCAATGTAATAATTTGGCCATTACTTTTAAAACAGAACACTATAAATGTTAAAACTAAATTTGTTTTAACAAATAAATTGATTACATTCAACATAAGATTAAGATAACGATTAAATAATAAATTATGTCAAAACCAGAAGTAGCTCAAAAAGCGCCATATGTAGTAGAACTCGAACCTGGAAATTATGCATGGTGTTCATGCGGAAAAAGTGCAAATCAACCCTATTGTGATGGTTCACATTCAGGAACAACTTTTCGTCCAATTATCGAGAAAATAGAGGAAAAAAAAGTAGTGGCTTGGTGTGGATGTAAAAATAATGGAGGAGGACCTTTTTGTGATGGGTCGCATTCTAAATTGTAACTTAAATTCTTTGTAATCTATTTTCAACTGATTATATTTGCATTGTGAAAACAACAAAAAATAACACATGGTGGTGGTATACTCTTTAAACAAACAGTGTACTGATTAGTGTTATAAAATAATATAAAAGCTTGCAGTTCACTGCAAGCTTTTTTTTTGATTGTCACAATAGTTGATCACGAATCAACAACCTAAAATTCAGAAATGGAAAAAATTAAAATAAATACACGATACAAAAAGTTACTGGCAGATACGATAACCCCAGTAAGTATCTATTTAAATATAAGAGAGCAATACAAGAAAAGTTTCTTATTAGAAAGTTCTGATTACCATGGAAATGAGGATAGCTATTCATTTATCTGTTTTAATCCTGTTGCATCGTTTAAGGTTGAGGACGAAAAAATATTTATTGTTTATCCTGATGGAGAGTTTGAAACAAAATCAGCAAGAGAAAATAATGTTGTTGACGAATTAAACAAATTCGCGAGTGTGTTTGTTAGCGAAGATTTAGGATTTGATTTTGTTACCAATGGATTGTTTGGTTTTACAAGTTTCGAGGGGGTCCGCCATTTTGAGGACATCGATTTTGATTATCAACAGAAGGAAGAGAAGAAAGTTCCAGACATGCATTACATGGTCTTCCAAAACATTATCTCAATTAATCACTTTAAAAATGAACTGTATCTTTTTGAGCATCGCAGTGAAATCGGAACAGGAAGTGGTCCCGAATCGTTAGAGCGCCTTGAGGAATTAGTTAAAACACCGAATACATCCCAAAAATCATTTGAAAGAGAAGGACCAGAAGTCAGTAATTGTACGGATGATGAATTCATTAAAATGGTTCAGAATGCGAAAGCTCATTGTAAAAGAGGTGATGTTTTTCAGTTAGTATTGTCTCGGGAATTCTCTCAAAAATTTAAAGGAGATGATTTTACACTATACAGAGCGTTAAGATCCATTAATCCATCGCCATATCTCTTTTATTTTGATTTTGGAACCTTTAAAATTTTTGGTTCTTCTCCTGAGGCACAAATTGTAATTAAAGATAGAAAAGCATCAATTTATCCAATAGCAGGAACTTTTAGAAGAACAGGCGATGATGAAAAAGATGCCAAATTGGCTCAGAAGTTACTGGATGATCCAAAAGAAAATGCAGAACATGTGATGCTGGTGGATTTAGCGCGGAATGATTTGAGTAGAGACGCCAATAATGTTAAAGTAGAAGCCTATCGAGAGATTCAATTTTATTCCCATGTTATTCATCTTGTATCTAAGGTAACAGGGAGTTTATTAGCAGATAAAAATACCATTCGAATGGTAGCCGATACCTTTCCTGCAGGCACACTTTCTGGGGCACCTAAACATAAAGCCCTTCAGCTAATTAATACCTATGAAAAAAATCAACGTGCTATATATGGAGGTTGTATTGGTTTTTTAGGGTTTAATGGCGATTTCAATCATGCCATTATAATACGATCATTTTTAAGTAAAAATAACTTGTTGTTTTATCAGGCAGGAGCTGGAATTGTTATGAAATCAAACGACGAAAGTGAACGGCAAGAGGTTTTTAATAAACTTGCGGCACTTCATAAAGCAATAGAAATAGCAGAAGAACTTTAGAGTAATGAAGATTTTAGTTTTAGATAATTACGATTCGTTTGTGTACAATTTAGTACACTATATTAAGCAACTCGGTTATTCGGAGGTAGATGTTTATCGAAATGATAAAATCGATCTTTCTGACATCGATAAATATGACAAGATTTTACTATCTCCTGGTCCTGGAATTCCAGAGGAGGCAGGTGTGATGCTTGATTTGATTAAGCAATACGCTAACTCAAAATCAATTTTGGGCGTGTGTTTAGGTCATCAAGCGATTGCTGAAGCATTTGGAAGTGAACTGGAAAATATGGAAGAAGTTCTTCATGGAGTGGGGAATAAAATGGAAGTGATTTTTGAAGATCCTATTTATGCAGGTTTGCCGAAAGAATTCGAAGTAGGTCGTTATCACTCGTGGCAAGTGAAAAAAGGTTCACTTGGTGAAACCTTTCAATTAACAGGGGTTGATGAAAATGGAAACGTGATGAGTATGCGACATAAAGAATTAGATGTAGTAGGTGTGCAGTATCATCCAGAATCTGTTTTAACAGAACATGGACTTAAAATAATTGAAAACTGGCTGAAGAATTAATTAAACCAGTCAATTGATCAATTTAATTAACAATACAGGACACTATTAATTTCAGAAGAATAATGAAACAAATACTTCAAGAATTATTAAAAGGAAAAAAACTCAGTTTTGAAGAAGCAAAACAAACGCTATTAAGTATTGGAAAAGGAGAGTTTGAGGGGAATAATTCTATTATCAGCTCTTTTTTAACAGTATTCATGATGAGAGGTATTGAGGGACACGAATTGGAAGGTTTTAGAGCCGCAATGCTAGAGTTATGCAATCCTGTTGACCTCGGAGATATTCAAACAATTGATATGTGTGGAACAGGTGGAGACGGAAAAAATACATTTAATATATCTACCACATCATCATTTATTGTAGCTGCTGCTGGCATTAAAGTTGCAAAGCATGGCAATTATGGCGTATCATCAGGAGTAGGGTCATCAAATGTTATTGAGCATTTAGGATACTCTTTCAAAGGGGATGAAGTCATGCTAAAGATGGAAATTGAAAATGTAGGAATTACTTTTTTTCACGCGCCATTATTTCACCCAGCAATGCGATTTGTAGGCCCTGTAAGGAAAGAATTAGGATTGAAAACTTTTTTTAATATGATTGGTCCTTTGGTTAATCCGTCTAACCCAAATTTTCAATTAACAGGTGTGTATGATCCATCAATATTACCCTTGTATGATCATGTGTTAAAAAATAATGTAGAACGGTATGCTATTCTTCATTCATTGGACGTGTATGATGAGATTTCCCTCACAAGTGATTTTTACATGTACAGTCACAATGGAAAAGAAAAATTTTCTCCTTCCGATTTAGGTCTAAATACGCTTTCACCGAAAGATATCGGAGGAGGAGATACTGTTGAGTATGCGGCAGAAGTGTTAACAAATGTTTTATCGGGAAACGGAACACGACCTCAGCATGAAGTTGTTGCTGCAAATGCTGGAGTGGCTATTTCAATAGCTAAAAACATACCGGTAAAGCAAGGTGTGGAGGAAGCGCTTGAATTGGTGCATTCAGGGGCTGGGATTGACGTGCTAAATAAATTAATAAAATAAGTAACTTCAGGTATTGAGTAAGGAATTGCAGCATTACTTAATTCAAAACACTGTTTTGAAATGACAATATTAGATAAAATAAACGCAAATAAATTAAGGGAAATTGACGCAGCAAAAGCAAACGTTTCCATTGCTGAATTAGAAAAGGCTGTTTTATTTGAACGAGAGTGTCCTTCTCTAAAAAAGGCGATAATTGAAAAATCGGGAATAATCGCTGAGTTTAAGCGCCAATCTCCTTCAAAAGGAATTATTAACGGGGTAGTAAATTCAGCTGAAGTAGCAAAAGGATACGAGGTTGCAGGTGTTTCTGCAATGAGTTGTTTAACTGATAAAGAATATTTCGGTGGGACATTTGATGATTTAAAGGCGGCCAGAGCGGCCGTTGATTTGCCCATATTAAGAAAGGATTTTATGTTGGATGAATATCAATTGTATGAAGCCAAATCTATTGGAGCAGATATTGTACTACTCATTGCTTCAAGTTTAACCGTTCAAAAAACAATTGAATTGGCTAGGAAGTCAAAAGAACTTGGGTTAAATGTGTTGTTGGAAATTCATAACTATGAAGAGTTAAATCATATCAATCAATATTGTGATGCTGTAGGGGTTAATAATCGTAATTTGAAAACATTCGAAGTAAGTACAGCAGTGTCAAAAGAATTAGCTCATAAAATTCCTAGTGAATTTGTAAAGGTTTCCGAAAGCGGGATATCTAATGTGGGAGCGATTAAAGAGTTGAAAACATATGGTTATCAAGGATTTTTAATAGGCGAAAATTTTATGAAAACAGACAATCCTGGAAAATCTTGTGAAGATTTTATAAACGAACTAGAGTCATGAATGGATTAAACTTAAAAATCAAAGTTTGTGGAATGAAGCATCAACAAAATGTAGATGAGCTTCTTGAACTCGGCGTGGATTATTTAGGAAATATATTTTATGATCAATCTCCTAGAAGTATTAGTCAAACAGGAGTGAAATTAACGGTTAATCCAGCAAAAAAAGTGGGGGTTTTTGTAAAGGAATCAATTGATGTAGTTAAAGAGAAAGTGAAGCTGCATCAATTTGATGTAGTTCAACTCCATGGTGCAGATTCTAATGAAATCTGTAAGCAAGTGAAAGAACTTGGAATAGAGGTATGGAGAGTTTGTCCGATCACGAATGGGTATGACTTTTCAGAACTTCAAAAATTTCCCGATGCAGATTATTTCTTATTTGACACAAAAACAGAAAAACACGGAGGGTCGGGTAAAAAGTTTGATTGGTCCTTATTACAGCGTATTGATAAAGAGTCCCCAAAGAAATATTTTCTTGCAGGAGGAATAGGACCAATTGATGCGAAAGAAATAAAGAGCTTGCAGCTCGAAAAACTTTATGGGTTGGATTTGAATAGTAAATTTGAAATTGAACCAGGTTTAAAAAATGTAGAATTATTAAAAGAGTTTTTGAATGAGCTCAGAGCTTCATGAATGCCTCAATGAGAATATTCCCATAATAGGATGAGGTATTCAATGCGAATAGTTTAAAAAATTAAATTCATTTACAGTGAGTTATAATGTAGACGAAAAAGGGTATTACGGACAATTTGGAGGTGCATACATCCCAGAAATGTTATACCCTAATATTGAAGAGTTGAGGGAGAACTATTTAAAGATTTCCCAAACGGAAGAGTTTAAAAAAGAATTTGATCACCTTCTAAGGCACTATGTAGGAAGACCAACTCCTTTGTATTTAGCCAAGAGGCTTTCCGCTAAATATGGTGCTAAAATCTATTTAAAAAGAGAAGATTTAAACCATACCGGTGCACACAAGGTGAACAATACCGTAGGACAAATTCTACTTGCTCAGAGACTCGGGAAGAAAAGAATAATTGCTGAGACTGGAGCTGGTCAACACGGTGTTGCTACAGCAACGGTATGTGCATTAATGGGAATGGAATGTGTAGTATACATGGGAGCGGTTGATATAGAACGTCAGCAACCCAATGTGAAACGTATGCAAATGTTGGGGGCAAAAGTAGTGGCCGCTGAATCGGGTAGTAAAACCTTGAAAGACGCTACGAATGAAGCGATAAGAGATTGGATTAATAATCCCACTGATACATATTATATTATCGGCTCTGTTGTAGGTCCTCATCCATACCCCGATATGGTTGCACGATTCCAAAGTGTCATTTCCGAGGAAATGAAATGGCAGTTAATGGAGCATGAAGGGCGAGACTATCCGGATAGAGTAATTGCTTGTGTTGGAGGAGGAAGTAATGCAGCGGGCGCATTTTATCATTATTTGGATGATGAACGAGTTGAGCTAATTGCTGCAGAACCAGCGGGGCTTGGTTTAAACTCGGGAAAAACTGCAGCAACTACTTCTAAAGGAAAGCCAGGAGTTTTACATGCGGCTAAAACCCTTTTAATGCAAACCGAAGATGGTCAGGTTGTAGAGCCTTATTCGATTTCTGCTGGACTTGATTATCCTGGTATAGGACCAATGCATGCTCATTTATTCGATTCTGGACGAGGTAGCTTTGAGTATGTGACTGATGATGAAGCCCTCAAAGCATGTTTTGAGGTGTCTAAATTAGAAGGTATTATTCCTGCTCTAGAAACAGCTCATGCCTTTGCTGCCTTGAATAACTTGGATTTAAAAAAGGATGAAATCGTGGTCATAAATCTATCTGGAAGGGGAGATAAGGATTTGAATACATTAATGAAATATGTTTAATTCATAGTAAATGAAAAGAATACAAAGAGCATTTGAAAATAAAAAAGACGGATTGTTATCCATCTTTATTACTGCCGGATATCCTAATTTAAATGATACTGTAGAAGTATTAAAAGAATTGGAAGCAAACGGAGTGGATATGGTAGAATTAGGTATTCCATTCTCAGATCCTATGGCTGACGGTCCTGTAATTCAAGAGGCAAGTGGTGTAGCCATAAACAACGGCATGACCTTAAAATTGCTTTTTGAACAATTGAAAGACTTAAGAAAACAAGTTAATATACCTGTGTTACTAATGGGGTATTTGAATCCTGTTATGCAATATGGCTATGAAGCATTTTGTAAAAGCTGTAAAGAGGTTGGTATTGATGGTGTCATTCTACCGGATTTACCTTTGTATGAATACGAAGAAGAATACAAAGACCTTTTTGAATCTCATGGTTTAGCGAATGTGTTCTTGGTTACACCTGAAACATCTGTTGAACGGATTCAGAAATTGGATACGCTTACAAATGGATTTTTATACCTGGTTTCTAGTTCCTCTACTACTGGAAAAAAAGACGGTATAGATGGTACAACCGATTATTTTAAGCGTGTGCAAAATATGAAATTAAACTCACCAACGTTAATTGGGTTTAATGTTAAGGATGCAGCTTCTTATAAAACAGCATGCACCTATTCACAAGGAGCAATTATAGGAACAGCGTTTATTCGTTCATTAAACAAAAACAACGATTTAAAAACAGCCATTCAGGAATTTATCTCAAGTATACGTCAGGAGAAAATTGAAAATAACGCCTAATTCCATATTTTCAGGCGCTAATTGGTATCGGATATAAACTTATTTTTTAAGTTTTTTCTCCAACGCCTGCATTTCATCTCGATACTGAGCTGCTGAAATGAAATCTAATTCTTTCGCCGCCTTTTGCATTTTAGCCTTAGCTTGTTTGATTGCTTTTTCTAATTGGGCTTTAGACATATACTGAATAACAGGATCGGCCGCAATTCCAGCCTCAACTTCCGTGGCTTCGTATTTCTTCAGTTTATTTCCTCGAACAGAGTCAATTACTGAGGTTTGTTCTAGTATTTCTTCTTTTGATTTAGCTAGAGATGTAGGCGTTATTCCATTGGCTTTATTGTAAGCCATTTGAATATCTCTACGCCTGTTGGTTTCATCGATCGTTTTACGCATGGAATCGGTGATCTTATCACCGTACATAATGACTAATCCATCAATATTTCTAGCTGCTCTACCTGCCGTTTGAGTTAGTGATTTTTCAGAGCGTAAAAAGCCTTCTTTATCTGCATCTAAAATAGCTACCAACGAAACTTCAGGTAAATCCAATCCTTCTCTTAAAAGATTAACTCCCACTAATACATCGATTTCTCCAAGCCTCAACGACCTCAAAATTTCTACCCGTTCAAGTGTATCAATCTCCGAATGAATGTATTGACATTTTATTTTTAAGTTGAGGATGTATTTAGAGAGTTCCTCTGCCATTCTTTTAGTTAGCGTAGTACATAGAACCCGTTCATTTCTTTTCACTCGGTTGTCAATTTCTTCCAGTAAATCATCAATTTGATTTTTTGACGGGCGTACTTCTATACGTGGATCCAGGAGTCCTGTTGGGCGTATAATCTGCTCAACTACAACACCTTCAGAGGCTTCTAATTCATAATCGGCAGGTGTAGCAGAAACATAGAGCGTTTGATTTTGAAGGGCTTCAAATTCATCGTATTGTAAAGGACGGTTATCCAGTGCAGCTGGTAATCTAAATCCGTAGTCTACCAAGTTTAGTTTTCGGGATCGATCACCACCGTACATGGCTTTTATTTGTGGTCGGGTGACATGGCTCTCATCAATCATCATGATGTAGTCTTCTGGAAAATAATCTAAAAGACAATAGGGACGTGTACCAGGTGCTCTGCCATCAAGATATCGTGAGTAATTTTCAATACCTGAACAATATCCTAATTCACGCATCATTTCTAAATCGTATTCTGTTCTTTCAAGTAACCTTTTTGCTTCAAATTCTTTTCCCTCCGATTGAAAAAACTCAACTTGTTTCACCAAATCATCTTGGATTTGCTCAATTGCATTTTGTAAACTTCCAGGACTTGTTACAAAAAGATTTGCAGGATATATTTTGACCTCATCAACTTGAATTAATGAGCGATTAGAGGTGGGGTCAATATGTTCAATGGTTTCAATTTCATCTCCCCAAAAAGACACTCTGTAAGCAAAATCAAGGTAACCAGGGTATATATCAACAGTGTCGCCTTTCACTCTAAAAGTACCTCGTTCAAATTCAATATCATTTCTTGAATAAAGTGCAGTGACTAAGTTTTTAAGAAAACGTATTCTGCTTAGATTTTGTCCAACTTGTATCGTTACGGAATTATCATAAAAATCCGTAGGGTTTCCCATACCATAAATACAAGATACTGAAGAAACAACAATAACATCACTTCTTCCTGATAATAGTGCTGTAGTGGCAGAGAGTCTTAGTTTTTCAATTTCGTCATTGATGGATAAGTCCTTTTCAATGTATGTACCTGTTACGGGAAGAAAGGCTTCAGGTTGATAGTAATCGTAATATGAAACAAAATACTCCACTTTATTATTAGGGAAAAACTTTTTAAATTCTCCATAAAGCTGCGCGGCAAGGGTTTTGTTATGCGATAAAATTAGTGTAGGACGATTTAACTCCTTTATGACATTTGCCATGGTAAATGTTTTGCCCGATCCCGTGACGCCTTGCAAGGTTTGTGCAGGTACTCCCGATTTAAACCCTTGTACTATTTCTGCAATTGCTTTGGGTTGATCACCAGTCGGACTAAAGGCTGACACTAATTCAAAATCCATCTTTCTAATTTATTAAATCATCTATAAACCGCGTCATTCAAGAAAAGTATTCTTTGATGACCAATAAGCTAAAGTTTATGTCATGTTGCTTTTAACATCAATTTAAAAGTTTTCAGCAAATAAAAAAGCCGCTCGATTGAGCGGCTCTGTAAATATCTAAAAGCAATGTTTATCCTAAATAAGCACGTAGTAATTTACTTCTCGAATTATGCTTTAATCTCTTAATGGCTTTTTCTTTAATTTGCCGCACTCTTTCGCGCGTTAAATCAAATTTAGATCCAATTTCTTCTAACGAAATTTCTCTATTTCCATCAATACCATAAAATAATTTCAGTACTTCAGCTTCTCTTTCCGTAAGTGTAGCAAGTGATCGCTTAATTTCTCGGTTTAGAGATTCCTTTAGTAACCCGTTGTCAGCATCCGGAGAATCATTATTTACCATCACATCCAATAGTCCGTGATCTTCACCTTCTGCGAAAGGAGCATCTACAGACACATGACGACTGTTCATATTCATCACATTGGATACTTCATTTTCTGAAATATCTAAGAATTCAGAAATTTCTTTAGCATTCGGCTCTCGCTCAAGTTGCTGTTCTAACTGAGAAGTACCCTTGTTAATTTTACTGATCGCTCCAATTTTATTCAGTGGTAGTCTTACCATTCTAGATTGCTCAGAAATGGCTTGGATAATCGATTGACGAATCCACCATACTGCATAAGAAATAAACTTAAATCCTCGAGTTTCGTCAAAACGTTTAGCTGCTTTAATTAATCCAAGGTTTCCTTCGTTGATTAAATCAGGAAGAGTAAGTCCTTGACCTTGATACTGTTTTGCAACGGATACTACGAATCTTAAGTTGGCTTTTGTTAGTCGTTCAAGAGCAACCTGATCGCCTGCTTTGATTTTTTTTGCTAACTCTACCTCTTCTTCAGCTGTGATTAAATCTTCTTTACCAATTTCTTGTAAATACTTGTCTAATGTAATACTGTCTCTCTTCGTGATCGACTGGGTAATTTTCAGCTGTCTCATAGACTTTATATATAATTAATCAATTAGCGCACAAAGATAGCGCTTTTAACCTGTGTTGTCCAGTTTTTTAATGTATAATTAAAACGAAGAAAGCGATAATTTATTATTTGTTTGATTTTTAGGGTATTGTAATGTTATTTAATTGTAATTTTTATTGAATGAAATTCATACTATTTTAATCCAAAACAACAATTCTTTTCTACTAAATTTTATAATTTAGCACTGTGATATTTAGAATTATAACCATATTTTTTGCTGTTTTTTTTCTTGTTGGTTGTTCCAATCTGGATGAGAGGCATGTATTTGAATATACCATTGAAGGGTCGGCAGAATACGTTGAAGACATGCATACTATCATGGGCCCGGGCTTGGACTGGCGAGCAAATGACACCGTGCGCATTCCTTTAGAAATTAAACATGAGGTTTACGGAAGTGAACTGGAGTATAAATTTGAAGTAGAGCATTCAGATATCAATGCAGATGTTACGATCAAAGTGTTTATTGATGAAGAATTGATTGATGAAAAAAGTGAATTCGAACCTCTGGATGGAACGAATAAGATTATTATCTCTGGTACCTTCATTGCAAACTAAACATGGGGAGAATACTCGGTATAGATTACGGAACAAAAAGGGTTGGTGTTGCTGAAACAGATGATTTCAAATTAATAGCGAGTCCGCTTACTACAATACACGCCAAGGATGTTGTCACATTTATAAAAAACTATGCGGAGCAATATGAATTAGAGGCTGTTGTTGTGGGGGAACCTAAAGGTCTTAACAATCAAAAAACAGATGCCTCTGAATTTGTTGATCAGTTTATCACTCGTTTATCACGTAGTATAAAGGGAATTAAAATCATTCGCGAGGACGAACGATTTACAAGTAAAATTGCAGCTCAATCGCTTATGGAAAGTGGGTTGAAAAAGAGTAAACGTCAGGAAAAAGGAAATTTAGACAAAGTAAGTGCTGCAATCATTCTTCAATCTTATTTAGATAAATTGTCTAGAACCTAAAATTCGATAAAAGACGTAAAAAAAACTATTTTTATAGAATGATATTACCAATTGTTGCATTTGGAGATCCTGTTTTGCGAAAAAAGGGGGAAAATATTACTCAAGATTATGAGGGTCTTTCTGAATTGATTGCCAATATGTGGGAAACTATGTATGGTGCTGAAGGTGTTCGTTTAGCCGCTCCTCAAATTGGAAAAGCGATTCGCTTGTTTTTGGTGGATGCCAGTCCTTTTTCAGATGAGGAACCCGAGCTAAATGGGTTTAAAAAAGTGTTCATTAATGCCGAAATCATTGAGGAAAAAGGGGAGGAATGGCCCTTTAAGGAAGGTTGTTTAAGCATTCCTGGAATACGAGAAAATGTGAAAAGAAACTCAACGGTTAAAGTAAAATATTTTGATGAGGAATTTAATGAGCATGTTGAGGAGTTTTCAGGTCTTGCAGCAAGAATTATTCAACATGAATATGATCATATTGATGGGATTTTATTCACAGATAAAATAAATCCTTTGAAAAAACAAATGATAAAGCGTAAATTAACCGATATTTCAAAAGGAAATGTACATGCAGGTTACCGTATGCGGTTTCCTAATTAATTAAATAAGAATCATGAGAAACAAAATAGTATCAGTTTTAGGAATTTTTTTACTTATTGCTTGCGGTGGGTCAGGTTCAAAAGTCACTGAAAAGACAGGTCTTTCTGAAAAAGAATTGATTGCTGGATTTGAATGGGTGAGAGAAGAATTCAATAAAATATTTGAAAACCCCAAAGATTATGATCAGGCAGGTCTAAAACCACTAAATGACAGTTTGGTTTACTATGTAGATGCATTAATAGCAGATTTTCCTAAGTCAGCAGAACTTCCTGAGGTTTTGTGTAATGCAGGGATATCATCACTAAATGTAAAAAACAGTAAAAAAGCATTGGAGTATTTAAACTATGTGGTAGATTCTTTTCCTACCCATTCAATCGTTCCTAAATCAATGTATTTTATAGGGCGTACCAAAGAGGTAGTGCTTGAGGATATTGAGGGAGCAAAAGAGGCGTATAAAAAGTTAGCGCGGCAATATGGAACATCCGTGTGGGGAATGAACGCCAGAACAAGTGTTCAATTAATCATGAATCCAGCATCGATTGAGCAATCAGTACTTGGAGATGATCAAGATTCCTCCAAAGAGTAAAGTTGAATGAAAAATAAATCCCGCAATGCGGGATTTTTTATGTCCAATTTTGGCTAGGTTAAAAAAAATAGTAGGTGGTTTATTGCCACAAGATAAAAAACAAGTGCAGGTTTTTCTTGCTTGTATTGCAATATCCACTATTTTATGGGGGCTTTTACGTTTTTCTGAAGAACGCGAGGATGAGTTACAAATAGCTTTCTCGTATAAAAATTTCCCGGAAGATGAATTGTTAATTAGTGAGCTTCCGAGTACCATGCCTGTAAAAGTTAGGGCTCAAGGTTTCGATTTATTATCAAGAAGTTTTGGATTTAATCAACCTCAAATCGAAATCGATTTGTCAAAAACTAAGCATGTTTTAAAAGGTGATCGAAAGCAATATATATGGATTCCTAAGTTAAATGCGAAAAAAATTATAAGATCAATTGGAACGAATATTAAATCCTCTCTTTTCCCAGTAGACACCATAAAAATTGAGTTTTCAGAAATTGTTACAAAGTCCCTTATCACTAAATTCAATTTTGAAGTGGTGAATGCACGAGAGCATTTTTTATTAAAAGAACCGTTAATCTCTCCATATAAAGTAACTGTGCGAGGCGCAAAATCTGTATTGAATCGTTTGGATACGATAACAACAGAACCAATAATTATAGATGTATTAGAAACAAATTTAGATAACGATTATAAATTAGCTACTCCCTTTGGCGTGGACTCGTTATATCAAGACAGCGTTCGAGTCTTTTTAGGAGTTGATGCTTTAAAAGAACATCAATTTGACGTTCCAATTACTATTCAAAACGCGCCAGACTCGCTTGAATTTAAACTTTTCCCCAATGAGGTTGTAGTATCTTTTATTTGTGCCACTAGTGAGCTGTCGCAAATTTATCCGAAAGACTTTGTAGCAGAGGTTGATTTTAATGAAATCAAATTAAATTTTAAAAAATTAACGGTGAAATTAAATAAGTACCCTGATATTGTTCGTGAAGTAAAAGTAGAGCCTGCGAGCGTTGAATGCATAACCAAACTAAAGGACTAATGAAAGTATTGGGTGTTACTGGAGGGATTGGAAGTGGAAAATCTACGGTATGCAATGTTTTCACAACAATGGGTATTCCTGTGTTTAGTGCTGATCAAGTATCCAAGGAAATTTTATTTTCGAGTCATGTATCACAAGAGGTTGTTGATTTATTCGGTAACCAGATAGTAACAAATGGTGTGTTGGATCGTGTGAAATTAGCGGCAATTGTTTTTTCGGATAAAGAACGTTTAAATACGCTAAATACAATCCTCCACCCTAAAGTTGATGAAGCATTCAATCAATGGAAAATACACCAAAGTGCGCCATTTGTAATTAAAGAGGCGGCTATTCTATTTGAAACAGGGGGTGACAAAAAATGTGATTGGATTTTGCATGTTTCGTGTTCAGAAATTATTCGCATCAAAAGAGTAACCAAAAGAGATCAACGTTCGTTAGAAGAAGTCAAAAAAATTATAGGGAATCAATGGCCAGATAATAAGAAAGAGAAACGCTCTGATTTTATTATTCGAAATGAAAATGAAAAAATAATACCGAAGATTTTTAACCTATATAATTCAATATTATCCCTTGTGTAGGATCTTGTGAATTTAGGTGTTGTCTTTTTGTTTTCAACATGCTGTTAATAACCTTTTAATATATTTGTAAATACTTCCGTTGTTAAACGGTAATTTTAACCTTTGAAAGTTGGAATGATGCAAAATAAAATGAGAAAGTATATTGGAATTGGATTGATTGCTATTGTGTTATGTGGATTTTTAGCATCATGTAGACCTACACACGATGTATGTCCAGCCTACACCAAGGCTCAATCTTCTTCATCATTGAACTATTAACTCACCTTTTACCTTAGGGTGATTATTTATTTCTATTTATTGGATATTTAAATATCCTCCAAAAAATCAAACAATACGACTATGGAAATCAAGAAAAATGATTATTTCGAAGGGAATGTTCAAAGTTTAGGATTTGTTCATGATGGTAAAACAGAAATCACTGCAGGTTTGATTAAAAAAGGGCTTTATGATTTTGGCAAAGCCAATCCAAAAGAAACAATGAAATGTACCTCAGGTGAGATGCTAATTAATGGCGTTTTATGTAAATCAGATACTCCAGCTGTTGTAATTGAGGTAGGAGAGCAAATTATTTTGGAGGCAAAATTAGATTCTACGTATACTTGTACGTATGGATAATTTCTTTTTATACCCCAATTGTTTCACCCATTTTAACGTAAGTTTCAATTTTATTCCTAGTATTCGTTAAAATATCTTGATCAATTGAAATTTTATCCTTGTCTACTAAAAGGACAACAGTAGAACCTCCAAAAGCAAAATACCCCATTTCATCCCCTTTGTTTATTGCAGTGAATGGTTTAAATGTCTCAATGATACTTCCAACCATTGTCGCACCTACAGGAGCAATTAAAATTTCCCCTTTATCACTGGATGATATTGTACAATATTCGCGTTTGTTTTCACAGAATACTTTTGCAAAGTTTTTAGCTAAAGCGTACGGAGAAACAGAAAAATATTTTCCTTTAATTTTTGTGGTTTTTGAAACCTCACCTGAGTAAGGGAAATGGTATCGATGATAATCGTTAGGAGCTAATCTTAAAATAAATAGCGAGGAATTTTTTTTCTTTTCAGCGAGCTCTCGATCACCTAAAAACTCTTCTAGGTTGAATGCCCTTCCCTTTACAAAAAAGGTGTTGACATCTTCAATATTTTCAAACGCTAACAATCGGCCATCACCAGGAGAAACAAAGCCTTGTCCAATTGGTCGCGCATTAGGTTTAAGTTCTCTATAAAAGAAATCATTAAAGTTTGAAAATTCAGAAATCGATTTGATCGACTCAGTCATATCAATACCTAATTTTTTCACAAAGTCTTTAATTTTCTTGGTAGATGATGGTTTATTCATTTTTCTACCATAGAACTCAGATATGAATTTTCGCCTAGCAATAGTTAGAAAGGCAGTTTTTCCAAATGGGTTGTCGTATAAAAATTTAAGCAACCTCTCCGCTGGAGGAGCTTCCATTTGAATTTGACCTGTCGCTCTATTGATAAACTTAATTTCCAATTTGGTAACAATTTTATACAAAGGTAATCAATATAATAATAGAATGTTTGAGAGTTAAAATAGATACATTGATTCAGTGGGTTTATTTAATTTTCATGAACACTGAAATAAATATGTAAAATATAGGTATGAATGACCTAAACAGATATTAGTCATCAATAACATTAATCGTATATTAGCGTTCTATTTTTGAACCTGAATTTGAATTGAATCAATGCATAAAAGCACATGGGCATATAAGCTTGTTGCTTTATTCGTGGTTTTAGTATCGTTGTCTGCCTTTATGGGGGATTTCGACGATGAGAAAGATCTCATCAAAACTGCCGATAAACATTTTAAGTCGGAGCGTTATAAACAATGTTTAGAGCTTTACTCTACATTGGTTGCCAATCATCCGCAGGATCCTAACTTTAATTACAAGTATGGAGCCTGTTTATTAATTGCCACTGAAGATAAAGCAAAAGCCCTGTCGTATCTAAACTTTGCTACACAAAAAGATGGTCAAGTTGACCCTGTTGCTTTTTACTTTTATGGGAAGGCTCTTCAAATGAATTATGATTTTGAGTCAGCTACAAAGCAATACAAAAAGTTCCAAAAAATTGGAAAGGGTAAAGACGTAAAATCCCTTCAAATTAGTGCTCTTATTCGGCAGTGTGCAACAGCAATGAGTTTGATATCAAACTTTAAAAAGATGGATGTTGTCTCAAAAAAATCTGTAGGTGAAACAGAGTTTTTCAGGTCGTACAGACTTGGTTCGATGAAAAGAAATATTATTGTAACACCTGAAGAGTTTTTAGTGGCAGCAGATAAAAAGGCGGATGAATACTCACTGATTGTTCATCATCCAATGAATGAAACCATTTACCTTTCAAGTTACAATACATCAGGAAGTATTGGGGGTAAAGATATTTTTAAAATCCAAAAAATGCCCGATGGGACGTTTAGTGAACCAATTAATTTAGGCCCTCTTGTAAATACACCTCTAGACGAAGATTATCCTTACCTACATCCCAATGGGCGCGTTTTATATTTTGCATCAAAAGGGCATAATAGCATTGGTGGATATGATATTTTTCGCAGTCAGTTAGATACCATTACGAATTTATGGGGTCCAGCAAAAAACATAGGCTTTTCGGTTAATTCACCAGCAGATGATATACTCTATGTGAGCGATATGCAAGAGAATATAGCCTATTTCGCCTCCAATCGTTCAGATGCTTCAGGTAATATGACGGTATATAAAATTCTCCCTAATACCAGTGAAACACCTGTTGTGATTGTAAAAGGACAAGTAGAAATTGAAGGAAGCCGCAATCATACTGCAAAAATAACGGTATATAATTCTATGGGCGAGGAGCTAGCTGAATATCACTCTCATCAGGCTGGATCATTTATTATGACCCTTGAAGAAGACGTCTCATATACAGTTGGAGTTTCTGCTCCTGGTAGAGGAGAATCTAAAACAAAATTGGTTGTTCCTCCTAAAACATCGGCTTCCATGTTGAGTAAAAAATTTGTAGTTGGATCTGGAAAAATTGTCATTGATGAAGGTGAAGCTCTAGCATCGGATGAAGCCATTAATGAATTACTCAGAAAGAGTGCATTACTTGATGTGAATCAGGGAAAAGATGTTGATTTTAACAGTGCAATTGAACGACCAGAGTCTTCCAAAAAGAAAAAATCTACCGCTGCATCTGAAAATAGCGCTCCTTCCTTAACATCCAATGAGAGCGATACATATGAAAATATTGAGGATGGTATTTTGGCAGAGGCAGAGGCTGAAATGAATGAAATTATTGCCCAAAAAGAAAATTTAGAAAAGCAGGTGAATGCTTCATATACTGTAGCAAATAAGAAAAAAGCGAAGGCCAATGTGAATCGATATGAAATTGAACAAATTTCAGAAGAAATAGAGAAAGCAAATTCACTTTCGGAAAAAGAGACGGCTCAAGCCAATTTAGAAAAGAAAAAAACAGAGCTCAAATCCAATGCAGCTTCTGCAACGGCCTCTATTGAGCTCGCAAAGGCAAAAGAAAGAGAGTTGCTTGTGGTTGAAAAGCAAGAGGAATTATCAAAAACCTATGTAAACGCAATAAAAAAGGCAAGGGCATCAAATAATAGTATGGCCGCCATAAAAGAGTTGGAGCGTGTTCGTGAAGAGCTTGAACAAATTCAAGAGGAGATTAAAAAAGTAAAGGAGAACGATGGTTCTGCAATAACATTTGCAAAGGCAGACGCAGCTAAGAAAAAAGTAGCGGATCTTGAATTGAAAAAGCAGGTGCTTGAAAAAGATTTATCGGATGTTAAAAATCAACAAAAAAACCTTCAAGAACAATCTGATGCGACAAGAAATAAAGGAATGAAAGAGGAGTTTGCCCTTCAAATTCAGGAGCTTAACGATGAATTAGCCGAAATTAAAATTGAATCAAATGTAAATCAAGCTGAGCTAGTAGCCGCTCAGTCTGAATATGAAGTATTGTCTTCTACCCAAAATATTTACGATGAAGTATACGCACAGGCAGAAATTGAGTCTGGTGATTTGAAATCGGCGGATCAGATTCGAACTATTCAACAAGATGTTGAACGTGAAAATATGAAAAGTGAGGAGCTTCTTGGTGTGAAAGAAAGTCCTGAAGAAAAAACGAACAATGAGGCTGAGGAAATAAAGGAAGTTTTCCAGGTTATGGATGAGAAAGCCAAAGTCTCACCACAAGAGGAATACAGTGCAGAAATAGCCAAAGCAAAATTGGAGCAAGAAACACTGGAGTCCATTCAAAGTGAAATTGTGATGCTACAATCTGCTCGGGCAGGTGCACTTGATAAAAAGCAAATTCAAGAGTTAAATGACAAGTTGGAAGAATTAAAAAAACAAGAAGAAAATACACTCGAGGATTTAAAAAAATATGTGGAGAGGGCACAAGACAAAGCGCAAAGCCTTCCACGTAATGCAAAGTTAGCATCAAGCGAATCCATCGAGGTTTTATCAGATTTGTCTAATCAAATATCATCTTATGAAGAGCAAGCAAAGAATTCTTCATCTCTTCCTAAAACGCAACCTTTAACGTATGATATTGCAACAATAACAGATTCAGAGATGGATGCATTAATCGCAGACAAATTAAATGTTGTGCAGTATGATGTGTTGCCATCCGAGGATGATTTTTCAAATAATGGAAACATAAATGATCAGTTGATTGCACTTAAAAAAGATGCAGTGAACGATTTAATCCTTGCGAATAAAGCGCAGATACAGTTTGAAATTGATGGAGGAATAGGCGAGGCTCCGGAAGCAAAAAAACTCCAGGAAAACGCGCAAGCAAAGCAATTTGAGCAAACGCAATTAATTCAGCAAACTACCGAAAAAATATTTGAAACAAAAACTCAACGTGTTTCTGAAATCGTAAATGAGTTTCCTGCTGTAATGACCGATGAGGCTGATGAAATAGCGAGATCAATCAAAAAAACATGGGAAAATGCTCAATCGAAAAGGAATTTGGTAAACTCAGCTTTGGATACAAAAGAGCAAATAGGTTTACTGAATGAAGCAACTCAAATAGAAAAACAAGCATTAGCGCTTCAAGGAGATCTTCTCAAATTAATCCAAACAAAAAAAGAAGAAATCATAAAAGATGAAACAATGACCTCAGAACCTATTGTTTCCGCAAGTACAGAAAACAAAACTATACTCACCACAGAAAACGCGAATGAAAACACGAATACAGATTCCGGGGAAATGGAAATAGCGCGGGATGCAGCTAATCAAAAAGAGGTGGAGTTTACCCCAGAAATAACCGACGAATCTGTGGATATATCCTCTAATGAAAATGAAGTGATGTTAGGATCAGTTGAAAAGGAAGGGCAATTCAATGATTTGTCTTCAAAAAAATCCTCTTCATTAAATGAGGGAAATGAAGTTGTGAAAGATAATTTAGCTAATTCTTCCACTATTGAAGGCATTTTAGCTGTTGTAAATCCTGAGGATTTTAACCTTAATGATCCGAGTGAAGAAGCAGTTAAATACGCCAATCAACAAGGGTATGGTATCAAGAGAGAGCATAATTTTGGATACAGTGGAACAGAAGGTATTGTAGAGGCAAAAAATAAGGCCGAAAATCTAGAGGAACTCGCGTTGGATTACTTCTACAAGGCACAAACACTAAAGCAGAATGCGGAGGATAGTCCGTCTCAATCTAAAAAATTACTAAAGTCTGCCGACAAAATGATGGCTAAAGGCCAAAAAGCACAAGCGAAAGCAAATGTTGCTTATGGAGAGCTCAATAAAGAGGAGTTAAACTACAATAAAAAGGAAATAGAATTCATGCTAGAGTATGATGAGATAAAACAAAAAGATTCTGCTCAACTTATTTTATCGGCATCGAATGCATTAATTCAAGAAGCTGAATCAATAAGAAAACAAGCGGATAAAGCTCCAAAACAAGAACGATCCAAGTTAATCAACCAGGCGTATGCAAAAGAAATAGAAGCAATACGAAAACAAAATTATGTGATTTCTGGAAATCTGGATGCTGAGAATTATGAAGAAGAAGTAGTGGTTGAGAGTCCTGTTGTTACACCCAAAAATGAGGATAACGAGTATACCCGAAAAGCTGCTGAATTAAGATTAACTGCCGATGCTGAAAAAGATCCAGCTAAAAAAAGAGCTTTATTTGAAGAAGCAAGTAAATATCAAAAAGCGGGTAATACTTCAAGAAATGAGAAAATGCTTGCGCGTCTTACTACAGAGAAATCAGCCTTTGAAAATAATCAAAAGGTGGTCATCGGTTTTCGAGAGCAGTCTAATAATAATTTGTCTGCTAATAAAGCATGGGGCTATGAGCAAAAAGCCGATAGTTTATTCGCCGTGGCTAACGAATTAAAGAATAACGCTGAACAAAATAGCAACGCGATTGAACGATTAGACCAAATTGATCGGGTCAATGAGATAATGGGTGAGGCTAAAGAGATGCAGTCTTTAGCAATCTCTAAATACCAAGAGAGTAAGTCTTCTCCAGATAAAGAAGGAATTGACATGTTATTTGAACGAAATGACGATAAAGCGGGTGTTGACGTATTCGTTGTTAATAATTCAACAGAAACAAATCCTGGAGAATCCAAACTTTCAGTAGATAATTCTGATATCGACTCGGATAATGCGTTCACGAATTTATCGGATATTAATTCTGTTTCAGAAGATCAGGATGACACGCCACCTAAAGATGATGTTTTTGTTAATGAAGATCAAAGTATATCAAATGAAGTTGATGCTACTCGTGATGAAAAATTACAAGACCCTTCATTAGTTTCTGCATCTGAACGATTGAACTCAGATCAAGAAAATAGTGCGCAATATAATACTCAGGATGAATCTGAAGAAACCGTTATTCTACAAATTGAAACCTCAAAATCACCTGCTGAGGTTTATCAATCATTAATCGCTGAAGCAGATGAAACAGAGGCATCAGAAGCAGATCGAGTAGAAAAAATAATTCAATTAAAAATGGATGCCGCAGATGATCGAACAAAGTCAGAATCATTATTGGCTCAAGTGGATGAATTGACAGATGAAGAAGAAATCACCAAGAAGATTAATGAGGCGAATACTTTTAGAGCTAAAGCTGAAGAAAAAGAAGTTGAGGCGAAAAATCAAGAATTAATTTTAAAAAATAACGTGAACGAAGCTCAGCAAAAAAGAAAAGAGGCACAAATGATCTTATCTGAAATGAGTGAAGGAGAACAGTCTGCAATCTCCGAAAAGGTTTCTACTAACGATGTAAATAGGGAAAAAGTGATAGCCTATTTGAAGGATGATGGAACAAAAGAAAAGGTGGAGTCAGAAAAGAACGTCACACCGGACGTAATATCGAGCGAAACGACAATGAAAACCTCCTTAGTTGATGGTGTGGAAAATAATGAGTTAGAGAATAAGGAAGAGGTGTATGTTAGTGAAGACAGTAGAGAAGAGGAGGTTGGTTCTGAAGGGGATGGACCTTTAATTCCTGTTGATTTAAATGATAATAAGGCGGTTGATATTCAGGAAGGAGAAATGGCACTGTTAAATGTGGAAGCAGTAGAAAAAGATATGGATATTGATTTTGTTGTTGATGTAGCGAAGAACTATACACCAAATGCTAAAATACCCGTTGATCCTCAAATGCCTAATGGAATTATTTATCAAGTTCAAGTTGGTGCATTTAGGCAAAAAATAGATCCTACAATATTTAACGGCTTGAGTCCTTTGGTTGGCGAAAAAACAACCTCTGGAATCGTTCGTTATAAGGTAGGGTACTTTAGAGGGTTTACATCTGCAAATATGGCTAAAGGAAGAATCCGAAAATTAGGATTTAATGATGCTTTTGTAGTTGTATTTTATAATGGCAATAGAATATCGGTTGAACAAGCAGATGAAATATTTAACGCTGCAGATGATGGAGAAAAATTCGTGTACGAGAATCTCATTGAAGATGAGTTAGAAAGTTTAAAGTCATTAGGTATTACAGAGGAAGATGCGGAGTATGAGCCTGCCGTTGAGGCGTCTAAAATACCTCTTGTACTTAATGCTGAGGCTATAAATGATGCGACTCAAGGTGTTAATGACAATGGATTAAATAATGATTTGTTAGCCATTGATGGTCTTTTTTACACAGTTCAGGTAGGTGTGTACAGAACCCCAAGGATCAGTGCTGATTTAAAAGGTGTGACTCCCTTATATACCGAAAAATTATCCAATGGATTTTTGAGGTACACTACCGGAGTATACAGAGATTTTGGAACTGCAGACGAGCGAAAGGATGATGTAAGAGTTCAAGGGATAAAAGATGCTTATGTAACAGCATACAAAAACAATAAACGAATATCAGCCGCTGAAGCACGAAAAGAGGAAGGAGAGATAAACGATGCTCCTGAAAACTCAGGTACAAATCAGCAGGAGGAAAACTCATCGGAGAATGTAGAGGTGGTATTTAAAGTGCAAGTGGGGGCATATAGAGCGCCCATTAATGTGGAGACTACACCCGTTTTTAAAGAACTTACCAATTATGAAATTGCGAGTTTAACTGCCTCAAACGGAATGTTAATTTATACGGTAGGAACTTGTAAAACAAAGCAAGAGGCAGATGATCTTAGACAAATTGTGGTTAATGCAGGAGGTACAGATTCTTTTGTTGTTGCTCTTGTAGATGGGAAAAGAATCCCAATACGTGAAGCACTCAAATTAGTTGAATAATTATTTATCTTTAATTATCGCTTTTATGTGCGTTTCAAGACCTTGAAAAACAACCAAATCAGGTTTGTATTTTAATATAATATCCTCGTTCAATAAATATTGCCATGCATCAAAAATATAGAGTGTTTCATTAAACATTTCTTTGGTAAAAGGCATCATTTGTCCTGAAAAAGAATCTCGTATAAATAATACTCGCAATCCATTTTTAATGGGCTCTTTTTTGATGAATCTAAATTCATACTCCCAGGGATAGGCAAAACCTGGTGTAGGAGGAAAGTTAAACTTAGGAGCTTCTGTAGCCGTTTCATTTTGAATAAGTGGGTATTTGAATGGATCTCCCAAACCGTCAATCCCAATCAGTGATAAATGTATCCCTATCGTTCTTACAGAGTCTTTCCAAGTAATTTCAGGAAATTGAGCCGTATGACTACCAAAGTCTTGATTTATACGGTCATGAAGAATTTTAGAAGCTAAATGCCCTCCTTCATAATTCCAGTGGTTATCTAATCGATAAAATAAATCAGTGTTTTCCCTGTTTTCAATAAAAGTTTGAGTAGGATCTATAATTTGATCATTTAGGACAGGTTTAAGGTGTTGGATTATTTTACGTGTTCTACTTGTGTCTGACTTAAGGATGTTAAACGGAATTTTGTTATCATACACATTATGCTTACAGGGTGATATTAACCAATAAAATGGGATTTTAAGAGAGTCAAGGAAATGCTTTCTTCGTGTCCATTCTATTTTTAGCTTTTCCAAATCATTTAATGAAAAATCTAACTCTCCTGAATAAATCTTTTTCTCATCGGTTGATAGAAAACACCAATTGTCGTAGCCTACAAACATTCTATCGGGATGAGGAGAGATTTTAAAGTAAGAAAATTTAATGTTATGAAAAGCATCAAGAAGGGGAGTTCTAAAGGATATATTATCTGCAAAATAAGTGTCAAAATCATTTGGGAAAGCGTCAAGATGATTAAGGTCCACCTCAACACTGTCTCTGTATACTCTATTTTCGTTTTTCCGCTCAAATTGCCAAATATTTAAACCTCCGTTAATTAATGGAAGATAAAGAATGGCTAAAAAAGCGATAGGCAACATATATAGGAGAATAGATTTTGCTTTCATTGGTTAAAATCGAAAGTAGATAAAAGGATTATATGAACCTGAGTTTATGTAAGTAATGGTAATTAAAAACATAAAAATTAATAAGGTGTTTTTTACCAAAAGAAAAATGGCATGCTCTTTTGGTAAAACTTTTGTTAAAATGTTAAGTAACCTACGGTGCAATCCTAAACTTAAGAAAATAGCAAATGACGCCATCCAAAGAATTTCAAGATTAATATGAGAGAGAACACCATGATTAATGGTATTAATACCAACTCCAAATAATTTTTTGATGTAATGAATAGCTTCCGAAAGGTTTTCAATTCTAAATAATACCCACCCAATAATTACAACGAGCATAGCGTACATCCATTGAAAAAGTTTAGGGATTTTATCTAGTGCCTTTTGTAACCCTATATTTTCAAGAATAAGAAATATGCCATGAAATAGTCCCCATAATATAAAAGTCCAAGTAGCTCCGTGCCAAAGTCCAGTTAAAAAGAAAACAATAAACAAATTTCTGTACGTTTTAAATTTTCCGGTTCTACTTCCTCCAAGTGGAATATATACATAATCTCTAAACCAGGTTGATAGAGAAATATGCCATTTTCTCCAAAAGTCTCGAATACTGGTCGCGGTGTAAGGTAGATTGAAATTTTCTAGTATATCAAATCCAAATATTTTACCCAATCCAATAGCCATATCTGAATATCCAGAAAAATCGAAAAATATCTGAAATGTGTAAGCAATTATACCTAACCAAGCGGTAGGCGTGTCAATCGTATTTAAATCACTTTCAATAATTGTATCTGCAACCAAACCAAAGGTGTTTGCAATCATTATTTTTTTGAATAAACCAATAATGAATCGTTGAACACCAGAGTTAATTTTTTTAATGGACTCTTTTCTTTGATTAATCTGCTCAATAATATCCTTATACCTCACAATTGGTCCAGCAATTAATTGAGGAAAAAGACTAATGTATAAAGACGTATTTATGATTGTTGCCTTCGGGTGATTAGGGTCGCGATAGACATCCCATAGCATTGACATTTGTTGAAAAGTAAAAAAAGAGATTCCTAGTGGTAGAGCAATACCCATTAAAGAAGTGTTATCCGGTGAATCGGAGAAAAGACTTTTAATCAGATTAAGGTTTTCGATTAAGAAGTCTAAGTACTTAAATACCGCAATTAATAAAATATTTAATGTTAGTCCAACAAATAGATAAAACCGCTTCAAAGCATTGTTTTTCTCAATTAGTTTTACCATTGTAAAATTAAAACCAAGAGACGCTAGCAGGATTAATGCATAACTAACTCCTCCCCAGGCGTAAAATAGTATACTTGATAGGAGTAATATAGCGTTGCGATATCTTTTATCCGCAATATAATAGAGGAAGATCAGTATAGGAAGGAAAACAAATAAAAACGTAAGACTTCCAAATAACATAATAGATGATTTCCAACATGAATAATTAAAAGCAAAAGTAACTACTAAATTTTACCTTTCTTTATAAAGTTCCTTTTTTTAATCAAAAATGGAATTGACTTTAGCGGTCGGAGAGTACTTTAAGTATATGAGTATTGGATTCAATACAATTACTTCCCCCTTCCTTGAAAGATAACAAGAATTGTATGAATCATAATTTTGAAGTCAACAAGAAGTGATCGGTTTTCCATGTAAATGAGATCATATTCCAAACGATCAACCATTTCATTTACGTTTTCCGCATAACCGTACTTTACTTGTCCCCATGAGGTAATACCTGGTTTAACCCGATGTAAATATTTATATTGGGGCGCTTTTTGAATAATTTGATCAATGAAAAATTGACGTTCAGGACGGGGTCCAACAATACTCATATCACCTGTTAGTACATTCCAAAATTGAGGTGTTTCATCAATTCTTGTCTTTCTTAAAAATCGACCAATAGGTGTTATACGTGAATCTTTATCTGTAGAAAGTGCAGGGCCGTCCTTTTCAGCATCGGTATACATAGACCGAAACTTAATAATTTTAAAAGGTTTTCCTCGAAGTCCAATTCGCTCTTGCGTAAAAAAAATAGGTCCTTTTGAACTCATTTTAACCAACAAAGCAACTAAAAAATAAAAAGGAGCCCCAATTAGAAGTACAAAAACAGAAATGAAAATATCCAGTAGTCGCTTACTTACAATTTGCCAACTAGCCATATTGCCAATTGTAATTTCAATAAGAGCAGTATGGAGAATGGAATTCATTTTTACTTGACCAGTTAGAATATTATACAAGTCAGGGATAATTTTCACTTTCACGTCAGATTCCTGAAGATTAGTTAAAATATTCTGAATCATTTCATGCTCTTTGGATTCCAATGCAATAATTACCTCTTCCACTTGGTGCTCAGAGATAATTTTTTGAGCTTCTTTGAAGGAGCCTAAATAGGTTGTGAAATTTGATAGCACATAGTTTTCCTTTCCCTCATCAACATTAACAAATCCAACAATTTTATACCCTGCTGATCGCTTTGCGTTTTCAAGTTCTTGGTACAATTTTGCTGCTTTTTCATTCGATCCAATAATTAATGTATTGAAACCGATGATTCTTTTGTGGATTTTTCTGGCGGATAATGTAGTTATGATGTATCGAAACACACCATTTAACACAAACTGAGCGCTCAATAAAAATAAAAAACTCTTGTAGTACGATTTATAATTATTGTCCGTTCTATCATCTAGAACAAATAAAAAGAAAATGACTAAGCTTCCTAATAAACAAGAAATAAAAACTTGTGCAAATTCTTTAAGTCGTGATTTTCGAAAAACGTTGTGATACAACCCTTGAACAGCATAAAGAATAACCCAACCAAAGGGAATAAATATAATTCCGAACCAAAATTTGGAGTTGCTGCTAATTTGCTCAAGCGTTAGCTCGTAAGGCCATTCAATCACTTTTTTTCTGAATGCAAAAAAAAGGAACCACGCTAAAGCACTTGTTAAATAGTCACTAGCTATATATTTTAAAACTTCAATTTTTCTATTCATTGGTCTTTTGGCATGGCCTACAAAGATAATGAAAAGCAATAATCGGATTGACTGAAATTAAACAGAGAAAAATTTTTAAGAATAAATAGATTGAACAAGATTGTATTTAAAAGTAAGGGAGCGCCTCCCTGAAGAAAGCGCTAAATTTATGTAAACAATTAACGAACAACAATTATCCATTGTTCATAACCCTCTTTCTGATTCCTTTTAATTGCCTCTAACTCAGATTTGAGTTGTTTTGAAACTTTTCTTTCGGATAATGGAGGTAGAGTATAATTTGTTCCATTTCGACCAAACGCAGAAACATGGGTAATAGTAACGGCTGTTCCGGTACCAAACATATCTTCAAGTAATCCCGCTTTCTGAGCCTCAATGATTTCATCTACCGAGAGTTGACGTTCTTCTACAGAATACCCCAAATCTCTTGCTATTTGAAGTACCGACATACGTGTTATTCCGCTTAATATCGTTTCACCAGCGGGTGGAGTAATAATTTTACCATCAATAATGACCATTAAATTCATTGTTCCACTTTCCTCAATAAATTTATGTTCTTTGGCATCCGTCCAAATCAATTGATCATACCCTTCCTCGTTGGCAATTTTTGCAGGTAAGAGCGAGGCTGCATAATTCCCTGCGGCTTTAGCAAAACCAATTCCACCAGCTGCAGCTCTTGAGTAAACATCCTCAACCTTTACCTTTACAGCAGCATCATAATATTTATTAACAGGACATGTAAAAATGACTAATTTATAGGTTTCAGAGGGTGCCACACCTATATATTGATCAGTAGCAAACATTAACGGCCGAATATAAAGTGCACCATCATCTGTTTTAGGTATCCACTCCTTATCAATTTTAACAAGCTCTGATAGTCCTTCCAACATAATTTCAGGATCAATCGTCGCCATGCAAAGACGTTCGCAAGATCGATTTAATCGGGCAAAGTTATCACGTGGTCGGAATAAAACTACATTGTTTTCAGCATCTAAATGTGCCTTCATACCTTCAAACACCGCTTGACCATAATGCAGTGAATTAAAGGCTGGATTGTAGTTTAAGTCCTGAAAAGGTAAAATTTCGAAATTGCCCCACTTTCCGT
Organism: Flavobacteriales bacterium; assembly: GCA_002722245.1. Classification (GTDB taxonomy): domain Bacteria; phylum Bacteroidota; class Bacteroidia; order Flavobacteriales_C. Next base: position 43,684 of record PBLA01000028.1, on the reverse strand, counting down.
TTTCATAATCAGCCACAAACATATGGTCAGAAAACACACGTCCAAATTGAATGTTTTCAAAGTCAACATCACCTAATCTGGAGGTTTCAATCCTGTTTATCTGAATATCTATCTTTCCCATTTCATTCGAAATTTAATAACTCCCTAATTTAAATAAACGAATATAAAATATTCAATGCTAAACAATAAATTATTTTAATTGATGATTTTTACTAGTGAATTGATCATCCTGTTAGTTGAAATGATGCATTTGGCAGTAAATTGTGTCAAAATGTTGTGTTGGCAGTCTCATTTAAGCATATTTTGTACATAATGTCAGTTCTGATCTAATGGCATTTAACTTGATATAGGCCAACGAAATAATTTAAAACAAAAATGGCAAAAGGAAATATTAATGTTCAGGCGGAAAATATTTTTCCGATAATCAAACAGTTTTTATACTCTGATCAAGAAATCTTTTTAAGAGAATTAGTTTCTAATGCAGTTGATGCATGTAGAAAACTTCAAGCATTATCATCCATAGGAGAGGCTAAAGGTGATTTAGGGGAACCGTTAGTAGAGGTTATAACAGATAAGGAGGCAAAAACACTTACCATTCGTGATAACGGATTGGGAATGACTGGTGAGGAAATTGAAAAATATATTGCGCAAATCGCTTTTTCAGGAGCGGAGGAGTTTGTTCAGAAGTACAAAGATAAAGCAGATGGAATCATTGGGCATTTTGGTTTGGGATTCTTTTCTGCATTTATGGTTTCGGATAAAGTAGAGGTGTACTCCAAGTCGTATAAAGAAGAAAGTACTGGTGCTCGATGGATCTGCGAAGGAAGTACAACCTATGAATTAAACGATGAAGATAAGGAATCGAGAGGTACCGATATTATTCTTCACATATCGGATGATGCGAAGGACTATCTTGAAGAATATAAACTTCAGGAGTTGCTTACAAAATATTGTAAGTTTTTACCAGTTCAAGTTAAATTTGGAACAAAAGAGGAAACATTACCTGTACCAGAAGTTAAAGAAGGTGAGGAGGCACCAGAGCCTGAAAAAATCACCGTTGATAATATTATAAACAACCCAACACCAGCATGGACAAAAGCTCCAGCTGATTTAACCGATGAGGATTACAAAAGTTTCTACAGAGAATTGTATCCAATGTCGTTTGAAGAACCTTTGTTTCATATTCATTTGAATGTAGATTATCCATTCAATTTAACGGGAGTTTTATATTTCCCTAAATTGAGTCATAATATGGAGATGCAAAAAAACAAGATTCAGTTATATTGCAATCAAGTTTTTGTCACAGATCAAGTTGAAGGTATTGTTCCAGACTTCCTAACGTTATTGCATGGTGTAATTGATTCGCCAGATATTCCGTTAAATGTATCAAGGTCTTATTTACAAGCTGATCAAAACGTAAAGAAAATATCTTCACACATTACCAAAAAAGTAGCTGATAAATTAAAGCAGCTCGTTACCAAGGATAGAGAAGAGTTTGAGAAGAAATGGGATGATATTAAAGTATTCATTGAATTTGGGTTATTGAGTGACGAAAAATTTGCAGATAAAGCAAAGAAATTCATGCTTTACAAAAACGTGAAAGAAGAATTTTTCTTAATTGATGAGTATCTTGAAAAAATTAAAGTCAATCAGGAAAACAAGGATAAAAAAACAGTTGTTTTGTATACCCACGATCCTGAAGCACATCACTCAGCAATAGCTAAAGCCGAAGAAAGAGGATATGATGTTTTAGTACTCGATACAGCGTTAAGTTCTCACCTTGTGAATAAATTAGAACAAGATCTAAGCGATGTGACTTTTGCAAGAATAGACTCGGATACGATTGACAAATTAATCGCAAAGGATGAGGAAGTGCCAAGTAAACTTTCCAAAGAGGATGAGGAGAAGTTAAAGCCTGTAATTGAAGGCGTGGTTAATACTCAAACCTATACTGTTCAATTTGAAAGTTTGAGTGAAAAAGACGCACCAATTCAGGTAACGCAAAGTGAGTTTATGCGAAGAATGGTTGAAATGCAACGAGTAGGAGGACAAGGAGGAATGATGGGGAACTTCCCAGAGTCATACAACTTAGTGGTGAACTCCAATCACTCACTGGTTGGTAAAATACTCAATGAGGGAGATGAGGATACTAAGCAAAAACTTGCAAAACAAGCTGCGGATTTGGCATTGTTATCGGTAGGACTCCTTAAAGGAAAAGATTTAACAGAGTTTGTGAATAGATCCATAGAGATTATTGAATAAACATAGACGTTAATAAAATCTCAGAAGGCAGGAGTTATCCTGCCTTTTTTTATTTTGTATTTTAAAAAGAGAATGGCTCTATTGAGGAAGAAATATTTTACTAAAACACAGTGGCTCATAGGTTTTCTTTTGTTGTTCTTTTTTTTTCTAGGTTTTCGATTCGAAAATTGGGGGAGTATTCCAGAAGAAGGAATGAATTATCACCTTTCTCAACCTACTGTTCACAGATTTGCTCTTTCGCCTGATTTATTCATAAAATCTTCATTATCTCCGCTAGCAGAGGAAGATGTCAAAAACACAGCAAATAAACGGGCCTATCTAAATGCACGATTGTTTGCTATACTAGTTGTGCTTTCATTTTTAATCAACGTTCCTTTTTTTATTCGTTGGGCAAAAAAACAATCAGGATCAAACGAAGTTCTATTTTACAATGTAGAAGGGAAATTTACCTATTTTGCTGTTTTGCTGTGGATAGATCAATTAGAGCAACTGTATAAAGTCCCATTAATTAAAGAGCGAAAAGAGATTGAAAAGCTTTACAATGTTGCGCAAAAAGGTGGGCAATCTATCAAAATATTTAAACGTAAAATTCATGATATTTTACTTATTAAAGCCTTCGGTAATGATATGGTTCGAACAGCATTTCAACGTATGGAGTGGTATTCAAAGTTAGTTTTTGTTTGGGATTGGATGATTTATCTATCCATAATCTATGCGTCAATATGTTATTTTAGTTTGGACACCTCATGGTTTATGGCGGTAATAGGTGGCGGTTTAGCAGGGAATGTTGTCGCAGCCCCAACTTGGTTAATCTGTCATTTGATTTTCAACCAGAATTTAAAAAAAGCATCAAGACAAGCGATAAAAAATGGCAATGGAGTTGGAATGCGAATAATAATGGCTCAATTTTATGGTGCCTTTGGTGGCGTTTTTTGGAAAGATTTGTACTATATCCAAGGAAGATCATCATGGACAATTGCTGGTTTTGGCCAAGGAGGGTCTTATGGTCAAGGTCACAGTGAAGCGGGATACTCTACGGGGTGGACACATAAACAATCGCAAAAGGATTTAGAATTTGACGAAAAAGAAGAATAAATGACACCATACATTACCTATTTAATAATTGGATTAACAGCATACACTTCCTATCAAGCGTTTAATGACAGTAGCTTAAAATGGAAAATGATGTTTAATGCTTATCAAGTTAAACATCGAAAGGAGTGGTACCGCCTTTTTAGTAGCGGTTTAATCCATGCCGATTGGATGCATCTTGGATTTAATATGTTTGCCCTGTATTTTTTTGGACCAAGGGTGGAGTACACCTATAAAGCGCTATTCGGAAATATAAAAGGAAGTGTTAATTTCATTTTGATTTATGTAGCAGCTTTAGCTGTTAGTTCATTTTACAATGTAGTTAAACATCAGAATAATTCAAATTATAATTCACTTGGTGCCTCAGGCGCAGTATCAGCAATTGTTTTTGCTTCAATTGCGATCGACCCAATGAGTAAAATAGGTTTTTTATTTCTTCCTGAAGAACTATTTATTCCAGGTTTTCTTTTTGGTGCACTTTATCTCATTTATTCACAATATATGGCGAAAAAACAAGTTGATAATATCGGACATGATGCACATTTTTGGGGGGCTGTTTTCGGATTTGTAATTACTTTTGTATTTGAGCCAAGTTTACTAAAAGCGTTTGTACATAAAATCATGTATTCAATAGGATGAATAAAGCAATATTTTTGGATAGAGACGGAGTGATTAATCATGATCCTGATGACTATACCTACTTATTAGAAGAAACTACCCTTCTTCCCGGTATTTTGGAGTTTGCTCAGAAAGTAAAGCAAAAAGGCTATTTAATTATAGTCATTACCAACCAGGGAGGTATTAATAAAGGAAGGTATACCCATGATCATGTGCATGCCGTGAATAATTTTATTCAAGGTGAATTTAATAAAGTAGGGGTGGACATTGAAGAGTTTTTCTATTGCCCTCATCACAATGCGATCCAAAAATGCTTGTGTCGAAAACCGGATTCTCTTTTGATTGAACGAGGTTTGTATAAATACAATATTGACCCAAAAACATCCTATTTTATTGGGGATAAATGGAGAGATATAGAGTGTGGGGAGAAAGCAGGAGTAAAGGGAATCAAAATTGATGTCAATGTCATTAGTGATTCCTTAATAAATTTAATAGCATAGTTGAAAAGTTATGATGGAGTTTGACAATTTGGATGGTTTTTTATGTGGAAAAGGAGATAAGTTATTTGATACCTCAAACCGCGTGTTAAAATATGGAGATGGTATTTTCGAAACCATTAAGCTTGCCAATGGCAAACTCATGTTTTGGGAAGACCACTTTAATCGGTTAAACAAAGACGCAGAATACCTTGGGATGGAGATTTCAGGAAAAGATGTAGCGTTTTGGAAAAAAGAGGTTGAAAAGGTTATTGTAAAAAATTACTATAAAAATGCTCGGATTCGCGTCATTGTGTACAGAGATTCTCCAGGTTTATACACCCCAATGGGAAATCGATTGAGCTTTCTTATTGAGGGCACTCGATTTGACAAGCCTGAGTATTCATTTAATTCAAAAGGAATTAAATTAGGTGTTTTTACACGTGATCAAAAAGGGATATCACCGCTCAATAATATAAAAACAACAAGTGCTCTTCTTTTTGTACTTGCTGGAAAATATAAAAAAGAACAAGGTTTGGATGATGTGATTGTACTGAATACACATGGAAGAGTTTGTGAATCGGTTTCTTCTAATGTATTTGTTGTCAAAGACGACACCATTTATACACCAAAACTTTCCGAAGGATGTCTAGATGGTGTAATGCGAAAGCAAATTATCAAAGCCATTCATCAAAAAGGCCTCTCTTTTGAAGAATCAGAGGTTACCCTAGAGGATTTATCAACTGCTGATGAAATATTTTTGACCAATGTCATGTCAGGCGTTCAAGGTGTAACCGAATTTCAAGGAAAAAGACTCCGTGATACCTATACGATAAACTTTCAAGCGCATCTTGAAAATGCCTTATTAGAGGCGTATTAGGCACGGTCCAAAAGAAGGAAAATTGATCTTTCTTCTTATTTCTACGCCAAAGACTAGGTTTTACCTTTCTTTAAGCGTACTTTTGTTGCCTATTTTTTGTACTATATGAGTGAAGAAAAAACGGTAGTTGAGCATAATTTTATTGTTAAGGAGCTTTATCCTTATCAAAAAACCTCAATTGAGCGCATTGTTGAGCGACTAAATAAAGGGCCGCACAACAACAATATACTTTTCCAATTACCAACTGGAGGAGGTAAAACGATTATTTTTTCGCATATAGCAAAAGAGTATATCAAAGAGACCAATAAAAAAGTTCTTATTCTAACCCATAGAATAGAGCTTTTACACCAAACTTCGAGTTGTTTAAGTGGAATTGGGGTAGAAAACTTTGTAGTAAGTAGTGAAGTTAAAACAGTTGAGAATCCCGATCAATATGGTTGTTTTATAGCCATGGTGGAAACCTTGAACAACCGTTTGCAGGATGATGAAGATTTTATTGAAAACGTGGGGTTGGTTATTGTTGATGAAGCGCATAATAACTCCTTTCGTAAAATTTTCCAATATTTCAAAAATGTAAACATGCTGGGGGTAACAGCTACTCCTTTGAGTAGTAATCGAAATTTACCTCTAAATAAGAATTATGATGAGCTGGTAATTGGTTCTTCTATCTCTGAATTAGTAGATGGTCGTTTTCTTTGTGAACCAACTTCATATACTTATGATGTTAATTTGGGCGCTTTACGCGTTGGGATTAATGGCGATTACACTGTAAGTTCTTCAGAACGCTTGTATGGAGGGTTTGATATGCAAGAAAAGCTCATAACAGCTTATCGCGAACGAGCTCAAGGTAAAAAAACATTAATATTCAACCCTGGTATTCGAGTGAGCTGGATGGTTTACGACATGTTTAAGGAAAACGGCATTGAAAACGTAAAGCATCTGGATTCTACTTTTTCAGATCAAGAAAGGCGTTATACGTTAGACTGGTTCAGAAATACCCCGGGAGCAGTTTTAACTTCGGTAGGTATACTCACCACAGGTTTTGATGAGCCCTCTGTGGAAACAATTGTGTTGAATCGCGCAACTCGATCATTAACCTTATATCATCAAATGATTGGTAGAGGTTCTCGAGTAACTCCTACAAAAAAGCAGTTTAACATTATTGATTTAGGTAACAATATCCATCGTTTTGGTTTATGGGAGGCCCCATTAGATTGGCACGATGTATTTAACAATCCTGATAAATTTTTAGATCAAAATTATTTTGATGAATTAGAAAAGCAGCGCGAGCTTAATTATACTATACCTGACGATATTATTGAATTATTTCCTACCAATACAGAGGATTTGTTTCTGGACGTAGAAGATATTTATGAAGGATGTATAGATCGTGGAGAAAAAGCGAGTAACTCATTGGATATATGTATTTCAAATCATGCAAAGGTTATATCTGATAATTGTCAAAATTATGATGAAGCTGAACTTTTAATACTCAAATTAGACGACAGTATTCGACACCGATTGAAGATATACACAACCTGTATCACGAAATCTACTAAATCCTATTTAAATTACATTTACGACACCTATCAAAGAAGGCTTAAAATTGAGATTAAAAAAATACTCAGGGAGCGTGAGCCCGAGGAGGAGTACGAATAATATAAAAAAGCAGCCAATGGTTGCTTTTTTTGTATCCAATCATACTTAATTAATGAGAAATTTTAATTGAAAATCCAGTAATATGAAGCCTTGAGTAAATGCTTTCTCTTGCCCATATCACAAATCAATGACTCTCTTGGATATTGTTGAGGGGTAAAAGAACGGCCATTTTGATGCTGAGTTCTTAAATAGAAGTCCAATGCTACAAAGCTTTGAGCAACAATAATTTTCATTTGCTGTAGAAAACCATCCATATTGGCATGCGGAATCGCCAAACGGCAATAATCAAAAGTGTCAGAATATAATTTTTGAACCTCAATTTTTAATTGAGCAATATCCAAAGATTCAGAAACAAATGTTCTAATCCCTTCTTTAATATCTTTATTTACATCAAAAATGTCATTGCAAACCTGGATTAGTCCTCCTACTTTCAACAAACATTCCTGCTCCTGATCAGAGATTTCTTTTGAAAAAGCACAACGATAAAATAATAATGATTCTCCACCTTTTTGATAGGTAATATCCAATAAATCCCGCCAAGATGAATTAAATTGTTTTTGTTGTAAGCTCATTACTTGCGCATTAAAAACGCGTTCGGCATGTTCGTATAAGCGCTTTTCATCCTTTGAAATATCAAGGATTTCACGCACCAAGTCAACAAATAGTTTTTCATGAGCCGTTTGAGGAGGAGTTTCGTTGGACAAATGCATTAACCCTTTTATATGCTCTAATGATAATGAAGAGCGATCAAAAAAATCATCAAATAACCCTGTAATCGCTGCCATAAGGGTTAATAACTTTCGTTCCTTTGTCCCAACACGCGTATTCAAAAGTTGAGCAATCCCTTCACCAGCTAGTACAGGCGATCCAATCCCATAATAATTCGTGATTTTTTCAAAGTCGTATGCCGTTAATGAGCCATCATTTTGAACGTGGTATTTAGAAAGGAAAGGGTGTAAATAAGAATGAATAAAGACCTTTTGAGTTTTTATTTGTTGCCTAACCGAATTAATTCTATGCGGAAAAATGAATAGATTTTTAATAAAACCCATGCGGTTGGATCGTATCAGTTTAATTTAATTTGATTGTTGTTGATAATTCCAATGACGCATCCTTTTTGCTTGGTACCTAAAAATGGAGAGTTTTTTGACACACATTCAATTTGATCTTTCTCAAATGTGCCCTCCCCTGAAAGGGTAAACAATGTTAAGTTAGCCGGTTTGTTAATGTCAATTTTTTGAGACAGTCCTAAAATATCTGCTGGTTTGGTGGTTAAAAGATTTATGATTTGCTCATCACTAAAAACACCATCCGCAAGTTTATTCAACGCGCCAAAAGTTGCTTCTAAACTAATTCCCCCGAAATCCGCATTATCAAATTCACAAAATTTTGACTCAATATCCTTTGGCGAATGGCCACTTGAAACAGCATCAATGGTTCCATCTTGAATACCTTTCATTAAAGCCTGTCTGTCCGATTCCGATCGGAGAGGAGGGAGTAGTTTAAAATTAGAGTCGAAAGAAGTCAGTGCTTCATCTGTAAAATATAAATTAGCAATATTTACGTCACAAGTTACCTTAATTCCTTTTTCCTTGGCTTCCTTTATAATGGAAACACTTTTTTGTGCCGAAACCCCAGTAATGTGTATCGGTGTTTCAGTATATTCTGCAATATATAAATCACGTGTGATCGCTAATTCCTCGGCTAATGCAGGACGCACTTTCATTCCCAAACCAACTGCGATTTCACCTTCATTAATCATCCCGTTGTTGGCAACTGTTTCATCTTCACAATAACAAATTATTTTACCACCAAATGGTTTTGTGTACAACAACGCTCTTTTTAACAGTTCTGGATTTTTTAATGTTTTTTTACCATCAGTAAATGCAACAGCACCAGAGAGGTGCATATCATACATCTCAGTGATTTCTTTTCCATTCTGTTTTTCGGTAATCGTACCAGCGGGCAATAAATTTACAATGTTATTCATGCTGCTGTTTTGTACAAACTTAAGCTGCGCTTTATTATCAATTGGAGGAACAGACCCTGAAACCCCTAAAATTGAAGTAAATCCTCCTTTCGCTGCACTTTTCAAAAGTGATTCAATATCGTCTTGATGTTCATTTCCAGGTTCTCTAATTACACTGAATAAATCAACCCAACCATCTGAAACACAGAGATCATCTCCCTCAATAATTTGTTCTGCACCATTCAAATCATCACCTATTTGAACAATAGAACCATTTTGAATTAAAATATCCTTAGTTTGCAAGTGAAAAGGTGATTTTGGACTAAAGATTTTTGCCGATTTGATCAGTGCATCCATAGAGAAATGATTTGAGTAAAAATAGCCAATTTAACGTTTGTTCTGCAAAAAGAATTCAAAATTTAATTCGAATAAAAATCATTTCTAAAAAAAGAAAGATTAACGCAAAAATCAAACAATTTAACCAGAGCGACCCATTTTGATTAGCAATTGAACTCGAATTGCTACTTTGATTACCTGAAATTTCTAAACTTGAAAAATGGGGGGATTTCTCTAACTCATTCAGAAGGTTTATTTGATTCTGTATTGTTTTGCTTTCTTCTCTTGTCTGGTTTAATGAAAACGCACTTACCGCAGCATTATTCACCATTAGTTTATAGTGTCCTTCGTTCGCTTCAGGAGGGAGAGCACAATGATTATGTTGTATTCTCACCTTAAACTGCTGTTGACCATAAAGAAGAAACGCAGATTTACGCACTTGATTTGGTGTATGTATTTGAGAGCCTGGGGAAATGAAATATTGTATTGGAGTAGTATGGATAGCCTTAAAAAGCATTTGGTACAATAACGGTACAATCAGTGCTTTTTGAGCGAAATTGGAATGCTCTTTTGACAGCCCACTTGCAAACAAATAAAAGTTGTTTGATGCAACGAGGAAAGGAGTGCCATTCTCTTTAAAGATTATAGATTCAGCCCTTTCAGAAGGTGCAATCGAATAGTGTAATGATAGAGAAGGGAAAGCCTCTTTCTTATTTTCTCGAATCTCTTTTGGTTCAAAAACACCAGCGAAAAAAGAGTGCTCTTTAAGAATACTTCCAATTTCAACGCGGCTTGTATCCTTTGTTTCAAACTTAGAGCCCCCCCAAAAAACACTGGCATTTTGGTAGTTGTCAATATTTATATTGTTTCCAGGGAAAACGGCTACTACCTTTCCTGATTTGGTGAGTTTCTCTAGCTCTACAATTAAACTTTGTGACACTTCGTTTAATTCACCTAAAATAATAAGGTCTTGGTAATTTAGTTCATTAAAATCAATGTTGGCAGGACTACTTGTTGTAAGAACCACACTACTATCTGCTCCAAAAACTTTTTGAACAATAGCTTTTATATTATTTTGCTTAGAGGTAATTAAGTAGACCTTTTGCTGTTTTGGAATGATGTAAGAAAAAAGCATCTTATTATCAAAAAGTAAATTTTCATCTTGGATGCTTATTTCACCTTCAATTAAGGTGTCGTTAGGGACTTGGTATTCAAATACTTTTTTGTGCGTTCCGTGACTAAGCTGATCAATTGAAATCGCGTTTATTCTATTGTTTATTTTTAAGGATACCTTGATGTTTTTAATAAGCTCTTCACCATGATTCGTGATTTTAAATTGTAAGGCTTCCGTTCCTCTTTTTTTTCTAACTGGTGATTCAAACCAAACACTATCAATAGAAATGTTTGCAGCAGTAACACTTCGAAGTAAACTTAAGTTAATATCAAAACTATCGGGGTTATGCATTTTATTATGTGCCAACTGTTGAAAATCGGAAATCCAGAAAATCTGAGGTTGATAATTCTTATTTTGAAAGAAAAGAGATTGTCGATCAAGAATATTGTCAAAAGAACGACTAATGGCAGAGGGTTGGATTTTTGAAACTTCTTCTTGCGCTTTGAATTTGTTTAGTTCAATTTGATGATTGCCGTCAAAGTCATTCGTAATGAGATGAACCTTTCCGTTTGGGGATAATGATTTTATAATTTGATCTGCAAAAGCTTTCGCGTTTTCTAGTTTATTGCCTTCTATGCCATTTGCATCCATACTTAATGAATTGTCAATATAAAGGCTCACAACCTCTTCTTGTTTGATCTTTTGTTCCTTCCAAACAGGGAAAGCAAAAGCAAAAACCAAAAAAACAAGAAACAGCACCCTGAAGAGTAAAATAAGCCAGTTTTTAATGTTTCGGGTTTTATTTGTCTCCTCCTTAATTGATTGAAGTAAATCAACATTAGAGAAATAAACTGTTTTGAATTTCCTTAAATTCAAAAGATGAAGTATAACTGGGATAACCGCAAAAAGAAGTGCCCATAGAATAGAAGGATATAGAAACGTTAAGCTCAAATTCATAGAATATAGCCTCAAATATAACGAACTCAGGTTAAAAAATATTTGATTAAGGGTTGCTTAATTCGAAAGATTAACTATCTTTGCACTCCAATTTTTTGAAAAAATATAGTTATGTCATTAGCTGTTACTACGGATAAGAAAAAAGAAATCTTTGCTAAATTTGGTAAAGGAGAAACAGATACAGGTTCTACTGAAGGGCAAATCGCCTTATTTACTGCTAGGATTACGCATTTAACAGACCATCTTAAAAACAACAAAAAAGATTTTGTTACAAAAAGATCGTTGATTAAAGCTGTAGGAAAAAGACGTTCACTTCTTGATTATTTAAAGGCGAAAGATATTGAAAAATATAGATCGTTAATTAACGAATTAGGATTAAGAAAATAAATCTCATTCACGAGACATTAAAAGGGTATCCAGTTGGATGCCCTTTTTTGTTTGTCTGAAATATACAGGAGGATTGTCACTATTTTTTCGGTGATATAGGATTAAAGCGAAATATAAAATTGAAAAAAAGTATTCCGATGTCTTCTGATATCTCTTGATAACTTCCGATATCTCCCAAATAACCCTATCTTTGTGCTCAAATAAATTAGATTATAAATGAGTATTCAAGCAAAAAGCCAAACAATTGAGTTGGCAGGTGGTAAAACGATTACCATCGAAACAGGAAAGTTAGCTAAGCAAGCTGACGGGTCTGTAGTAGTAAAACAAGGAGGAACAATGTTACTGGCTACTGTAGTTTCATCTACAGAGTTAAGAGATGGGATTGATTTCTTCCCGTTATCAGTAGACTACCGCGAAAAATGGACGGCTGCTGGTAAATTTCCAGGAGGGTATATTAAAAGAGAAGCTCGTCCAACTGAAACAGAAATTTTAATCTGTAGATTAGTTGATAGAGCATTACGACCCTTATTTGCAGACGATTATAGATTAGAAACGCAGGTTATGCTTCAATTAATCTCATATGATGAAGAAGCTTCAACTCCAGAATCACTAGCAGGTTTAGCCGCTTCAGCTGCACTAGCAGTTTCTGATATCCCTTTTATGGGACCAGTTTCTGAAGCACAAGTAGCCAGAGTAAATGGTGAATTTATTGTTAATCCTAATAAAGCAGAATTAGCTGAGGCTGATATGGATATGGTTATCGCTGCAACTATGGATAACATTATGATGGTTGAAGGTGAGATGAGTGAAGTGTCCGAAGAGGATATGATTGAAGCAATTAAAGCAGCTCACGAAGTAATTAAACTTCAATGTCAGGCTCAATTGGATTTAGCTGCTCAAGTTGAGAAAGCCCAAACTAAAAGAGAATATCCTGCACCAGAATCAAATGAAGAGGTTTACGCATCAGTTAAAGAAGCTGTTTATCAAAAGATATATGATATTGCTAAGAAAGGATCTTCTAAAAAAGAACGATCTGCTGCTTTTGCTGAAGTGTATGAAGAATTAAAAGCGACATACTCTGATGAGGAATTAGAAGAGTTAGGAGGACACATTTCTACAGGATTTAAAAAAGCTCAAAAAGCTGCTGTTAGAGATTGCGTATTAAACGAAGGTTCGCGTTTAGATGGTAGAGCGACTGATAAAATCAGAGATATCTGGACTGAAGTTGATTACTTACCAGGAGCGCATGGTTCAGCAATCTTTACAAGAGGTGAAACTCAATCACTAGCTTCATTAGCATTAGGAACTAAGTTAGATGCTCAAATGTCCGATGGTGTTTCTGTTCAAAGAGAAGACCAATTTTACTTACACTATAACTTCCCTCCATTCTCAACTGGTGAAGCTCGTCCAATTAGAGGGACATCAAGAAGAGAGATAGGGCATGGAAACTTAGCATGGAGAGGTTTAAAGCCAGTTGTTCCATCAGGTGAAGATTTTCCATATACGATTAGAATTATTTCTGATATTTTAGAATCTAATGGTTCTTCGTCAATGGCCTCTGTTTGTGCGGGTACTTTAGCATTAATGGATGCAGGTATCCAAATTTCTAAGCCAGTATCAGGAATCGCAATGGGATTAATATACGATAGTGAAACTGGAAAATACGCTGTGCTTTCAGATATCTTGGGAGACGAGGACCACTTGGGAGATATGGATTTCAAAGTAACAGGTACTAAAGATGGTATTACAGCTACACAAATGGATATTAAAATCGATGGTCTTTCATACGAAGTGTTAGTTAAAGCATTGTACCAGGCGAAAGAAGGTAGATTACATATCTTAAATGAAATGGCTAAAACCATTGAAAAACCAAATGAAGACTTCAAAGCTCACGCTCCAAGAATTATTGGGTTTACTATCCCAACTGAATTTATGGGTGCTGTTATCGGTCCTGGAGGAAAAGTTATTCAAGAACTTCAAAAAGAAACTGAGACAACAATCGTATTAGAAGAAAAAACAGATAAGATTGCTTCAGTTGCTATTGCTGGTAACAACAAAGAAGGAATTGATAAAGCGGTTGCTACTATTAAAGGAATAACTACTGTTCCTGAAGCTGGAGAAACATACAAAGGAAAGGTTAAAGTAATCCTTGATTTTGGAGCAATTATCGAATTCTTACCTGGTAAAGAAGGTTTGTTACACATTTCAGAAATAGCCCATAAGCGTATTAAGGATGTGAAGGATGAGCTGGAAGAAGGACAAGAATTGGAAATAAAAATTCTTGAAATTGATAAGCGATCTGGGAAATTCAAGCTTTCAAGAAAAGCATTGTTGCCAAAACCAGAAAGAAAAGAGAAAAAAGAAGAATCGAAAGAGGAAGCTTAATTTTCTGTAGTTATATAATCTAAAGCCTCAACAAATGTTGGGGCTTTTTTTTAAAAGGTATATTTGAGTAAAGGTATCAAGAAGACTTTTTAACCTTCATAATTTTACATGTTTATTACCTTTTTAAACAAGTTTTTTTTTAGGCATGAAATTTTTGAATAAAATTAATTAACTATTGCCTAGTTAATTTTCTATTCTAATTTAGCGTAAACAAAAATCAAAATATTTTAAGTTATGGAAGAAATTAATCAATTGCAGTACTCTCAAGATCAACTCAGTGATGCAGGATCTATCTTTGCGGGGATAGGTATTGGAGCCGTAGTATTTTTATCTATTTTATCAGTTGTTTTAATTGCGGCGAGATGGAAAGTTTTCGCGAAAGCGGGACAACCAGGTTGGGCCATACTGGTACCAATCTATAACATTATTGTTCTTTTTAAGGTTGCAAAAGCACCATTGTGGTGGTTGTTAATGTTTTTTATTCCTATTGCAAATATCATTTTTGCAATTAAACTCACGCATCAAATTTCAGTTCGTTTTGGTAAAGGTGGTGGTTTTACAGCAGGACTTATTTTTTTACCAATTGTTTTTTGGCCAATATTAGGTTTTGGTTCTGCCCAATATGAAGATTCAATTAATCATGGAGACTCTATTTTAGATGCTTGATTTATAAATGTAAAAAATTAAAAACCCTTGAGAAATCAAGGGTTTTTTTGTTTCAAAAAAATGGTTAATGAAGTGATTGGTTTTTATCTATGATTAAAGGTTGCTGCAAAAAAAGATGCTTGAAAGGGTAATAGTATTTGCAATGATATTTGTTACAATTGACTTTATTCGGTAATTTTAATTTTGATGGGGCGAACAATGCAGCGGTTGGTTTTAACAACAGGAATTATTCTGTTTTCTATTTGGGGGACAATCGCCCAGGATTCTGCATATACATTCGATCATAGTGTTGGGCAAAAGGATCAATTGCGAAAAATTCTCATTAAAGCAGATGAGTTATGCCAACAAAAGCAATTTATTAAAGCTTATTGTGAATATACGAAAGCAGGAGCTCTTGCTTCGGCTTCAGGTAAATTGGATTTTGCATCAGAAATTTACTATAGAGCAATTAAACTGCGAGACAGTTATGATTTAGAAATTTCACCAGCCTATAAAGACAGAAATCTTGCTTACTTGAATTTATGTGAGCACGCCCGTCAAAAAAGAAGCGATCAATGTGTTTTTTATCATCAAATGGGAATTCATCAATGCATCGCAGATGAAGACACGCTTTCTTTACTTAAGTTATACAAAAGTCTCTCTCTTTATTACATGGATATCCATGAGGATCATGAGGCGTTGGAAATTAATCATTTGTCCCTGCCTATTTCGCTCGCCTACGGAGATACAGTTGAATATGCGATTAATTTATTGGATTACTCGGATCTTTTAAACAAACAAAAGGACTACAGGGCAGCAGATAGTGTTGCGAAAGTAGGGTATAACATCATTCAAGAATATGAATTACATCATGATTTAAAGCAACATATTAAATGGTCTTTTTGGTTTTTAGAATTACGAGGCTCCATATACCTGAGTGAAGATTCCTTGTCGGAGTCTGAAAAGTTTTTTCAGCGTTGTTTAGACAGTATCGTTGACTTTAGAAAACGAGGTGGTATAGATCATGAAGATTTGGAATATGTTACAAAAATAAGATTTGGAATACTCTATTATGAGCTGGGTAATTATAATGCTGCTGATGAGATGTTCTTATCTGCAGAGAAAATCCTAGAAAACCCTAAAAACTTCTCTTTTAATAAAGCGTTCCTCTACGAGCATATGTTACAGACATATAAAAAAGCAGGAGTATATCAAAAGGCATTTGAAGCTTCTGAAAAATATAGGGCACTCATGGATGAAATGAATAAACAAGCCCAAGAGCGACATGAAGTTTTTTCAAAGGATATCGCCACTCTTCATTTTGAAAATACAGAAAAAGAATTAGAGATTGTTCGTCAAGAACGAGATCAAGAGCGGCAAGAGGCGCAAGTAGCCTATCTCATAATTGCTATTTTTGCTGTTGGTATTATTGCATTATCGCTGTTGCTCTTTTCTCAACGACAGAATAGGAGCAATAAGCAATTGTTAAAGATGAATAAAACAATTGCGGATCAGAAAGATCAAATTACAGCAAGTATTGAGTATGCTAAAAAAATTCAAAAAGCCATCTTGCCGTCCAATGAATTGATGAAAATATGCTTACCCTTTTCCTATGTGTTTTATGAGCCACGAGATATTGTAAGTGGTGACTTTTATTGGGTAGCTTCTTTGGGAGAGAAAGTGCTTATTGCTTGTGCAGACTCAACAGGACATGGCGTTCCAGGAGCCATTGTAAGCATGATAGGTAATAATGGGTTAAATACCTGTATAAATGAATATGGTTTAACTAAACCCGCTCAAATTTTGGATGCACTCACCAAATATGTAGAAGAAACGTTTGATAAAAGTGCAGATGCTGTTCGAGACGGAATGGATATAGCACTCTGTTTAATTGATTTTGAACAACGTCAACTTGAGTATTCGGGAGCAAATATACCGTTGTATACTGTTAGCGGCACAGAACTGGCTGTTTATAAACCCGATAAGCAACCTGTGGGTAGGTATGAATATCGTCAACCATTTACAAATCACATTGTGTCATTGCGCGGGGTAGATAACATCTATATGTGTTCGGATGGAATTCAGGATCAATTTGGTGGGGCAAGTGGAAAAAAGTTCAAAATAAGGCGATTAAAAAGATTGCTCGTTGAGCTTTCACAACAAGATATTACCAATCAGAAAAAAATGCTTGAAGAAACATTTCACGATTGGAAAACAGGGCAGGATCAGGTAGATGACGTTTGCTTTATAGGGATCAATACAGCAAATTCATAATTTGCTCAATACAGTCAATTTTTTTAGAAAAAACTTTACCAATTAGAAATAATTACATATTTTTGCACTCCTATTTATTTTTAAAGAAATTTAGCCATGTCTAAAGTTTGTCAAATTACAGGAAAGAAAGTGATCACTGGAAACAATGTATCGCATGCATTGAATAGAACCAAAAGAACTTTCGAACCAAACTTATTCGATAAGAAGTTTTTCGTACCAAGTACGAGCGAGTGGGTGAAACTTAGAGTCTCAAAGGCTGGTTTAAGAGAGATTGATAAAAAAGGAATCGAAGTTGCTATGAAAGAAGCAAAAGCAGCAGGGTTCTTGAAATAAGAGATATATACGTTTTAAATGAAAAGCGCTATCGATTTCGATAGCGCTTTTTTATTGTATTTACCTTATGATTTATAAGGGAGTTATATTGAAAAGGGGGTGAGCAACTTATAAAACAGAAGGAAGAACAATTTTTCAACATCGCTTTTTCCAGCCTCTTAAATCCTTATTTTCGTGCTATGAAGTTTCAGGAATTAAAATCTATTTTAAACCGTCAACCCGCTGTGTTTATTGTAACGCATAAAAATCCCGATGGCGATGCAATGGGGTCCTCTCTCGGTTTAGCAGGTGTGCTGAAAAAGAAAGGTTGTAAAGTTACTGTAGTGGCACCAACAGAATATCCTGCTTTTTTACGTTGGATAAAAGGGAATGATGAGGTACTGACCTGGGGGGAAGACAATGAATCAATAAAAGCACGTGCAAAGGAGGCGGAAGTGTTATTTTGTTTAGATTTTAATGCGCTTCATAGAATAGAGGAAGTGGGCGATTTAGTTCAAGATGCCTCAGGTAAAAAAGTAATGATCGATCATCATCAACAACCCGATGATTTCGCAGATCTTATGATTAGTGAAACCACAGCTAGCTCTACGGCTGAAATGGTGTATGAATTTATCGAACGTTTAGGCGATGAGGAATTAATTGATGGAGACCTAGGAGAGGCTTTATATTGTGGAATAATGACGGATACAGGTTCGTTTCGATTTCCGTCAACCACACCAAATACTCATAGAGTGGCAGGGGAGTTAATAAAAAAAGGGGCAGATCATAGTATGGTGCATCGTCGTATATACGATAGCAACACAAAAAGAAGATTAAAACTTCTCGGGCATTGCCTAATGAATATGGAAGTTTTGGATAATCAAAAAACAGCGTTGTTTAAAATCACAAAAGAGGATCATAAAACCTTTAATATTCAAAAAGGAGATACGGAAGGAATCGTTAACTATGGTTTATCAATGCCTCACATTAAATGCGCTGCTTTTTTTCGAGAAGACAAGAATATCATTAAGATTTCGTTTAGGTCTAAAGACGATTTCGATGTGAATAAATTTGCGAGAACACACTTTAATGGAGGAGGGCATATTAATGCCGCTGGTGGAATGAGTAGTGATAGTCTTGAGGATGCGATTGAAAAATTCAAAAAAAACATTCATGCATAAAGCTTTCTGGATATGTTTGATTGTTGTAGTCTTCGGATGCGATAATTCCTCAGGAGAGTCTCATGATGTTGATCCTTTAGAAGGGATGTCAAAGGAAGAGCGAAATAAAATTATTGAAAAAGCCTTAATAAATTCTACACAAAAAGAAGAAGCTCAAATTAAGGGGTATTTAAAAAGACATCAAATACCCGCTCAACAAACAGAAACAGGTGTTTACTATTACATTTATCAATCAGGGAAAGGAGAGCAAATTCAAGATGGACAGCATGTTGTTGTTGATTATGTTGTAACAAAGATTAATGGAGATACCTTATACACCACACAAAAAAAACTGGATGAATTCAGAGTGGCTAATTCAGAGAAAGAAAGTGGTTTACATGAAGCGATTAAATTGCTGAAATCAGGATCAAAAGCAATTATAATTTTACCCTCACATAGAGCGCACGGAATTAGTGGCGATACTGAAAAAATTCCTCCTTTATCCACAGTAATATATAATCTTACTGTAAAGAATGTTAATGAATGAGAAGAGGTTTTAAAATTTTGGTTTTGATCGTTGTCCTAACAGCGTGTGATCATCCTTTTAAAGGGTACTCCAAACAAAGCAGCGGACTATTTTTCAAGCTTGAAACCATTGAAGAAGGTAAAAAAAGAATTCAAAAAAACAATTACCTTCAATTCAAATACAGTCTAAAAAACTTTAAGGGAGAGGAGGTTGATGCTTCACGAATATTATTGAAAGTGAATGATGTTTATGAATCCGGCGGATTATTAGAAGCTCTAAGTTTAATTAATGAAAAAGAAATTGCCTCTGCTATATTCCCTGTTTCAAAATTAAAAGAGGAGTTGGACGGTATTCTTGCTATTCGAGGAATGCCCGATACAGCGCTACTCTTCGCGCAAATTCAAATTGATAGTATCTATGATATTGAAGAGTTTTTGGCAGCTAGAAAAAAGTTCGTAGAATGGATTAACAGAACAGAAACAAAAGACTTTGATGTTCTAAGAGAGGAGATGGTTATGGATGAATTTCAGTCCCAGCATAATATTTCAGTAGAGGAAACCATTACAGGGCTACGATATTGTTTTTTACAAAGAGGAAAAGGAGAGGAGGCAGGATTTGGGAAAAGAGTGGAATTACAATACACAGGTCGATTTTTATCTGGAGAAGAGTTTAATTCCACCTCTCAACTCAAAAATGGTGTTCAAGAGTTTTATTTAGGAAACGAATTACAAGTTATTAAAGGAATTGAAGAGGCATTATCCATGATGAGAGAGGGTGACCGTGTTCTCTTACTCATTCCTTCTTGGCTTGGTTTTGGTGTTCAGGGTTCATCAACAGGTATTGTTCCCCCAAGAACACCAATTGTTTATGAGTTATCGCTTAAAAAAGTGAATTAAAGTATTAACTTTAAGTGTCTATATGAGAAAGGTTTTTGTAACAGGAATAGGGACAGATGTAGGGAAAACAATCATTTCGGCTATTCTCACCGAGGCTCTTCAGGCTGACTATTGGAAGCCGATTCAGTGCGGAAGTCTTGATTTAACGGATACGGAGCGTGTTAAAAGGCTAGTAGAGTCCAAACAAACAGTTTTTCACCCTGAGGCTTATCGTTTAAAAACACCTGCTTCACCACATCATGCGGCCGAGGTAGAGGACGTTAAAATACATTGGGGGCGTTTAAAGGTGCCAGAGACCCAAAATACATTAGTAATTGAGGGAGCAGGAGGTTTGCTTGTTCCATTCAACTACAAAGGGGAAACTATGTTTGATTTAGCTAAAAACTGGGGTGCTGAGGTCGTTATTGTTTCCAGAAACTATTTAGGCAGTATTAATCATACACTTCTCACGCTCAAGGTCCTTGAAGGCAGTGGAGTAAATGTCCTTGGTATTATATTTAATGGAGAACCCAATCCATCATCTGAAGAGGTGATATTAAAGGCTACAAAGGTGCCGCTTTTGGGAAGAATAAAAGAGGAATATGAATTCACAAAAGATTTAATCACCCGTTACTCTAGGGATTATATTTTTATTTAAGTCACTTTAAGTCTGAGTGTTAGAGGCTGTTAATGAATGTTTTAAATGAATCCTTTCTGCTGGGGGCAATTTTAACAGTGTGTTCACCAATTTCAATAAATTCCTTATCAATTCGTTGGATGTGATTAACATTGATAATCGTAGATCGATGAATACGAAAGAAAATATCACTTGGTAACTTTTCTTCCGTTTTATTCATGGATGAGTGTACAAGATATTTTTTATCTAGGGTAAAAACTTCAATGTAATCAACAGCGGCTTCAATATGTGTGATTTCTGAATAATTAAGCTTGTGGAGCATACCATTGCTCTTTATAAAAAGAGTGTTGTTTTCCTCTAGATGATGCGGTGTTAAGATTGATAGCTTTGATTTTATTTTATTCATCATTTTCATAAAATCAACAAATTTTACAGGCTTTAATAAATACCCCAGAACATTGTGGTTGATGACTTCAATCGCATACTGAGATTTGGAGGACATCACCAGAACATTAATTGGTGAGGTAAAGGATTCCAATAAATCAACTCCGCTCATTTTTGGCATTTCTACATCCAAAATAATGAAATCAAACGAGTGCTTGTTTTGAACTTTTAAAAATTCAATCGGATTTTTAAAGAAACCTATGCATTCAATATCTTCAATTTCTTCAATATATTGAGATAAAATAGTGTGCTGTATGGGATCGTCATCGATGATTACACAATTCATGTAAATGTTTTACACTTTCTACGCTAATTGTGGAAAAGGTTTCGCAATATAATAGGCTCAAAGTTTATAAAACCAAGAAGATTCAGTTACTTTGGGGATGAGTTTAATGTATGCGACCATTTTTTAATTTTTTACATTATTTCATTATCCTTCCTCGAACTTATATTCGAGTGAAAGCCATTAATCGTACATTATCTGAATTAAAAAAGGAAATTGTCAAAGACCCAAAATGGAAAGCGATTATACAAAAAAAGGATTTTGAATTACGCATGACTCAATATGTGCAAGTCCATTCACTCTTAGATTATAGCCTTTGTGGTTTAGCAGGAAGATCTATATCAGAGAAAGAACTTAAAGCTTGTGTGTATTTTTGTGCATGCCTTCCTCTGTATGATGACTTCTTTGATAAAAACAACCTGTCAGGAGATGAAATCAAAGCACTGATGAAGGCTCCTTCGAACTTTGTCCCTAAAACACCTTTAGAAGGTTTGTTTATTCATTTACTTAAAGAGGTCTACAGAAATTTACCAAACCCCGCTTTGTTTGCTCAATATTTTGAAGGCTTGTATTACGGACAGGAGGAAAGTAAAAAGCTTTTAAACCCCAACTTGTCTTTTGAGGAGGTAGAGAAAATTGCTTTTGAGAAAGGAGGGTACAGCGCACTTCTATTCAGGAGTATTTTAAAACATCCACTCATTGAAGGAGAAGAGGAGGCATTATATCAACTTGGAGCCGTTGGCCAATTGTTGGATGATTTATTTGATCTATGGGATGATTTGGAAGAAGGTGTAAACACCATAGCTACAAAGTTTGATTCTGATTTTAATGTTGTTTTTAACAGGTATGAAATTGAGGTTAAGAAACTTAAGGATTTGTTTTTAAACCTAAACTATAATGTTATTCATAAGCATACTTTTATTCGTGAATTGATGCTTATGGTAAATGGAGGAACCTTATGTGGGCAACAGTATATTCAACTTCAAAAACAAAATGGAGGAGTGTTTGATATCCAAAAATTAGAACGAAAACAATTAATTTGTGATATGGAGGATAAATCAAATTGGTATAAAATGGTAAAGCTCTCAATTTCCAATGCTTAAATCGATTTATAATCTTTTACGCTATTTCCGTTTTTATTACAAACTCTTTCACGATTTCAGAAGAACAGAGCGATACTATTCTGAATTGCTTGAAGAGATAAAACCATTTTTTCCAAATTGGAATCAACTCATAGATAGTGAGAATCAAAAGAGAATGCGTGATTATGTGCGTATTCAAACCATGTGGACGGCAGGATTTTGTTTATTACGTGGAGATCGAATTCAAGATAATGAATTGAAAGCCATTGTAAATATAAGTGCATTGGCACCTTTGTATGATGACTTTTTTGATAAGGTAAATTTGCCAGGACAAAAAATACAATCTCTTGTTAATCACCCCTTAACGTATGTGGCAGAAACTGAAATAGAACGTTTGTTTAGCGAATTTTCATCAAGGATCCAGAAATATGTTCAAGATATTCCATTGTATTTGACGCAGGCTCAACGTGTATTTGAAGCACAATTAGAGAGCAAAAGATTAGTGTCAACAAAACCATTGCCATGGAGGGAAATTAAGCGAATTGGATTTGAAAAAGGAGCCTCTACCGTGTTTTGCATGTGTAATATGTTAAATAAAAAACCAACAAAAGAGGAGGAGGTCTTTCTATATCAATTGGGTGGTGTAGCCCAATACCTTGATGATCTTTTTGATGTAAGGGAAGATTTTTTAGAAGGTAGGCAAACGCTTGCTAATCCAATTGTTGCAGTTGATAAAAAGAAGAAAAGCTTTAAAAAAGAAGTTCTTCTATTTAAGAAGCTTTTAGCGTCTGCGAATTACAAAGAATCTCATAAAAAAGCCTTCCTATTTCCAGTGAATTACATAATAGCTGCTACTTTTTTAACCTTGGAACGTTATGAGGTTTTAGAGGAAAGAACAAAAGGTGTGTTTGAAATAGAGCAATATTCTCGAAAAGAATTAGTAGTAGATATGGATCTTTACTCAAATCGTTGGAAAGCATTTAAATGTTCGTCCAACCTCTGATTTAAGAATAGATTTCCTAATTTAATAGTTAGGAACGGGAATTGTAAGTACTTTATAAACGAATTAAAATGAAATTAAATATTACATTGTTAGGTATGTTGATTTTTATCTCTAGCGTTGTTTTTTCGCAACGAGTTCAGCATTCAACATCCAATAAAAAAATTATTTCACTCTATAATGAAGCGGTAAGTAAATTTGATTTGAGGTACTTTGATCAAGCCCTTCCCTTACTCAATAAAGCCATCAAAAAGGAGCCTTCATTCATTGAAGCATATGAAGTAAAGAGTGTTATTTTTTCTTTACAAGCTAAATACAACGAGGCAATTACGGTATTGGAGACAGGTTTAGCTTTAAATCCTCATCATATTCCAAGATTACATTGTGACTTGGCTGATTTATATTTTAAAACGCAGCAATATGAAAAAGGAAAGCAAAAAGCCGAAGAGTATTTAAAAAATTATCATCCAAAATCAAAGCTTAGATGGAAAGCCAATTATGTTTTAGAGTCCTGTAAGTTTTCGTTAAATGCCCTCAAAAAGCCAAACAAAATTGAACCACTAAATCTAGGTCCTAATATTAATTCTGAATTACGCGAGTATTTACCTGTTTTGTCTGTTGATATGTCTACCCTGATATACACAAGAACAATTCCCGATGACAGAAACCATGATGGTTTTCAAGAAGATTTTTATGCGTCATTTAAGTATGGAGATAACTGGAGAAAATCATTCAATATTGGAGCACCTTTAAATACAGAGGTTAATGAGGGAGGACACGCGCTTACTCCTGATGGTAATGCCATGTTTTTTACAATTTGTGATCAGTATGGATTTTATGGTAAAGGGAGAGTAGGACATGGAAGCTGTGATATTTTTGTTTCCTTTTTAAGGAATGGGAAATGGAGTAGCCCAAAAAACTTAGGGCCGCAATTGAACGATCGATCACACGATGCGCAACCCAGTATGAGTAGCGATGGGCGCACACTGTATTTTTCCAGTACTCGTCCAGGCGGATATGGTGAAAATGATATTTACGTGTCAAAATTAACAGGAAAAGGGTGGTCTAGGCCTCAAAACCTTGGTGGTATAATCAATACACCAGGGAGAGAAGAGGGGGTGTTTATCCATCCTGATGGACAAACCTTGTACTTTTCATCAGATGGCCATCCAGGACTTGGAGACAATGACATTTTTATGAGTAAGAAGCAATCTGATGGCACATGGGGTAAGCCCGTTAATCTTGGTTTCCCAATCAATACCTCCAAAGACGAGTTTGATTTCACAGTTGATGCTATGGGGAATTATGCCTACATGACTTCCGATCGAGAGGGAGGTTATGGAGATTGGGATATATATAAATTTGAATTACCCGAAGACTATAAGCCAAAGCCTGTCACATACATGAAGGGAAAAGTTTATGATGCAAAAACCACGCTTCCATTAAGTGCACACTTTGAACTTATAGAGTTAGATAAAGGAGAAAAAGTTGTAGAATCAACAGCCAATGGTGCAGGACGGTTTTTGGTTTGTTTGCCATACGGGAAACAATACGCATTAAATGCAGCGCACGAGGGGTATTTGTTTTACTCTGAAAATTTTGAATTACAGAAGGCCTCAAATTTAAAACCTGTTGAGCGTGATGTCCCATTACAACCTATAGAGATAGGAAAATCTGTTGTCCTTGAAAATATATTTTTTCCAATCGACGAATATAGTTTAGAAACAGAAAGTGAAGTTGAATTAATGAAATTAAAGGAATATCTCGATAAAAATCCAACCTTGAAAATTGAAATAGGAGGGCATACAGATAACCAAGGAGGGAAAGAACATAACTTAGCTTTGTCTAAGAACAGAGCGCGCGCTGTATATGAATGGTTAATCATGCATAACATTGGTAAAGATCGGTTGTCCTATGAGGGGTACGCAGATAATCAACCCATTGCAGATAATAATTCAACAGAGGGAAAAGCCAAAAACAGAAGAACGGAATTTAAGATTACCGGAAAATAAATTTATTTTGAAAACATTACCCCGTTTAAATTTTTCCAAATTTAACTTTCGATTCAAAAAGTCATCTTCAGGGGAACCCCTTATTTTCGATAGCATTCGAAAAAAATGGCTGGTATTAACTCCAGAAGAGTGGGTAAGACAAAATATTATCCAGGAACTGGTGAAGTCTAAGGGCTATCCAACCTCTATGTTTAAAATAGAAACAGGATTAAGTGTAAATCAAAATACAAAGCGATCGGATGTAGTGGTATACAAAAACAGTATTCCCTTTGTACTTATTGAATGTAAAGCACCAACTGTCCATATCACAGAGAAGGTTTTTGAACAAGCTTCGAACTACAATTTAACGCTTCATTGTCCTCATATAATTTTATCAAACGGCATACAACATGTTAGTTTTCACATACAAGGAGAGGTAGTTGTTCCAAATGATGATTTTCCGTCTTATTTTTAAAGTGTATTTTCGGAACCTTCCTTTCGTTGGTTCGTAGAAAAGGTCTAAACCTACAAACACCTTTTGAGTATGAGAAAAGTTCTACTAGGAGCCTTCTTTTTATTGGCGATTGTTGTCCAAGGCCAAAAAAATTACGAGTCTAATTTGTTGATGGTGAAAGTAAAACCGGCTTATAAGGCACAATTTTATCAACAAAACTTTGAAGGGACTAAGCTAGGTCCAATATTCGAATCCATTGGAATGACTGAAGTGAAGCGTTCGTTTCCTTTTAGTACAGCGCCAAGAAAGAAATATCATGACAACGGGATCGCTTACACCGATATCACTTTAATTCATGAACTCCGTTATGCCGAAAACATTGATCCAAAAGACCTCATTGGATCATTAATGCGTACTGGAGTATTTGAATATGTAGAGCCTTCATATAAATTTCAACCTTTATATAAACCCAATGATCCAGAAATAGACTCCTTATATTTTATGGAAATGCTTAATATGTATCAAGCATGGGATTCCACGATGGGGGATACCAATGTGGTAATCGGTATTTCAGATACAGGATTTGATATAGATCATCCAGACTTGGTAAATAGTGTAAAATATAACTACAATGATCCAATTGATGGTGTTGATAATGACGGTGATGGTTACATCGATAACTTTCGAGGGTGGGATTTAGGTGATAATGATAACAATCCGCAAGTTGGAAGTAATTGGCATGGTATCTATGTTTCAAGTTTTGTTGGAGCAACGGCTGATAATGGAATTCAGCTGGCGGGATCAGGTTTCAATTGTAAAATTGTGCCATTAAAAATTGAAAGCGGAGGATTACTTACTGCGGCCTATAATTCGATAGTTTACGCAGCTGATCATGGTTTTGATGTAATTAATTGTTCATGGGGTTCGCCAAATTCATGGTCACAAACAGGTCAGGACATCTGTAAATATGCCACCGTCGATAAAAACTGTTTAGTCATTGCCTCAGCTGGAAATGATAACAGCGATAATATTTGGTACCCGGCAAGTTTTGATTGGGTATTGTCGGTTGGAGGAACAAATAGAGACAGTGAGAAATGGGGTGAGGGCTCCTCTGATGGATCCACTTATAACGATTTTGTTGATATTATGGCTCCGGCCAATGAATTATATAGAGTTAATAATGGCGGAGGACCAATTTTAGGAGGGGGAATAGGTACCTCATTTTCTGCACCTATTGTATCTGGTATAGCAGGGTTAGTCAAAAGTAAACATTCTGGTTATTCTGCCTTACAAGTACTGGAGCAACTTAAAGCAACCGCACGAAATATAGATACAATACCTTATAATGAGCCTTTTTCAGGAAAATTAGGAAGAGGTTTGGTAGACGCGAATGCGGCTGTAAACAATACAAGTCTTCCCGGTTTAATATTTGATGGTGCCACATTTACAGATAATGATGATCAGTTATTCTTGCCTGGAGATACAATTCAACTGTATGGAGCAGTAATTAATTTTTTAAATAATTCAAGTGCTGCAACCAAATACAAATTGGAAACCAATTCTCCATACATCGAATTATTAGATTCTGTTCAGCCACTCATTGCGATTCCTTCTGGTCAAAGTTTAAATACTTCCCCACTGCCATTAAGTTTTATTGTAAAGGAATCAATGCCTAAAAATCAACAGGTATTCTTTAAAGTGATCATGGAAGATGGTAATTATTATAATTGGAGAATGGTGAGTACTTTGTTTAACGAAGATTATCTGAATATAAGAGAAAACAATATTTCGATGTCTGTTGGAGCCTCCGGAAAATTAGGGTACAATGGAGCTCAGGGAGATCAGAGTGTTGGTTTAGGAGTAAAATATAAAGGAGCTGCATCATCAGCCTACGTGATAGGAGTAATGGCTTCATTGGATGCCAGTAAAACAGTATACTCTGTGCAAGATGGGTTTGAATCCATCAATACTATATCGTCTCAAGAGGATAGAGAATCTGATGTAACTTTTTACTCCAGTTACAATGATGAACCCATGGGAGCAAATAAAATAGGAATTGAGGTTAGTCAGAAAACAATGGCTTGGGATGATGCGGATAGACAGGATTTTGTGATTATGGAAATGTCGATAAAAAATACTTCTGGGGCCCCAATTTCTGATATGAGTTTTGGAATTTATGCGGATTGGGATGTTGTTGCATACAATCAAAATATTG
Source organism: Flavobacteriales bacterium (assembly GCA_002722245.1). Taxonomy (GTDB): domain Bacteria; phylum Bacteroidota; class Bacteroidia; order Flavobacteriales_C. The sequence continues at coordinate 15,651 of PBLA01000028.1, read as the reverse complement.
CTCAGTACGATTCTACAATGCGAACGGGGTACGTCAATTACCCAAGTGGAATTCATGCAGGAATTCATTTGCTGGGCGACTCATCTTTTCAGCATTATGCAGTAGATAATAATGGATCTGGAGGAAGTATTAGTATTCATGATGGCAATTTTACAACAGCTGAACAGCGAACAACAATGACTGGTGGTAATGCAAGGGCGATAGCAGGTTTAGGAGACGTTTCTCAAACAGTTGGCGTTCGAGGGTTAAACATCCCTGTTGGTGACTCTATAACCGTTGCTTTTGCTTTAGTTATGGGAGACGATTTAGCTACGATTACAACTGCATCTGCGGAGGCTGATACCGCATATGCTGAATTGTATGACATTAACGTGCAGGTTACTCAGAATGATGCTGTTTCATGTTACGATCAGTGTGATGGAGCAGCAACTGTAACAGCAAAAGGAGGAGTAGGCGCTTTGTCGTTTAACTGGTATGATGTTGCAGGAACTCCAACTGCAAGCTCGGTTCCGGGATTATGTGCGGATACGATCCATTGTGAAGTTTCTGATGAGGAAGGGTTAAAAGATACAGTTGAGATTATAATTATGTCTCCAGCTGAATTAACGGTTGACCTAGGAAATGATACAGCCATTTGTGAAGGGGATTCCTATGCTGTTTTTGATGCTGGAACGGCAACAAGTTATTTGTGGAATACATTAGATACTGGTCAAACTATACATGCTTTCATTGGTGGTGAATACAGTGTTGTAATAACAGATGAGAATGGGTGTACAGCCTCCGATTCAGTCGTGTTAATAGTCAATGAATTACCTACTATAACTATTACTGATACTATTAATAGTGACGGAGTAGCATGTAATGGAGAAATTAATGGTGTGATTTCAGGTGGTGAACCTGCCTACACGATTTCATGGTCGGATGATTTATTAAGAGACTCTATGCATGCGATTAATTTATGTGTTGATACGTTTACAGTAACTGTGACAGATGCAAATACATGTGTTTCAAGTAAAACTATAGAAATTCAAGACAAGCCTGTTTCTGTAAAAGTTGCCGAGTTAAGTAAACTTTCATTATTCCCAAATCCTACAGAGGGATTCATTACAATAAAAGGTTTACCGGAAACATACGACCTTAGAATCACCAATATTCTTGGGATGGAAGTAAATAATGTGACCAATAATCAAGGAGTGTTGGATTTTTCAGAATTGGATACAGGACACTACTTTATTCAAATAACTTCCGGATCGGAAATTAAAACGCATAAAATCATTCTTAAAAAATAAATTGGAATCTATGCGTAAAAACGCGTATGTTTACGTGAAAAAAACGTAACTTACGAATCGCACAATCGTAAATTGTGTTTAGGGTTTTTTAAAGACTATGAAGGGTATGACGCTAAAAGGAATCTTTATTGCTTTAGTGCTGTTATTTACATCAGTTTTTTCAAGTTTTTCACAGCAATTAGAAGTAGTGGAGCGTTCGGGCTATACCCTTATAAAAGGTAGGCTTGTAGCAAAAATAAAACCCGAATACCGTAGGTTATTTTATCGTAAAGACTTTTCAAATACGCCATTAGCCAACCTGATGAATGACTTGGACGTTGAGGCCATTGAGCGAACGCATAAAAATGCAGTGATGCCTCGATCTCCTAAAAACAGTGCAGGTGAGTATTACGTTAATTTAACGGGGATCTATACCATTGTTTTTAAAAAGGATCTCGACGAGAATATTGCGGCTCAGATGTTTTATATGAGCGGTATGTTTGAATATGTTGAAGCACAAATCGTACCTCAACTGATGTATGATCCAGATGATCCGAAGGCATACGATCAGTACCATCTTGAACTCATTCATGCTTTCGAAGCTTGGGACATTCAACAAGGAGATACAAATGTGGTGATTGGAATTACGGATACAGGTATTGATTCCGATCATCCAGAATTAGAGGGGAGAATAAAGCATAATTATAACGATCCTATTGATGGGATTGATAATGATCACGATGGGTATATAGATAATTTTACGGGGTGGGATTGCGGTTCCAAAGATAATGATCCAGAGGTATGGGGACATCATGGAAACCAAGTGACTGGTTGTGCGGTTGCAAATACCGATAATGGAGCGCACATCGCAGCTGTTGGATTCAATACCATGGTTTTACCTGTTAAAATTTGTAACAATAGAGGGTATTTGGTGGCAGCCTATGACGGTATTGTTTACGCGGCCGATCATGGTGCAGATATTATTAATTGTTCATGGGGTGGAAAAGGTACATACAGTCAATATCAACAAGATATCATAAACTATGCTACGAACAACAAAGGGGCCTTAGTTGTAGCCGCTGCAGGGAATAGCAATAGAGAAGATTATTTTTATCCGGCTTCCTATGCAAATGTTATTTCAGTAGGAGGTACCGATGAACATGATGAAAAATGGACAACATCTAACAATGACGGTTCACAATATAACGATAAGGTAGATCTTGTTGCGCCGGCAAATAATATAGTTGCTTTATGGAAAGGTGGTGGAAGCGGATTGATCGGAAGAGGCACTTCGTTTGCAAGTCCAATTGTATCGGGAGTAGCTGCATTGATTAAAGCACAATATCCGGATGCTTCACCTCAAAAAATAGGGGCTATTCTTCAAGCTACAACAGATGATATCTACGATAAGGGTGATAATAATAATTACGCGGGCAAGTTAGGTACAGGAAGGGTAAATGCTTACAAAGCGTTGTTGCCTGTAAGTACGCCATATATTACCTATGTTGGGCATAGCACGGATGATGGATATGACCAAAATCTTGCTGTTGGTGATACGGTTGAGCTAATTGTGGAATTAAAAAATCAATTAGGTGCTACAAATAATGTACAAGTCACATTATCATCTTCGGATAATTACACAAGTGTACTTGAATCAAACTCGTTCATAACATCCATTGGTCAAAATGAAATTAAACGTATAGAACAACCATTTAAATTTATTGTGAAAGCGACTTCAGGTATTAATGCTGCTGCTTCTTTTTCGCTTCAGATTACAGACGGCACTCATGAGTTTGAGGAAACTTTTGGTATTCCAATTAATCGGGATTATGTAGACATCACTACCAATAATTTACAATTGAGTTTCAATAATTATGGACGAATTGGCTATACCTATTCAGGAGCCGGTAAAGGAATAGAATATAAGGAAAGCAAAAGTCTTATTGATGAGATGGGAGTATTACTTGCCGTGAGCGATAACAATGTATTATCCTACGAAGAATACGAGCTGATTTCATTTAAGCCCGCTGTTGTTAATTCACTCAATGCGTTAAGTGTTTCTGATGCACAGTTGACCGTTACAGGAACATTAGACGATGCCTGGTCCCCGTTTGCAATTGGTGTTAAAGTGGAACAAACAGCGTATGCTTGGGATTCAAAAAATAACGAAGATTTTGTTATTTATGAATACAAAATAAAAAATCCAACCGATCAGTCCATGAATGATATCTACCTGGGTATGTTTGGAGATTGGGCAATCGGTAACCCGGATAATAATGTGGCTTCATACGATCTTGAAGAACATTTAGGATACGCTTATGAACCAAATGGTGTTTACGCGGGAGTTAAAACGTTACGGAATGACAAAATAAACTATTACGCCTTTGATCAATCTGGAAATGATGGGATTAATATTACGGATAATTTTGATGATTCTGAGGAATACATGGCCATGACAAATGGAATAACGCACAGTGATGTATCGGGTAACGTGGCGAATCTTATTTCTCATGGACCATATACGATTGATGCCGGAGACTCTCTCGTTTTAGCGTTTGCCATTGTAGGGGGAAGCGATTTAAATACCTTAAAACAACATGCTCATTATGCCGAGGCCATGTACGAATCGATGAGAGGAATCTCGTTGGATACAAATAGTATCACTCATCTTTCTTGTTCAAATGAAGAAGGAGGGGAGATTGATGTTACTCCCAATGTAGGTTTTCCGCCTTATCAAATTACATGGGAACACGATGAAAACATCAAAAGTACCCGTTTAGAAGATTTAAAAGGAGGTGATTATCAAGTGAAAATAGAAGATAAGTATGGAATCCGTAAAACATATCATTTTCAAATAGATACCCCTCAACGTCCTCGTGCAGAGGTAATAAATATTCATCATCTTACCTGTGCTAATCAAGGAAAAGGATCTGCAAAAATTGAAGTTTCAGGCGGTGAGGGAGCGTATTCCTATAATTGGAATAATCCTGAAATTCCTTCCACAAATCAACCTGATTTAGATCCGGGTAACTACATTGTTGTTGTAACGGATTCAAATGCGTGTGCCGATACAGTGGAAGTAATGATTGAAAGTCCTACTCAAATTACCATTGAAGATATCGGAGTAATTGACGACGTCTACAATCTTTGTGAAGGTCAAATTAGTGTGTCGGTTAGTGGTGGAACAACACCTTATCAGTATACAAGTATATCGGGAGAGGATCACACAGAAGAACTATTTGAGGATTTATGTGGCGGGCAATATATCATTGAAGTGACCGATGCGAATGGTTGTGTGCAAGAGCATACCTATGAGGTGAAAGGAGATCCAACCTTCGCAAATTCACTAATTAATATTGATGAAAATAATTTAAAATTAAGTTTTGATCAGTACGGGGGTATTGGGTACTCTTTTACAGGAGCAGGGGAAGGAATTACCTATAAAAGCAACAATCATTTAATAAAAGAAATGGGCGTTTCTATTGGATTTGATCAAAATGATGTGCGTTCATATAGGGAAAAAGATTTTATAATAGACAAATCGGCTGATCAAAATACAACCTCTTCACTTCATTTTTCCAATGCACAAAAAACAGTTACAGGTACTCTAAAAACAAAACATAATTCATCGGAGGCGAACATAAAGCTAACGCAAACCGCCTATGCATGGAGTACACCAAACCATACTGATTACGTTATTTATGAATACACTTTATTGAATACAAATGAAACAAACCTTAAGGATGTTTACCTTGGTATTTTTACAGATTGGTTCATTGGAGATGGTTCAAACAATAATGCTCAGTATGATCCCGAATTGGATTTAGGATATGTTTTTGAACCCCAGGGTGTTTATGCAGGAGTAAAACCTCTTAGAAGTAAAAAGGTGAATTACTATGCCTTTGATCAATCTGGAAATGATGGGATTAATATTACGGATAATTTTGAGGACAGTGAGTATTATCATTCTATGACAAATGGTGTAACGCACACAGAGGTTACCGGAGACGTTGCGAGTATGGTTGCTCAAGGCCCTTTTACAATCCAATCAGGTGATTCCATCGTTTTGGCATTTGCAGTTATCGCTGGAGATAATATCGAGACATTAGCATCACATGCACAACACGCAGAAAATCAATATGAAGAATTACGAGGAATAAAAATTGATGTCAATACCATTACGCCAATTCATTGTAAGGGCGATCAAACTGGATCGATTGATCTTACAGTAAATGCAGGCTTCTCCCCTTATTCTGTCCATTGGAGTCATGATTCTTTAACCCGCGATATTATACTTGATCATTTACCGCAGGGAAATTATAGTATTGAAGTAGTGGATAACTATGATTTCAGTAAAACAATGGAATTCACAGTAACAGAGCCTGAGGAGGTTTTATCTGCCGAGTTAACCTCACTTACTCACGCTTCATGTGCATCATCTAGTGATGGTGAGGTAAGCATAAATGTTGTTGGAGGAACAGGAGATTATCACTATACCTGGAGTGACCCAACGATAACAGAAGAAATATCACCTCAATTGAAAGCAGGAGATTACACCTTAACTGTTCATGACGAAAATGGTTGTGAAGATCAATTAAGTTTTACTATTCAACAGCCTGATCGCTTAAAGGTAAATCCAGGAAAACAATTCAATGACTCTTTAAACATTTGTGAGGGGTCATTTACTGTAGATGTTGAAGGAGGGTCATCTCCATATTCATATACGTGGAAAAATGGAGAAGAACATCAAGGGAATGAATTTTCGGGACTTTGTGGAGGGACCTATCATGTGACTATTACAGATGTTAATGGCTGTAATACACAAGCAACTTACGTTCTTGAGGGGGAGCATAAATTAGCAAACTCAACCATAACTATTAATCAAAATAATTTGAACGTTAGTTTTGATCACTATGGAGGTATTGGATATTCATTTACTGGTGATGGAATAGGTTTTGAATATAAAGGAGCAAAAAGCTTAGTGAATGATATGGGTGTTCTAATAGGAATTCAAAACGACCAGGTCATATCCTATCAAGACAAAGAGTTAATTGTAAAGAAAGAGGGTGTTGAAAATACGCTTACTTCGTTGAGTTTATCCGATGCCCAACAAACGGTATCAGGGACCCTAACTAACATTGATCCAACAAATAGAACAGCCATAAAATTACGGCAAACCGCATATGCGTGGAATACCCTTCAGCACTCGGATTATATTATATATGAATATACCATTGTAAACGAAAAAGAAACCTCCTTAGAAGATGTTTACCTAGGCTTGTTTAGTGATTGGGCTATCGGGAATCAACAAAACAATCAAACTGACTTTAATGTGATAAAAAAATTAGGTTACGCATTTGAACCCAATGGCGTATATGCAGGAATTAAAGCGTTAAGAAGTAATAAAGTGAATTACTATGCTTTTGATCAATCAGGCACTGATGGAGTTAATATTTCTGATGGTTTTACAGATGATGAAGCATATTCAACTATGAGTGGCGGGATTACCCATACTGTAGCATCGGGTAATATAGCCAATATCTTAACACAAGGACCATTTACCATAAAAGGAGGAGATTCGTTGGTTCTTGCGTTTGCCTTGGTAGCAGGTGATCAATTAGAAAGTCTAACGGCCACTGCTCAGTATGCAGAAAATATGTATGAAAAAATGCGTGGTATAACCATTGGTGTGAATTCCATTACGAACGTAACGTGTAAAAATGAAAAAACAGGGGGTATTGATTTAGATGTTGATCTCGGATTTCCTCCCTATGAAGTGATTTGGCAGCACGACTCTCTAATAAAGGACGTTCGTATTGAAAATTTAGCTGAGGGAGATTATAACGTAGAGATTAAGGATCGTTTTGGGTTTGATAAAAAAATGAAATTAACCGTAAATGGCCCATCCAATGCATTAAAAGCAGAAGTTATCTCGATTGAAAACACCTCTTGTTATGCCTCAAAAGATGGTAGTCTTACTCTGGAAGTTTCGGGCGGTACAGGTGGATATTATTATGAATGGGATGACCCATCAATCCCACCCATTCCCAATCCTAAACTTAAAGCAGGTGAATATCAATTAACCGTTTCCGATTTAACGGGATGTAAGGAAAAATTGGATATTGAAATAGCTTCACCAGATACATTAAACATGTATATCGGCTCTCAAAAAGATGATTTACACAACAGATGTGAAGGCGAGTTTACCGTTATTGCATGGGGAGGTACAGATCCTTATTTCTATTCGTGGAATGACGGCCCTGTGCAGTCTGATAATACCTTTGAGGGATTATGTGGTGGGGACTATGACCTAAAGGTGATTGATGCTAATGGTTGTGAATATGTTGATACTTATACCATTGGATCTCCAAATTCTCAGGAAGAAATAGGAACAAGTGTAAATAATAACCTAGTGTCTGAGTTTTTATTTTTCCCTAACCCGGCGAATGAATACATCGTCGCAGAATTCAATTCACCTTCAGCACAAGATTTAAATATAACGGTGGTCGATTTCCGAGGACAACTTAAACAAAAAGTATTTACAAGTAGTGTTGTTATGGGGAAATATAAAGTAGTAATCAATACGGAACCACTTAAATCAGGGGTGTATTTTATGAATATTTATAATTCTGAAGGTTTGGCAAGTTATCAATTTGAAGTAATTCACTAATAATTTTATACTGCTTCGTATTAATTGTATTTTTAAGCAAACAAATGAATAAAATGGATTTAACAAGTATTTTTACAATAGGTGGGAAACCAGGGTTGCAAAAGCTCGTTGCAAAATCTGCAAGCGGAGTGATTGTAGAATCTTTAACCGATGGAAAACGGTTTAATGCATATTCCTCTTATAAAATCTCTTCCTTAGAGGATATTAGTATTTATGGAGAAGAAGAAGATATTCCCTTGAGAGAAGTGCTAATCAAAATTGCCGAAGGAAATAGTTTCGAGCAAATGGAAATTCCTAAAAAAGGGGAATTAATAGCTGCTTTAAATGGATTTATTGCCATTGATCAGGAAAGAGTTTACGAGTCCGATATTAAGAAGCTTTTTGCGTGGTACAATATTTTAATCAAGAGCGAAATACTTACACAGGAATCTCTAAAAGAAGAAGGTGAAGAGGAAGAAAAAGCACCAGTTGCTGAGGAAAAGAAAGAGCAAGCTCCAGCGGAGAAATAAATAAATGCATTTTTAAATAGAAAAAGGGAGCTTTAGCTCCCTTTTTTATTACACGTTCACCAAGCATGCAAATATCATCTATCTGTTCTTCATCTCATTTAAAAACATCAATCTGATAATTGATAATCAAAACGTTTTTTAGAAAATACCTGTTAAAACTATTTTATTCTTGAATGATAAGTGCTCGCTTTCTTTTTCCAAGTAAATAAATATAATAACAATCCAACAGAAGAACCATAACGCCTAAAGTTTGGGTAAAGTAGTTTGTAGGATAGAAAATAAACATAGAAACCGTAATGAGTCCAGTGCCCAACATTTTACACCAAGCTACAAGTTTACTGTAATGTTGCGCCCCAATTTGAATCATTGTATAAGGATACAAAACAGCAATGATGATATTTAAAATATAGCCCGAGTTGGCCCCTATACAAGTATCGAAACCATTGTAGACAAAAAAATAATTTAAAGGAATCCATCCAAGTAAACTACCAATACAAATACCTTTCCAGTGCTTTTTAATCTCTGGGATGTGCATAAAGTTTCCCCCGTATTTTACCACGTAAAAGAAAATAAAACAGTCTAGTAAGAATGCTGCCTGATAAGATAGAGAGAATAAAAAACCAGTATCGGGATGATAAAATACACTCCATATAAATTCCCATGCCAAATTCCCACAAGCAATAAAAAAAGGCATTTCAACAAACTTTTTCTTTACCATTGTACGCACGAGCACTGCGTAACAAATCACCCAAAATAAACAACCAATTCCGTTGAATAGTAGTCCAATGGAATCATATTTTTCTGTGTTAATCCAAAACGCTGTGTAATCCCCGCAGGTTTCACCAAAATGCATTAATTCATTCATCATGATAAGTTCCAGTTTTTCTTCAATGAAGGCGGGATGAAAAATTCAGCTTTTTGGTCCTTCATGTAATGATTAATCATTCCTTGAAGAAGTTTTTTATTGATCCACTTGGACATTTTTCTGAATACCCAATTATTTCGCTGAAAGTCACTGACCTTGTCAAATATAAAAGTGAGTATTTTTGTTACTATTCTTCGTTTTAGGGTAGGTTTAGGGTTAATTCCAATTAAGTGGGCAAAGTCAATTCCTATATCATTACTCACATCCTTCGTGAAATACTTAATAAAAAAGGCAGGCATATCATCAAAAAAGTATCCCGGAAAAATATTTTTACCAAACTGGACTAAGCTTTTTGCCAATTCCTTGCCCTCTGTTGATTCCTTATAATTTCTTCTTAAAATTGAAAGACCTAAATTCCATCCTTCCTCGTAGTTTTTTGGATAAAGATCAGGTTCAATACCAATATAATAACCAACAATATTCCAACAATGAGTGTAGGCATCTTGCTGTTTTTGGGTAAGTTCAACACCTAAATCATGTAGTCCTCTTAAAATAAGCGGGCCAAACGCCATAAGTGTACCTGCCATTTCTTCTTGGTTGATTGGTTCACCAAATTCTTCCACATCCCATGAGTGGCGGTTAATGTCAGGATGCTTCAAATAAAAACGAATTGCAGCATGCATTAATCGCACTTTCTTAATGGTAATGATTCCTGAGCCTTTTCCATCAAAACCACCCGGAGACATCACATTAATGACCATTTGTGAGGTTTCCATGAGTCTTCGTTGCAATTTGCTTGTATTCTGCCCTTGCTCTCTCAACCTGCCGGTTGAAAATAAAACTTTAGCACCACTTTTACTGGAATAACAAAGAGGTAATGATCGAAAATTTAACAAGAACGCAATTTCAGGACCATACAAAGCAAAAAGTTGCTGACCCATTTTAATTTTTTCGGAATCCGCCCAGTCAGGTAATTCATGATTTTGATTAAAATAATCTTTTACCTCAGGAATAACATCTTTATTTTCAATAATATCATTATTGTCAGTTAATTGAATGAAAAGATCTTTAATCGCAATTACCCCGTGATTTACCATGATTTTTTCAATCAATTCATCAGCAAGTGGGTCAGTAAGAGTGCTTTTCTTCTTTAAAAATACATCGTTCCATTCCATTTTTTTCGTGGATTGCATATCACTAAAAAAGTTAATTTATAGGCATCTCTAATTTAAAAGAAACTTTGAAGAGTTTCTCGATAAAGTTCCAAACTTATTAAGTTTTGCTTTTAATTCATCAAAGGTTACAGGCTTGGACAGATAATCATCAAAACCAAGTTGTATAAATTTTTCAGCATCTCCTTCCATTGCACTAGCACTTAAACCAATCACTGGTGGGATATTAGAGTGTTGCTTTTTTAATAATTGAAGCGCTTCAATACCACCGAGACCTGGCATATTTACATCAACAAGCAGAAGATCAAACTTTTTTCTGGGATACAGCGCAATGAGTTCATTGCCGTCTTGAGCGATATCACAACTGCACCCTAATTTATTTAACATCAATTGCATTACTTTTTGATTAATTGGTTTGTCCTCGGCCAAAAGGATGTTGAGACCGTTTTCAATCCCTTTTTTATCGTGCTCATTTACTGTGTTTTCATTTTTTTTTCCAACCACGAAGTCAAGAGTAAACCAAAAGCATGATCCTTTGCCAGGTTCGCTGTCAACACCAATTTCACCACCCATTAATTGAATCAACTTGCTGGATATTGCCAGTCCTAGGCCTGTTCCGTTTTTTCCACTGTTCATTGAACTATTCACCTGTTCAAAATTTTCAAAGATTTTGTCTTGATCAGAAAGTGGAATTCCAATTCCTGTATCGGTAATACGAAACAACAATTGATCACTTTTTACGGAAACATTCAAGGTAATGGAGCCCGACTCTGTAAATTTAATAGCATTCGAAAGTAAGTTATTGATAACTTGTTGAACCCTTACTTCGTCAATTTTCACCAATGCAGGAACATGATCTTCAATGAAAACAAGCACGTCTAAGTTCTTTTCATTCGCGAGAGGTTCAAAAAGTTTTTGGGCTGAGTTAACAAGGTGTTTGATTGCTACATTCTGGGATGAAATGACCATTTTCCCAGCTTGTAGTTTCGATAAGTCTAAAACATCGTTTATAATAGTTAATAATGTGTGAGAAGAATTTTTAACCACAGCTAATTGTTCATTCATTTTATCATCCAATTCATGACTTAAAAAGAACACATCAAGCATTCCAATGATTCCATTTAAAGGCGTTCTGATTTCGTGACTCATGTTTGCTAAAAACTGATCTTTGAAATGAGCTGTTTGAAAGGCTAAATCTTTCTCGCTTTTAACGGTTCTGAGTTTTTCCTCGATTACCTTTATAATAGAGCCCATTGATAAACTAAAGAGCGAAAGTTGAATAATATTACCAATTTCAACAACTTCTATTGCTGTTAAGTAACCAAAGGATCGAGGTAAAAATCCATTTATCATTAAAACAGAAATAATTATTCCGAGGAAGAAAAATAAGTTTCCAAAAAAGAAAAAAGACACTGTTGAATCTCCCCGCTTAACCGCTTTAAAGGCCGCATACATGACATATCCATATACCGGTAGGGTAATGACAGAGCCAATCCCGAAAAAAACAGGTAAGAACAAGCCAAAAGCAATAGGGATATTGAGGGCGATCAAAACAGGTACAAAAATTTTGTTTAATTGGGCAGCTCTAGGGTGGTGTTGCTGAAAATTTAAGAGCTTATCCGTAAAAAAAAAAATAGGCCACAAGATTAAGATTACCAACAATCATAATGAATCGTTCATGGTAATTATAATTTGTGAAAAACCATTGTTCAACCCTTCCTGTTTGTACCAAAACAAAAAGTAAAATCATCACATTTAAAACAACAAAATACAAGTAATGGCTTCGATGAACTTGAAAATATAAGATAGAATTGTAAATAATCATAAGGACAATTCCACCAAGAAAGAAAAACAGGTAATTGTTTTTTGTTTCAAGTTGTTTGTTCAATTCCTTCGTTCGAAGAATGGTAAGTGGAAAAGGTTCGTATTCAATGGGATTGTGATTTTTAAGTTCCAGTTTAATGAACAGTTTTTCACGGCTATTCCCGTAAATCGTAAAGTCTAACTGAGATATTGCTGACACTCGATGATTCCTTTTCTCAATAGGAAAGCTCAGTCCGCCCTCTGAGAGTAATTTCCCTGATGCATTAAAAACAGAAATTTGATTGTATTTACTGGACCTTAAAGAAACACTTACATCTTCATTTAATACATTGTTTACGTTTACAGAAATCCATACCGCTTTGTCACTAGTGAATGAAGCAAAATCACCCAGTACGTTGTTGAAAGGATTTTGAGTAACATCATTAAAACTTAGTGTTTTATCGGTAATCAGTGCTATATTTTCATCCTGTAAATTTACTGAAGAAAAATTTTGGTTGATTTGTATTTCCCTCCCTTTTACTGATGAAAAGAAGAATACAAAAAACACAAGAAAAGTGTGTTTTAAAAAGAAGAAATGTGATGTGAAGTCATTCAATTTCAAAGGCAGTTCATTCAGTTAGTTCATGTCGAGTTTCTTAAATTTACAAAATGAAAAATAGTTTAGCCGTTTTTTGGATAATATTCTCTTTGACATCCTGTCTTGATAAAAATGAAGCGAGTTATGCTGAAAAAATTAATGCAAAGAGAATGTTTTTTGAATCCAGTTTTAAGGGCGCAGAGTCTATTCTTAATGACAGCGAGAAAACATATTTTAAAGGATTAAGTTATTATAAGGTAGATACCGCATTTTTAATTTCGGCTAAAATTAGTTGGAATAAAAATCCTAAACCTGTTAAATTATACACCGATTCCAACGATTTTGGCCTTCACTTTCCAGTGGTCATATTTAACTTTAAAATAGATACGACCTCTTGTAAGCTTATTGGTTATAGTACAGAATTACAGTCTGTAAAAAAAGTGTTTGTGCCTTTTTATGATCGCACTAATGGGGATGAAACCTATGGAGGGGGACGTTTTATGGATGTGCCGTTAAATAATAAAGAGGAGGCAATTATTGACTTTAATCTTGCTTACAATCCATATTGTGCATACACCAAAAATTACATTTGTCCTGTACCTCCCTTATCCAATCAATTAGACATAAAAATTTTCGCAGGCGAAAAAAGGCCTTTAGTCGAAAAACATCCCTAAAACGAACATATATTTTTTTGAAAAAACAGAAATGTCGTATTTTGAGCATGCTTTAACAAAAGGGGTATGAAAAATATTATTTCGGTTTTTTTATTCATAAGTTTTTCAGTTTTTGGAGCTGGAACTAATGCTGACAGTGTCTTGTCACTTTTAAAAAGAGGTAAATTAAGTGAAGTAGCCGGTGATTATAACGAAGCTGTTGATTTATACAAACAAGCTATCGCTCAGGACTCAAGTCACTACGAAGCACATTTGTACCTTGGCAACCTCTATCACACAACCAACGAATTAGCAAAATCTCTTCGTCAATATAACCAAGCCATCAAATATGGTAAAGATCGAGCAGAGGCCTATTTTTATCGAGGTAATCTTCAAATTGATTTAGGAAGTGTTTTTGGAGCCGTAAATGACTACACCTACGCTATTGAGAGAGACCCAAATGATATGCAATACTACATGTGCCGAGGGTTTGCCTATGCAAACATGGGGGATATTTATAATGCTGTAAACGATTATTCCATTGCAATTCAATTAAATCCGGAAGATTCTAAAACGTTTTACAACATGGCCATTGCCCAGGGAATGGTTCAAAACTCTGATTTAGACTGCGGAGAAGTCACTGAACTAAAAGAGGAAGGAAATGTGCGCGCAGAATTAGTGTATATGAATTTTTGCTTAAAATAAAGTGCAAAAATAATTTAGCGTTTAAGTACCATTCCTATACGATCTAACTAAAATAAGATCAATCCATTCCATTCACCTTTTTTGTGAAGATATTTCCTTTAGTCAATTTGTTCTTGGGTTTTTCAATGAACTCATTATCTTAGTTCTATCAAAATATTAAATCATGAGTGAATTACCAGAAATCAGAATAAACAAAGGACTAATAGGAACAATAGCTGTCGTAATAATCATTTTCGTCGTTCTTTATAAATCAGCGGTCACATTAGGTGCGGGAGAAGCAGGAGTTGTATTTAAACCATTTGCTGGAGGTGTTGATACAGAAACAACCCTAGGAGAAGGTTTTCATATCATTATGCCTTGGAACAAAGTAGTGACGTATGATGTTAGACAGCAGGAGGAAAAAGAAAAAATGCAAGTGCTTTCGTCCAATGGGCTACAAATTGACATTGATATCTCTATTTGGTATCGTCCAGACGTTTCCAAACTTCCTCAACTTCACCAAGAAAAAGGTGAGCGATATAAAGATATTATTTTGAAACCAGCCATGCGTTCTGCCATGAGGAGTGTTGTAGGAAGGTATACACCCGAAGAAATTTATTCATCCAAAAGAGATGCCATTCAATCAGAAATTATGATTGAAACCAAATCTATTTTAGAAAGTCAATACATTATCATGGAAAGAGCCTTGGTAAGAGATATTGCATTACCACCAACCATTAAATCAGCTATTGAAAAAAAGTTGAAACAAGAGCAAGAATCATTGGAGTATGAGTTTAAGCTCAACAAACAAAAGAAAGAAGCTGAACGATTAAAAATTGAAGCAGAAGGAAAAGCTGAGGCCAATAGGATTTTAAGTGCATCTTTAACAGATAAAATTTTGAAAGAAAAAGGGATTGAAGCGACCCTTGAACTCTCGAAGTCTCCAAATTCAAAAGTAGTCGTTGTTGGAGGTAGTGAAGGAATGCCTTTGATATTAGGAAATAACTAAATGAAAGATTAAAATAAAAAGAAATGTGGCCGGTAAATACCGGCCATTTTTTTTGATGAAAAAATAAAACTTTTTATAGGTGACCTTTTTCTACATTTGACACTTAGTTGAAAAATTAGAGATGAACGAATCTAAAATTCTTACACTATTTCAAAACAATAAAAAGGACAAAGCCTTTCAGTTGTTGTATACACTATGGCCTCAATTCATGGGGTATGTAAAAAGTCAAGGCGGTTCTAAAGAACAGGCTGAAGACATTTTTCAAGAAGCGATATTGGTGGTGTATAAAAAATTAGCCGATCAAAATTTTGAATTCGAAGGCAGCTTAAAAACCTATTTGTTTAACTCCGCAAAGTATATGTGGTGGAGGGAGAATAAAAGTACCAGGGAAGTAGAGGCTGTTGCTGATTTTCTTGGAGA
>PBLA01000027.1 GCA_002722245.1 Flavobacteriales bacterium | reverse complement strand
TGAGAAAAAGTATTCGAAGATGGAAGTGTTGAGAAAAACGGACAATTCTCTATCAACGGGAAAAAATTCAACTGGGGACCAAATGATGAAAAACTATTCGAGGATGGATCAATTGAAAAAGACGGACAATTTTCTGTAAAAGGGAAAAAATTCAACTGGGGAGAGCACGGAGAGAAAGTATTTGAAGATGGAACCATTGAGAAAAACGGACAATTCTCTATCAACGGAAAAAAATTCATTTGGGGACCAAATGATGAAAAACTATTCGAAGATGGATCCATTGAAAAAGACGGACAATTTTCTATTAATGGCAAAAAATTCAAATGGGGAGTGGATGGAGAGAAAATATTTGAAGATGGGAGCATTGAAAAAGAGGGCAAACTCTCTATTCAAGGTAGACCTTTCCAATGGGGATCAAATAATGAGAAAATTTTTAAAGATGGCGCCATTGAAAAAGACGGACTATTAACCTTAAATGGTAAAAAATTCAGCTGGTCCGATGGAATGAATAAGGTTTTTGAAGATGGGTCCATCGAAAAAAATGGAGTCTTCTCCATTAACGGCAAACGATTTATATGGGGTGAAGGAGATCAAAAAATATTCATCGATGAAAAAGGAACTCTGACAAAAGAGTTAGATATTAACCCTATTTCAGGAGAAACTAAATTGGATAATCCTACGCTTAATAAAGAAACTGTCAGTGATGCTTCTTTAAAAACTGATCAAACAGAATTAAGCAATTCAAGTAAAGAAACAAGCATCACAACTAATGATATAAAAGAAACCGTTAAAGCAAAAACAGATTTTACTTCAGCTGAAATCATCACCAAAGGAAAAATTGTTTCTGGCAGTGAAGTTATTCCTCAGGCCAGAATCGTAATCAAAAAAGATGGAGAATTTTATAAAGAAGTGACTTCTGATGACGATGGAATGTTCAATGTGCTTTTAAGTAGAAATGGTATTTATACCCTGGAAACAGAAAAAGAAGGTTATGACTCAGAAAAACAAACGGTTGCTCCAGGTCAATTAGAAGCAGACGCTAGTAATATTTTACTCAATTTCGGTCTCAAAAAAACCGATCGAAATCCCCTTTCAGAAAGCGAGAAAAAAGCCACATTAAGTAGAGCTGCAATACAGAAAGAATTCGAGAATATTATATACAATGAAACAGATATTAAAACAATTGGAATCGTATATAATGAAGAAAAAATTATTGAAGGTGCTAAAGTGAGAATTTTTAGTGGAGATGATTTAATTGGAACAACCACCACCGACGAATTTGGAAGGTTTAAGTGGGCACTTCCTAACAATAAGAAAATAAAATTCATCATTGAAAAAGATAATTATCGATCGGAAGATTTTACCTTCGATCCTAACAGTGCATCGTATAAAGATTTTTTAAATCTTGAATTTGAAGTAGAGAAAAGCACCCCTAAACCAGAAGGATCAGATAAAATTCATTTTATTGGAACTGTAAGTAGTGATGGACGGTCACTACCTAACGTAGAAGCAAATATCTTTTTGGAGGGTGAACGCTTTATAAATGTAATAACTGATGAATTTGGACATTTTCATTCAGACATTAATAGTGATGATTTGTATACCATTATTCTTAAAAAAGAAAACTATTATTCCAATCAGATATCATTTTTCCCAAGTCAAAAAACAAAAAAAGATACACTTATCCTGCATTTTGATATGCCAATTCGAGGAGCGGTTATTAAATCAGGGAAAGTAACTTTTAATGGACAACCTCTTTATCAAGCTCAAGTTAAAGTATATCAAGATGGTAGAATAGTCACTTCAACCGAGACAAATCAAGAAGGTATATATGAGGTAGCCTTAAGATCCAACAATGACTACACCTTTATGATCAATAAAAACAATTATTTTAAACAAGAGCTCAAAGTATCAACGTTTGGTGAAAACGGAAATAGTCCTGTACTAGTGAATGTGGAAATGCGCAGGTTAAAAACCGCGCAGGCTGAAAAGGTCAATAATGTTTACTTTGAATATAACCAATCTACCATCAACTTTTATGCAAAAATGGAACTCATTAAATTGGCTGACTTTATCAAAACCAATCCTTCCATTAAAGAAATTGAAATTAGTGCGCATACTGATAATCGAGGAAGTAAAGCATTCAATCTGGCATTATCCCAGCGAAGAGCAGAGGCATGTGTTACGTTCTTAATTTCACTTGGTGTTAATCGAACCATATTAAAAGCAAAAGGGTACGGGGAAAATAAACCTAAAATCGCTGTTCCACTGAATGAAGATGAGCATGCCATGAATCGAAGAGTTGAATTTGAAATTAAAAAGATTTACAAGTAATCTTTTGTCAACTAAGCTTACATTCACTTAAACTCTTATTCAATTTAGGTGTTCTCAATATGAATTGATCACTGATGAATTAATTAATTGATTAATTTTACACTATGGCAAAAATTTCAGATCGAGGAATCAACATGCCGCTTTCTCCAATTAGAAAGCTCTCGCCCCTTGCTGCAAAAGCAAAAAAAGAGGGTAAATTTGTCCATCAGCTCAACATTGGTCAACCTGATATCCCAACCCCAGAATGGGCAATTAATGACTTAAAATCCACTGATTTCAAAGTTGTAGAATACAGCCCTAGTGAAGGAGAACTTTCCCTTCGTGAGGCATTTGTAGAATATTATAAAAAATATGATATTGAAGTAACCACTGACGAAATGATCATTACCTATGGAGCCTCAGAAGCTTTAATGATTGTTTTATTAAGTTGTTTAAACCCTTGGGACGAAGTTATCGTTCCTGAGCCGTTTTATGCCAACTACTCAAGTTTTGCAGGAGCTGCAGACATTACGGTAAAACCAATATCCTCCTCTATCGAAAGTAATTTCGCGCTTCCATCGATTGATGAATTTGAAAAACTAATAGGTCCACGAACAAAAGCCATTTTAATTTGTTCACCAAACAATCCTACCGGATATACCTATTCAAAAGATGAGTTGGAAAAACTTAAAAAGATTTGTTTGAAATATGATTTGTTTCTCATTTCTGATGAAGTGTATCGCGAGTTTTATTATCATGGTGAATTTGCCCCTTCAATTTTAGGATTGAAAGGCGTAGAAGACAAAACCATCATGCTCGATTCTGCCTCTAAACGCTACTCCATGTGTGGAGTTCGTGTAGGTGCAATTGTATCCAAAAATAAAGAGGTTATCCAAACCGCTTTAAAATTTGGACAAGCACGACTAAGTCCACCGCAATTTGGTCAAGTAGCTGTTGAATCTGCCCTGAAGGCCTCAGACACATATTACAGAGAAGTTAAAGAAGAATACAAGAAACGAAAAGATGTCTTGATAGAGGAACTCTCAAAAATTGAAGGGGTTAAATACTCTCATCCCTATGGCGCTTTTTACACCGTTGTTGAACTACCCATTGATGACGACGAAAAATTCTGCAGCTGGATTCTAACCGATTTTGACTTTGAAGGTGAAACAGTCATGTTTGCTCCTGGAAGTGGTTTCTATGTTACTCCTGGCGCAGGAAAAAGAGAGATAAGAATCGCCTATGTTGTTGAAGAAGAAAAGCTAAGAAGAGCAATGAAATGTTTGAGAGAAGCACTCAAGGTATATCCTGGAAGAATATCTGAACAACTTCCCGAAAATGCAACATCAATTTAAATCCTACTAAATCTTTTAAAAAATAAGAGGTGACGTTTTGAATTATTTCGGCATCTCCTTTACATGCACGTCCATTTGAGGAAAAGATATTTCGATATTCGCAGCGTCCAAAGCTTCTTTACCTGATTCGTAAACATCGAAATACACTTCCCAATAATCTTGAGGCAATGAATACGGCCTTACTGCTAAGTTTACAGCATGATCACCGAGCTCATAAACACCAACGAAGGGTGCTGGATTTTGAAGCACCTTTGGATGTTTATTCATTACTTCCAATAAAACCCTTCGAGCATCTTTAATGCTTGCATTGTAACTAATGCCCATAAGTAAATCTACACGAATCTTACCCTCAGTATTGTAATTTACAATGTCATTATTGGATAAAGGCCCATTGGGAATAATAATCGTTTTATTTTCGGGTGTTAAAAGTACCGTAACAAAAATTCGAATCTCTTTTACTCGTCCTAAATGGCCATTTCCCTCAATTAAATCACCTACTTTAAATGGCTTAAACAACAATATAATTACTCCTCCTGCAAAATTTTGTAACGTCCCCGAAAGGGCCATACCAACGGCTAAACCAAGAGCTCCAAGAATCGCAACAAAAGACGTCATCTCCACTCCTATCATCCCAAGGAAGGATACTATTACCAACATCTTCAATAAGGTTCCTATCAATCCTTTTATAAAATACAGGAGCGACTCCTCTACCTTACTTTTCCGCATCATCCTTCCGGAGATCTTTTCAATGATTTTGGCAATATATAACCCCGCAATAAGGACAATTAAGGCCCCTATGAAACGCGGTCCATGTTCAAAAGCAAGATCAATACCTTTTTTAATAATAAAATCTAATTTGTTTAAATGGTCAGTCATTGTTTTGATCGTATAACAAATATTTTATCCTCTTTTTCTTAAATACATTTAACTCTTCTTGCCATGAAGCAATAATCTCTTCCTCACTCTTATATTTTAAATCCTCGATTAAAGTTGCATTTCCCGCAAGAAGGTTAAAAAAAGATGTCCTGTTAAAAAAATTAACCCGAGGGCTCACACATTGATATGCCTCCTGAAGCACTCCAATATTTAACCCCAACTCTTTTCGAATACTATCTATCGAATACCCCCTGAAATCAACACCTTTACAGAACGTATTCTCATGCTTAGGACGACTACTCTTCCCTATTATACTAATAGGTTTAAAACCGAAATGATCCAAAAGATCACAGTTTGCATTAGGATGTCCCCACACTTGAAATGGATACTCAGTGCCTCTACCTACACTCACCTCTGTTCCTTCAAAAAAACATAAGCTTGGATAAAGGTAAATCGATAACTGATTTGGAAGATTTGGACTTGGAGCAATTGGAAGAATATATTCCTTATCGTATGTCCAATTTTTCAATGGAATAACACGTAAATGAGCTTGCATCGAATCTTTCAACCAAAATTCCCCATTAATCATTTTCGCATATTCCCCAATAGTCATTCCATATACTACCGGCACAGGGTGCATTCCTACAAAACTTTTAAACTTAGATTTTAAAACTGGTCCATCAATGTAATGAGCATTTGGATTAGGGCGATCCAAAACAATAACTTCTTTTTCATATTCAGCAGCAGCCTCCATAACATAATGAAGAGTTGAAATATAGGTGTAAAACCGAGCACCAACGTCTTGTATGTCAAAAACAATAACATCTACATCTGTTAAACTTTCTCGAGATGGTTTTTTCGTTTTTCCATGTAATGAAAAAATCTTCAATCCAGTTTTTGTATCCATGGAATGTTTCACCTTTGCTCCTGCATCATGATTTCCTCTAAACCCATGTTCAGGAGCAAAAAGGATACGAACATCTATACCCAAAGAAATAAGTGTATCCACAAGAAAAGTAGCACCAATAACCGATGTTTGATTCCCAACAATAGCCACTCTTTTTCCGATAAGCAAAGGTAAATATTCAGCTATCGAGGCAGCACCTACAATAGTGCTTTGATCATTTAAAATTACATTTTGTGAAACCTGTGAGATTGAATCATTATTAGGCAGAATCACTTCTTGGTCCTCCACATCATTTTGATGTAATTCAGATGAGCAAGAGACAATCAATACAAAAGACAAAAAAAGCAACCAAACAAATTCTCGATCTCTAATCATAAAATAGTATTTTAGATCATTCTAATTTATTGAATATCCTTTGAAACTCGAATTCTTCATAGCGAAAAGAATCCTTTTTGATAAAACAGCAAAGCATGCTTTTACTCGGCCTATAATTAATATTGCTGTTTGGGGTATTGCTTTAGGTGTTTTAATCATGATTATGGCCGTGAGTATGACAAAAGGTTTTCAAAAGGAAATTAAAGGAAAGATTGTTGGCTTTGCTTCAGATATTCAAATTACAAAAACGGGGATTGATGAATCTTATGAAAGTACACCTTTTCCTTTTGACTCATCATTTTACGAGGGATTATCACTCTCTGACAGTATTTCACATGTTCAAATCTTCGCTACAAAAGCAGGGATTATCAAAACACGAAAATCCTCTCATGGAACCATCTTAAAAGGAACTTCTACTGACTACAACTGGGATTTCTTTCGACAAAACCTTATTGAAGGAGAAGTCATTCAGTTTGATTCTCTCTCTATTTCAAAGGATGCGATTATATCCAAAAAAATTGCAGACAAATTAGATTTAAAACTAGGCGATCAGTTTAGAGTTTTCTTCGTTACCCAAAGAAAAAATACAGATGGTCAAATGTATTATCGTCAAAAAAAGAATTCATTCTATGTGAAAGGAATATATCAAACAGGGCTTGCAGAAGAATTTGACGATAAAATTATTTTCTGCGACATCAAACGAATCCGAAGACTAAATAAATGGACACAGGATCAAATTGGTGGGTACGAAGTTTTTCTCAGCCACGAGAGCAATGGACTTGATTTGTTTAATCAGCGATCGGGATATGCCTATTACCAAGGACTCGAAAACCAAATTCGGGAACAGTACTACTTAGAAACAACTTTTCTTGATGTGCGTTCTATATATACACGTTATGCCCAATTCATCAGTTGGATTGATTACATGGATATGCATATTGGTATTATCTTACTCATTATTCTCATCGTATCTATCGTTAATATGTCCTCTGCCCTACTTATCATAATTTTAGAGAAAACCCAAATGATTGGAATATTGAAGAGCCTGGGCGCGGAAAACTTTAGTATTCGAAAAATTTTTCTATTCAAGAGCGCCTTTCTAATTGGAAAAGGGATACTTATTGGTAACCTTATTGCTATAGTCATTTGTTCTATTCAATTATTTTTTGAACCCATCTCTCTTGATCCCGATGTTTATTATGTAAGTGGAGTTCCCTTAGATGTTAATCCCGCATATTGGTTGTCTTTAAATGTGCTCACCATATTGGTGTGTGTGTTTGTATTAATTATTCCTTCGGTGGTAATTTCAAGAATCTCGCCCATCAAAGCCATCAAATTTGATTAATTTCAGGTTTCTTTTCAAACAATCCCCTATTCGAAATATTTATTGGCAATAACATTTACCCAAGAAAATCACTCATACATTGCATCCAAGAATTATATGAAAAAAAAAATCCCGACCATAGGTCAGGATTTTTTTTTTCGTTTTATCCAATTTTAATCTTATGATTTTAAAGGAACTAGTGCCCCTTCCTTAATCGCATCAACTACTGAAGGATCTAATAACGTTGACGTATCACCTAAATTAGAAACATCTCCTTCTGCTACTTTTCTTAAAATTCTTCGCATAATTTTACCAGAACGTGTTTTTGGTAATCCTGGCACAACTTGAATCTTATCAGGCTTAGCAATTGGGCCAATTTCTTTAGTAATAATCTTTAATACCTCCGCTCTAAAAGCATCCTCATCGGAAGGAACTTCTTCAGTGATTACGTAGGCATAAATCCCTTGCCCCTTGATTTCATGAGGGAAACCAACAACAGCAGACTCCACAACATTTGCATGCTCATTAATTGCATTTTCAACCTCTGCGGTTCCCATTCTGTGACCAGAAACATTAATTACATCATCCACACGCCCAGTGATTCTATAATAACCATCTTCGTCCCTTCTACATCCATCACCCGTGAAATACATGTTCTCATAAGTACCGAAATAAACCTCTTTACATCGTGCATGATTACCATAAGTTGTTCGAATAATTGATGGCCAAGGAAACTTAATGCATAAATTACCTTCAACACCATTACCTTCAATTTCATTTCCATCAGCATCCATAATGGCCAACTGAATACCTGGCATAGGTAATGTAGCAAAAGTTGGTTTCTCCGGCGTAATTCCTGCGAGAGGTGAAATTAAGAATCCTGCTGTTTCTGTTTGCCAGTAGGTGTCTACAATAGGACAATTCCCTTTACCTATATTTTTATGATACCATTGCCATGCTTCTTCGTTAATTGGCTCACCAACAGAACCTAACGCTTTAATGGAACTTAAATCGTATTTTTCTACGAACTCTGTACCAAAAGCTTGAAGAGCTCTAATCGCAGTTGGGGCAGTATAAAACTGGTTTACTTTATGCTTTTCGCAAACCTCCCAAAATCTACCTGCATCTGGATAAGTTGGAACACCTTCAAACATCATCGTAGTCGCTCCTGCTAAAAGTGGCCCATAAATGATATAAGAATGCCCTGTAATCCAGCCAATATCTGCTGTACACCAGTATATATCATCCTCATTGTATTGGAATGCATTTCTGAAGGTATAGTCTGTGTACACCATATACCCTCCAGTTGTATGAACAACCCCTTTAGGCTGGCCTGTTGAACCTGATGTGTATAGAATAAATAACATATCCTCTGAAGCTACTGCAGTAGCAGGACAATTTGCATCTACCTTTGAAATTTCCTCATTCCACCATTTATCTCTTCCCTCAGTCCATGTTACTTCAGCGCCTGTTCTGTTTACCACAATAACTGATTCAACAACTGGAGAGGTTTCACATGCTTGATCAACAACAGCTTTAACAGGAATATTTTTCTTCCCTCTATAGTTACCATCTGAAGTTAAAACAACTTTAGCTTCAGCATCATTAATTCGATCCGATAATGCTTGCGCTGAAAAACCAGCAAACACCACAGAATGAACAGCTCCAATTCTTGCCGCTGCTAAACATGCAATGGCCAATTCAGGAATCATTGGCATATACATGCAAACTCTGTCTCCTTTTTGAACACCATTCGCTTTTAGCATATTTGCAGCCTCACAAACCTTCGCATGCAGTTCTTTATATGTTAATTTAATTGCAGGATCTCCTGGCTCATTAGGCTCCCACAAAATTGCAACCTTATCACCTCTCTCTGCCAGGTGACGATCTAAACAGTTTTCTGTAATATTTAATTCTCCTCCTTCAAACCATTTTACATCTGGTCCTGTAAAGTTCCAATCTAATACTTTATCCCATTTCTTCTTCCATACAAAAGAATCCGCATGACCAGCCCAGAAAGCTTCCGGATTATCCACACTTTTTTGGTACTCCTCTTTGTACTCTTCGAAGCTCGTTATCCTTCTACGTACGTCCATAATTCGTTTGTTTTGTAGTTTATTTTTTCGTTTAACTTGGTTCCCGCTTATTGGGAGGCCTAATATAGCAATCTACAGCAAGATACTGAAGCGTTTTAAGGGCATTTTTTACGCATTTTTCCAACAAACTCTTGATCCTTTCATTAATCTTACTAATTGTATCTCAACTTGATGGATTCGTTTAGAAATTTAAATAGGAAATGGTCTTAACCGTGGGGTTAAGTTGAATTAATTCTACGCTCATATTAAACTTTTATAAAGATTTTACGATGATACATCCACCTCAAAATAAAATAAAACGGAATCATCCATAAAAAAGCATAGATATGACTCGCAAACTTTGCCCATACCAAATCACTATGTCCTTCGACTATTTCCGTAAATGGTGCATCTGTAAACCAACTCAAAATAAAATTAGCAATATGTCCACTTATCGATGAATCCCCCACTTGAATAGTATGAATCAGAGAACTCACTAATTCACTCATTAGATAGGCTGTTAAAGCATTTGATCCATAAATAATAAAAGGCCGAGCTATTTTCTGATTCCCGTTATAATCCATTAACCAAATACAAAATGCTGTACACATTGCAGCTATTCCGCCAGTATAAAGAACATAACTGCTCGACCATAGTGTTTTATTAATTGGATACAAAAGATCCCATCCTAACGCCAAAACAGTAGCTATTCCACCAGCAACAAATAACCCACTAACTTTTTCTAAAACAGTTTTTTCACTTTTTATAAAAGTCCCCGCCAACATTCCCATTATAGCAGAAGCTACAGCAGGTATTGTACCCAAAAGAGATTCTGGATCCCAACCATCTTTACGCGAATTTGGCCATAAATGATCTTTAGTTAAAAGCTTTGTGTCCAGCCATGCACCAAAGTTTTTATTTGGCACAGTTAAATCAACGTCATAGGCTCCTGGAATCTCAATATAAAGTAAACCCCAATACCCTAATAAAATAGAAATTAACGTCCACAACAGTATT
The DNA here is from genome assembly GCA_002722245.1 of Flavobacteriales bacterium. Taxonomy (GTDB): domain Bacteria; phylum Bacteroidota; class Bacteroidia; order Flavobacteriales_C. Next base: position 222,895 of record PBLA01000027.1, on the reverse strand, counting down.
TTTGGTGTTGACTTCACAAATAGTATACCTCCAAGAATAAACACTAAACCTATTCTTTGTAATACTCCAGGTATACGCCAGTCCCAAGGCCCCCATGCTTCATATTCTCCATTTACAAAATGAAAATAGGGAAAAGCATCTTTTAACACACCTAACAGAAAAATAATGAACCCTCGTTTTATTATTTTTCCAATAAGTTTACTATGATTATTCGCATCTTGCTTTTTCCCTCCCATTGCAAATGCTATTGAAGCTCCTACTATAAAAATGAAAAAAGGAAAAATTAAATCTGTACTTGTACAGCCATTCCAATGGCTATGAGAAAACGGCAAAAACAAATGATTTATCCATTTTGAATGAACACTGTCCCACGCCCCCCAACTTCCTGGATTATTTACAACAATCATTAAGGCTATTGTTAATCCTCGTAAAAAGTCAATAGAAACAATTCTTTGGTTTACTGAAGTCATACATCAAATTTGAACCACGAATATAAGGGAAGTAATAGAGAACATAAAAAACCATACAGGACGAAAACCATACATCTCAAAAAGAAGCAATCATACAGTGGAATGATTTTATGTAACATAGATTATACGAACTGCAAGAAAATCATTTTTTCACCCATAACAAAGGCACAAAAAAACCGAAGCAGAAAAACTACTTCGATTTAATTTATTTGTAATAGAACAAAAATGTTAAATCTTATTCTGCATCAACAATCTCATCCTCAATTTGTTTATTTTTTACTTTATGACCCTGCAATGCATAAAAAGCTAAATAAGCAAACGCTATTAAAACAATCACAAAGCTAAACGAGTATCCAATAGAATCTGCTAAGGCTCCCTGAACAACTGGAAGAACAGCACCTCCAACAATCATAGAAACCATAAGTCCAGATCCTTTTCCTGTTAATGTACCGAGTCCTTTGATACCTAATGGAAAAATACAAGGCCACATAACTGAACAACATAGACCGACAGAAACAATTGACCAAATAGCAATCGTTCCAGTTGTAATCATAGTTGTCAAAACAAGAAGTAGTGCAATACTTGATACAAATAAAAGAGCCTTCTCCATTTTAAATTTCTGGAGAGCAAAAATTCCAATTATTCTACCAACCATTAATCCTCCCCAGTAAAGAGAAACATATTCAGCAGCCTCTTTTTCTTCCATTCCTCCCATTTCAGGAAGATTAAAATAGTTGATCAAGATAGAACCACATGCAACTTCAGCTCCAACATAAAAGAAAATAGCAAGAGCTCCTAAAATTAAATGTCGGTAATTCCATATACTATCATTAGACGATTCATCTTCAGAAGAATCATCCTCTGTCGGTATAATTTTAGGAAGTTTAGCTAAAGAAATCGCTATTGCTAGAACACCAACAAAGATGGCAACACCTATATATGGTAATCTAACTGATTCAGCTTTTTCGATGGCGCTCGCACTTGAATCTACAAAAATAAGAGCTGCGCCTATAATAGGACCAATAGTAGTTGCGAGTGAATTAAATGACCCTGCTAGGTTTAGCCTCATAGCAGCTTTATCTGGATGTCCTAAAGCTGATATATATGGATTAGCTGCAACTTGTAATATTGCTATACCGGTTCCCACAACAAATAAGGCAAACAAAAAGAAGGCATAACTTACAACCATAGACGCTGGTACAAACAATAAAAGACCGAGAGCTAAAACTCCTAATGCAGTAATAATACCTTTTTTATATCCCATTCTACCAATTATCCAACCTGCTGGTGCACTCATCAGAAAAAACGCACCAAAAAAACAGGACTGTACTAGCATTGCCTGCCAATTTGCTAAATCAAATAATCCCTTTAAGTGAGGAATTAATATATCATTCATTACTGTAACAAAGCCAAACAAAAAGAACAGCGTTACCATTAAAGCCAACGGAAACGTATAGTTAGCTTTGGGATCATATGAAGAGTTCGAACTCGAACTCCCTCCTCCTACTGATGCCATGAAATTTAGTTTTAAAATTATAAGCGACGAATATACTTAATTAAGGTTAAACAAAAGAAACGATTTTAGGGAAAGGGTATATTGTTCATAAAAAAAGGCTCGCATTGCGAGCCTTTTTCATATATCGTTTTATTAAAAAACTTACTTAATCACTACTTTTTGTGTAGCAGTTCCATTAGCGCTCTTCACGTTAATAAAATAAATACCAGCATTAAAATCAGCAGTTTCAAAAGAAGTAGCAACTGCACCAGCTTGTGCATTTTGAGAAGCTACAATTTGACCTGTTAAATCTACTAATTCAATAGAAGTTTCTGCTACAGCATCAAACTTAACGTTTAACACATCAGTTGCTGGATTAGGATACACATTGAACGATGATGCTAAAACTTCATCAGTTGACTCAGTAACTGGCTCTTCAGCGTCTCCAAAAGCAATCCAATCAAACCATAATTGTCCACTTGAAGTAGTTTGATCTGCAGCGAACCAAAGTTCCCAACCAATAACATTTGAGATATCACCCTTACCATTCCAAGAAGTATCTTTTAAGGTAAATTCTGTTTTTTGCCAATCATCACCTCCAGTTACAGAGATTTTTGTATAATCAGCGTCATGCGATTGCCATCCTTCAGAATCTGAAGATAAAATAACGAAGAAATCCACATCAACTGTTGATTTTACTCTTAAAGATCCATTCGTATTTCCAGTCAAATCTACACTTCCTGTTGAACAGTTTCCAGTAGGAAATCTATTCGAAGATTGTCTTGCATTACCAGTAAGTTCCGATCCTTCAAAAGAATACACTAAATATCCATTTCCTTCATCAGTAGTATCAACTGAGAATGTTCCAACTTCAGAAGAAAAAGTATCCCAAATTGCACCATCAATACAATTTAATACACCATGATCTAAACCATGACCTGTATTAAATTGGTATAAATAACCATTGTCTGTGAAATCATTTCCAGCGATATCAGAGTTTGTTGCAGGGTCATCTTGAGCACTTGCAGTAAATCCAGCTATAACAGCTAAAGAGAGTAAAAGTTTTTTCATATTAATCTTAAAATAGTTAAACAATTGCGCTAAAATAAGTTAATTAAAATGTTCGAACAATTTATTTAACAATAAATTATAGATTTAAACGTTTGAACGCCTCAGCAGCCTGATACTCAGGAAGTCCCAGTTTATTATACAATTCAGCTGTTTGTCGGTTTCGGTCCTCTGCTCTTCTCCAAAACTCTCGTGCATCATCTCCTGGAAATACACCTCCGTCTTTTTGAGATTCATGTTTGAAAATAGCAGTTCTTTTTTTTGCCACTTCGTCAGGACTTAGTGGAATTACCATTTCAATCTCATCAATGGGCCATTCCAACCAGGCTCCTCTGTATTGCCATACCCAACAATCATCAATCCATTTCTCTCCCTCTTCTTTCAACTCAAGAAAAGCGATCTTGAAAAGATCTAAACACGTTTTATGTGTCCCATGAGGGTCCGCTTTATCACCAGCAACAAAAATTTGTTGAGGCTGTATTTCGTTCATGACTTCTTTTACTTTGTTGATATCAGATGGTGAAATTGCTTTTTTTTGGGCTTTTCCAGTTTTATAAAACGGCAAGTCCAAAAAGTAAGCGTTATCGTCATCTACTCCACAATATCGATATGCTGTTTGAGCTTCACGTTTTCGAATAAGAGATTTTATTTCTAAAATTTCTGGTAAATCAATTGTGGATGCATCTTTTGAACGGAAAAAAGATTTCGCATTATCAGCAAATTCACCCACCTTATCACTTTCTAAATTGAACGTTTTCATGAATTGACGCATGAAACTTAATCGGTTTAAAACATCTTCATCGTGAACGGCCATACTTCCATTGGTCATATATGCTACGGAAACCTCATGACCTTGATCCACTAACCGTATAAATGTCCCTCCCATTGAAATAACATCATCATCTGGGTGTGGACTAAAAACTAGAGTTCTTTTAGGAAAAGGATGGGCTCTTTCAGGCCTTTTTTGATCACCGGTATCAGGGCGCCCCCCTGGCCAACCAGTAATAGTGTCTCTTAGATGTCGGAATATTTTCAGATTTAGTTCATATGCCGATCCCATCTGAGCAATGAGATCACCCATTCCGTATTCATTATAATCTTCGTCTGTTAACTTTAATACGGCTTTATTAAGTGTTGTACTTAACCAGCAAACGGCTTTAAGAGTGCGCTTTTCCGTCCATTCACAATCGCCTACTAACCATGGGGTTTTTACTCGCGTTAAATCCGAGGCAGCAGGTTCGTCTATGATAAACATGGATTCCGGATGGTTTTGTAGGAAGGTTGCAGGGATAAGAGCGGAAACTCTCCCCTCAATAGCTTTTGCAACTACCTCAGCTTTTTTCTCACCCCATGCAAAAAGATAGATACTCTTGGCTTTGAATATTGTCCCCACACCCATTGTAATGGCTTTTCGAGGAACACTATCCATACTTTTAAAGTCTTTGGAAGCATCTCTTCGTGTTTTTTTATCGAGTGTTACTAATCGCGTGTAAGATCTTGAGGTAGAACCTGGTTCATTAAAGCCTATATGACCTGTTCTACCAATACCAAGAACCTGAATATCAATACCGCCTAAATCATCAATTTTTTGTTCGTATTTTTTACAGTAGGCTTGAATATCCTCCATCGCAAGTTTGCCAGATGGTATATTAATGTTCTCTTTATCTATGTCAACTTTACTAAAGAGGTGTTCATCCATGAATCTGTGGTATGACTGAACAGCTTCTGGATCCATTGGATAATATTCGTCAAGATTGAACGTGATTACATTTGAAAAACTTAGACCCTCTTCGTGCATTTTAACCAATTCTCGATAAAGTGAAATTGGTGATGCTCCTGTTGCCAGTCCTAATACTGCTTTTTGACCTTGTTTGGCTTTTTCTTCAATAAGATTTTTTATTTGTAAAGCAACATAAGAAGCTCCATCACTTGCAGTTTTAAATACTTTATTTTGAATCTTTTCCAAAATGAAAAAATTAGAGGGTTGATAATTGCATCTAAATGTATCTTAAATTCTTGAATTTGAAAAATATGAGTTGAGAATTGACATGAAATAAAAAAGGAGATCAAATGATCTCCTTTTGTTCAATGTCATGATTCTTTTATACAGGCAGCAAGGAGGCTGCTTCATTATCAAGGACAAAAACAGTATTTTGATGCTTTTGTAAATAAGTAGCCGGCACTTGATCTGTAATTTCGTTCGTTAATGTATCTGCAACAATTTGTGCTTTGTTTTGACCATAGGCCATTAAATAAATACATTTTGCTTTTAATACGGAAGTCACTCCCATTGTAATGGCTTTTGTAGGTACATGATCTACACCTCCAAACCCTGGTGCCGCATCATCAATTGTAATTTGAGCGAGTGTAACTTGTCTTGTAACGGATTCTAATGCTGATCCTGGTTCATTGAAGCCAATGTGACCAGTTCTTCCGATTCCTAAAATTTGAATATCTAATCCCCCCTCTGCATCAATTTTTGCTTCATAATCTGCGCAATGCTGATCAACTTCTTCTTGAGGTAAATTTCCAAGCGGAATATTTATGTTTTCAGGTTTTATATCAATATGATTGAATAAATTTTCATGCATAAAATACCAATAGGAATGTTCTGAATCTTTTTCCATTGGATAATATTCATCCAAATTGAATGTAATTACGTTAGCAAATGAAAGCCCTTCCTCCTTATGAAGTCTTATTAACTCTTTATACATTTTTACCGGAGTTGAACCTGTTGCCAAACCTAACACAGTTTTTTTACCCTCAGCATTATTGTTTTCAATTAGCTCCTTAATTTTTTGTGCAACGTGCTTTGACCCTTCTATTGCAGAATCAAAAACTTCTCTGGTGTATTTACTCATTTCTTATTTTTTTAGATGGGGCAAAGATAAAGAGAAATCTCAATTAGATAAACTTAATTAATACAGAAAAGGCTCCTTGCGGGAGCCTTTTCTGTATATGGTTTAATCTTTTTATTCATCAAATAAAGGACCACCAACAGTAATCATTGCAAAATCAAAACTAATTTGAGCCTGCGTGCTTTGAAGAGGTTGACTACCTAATTGAAATCCGATGTACGAACTTCCATTAAACCCACCAAACACATCCATTGGATCAGTTCCATTCTTAAAGCTAGTAAGTGGAACACTAATTAATTTCCACCCTTCCCAGTTTAGGTGCTCTGTATAGGTATATCTCCCTGAGGTCGTACTCCATTCCAATTCCATTGATGTATTTTCAAATGATTGATCTCCTTTAACATAAATATTAAACCAAAGTTCATTCGCTTGAAAAGTTGGGAGTTCTTCTAAAATCTCGTCGAAGTCTGAATAATTATTTCCATCGATTCCAGTTGTTCCATAGTACCATACAGGATTTGACTTTGAATCAGAAATATTAAGGTAATAACCTCCCGCTGGTGAAGGATCATTATTTTCATATGTCACATCTGCAGTAGTAGCCCAATTAAATCCTTCCTTTGTTTCTCCCCAACCAAAATCTGTTTGACCAAGTTCTTGGATTGGGAATACCCCGTTCATATCCCAATCTCTAATTAAAATACCAAATTTTGGATCTACATTTTTGAAATTTGGGTCATTCAAGATCTTAAAATCAACGATTATTGGATCTTGACAGGCTAACTCAAGTTTAAGAGACGCATCTCCAGTTTTAAACATAGGATATGCCTTAGAGTTACCGTACCAAAATACATCAATACTATCACTTTCTCCTGAATATACTTTTTCTGCAGAACCATCCTTCATTGAAAGAATAATATTCCATTTAAGCTCTTCTGAAAAATCGGCTTTAATATTTAATCCATTTCCAGCTAAAGAAACCTCAAAATCATTCTCACTTAATGCACCCGGATTATCGCCAACAATATCAATGGTTAAATCTGAAGATTCAAATTTAAAATCAACAGAAGGACAAATACGCGGTCCAACTTGTTCTAAAGGATCACAACTCCATAAACTAATCATCAAGGAGAGGATCAACGCAATATTTTTTGTTATTCTCATACTATTTACTTTAAATTATACTGAGCTTTACCACCTGTAGTAATTGTTAAATAATCAATGTAGGCTTTGGTATCAAAACCAGCTGTTGGAAAAGAAAGTAACGAGAGTGTAATGCCTGAAATTCTAAAAGACTCCTTAATCTTATCTCCTCCTGTACTTACTGCTTTTAACCAAAATTCTGAATAAGGAATGCTTACTTGCTTCCAACCAACCCATTTCACGGGAATAGAATAAATCCAACTATCATTATCTGCAGCAATGTAATCACTTTTGTTTTCAAAACCACTTACAATCCAGTCGTTAATTTCATTTTGATCAGTCAATGTGTCTCCTCCGTCTATTTCAGATACAGCAATTTGTACAGTGGTTCCCTCAGCACCCGTTCCATATATGAATATATTGAAATATAAGTCTTCTGGATCAATACCAGAATCTATCGGAAATCCTTTACCCTTGCTTGCTAAAAACGCACCTAAGTATTGGTGATAATAATCTCCGCTCCATCCATTTCCATTGACATCAGAGCCCGCAATAAGCATGGAGGATTTTCCTTCAACAGAAAGATCAGAAGTATTTTGAAATAACACGTTTTCATCTTTAGCATCTGGAGAAACTTGGCCTAGTGGGAAATCTGGTTGAAACTGATCTTCGTCGGTTTCGAAATTTTCAACAACAAAGTATTTCACCCCATATTGATCTAATTTACCATCAAAATTATAGGCTCCCTTTACGAATAAGGTATCGGAGGAAACAATTTCATTGGCCCCTGCCAATTTTAAATGAATTGATACATATTCTCCTGTTCTGAAAAATTGCATATTCGAGCTTAATCCATTCCATTCTTGCTCCAATTTAGTGCTAGTACCATAAAAAACTTTTTCAGCACCTGATGACAATCCTCTAAGAAATAATTCATAAGACGCTGTTTCTTCCCAATCAGCTGTTATAACTGGAAATTGTCCTATTTTTTCATTAAGGTTGGTGGTAGAAGAGGATAGTGTAACTTTTGAAACATCAAATCCAGAAGAAACCGACTTACTTTCTGGTCCTACTGAATCCTGCTCACAACTTGCGAGAAGAATAACAAAGGACAGTAATGCTAAGTATTTATTTTTGATTCGTTTTTTCATACTTCTTTAATTAGAATTTACCTGTGTAATGGATAAATAATTGTCCTATTTGAATAGTCTCTGCAGCGTCATTATTTGTTAAAGCTGACAGGTTATAATTCACATTGAACATTTGTTTTTTAGAAAACCTTAATCTAGCTCCAACAGACATAATAGTTTCATTTACGTCAATGGTATAATCTGAAAATGAATTTACAAGGTTAAAGCCGTCTCTATTTGCAATGAATTCGTTTCCATTTGCAGAAAACATTTTAACTCCTGCCAAGAAGTCAAATTTATCTACTAATTCAAACGCTAAACCAGCATCAATTAACAAACTAGTCAAAGAAACTGAACTGTTTCCTCCTCTTGACGTGTTTTCGTATCGCGCACCCAAATTAACATCTATTAGACGATCACTATTTGAAAGGTTGCCAACATGAATATTCGCCCCACCTTTCGCAACCATAAAGTTTCGTAAATCATCTCCGCCTTCTCCTACAATTTCTGAGGCATAATTGAATTCAGCACTTGCCTCTATATTTTTTGATGAAGTGTCGGTTGCAAAATTTAAACCATATACCATTCTATTCGGTGTTGCTTTACCATAAGGAGTGGTATTGTTATAATATTGATTGTAAGCCATTAAAGTAGGCGATACTTCATTGTTATATACCTCCTCACTTGTAAATTGATCATAATAAGACTGTGCTCTAAGTTGATCATCAATTGAACTAAATAAACCTGGAGTGGCATCGGGACGAAATCTTCTACTTTGAGCTGCAGGAGAGGTAAAAGCCGCTCCAACTCTTCTAAAATCAAATCCTAATATCACACCCTTATTTTTAAGACCATAATCAAAATCAACATCAATAGTCGCATCTGCGTAACTTGAGTCTGTTCCTGTTGCTACCTCACTAAATACAAAATTTGAGAAACCACCTTCCACATTAAATAACACATTAGCATCATCTGTTTCTCTCACATAGTTAAAATCTCCTGTTAATACATTAATTTCTTGATCATATTCGGATGCTCCTGTTTCAACATCATACATGTAAACATCGTTTATTCCAATTTTCATGTGCTGGTTAATCCCATACTCTAGTCGACCTCCTGACATTAATCGGTCAGGTTCTGTATACTCATTGGTTGATGCTGTTCGAACAGTGAATGCATATATTCCTAATCCATTTTCATTTCCTAAGTCCCAAGCATATTGACCAGATACCCCTTGAAGTAACCATGAATTTCCTAAATTAAAGTTTTCATACTCCAAAATGGCTTTTCGGTCTGAAAACAACACGGACTCATAACCTGTTTGAGCAAGATCTGAATTGAATACAGTGTAAGGAGTCATTTCTACGCGCAAATCACCTAATTCATATTTAAATCCTTCCAATTTACCTCCCATAGAAAATTGACGAAATTCAAATTTAGTTTGAGATCCAAATGATGTTCCAAATGGTGATCTTGTTCTTAAAATCGCCATGGCATTGAAAGTAGAATCTAAATCTAAATTGGATTGTAAATCAAATAAATTGTACCCTGAAACACTCGCTTTTTGATTATTATCGCCATCCTGAACAACATCCCCTCCTAAGTTACTGTTAGTAATAATCGATCTTCCTAAACCATTTAGACTGTAGTTTGGATTTTGGGCTTGAGCACCTAGTGTTAAACCAAGAGAAATTGCCGAGTATATTATAGATTTTTTGTAATTCATCGTAATGTAATTTTATAAGAATATTTTTAGTTCAAAGGTTGTTTCAAAACCTGAAAATTTATCTAGTGTAAAGTTCTTGTCTTTATGATCCATGTATTTGGTTCTTAGGTGTACCGAAGTTTTCTTGGAAATATCATAATCAACACCAATAGCATACATGTGCCCAATTTGATCGATAAAATCATTTTTTATTACCATTGGATCATTAGGGTCTTTATGATCAACCGCTGTTCGTTCACTTCCTGTTGTTTTTTCAACAGCAAAATTTCCTACAAAAGAAAGCTTATTATTGATTTTATACGCAGCTGTGATGTCATTATATAAAACAGTCACCAAGTTGTTCTCGTCTCCTGGAATAGAGAATGCATTAAACCCTTCTTTGATTGTATTTGCAGTAGATAGGTTTAAAAGAATTAGTTCTTGATTTTTCCCAATTTTCTTTCTATACTTTAACATTAATTCCAACGCGTTGAATCCTAAAAGATCTCTATCCAACCAGGTTCCATCATCCTCACCATCCAACGTAACTGTTTCAAACGTTCTGAACCAGAAACTCTTTATTCTTGTGTAGTTTCCAGCGGCTTGAAACCATGGTCGAAATCTTGATCGTGAGAAAGAGTTCACTCGATGTTGAATAGTTAACGTATCTGTTATTTTTTCTATTTCTTGACTTACAGAATACCCTAATTGAACTTTTAAATCGCCAAAATTATATTCAAAATCTAAATTTACTCCTTGACGATTATTCGTTAATTGGCCCGCCTCGTTGGCGATATTGGCGAAGTAAGAATCATTATATAGGAATTCATTTCGTGAACCTCCTTGTTTAAGAAACGGGTTTTGATTTAATATCGATGAATTAGGACTACCAAAATTCTTATCAATATGATAAAACTGCACCGAAAAAGGATAAAGTACAGCTCTTTGATCAAAGGATGCTTTTAAAAATCCACCAAAACCATTTCCTTCATACGACCCCATAGCATCTTCCCCACTATCCGTCGTTTTAATTTTACTTCCTCCAATTTCTCCCTCTACCTTCACTCGCTTTACTTTTAGATCAAAATCAAAAGTGGCCATCGTATTATTATCCACTTCGTCCATATCAAAATCTGCTTTTCCTCTTTTGGCGTACACATTCAAACCTGCTTTTCCACGAGCCGCTCGCTCAAAAACATATTTTTCTAACCGATACCCTTGGACAATTGAAGGGAACCCTTTTCCATGGACACCTGCTATCAAACTTCGGTTGGTTTGACCATACAATACTTTTAAGCTTGTTTGATAAGGAATATATTCCACTACACCAATAGCGCCTTGTAAGGGGGCAGCACCGAGATTATTTGCTCCAACATTGGATGAAAGCGCAAAATATTCCTGATATCTTGTGTATGATTTCCGATACCAATCCCAAGGCAATCTATCAAAATAGTTATCCGTAAACTCAGCCTGACCAAGCGTCATTCTGGAAAGTTTTGTGGCTAAAACTTCTCCAGCTGCAACAGAGGTTTTCCAAAATCCTTTTTTCATTACCGCACTGAAATTCAAATTCTGAACAGCTCCCATATTTCGCGATGCTCCTCTGATGGATCCTGTCATATTATGACCCATGGAATATCCTACATTAAATGTAAGATCCTTTGTCGCTTTGGACTTTAAGTTAAGTTCGAGCAAAGGATAACCAGCATTTGCACCCGAATTAGCATCTGCATTTGGGTAATCGGAAAAAGAAATATGCTTGTCACTTGTCGTCATGTCAGAATAAGATTCCAACATCGTTCGCTGAATAGTTAAAAATCGGGTTACTCCAGAAACTGTAATATCTTTTCCTAGCAGACCTTTGCTCGCTTTACCTTTTGATTTATCCACCATATTGAAACTACTGCTGTAGTTTACCGATGATTTTGCCGTATCTACCTCTTCAAAAACTGGAAAAAAGTAGTACCCCATCCTAACTGAGTTATGCGGAGAATAATTTACATAATCATCTCCTTCTGGTCCTGCAAACGCTATTGCAGAAACACATGCAGTCAGCAACAAAGTAGATATTTTCTTACTTTTTATAAGCATAAAATGCGTTCTTTTAGTTAGTAACTTCAAATTCGACTCTTCTATTTTGAGATCTTCCAAATTCCGTTTTATTTGGAGCTCTTGGATTTAATAGTCCAAATCCTCTGTAGGACACTCGATCTTCCGAAATCCCTGCAGCAATAATATATTTCGCAACAGCTTGAGCTCTTTTATAAGAAAGCGAAGCATTAAAAGCAGGGCTACCGATGTTATCCGTGTATCCTTTTACTTTTACCTTAAGGGATTTATTATCATTCATAATTTGAACTAATTCATCCAATGATCCCGTTGTTCCTTCTTTGATTTTATATGATCCGTATTCAAAACGAAGATCCTCAATAACGTGTCCCTTTTTCTCGGAAATCATTTGCTCTGCAACAGTATCTAATTGCGCTGTGCTTTCTTCCTGAATTACAACTTTCTCTTCTTCTTGATCCTTTCCGAAGTCACAGTCACTTGAGAAGGTGAATTTATCCAAGTTGTCCCATTTAACAGCCTCAGGCATCTTATATATTTTTTTCATTTTTGGAACATCACAAGGTTCAAGGACTTCCACAAGTTTATCGGCTAAAGGGGTACCTGTTAGGAGTAAAGAGCCTTTTTTCTTTTCCATGTAATCTCCAGTTGCATCCCATATAATGACACCTCCACAATTGTTATCTTTCACATATTTGGCCTTCATCTCAATCGACTTAGGATCGTCATAGGTAATAAAACATGAATCATCTGTACTGATTGCATAAGGGTTTCCTGAAACTTCATCGAATAGCTGAATTTCATAATCATCCATTTCATCCACTATTCGGTAGTAAAGTGGATTTCCAGCGTGAAGAGGATACCGTTCAACATCTACTTTTCCATCATGAGACGCATGCAAATCAGGTTTTTCACCACCAAAACCTCTTAACGTTCTTCCATAAAAAGCTACACCTAAATTTATTTTACTGGATGGAACGCATCGTTCAGTAAGCATTTTATAGGCTACATCCAAAGAACCGTCACTTCCTTTCCTTGGCGCATATAGCGGCGAATTATGGTTGGCATCTTGTGACCATGGACCATTAAAATCATAAGTCATAGCATTAATGTAATCCATAAATTGAGATACTTGATCATACTCAATACAATCCATATTCTTTTTAGCAGCTCCAAAGGCAGCAGTTAATAAGAACTTATTCTCTTTCGATCTTCCCATAGCTTGAGCCAAGGAATCAATTCCTACTCGAATGGCATACATGAATTTTGTAAAGTTTTTCTTATCCATGTCGGGACGGCCACTATGTTCTTCATAACAAGGATATTCCCAATCAATGTCAATTCCATCGAACTGATAGTCTTTTATGATTCTTACACATTCATCTACAAATGTTTGTGTTTTCTCTGGCTTACTTGCGATTTCCGGGAAATTGTCTGAAAGTGTCCAACCACCGATAGAAACCATCACTTTTGTCCCCCATAAATGAGCAAAATCTATTAACGAAGTATTTGGATAATAGGCTGGTTGAGGTTTACTCCAATCCATTCTTCCTCTCAATAATAATGAATCAGCCCAAGGATCTGTTCCTGTAAGATACCCATTGGAATCAGGCTGAAAGAAAGAGTAGTTCAAAATACTGTATCTTGTATAATCAAGGTACTCAGGAACAACAGCACCAGATCTTTTATACATCTGCCAAGAAGGATAATATCCAATAATTTGCTTACATGAGTTTTGTGCTTTTAACATTCCGCCTACTAAGAGTAATGTAACAACACATAGCGAAAAAATTCTTGTCATAGTAAAGTGAATTTTGAGTGGCCAAATATAAGACTATTTCAAATAATTTCCCTTTTCATCGTTGAGAAATCTACTCATACTTCTAGTGGACAAGAACAAGACACAATTACGTAAAAAACTGATATACAAGCATTTAGTCTTAAACCTTTATTTTTTATCAATTTAGTGTTAAGAATTCGCTCATTATAAAAACATCCAACAATATGTAACAACGAATGAGTTGAAGGCCTTCAATTCTATGGGAGATATTTAAATTAAATGAAGATTAAATTACAAGAGTTTAAACTTCAGAAGACCCTAATGTGCTATTGGTTTACTATCAAAAAAAAAGGTGTCAATATTGACACCTTTTTAGAAACTTATTAATGAATTAGATTGAAAGAATTTCAGCTACACGAACGATTTCATCGTCCACATGATCCTTGAATTGAATAGCATCTTCCAACGTGGTGTACACAACATTATTTTTTATTATACCAGCCATAACTCCAGATTTCCCACTACGTAAACCTTCTACTGCAGCAACTCCAAGTCTACTTGATAGGATTCGATCAAAACAAGTTGGTACACCTCCTCTTTGAGTATGCCCCAAAATGGATACTTTCGCATCATAATAAGGTGCATTCTCTTTTATCATCTGTTTTATTTTATATGCTCCTCCCCATTTATTCCCCTCAGCGACTACTACAATACTGGATGATTTACCATTTTTTCTTCCGATGTCTAATTTTTCGATGAGCTCGTCAAAAGTTGTTTCTTTTTCTGGGATCAATATCCCAAAAGCACCTGAAGCCAACCCTGTATATGCGGCGATATAACCCGATTCGCGACCCATTACTTCAACAAAAAACAATCTGTTGTGGGACATTGCTGTATTTCGAATATTATCAATGGCTTCCAACACAACATTATTTGCTGTATCAAAACCAATAGTGTAATCAGAACCATGTAAATCATTGTCAATGGTGCCTGGCACTCCAATTACTGGAATATTCTGCTCTTCCCATAATAATTTAGCACCTGTAAAAGTTCCGTTACCTCCAATTGCTACAATAGCATCAATACCAGCTTTTCTTAATTGATCTGCCGCCTTTGCTCTTACTTCTGGCTTATGGAATTCTAAACATCTAGCAGATTTTAACACAGTTCCTCCTTTACCTAAAATGTGATTTACTGATCGAACGTCCAATGTTTCAAAATCACCATCAATCATTCCTTCGTATCCACGGTATATTCCAACTGCTTCAATCCCATAATAAAAAGAGGAACGAACAACAGCTCTTATCGCTGCGTTCATTCCTGGAGCATCTCCTCCTGATGTTAAAACACCAATCTTTTTTATTTCTGCACCCATAAGGTAACTGTATTGTTTTCTTATTTCTAAATTATTTAGAAGATAAAATAATTGCTAATTCAGCCATTCTATGAGAGAATCCCATTTCATTATCATAAAATGATGTTGCTTTTACTAAAGTTGTTCCATTGTTTGGAATAGTTAGAATGTTATCTGATACCATTGAAGAATATGGTTCACCTACACAGTCTCTTGAACATTCATAAAAATCTCCTAAATAAACAGTTTGCTTCAACAATGTTGAATCATTCATTTTAGAAATATTAGCTTGCATTGCTTCTTTTACCTCATCAGCAGATTTTTCACCTTCTATTTGGTAAACACATTCTACAACTGATCCTGTATCTGTTGGTACTCTCAGCGCAGTTCCATTTAACTTACCGTTTAAATGAGGTAATACTTTCCCTACTGCAATTGCAGCTCCTGTTGAAGCAGGAATAATATTATTTAATGTTGCTCTGTTTTTTCCACCACCAAATGCATCAGCTACTTTTTGTGTCGCTGTAGCAGCATGTGTTGTTGACATTAAACCAGAAATCACCTTAAATGAATCATCAATGGCTTTAGTCATAGGTGCTAAACAGTTCGTTGTACATGAAGCGTTAGAAACTATTTTATCCTCAGATGTTAAGATTTCATGGTTTACACCAACAACAACTGTTTTAGTTGAATCCTTACAAGGCGCTGAAACAATTACCTTTTTTGCTCCTGCGTTAAGGTGAGCTTGAGACTTTTCAGTTGATAAATAGAATCCTGTACATTCAAAAACAATATCTACATCATGTTTGGCCCAAGGAATATTGTTGGCATCTTTCTCAGCATAAACAGTAATAGAGTGATCTCCCACTTTGATAACGTTATCCCCTTCCAAAGAAACTTCTACTGGAAATCTTCCAAAAATTGAATCTTTTGGTAATCCATTTGCGATTTCTGCTGGAGAAACTAAATCGTTACCCGCAACTATTTCTATTTGATCGTTAAATTTTTCTACGATAACTCTCATAACATTCTTACCGATACGACCCATTCCATTAAATGCAACTCTTACTTTGCTCATTGTAATTCTTGTTTTAATATTTAAAAAATTCTATTGAAAAACGCTCAATAGCGGGACAAAAATAAACCATTTTTTCATTTAGCCATCAATGCTGTTCTATTTCTTGTATTCTTAACACATTGTTAACCTTATAACTCCCTTTTAACCAACTTTTTCGGTAATAAAATCAATAAACTTACCTTCATCTTTTGAACTGTAATCAAAAGTAACATGAGCCTGATGATAAAATGATTGACGTTCATTTAATTTCTGTTCAATAAACTCAAGCAATTCACTATTTTTTTTTGATGCAATTAACGGTCGTTTTGACTTTTCACTGATTAATCTTTTCATCAAAGTCTCTGGAGATAGCTTTATGTATACAGATAATCCTAACTCATTAATTACGTGAATATTTTCATTGAAACATGGTGTTCCCCCACCACAACTAATCACAGTGCTTTTGTGATTTTTCAAAGAATTAAGCGTATTAGTTTCTAATTCCCTAAAATAATTCTCTCCTTCTAATTCAAATATTGTTTTTATGTCGCGTTGTTCTTCTTTTTCAATGTAATCGTCTAAATCAATAAATTCCCATCCAATTTTGTGTGCTAATTTTCTGCCAAATGTTGATTTCCCGCATCCCATAAAACCAATTAGAAAAATTTTATCCATGCTCAATTTGTTATTATAATTTGATTTTCATTTGATTACAAATCAAAATTAACATATGTTTCATATCCTTCTAAAAAAAAGCCTTATTTATTTTGAGTTAAAAATTTTATGTCCTTATATTTGCAACCCGTTTCAAAAACGCGATCTGGTAGCTCAGTTGGTAGAGCATCTCCCTTTTAAGGAGAGGGTCCAGGGTTCGAGCCCCTGCCAGATCACCAAAAGCGAGTCTGCTGACTCGCTTTTTTTTTGCCATATGTTGATTAAATGACATCGCTTCCTTGTTAATTTAAATATCTTTACACTCATGGGTAAATATTTTGTTTTCTTATTAATCTCTGTGCTTTTGATAGCGTGTAGTTCAAAGGTTGCACATAAAATCAAGCCAACACTCCAATGGCTAACTGTTGAAGAGGTCCAGGAAAAAATGAAAACAGACCCTAAAAAAGTACTCATTGATTTTCATACGGAATGGTGTGTCTGGTGTAAAAAAATGGCGAAAACAACGTTTACGCATCCTAAAGTAATTGATTATCTAAACAAACATTTCTATGCTGTTCGTTTTGATGCTGAATCAAGAGAGTCACTTTTATTTAAAGGAAAGTTATTTGATAATAAGAAAAGAACTCATGATTTTGCTATTGATCAAGCCACCATCAACGGTAGGCTTTCATTTCCCACAATAGTTTATTATAATGAGCAACTTGAACGGATAAAAGTAGTACCTGGATATTACAATTATTCCATGTACTTAGATCTTATCAAATATTTTGGTGATAATCACTACCAAACCACATCCTTTGAAGCATACTTTGATTAATTTTAAAGTGGCATAGTTTTAGGTTAAACTTTAACAAGTCATTAACACGTTTTTGAAATCTAAATGCTTAAATTTGATTTAGATTGAAAAATCATTAAAAAACGAACACATGAAAAAATTATTATTTACTTTTTGTTTGGCCGTATTCGGTCTTTCCATGAATGTTAATGCTCAAACTACCGAGCTTGAACCTGTTGATCCAAATGGTCCAAAAATTCAGTTTGACACAACCGTTGTTGATTTCGGAACAATTGATCAAGGTAGTGATCCTTTTAGAGTGGTTATGTTTACGAATGCTGGTAAAAAGCCTCTTCATATTACTACTTGTAAAGGTTCTTGTGGATGTACTGTCCCTCAATGTCCTACTACACCAATTATGCCTGGTGAAAAGGCAGAGTTGAAAGTAAGGTATGATACAAAGAGAGTAGGTAGAATTAGCAAAACTGTCACAGTGAAATCGAATGCGATAAACGGGACACAAACGCTTAAAGTAGTTGGAACGATCAATGCCAATCAAGCTCCTGCTGCAATGCCACCGATTCAATCAGGTCCAACAGCAGAATAAAAGACTTCTAATAACTTAAAAAGGTACTTCATGAAGTACCTTTTTTTTTACATTAATCTAGCTTAATGAAATTCCTTTTTCTCTCCCTAATTATTGGATTCTACTCTATTGGCTTTGCTCAAAAGAACTTGGAAGATGGGCCTTATTTACATGTTGAAAACGACACGATTCATTATGGAATAATTAATCAAGACTACAGTGAATTAAAAACACTCAAAATCACAAACAGTGGCAATCAGCCACTAATCATCTCCAAATGTAAAGCATCTTGTGGGTGTACTGTTCCTTCTTGTCCTTCAACACCAATTCTTCCCGGGAAATCCGATTGGATTAATGTCCGCTATGATGCGAAAGGGAAATCAGGAAGATTCTTAAAAACAATAACAATTACATCTAATGCTGTAAATCATACAATTTATCTAAAAGTAAAAGGTTTTGTTAAACAGTAAATTCGCTCATCCATACTTTAATAAAAAGATTATTATTCTTAGTTAATGGAAATAAAAAATGAAATAAGTTGTTTTCACTTTTACGAATAGATTTAAAGTTATTGCGCTAATTTTACAGTAAACTTATATCAATGAAGTCAATTCTTTCTGCTATTACTTGGAATTTAGATCCTGTCATTTTTGAACTGGGTAATTTTCAAATTAGATATTACGGTTTGCTATGGGGCGTTGGTATATGGGTGGCCTATACGATTTGTAAAAAGGTATTTTTGAACGAAAAGGAGGACATCAAATTATTGGACCCTCTTCTTTTTGCATGTATCTTAGGTGGTGTTTTAGGAGCTAGACTTGGACACGTGATTTTTTATCAAAGTGAACTTTTTTCCGAAGACTTTTTTAGTGTTTTCCTCCCTTTTAGTTTTAAAAATGGTATTGAATTTACCGGTTTTGCCGGATTAGCTAGTCATGGAGGTGCAATTGGCGTTATACTCGCTTTAATTTGGTACAAAACAAAAAAGAGTTCTCATTCGTTTTTGTGGATTCTTGATAAAGTCGCATATCCAATTGCAATCACAGCTTTTTTTATTCGAATAGCCAATTTTATGAATAGTGAAATTGTTGGTGATCCCACGGGATCGAGTTATGGCATTATTTTTTCCCAAATTGACACCCAACCCAGGCATCCTTCTCAACTTTATGAAGCGATTGCATATTTATTCATTTTCATCTTGTTGCGAAAAATGTACTGGAAAAACAAAGCGTATCTTGAGGAAGGTAAATTATTAGGTACTTTATTTGTTACAATGTTCATTGCTCGTTTTGTGATTGAATTTTCAAAAAACGCACAGGGCGGGATTGAAGATTATAGCTTACTTAGTTTTTTATCTACGGGTCAATGGTTAAGTTTTCCTTTCATTATTATAGGTTCTTACCTATTGTTAAGGTTGAAAAAGCAAAAAGTTTAGATAAAATATATAACTTAACTCCTTTAAGTCTTTATCTATGATTAGCAAGGAGCTTTTAAATATTATTAATCAACTTTTTGAGATTCAAAAAAAGGTTGAAAAAGAAGGTTACTCAAAAATAAATCGCAACTTATCTCGACTATCCGAGGAGTTGGAAAATCTTGGTTTCAGTATTGTAAACCCTATTGGGGAAAACTATGATGATCGAAGAGCTGATTACACAGCAAGTATTATTGGAGAAAAAAGAAAAAATTTCATTATTTCTGAGGTAATCAAACCCATCGTATACAAAAAGGAAGGTGGAAGTATTGTTTTAGCTCAAAAAGGAATTGTTATAGCGGAATAATATGAATACTACAATAAATTATGCTATTGATCTTGGCACTACAAATTCAGTAATCGCAAAGTGTATATCTGGAGAAGTCGAAATCTTTAAAAATCCTGTTGGTCTTAGATCCGTGTTGCCTTCGATAGTAGCTTTTAAAAAGGGGCGTGTTTTAGTAGGAGATAAAGCTGCTGAACTTTGGGAAAAGTCACCCAGTAACGTAGTTGGTCTTTTTAAACGAAAAATGGGAACCAATGAATCTTATTTTATTGAATCTACCTCTGAATTTGTTACCCCTATCCAACTTTCTTCTCATGTTTTAAAAGAATTAAAAAACTTTGTGTATAATGATGACGAATTGAATGATGTGGTTGTGACTATACCCGCATCTTTTGATACTGTCCAATCAAATGCGACAAAGGAGGCAGGTAAACTAGCTGGTTTTAAAGAAGTTTTACTTTTGCAAGAACCCGTTGCTGCCAGTTTAGCTTTTGTTAATAAAGCTGGTTTTGATTTAGAGCAAGAGGGCACTTGGATTGTTTATGATCTTGGAGGAGGAACTTTTGATGTTGCTCTTATCGCTATTGAAGATGGCGAGATGAAAGTACTGGATCATGTAGGTGACAATTTTATGGGAGGGACAGATTTTGATGCCTTAATTCTTGATGAGATTATTTTCCCTAAACTACAGGAAAAAGGATCTTTTCAACACATTGAAACTCAATTCAAATCCTCAAAGGGAAAATACAATAAACTTTATTATGAATTACTTTACAAAGCTGAACAGGCAAAAATTCAATTATCATCTTCAAAATCAGTTGAATTTGAGTTTGATATTGAGGATGATAATGGAGTTGAAATTGAATTTTATGAGGATATTACAATTGATGAATTTAATAAAGTCATTGAACCTGCTGTCACAAAAACAATTGAATTAATTCATGAACTTTTAGATCAAAATCAGCTTACCCCTGCTCAAATAAACAGTGTATTAATGATTGGTGGATCTACTTATATTCCTTTGGTTCGGCTAAAAATTGAAGATGAAACACAAATCACTCCAAATTATTCCGTTGATCCTACAACAGCAGTTGCTACAGGTGCAGCTTATTATGCTGGAACTAAATCCTTAGTCACACAAAAGAAATTAGCTGATCAAACAGATAGTAATAAAGATGAAGCAAGTAATTCAAGTATTTTAATACGCGCTGCATACCAAAAACACACACAAGAGCTAGAGGAGTACTTTACAGCTAAAATAGATGGGAATACGGAACAGCTTCAATATAGAATTACAAGAGTTGATGGTGGATTTGATACTGGATTAACCAATCTCTCAAATAGCATAGAACAAGACTTACCTTTATTAAAGGGAGCTGAGAACACCTTTAACCTTACCATTACTGACTTGGAGGGAAAAAAAATTATATCAAACTTCACAACTTTTTCGATTACCCAAGGGATGTTCGGTATTTTAGGTCAAACCTTACCAGCCGATATTTGTATTGAAATTGATGATATTGAAGAAAAGGAAACTGCTCTTGAGGTTATTTTTGAAAAAAACGCGCTACTTCCAATCAAAAAACGTCTTGTAAAAGAAATTGGACAAACACTAAAAAAAGGCTCTAATGATCATATTCTCATTAATATTCTTGAGGGTAAACAACATGTGAGCCCTGCCTCTAACAAGCCTATAGGAGTCATTAAAATTACTGGAAATGATATTGAAAGAGATGTCTTAAAAGGAACAGATATCGAAATAACGATTGAACTAAGCGAATCCAGAGAATTAAAAGTATATACGTACTTATCTATGACTGGACAGGAGTTTGAAAATTTATTTAGTGCATCAGAACGCTATGTGGACATTCTGAAATTAAAGTCTGAAATTGAAAGCCTTGCAGAAAATGTACGTATGGAACTCAATATGGCTCATGGAAATGAAGATTTTGAGCGCGCTGCTAAATTAAAAAAGTTAGAATCGAACATTCAAGAAATGTTTATTAAATCGTCCAATTTAGTGGAAGATGATACAACAGATACAAAGTATCAACTAGAGGATTTAAAACGAAAATATTCGCACAAATTTGACGAAATGTCCTCCAATGAGAAGATTCTTACCGACTTATCTGAGTTGGAATGGTGGTATTCCTTTTCCAAAAGACTTGTTGAAGAGCATGGGAATGATAAAGAACGTAAAGAGTTTATTGAATTTGATGAAAAATTTAAGTCAGCTAAAGCCTCTGGAAATCGATTAAGAATGAAAAACCTTGCCAACCAATTGGCAAAGTTTGTTCACGACATTCGCTGGCGTACTCCTGAGCATTTGAAAAATATTTTTTATTCTTATGCATTTGAGCCTCTTGACATGTACACCAATGAAAAAGAAGCCAAAAAATTTATTGAAAAAGGGGAGAAAGCAATTGACAAGGAACGATTAGACGAGTTAAAAGCAATTATAAATAGACTTTACAGCTTGTACAAAGGTGAAGTGTCTGATAAATCATTTGACAATCGAACTGGTTTAGTTTGATTGATCCAAAGGCACTAATTTTTCAGGAATGATTTTAATGTGATTGACCTCATCTGAGGTAGATTCAACAAAATCTGAAATAATATGCGCTTTGTATAAAAAAGCGCCTGTTATTCGATCTTTATTTGCGCCTGCTTTTATGTTTACATTGGAAGAAGATTGTGAAGGAAGGTCACAATAAGCACATTTTGATCTTATAAATTGATTCCCTAAATAGGCTAAAACTACTTGATTTTTGGAAATTCCGTTTTCTAATTCAACTGTTTCGCCTGCTTTTATATATATGTCTTTTTCACATAAAAACGAGCCAAAAAATGGTTTTCTAATAAAGACAATACAATCAAATTGTGTCAAATTACTTATGTGAGTTTGTTGTGTCTTCCCAAATGGAATCCAATTTTTCATATGAATTATTTCTCCATTCGATAATTCATTCACTTCATATTGAATATGATTTTTTTTATACGAAAAGACATTTTGCTTGAAGTAGTTTACCATTTCATTTTTAAGATTTGTAAGAGAGGCTTTTTGCTGAGTGGTTTTTGAGAATATGCCACTAGGTATCTCATGCTTTTTCACTCGATCCCTACAGTTTCTTCCAAAAAAACCACCTGCAAAAACCAATACGATCACAACTCTAAATACCACGCTCCAAATATTTGATGTAGAGTTAGGAATAGGCGATTCTCCACTTCTAGAATTAGAAACTACTACCTTATGTACACGCTTGACCTCTTCTTTGAGATATGGACTAGTGTCTAATAATAAACAAAATGAGGTGTATCGATTAGCTAAGTGATAGGCTGCTTTTTCATCGTTTAATAATATAGCTGTATTTAATAACGTTTCAGAAAGTTCCTCCCTCGCATCCTCCAAATGATTTTTTGCTTTATTAAGTCGCTGTGCATACTTTTTTGATAAGTTATCCGCTTTTAAAGAGCATTCCCTCTTGAAGCCCTTCTCATTGGATCTGCTTAGAATATCGGAAAACTCAGCAGACAAAACGCGCACTTGTGAAACGGCTTTTCTAAATACAAGATCAAAATGATACGATTGAATATACCTATTCAAATCCTTGGCCATAAAGGTTTCATTTGGATACTTCCCTTTCAACTCTGATTGAAGAATAAGCGCAAAAGATTCTGCAAAATACTCACTTATCCAAGTTTTAAACTCGTGTTCAAATGCCACATCTTTTCTTCTTAAAAATGTATCATTTTGATCTTCGAGAAACGTTAATAACTCTTGATCTTTAAAGACTTGTTTATGGAATTTTAAGTGATCCTCATTTTTAAATACTTGAATAAGTTCAATTGCTTCACTTTTGTTTATCAATTTCCCTTTAATTTCTATGGGAGCATTATCAACAAGTTCATATTTAGCTAATACTCGCTGCCTAATCTTTTTATAAGAAAAAGGTTGTTCAATATCAATTTCATTTTGACCATAAAAAACAATATGAAAAGGCGAAAAATACATTGCACTGCAAAGAAAGTAAATAAACTGAATTAATTAAACTTCATTTCAAGTTCTGGGAGAACATTCAAGTCATTGATGAATTCATTGGAAACATTCACTCGATATTGATTACTAGATAATTCCAAAAAGATGTTTTCTTGTTCATCAACCAAAACAAGCTTCAAGTAACAATCACCCTCATTTGCTTCACAAACCTGAGCTAATTTTTGGATATAATCATCGTTTACCAAACTTGATTTCACATGGAGTGTTACCGATTTAACTAACTTTTCTCGAACATCATTTAACAGTTCTATCTTTTGAATTTTAAATTCCACATCATGTTTTGACTTGGCATATCGTTTTGGCTCCATTTTCCCTCTGATATAAAGAAAAGCCCCTTCTACCAAGAATCGTCTAAATTTTAAATACGTATCACCAAAAAGGAAGAATTTACCTGCATCAGTATAATCTTCCACAGTAAGAATACCAAAGTGATTTCCTTTTTTACTCATGCGTTCGGCCGCCTCAGAAACAATACCTGCAAATGCTATTTCCCTTCCCTTTAACCCCTCAAAATTAGAATTTAACTCCTCAAAAGTAGAATTACAAAAATTATTGATTTCCAGTTTGAAATCATCTAATGGATGACCAGAGATATAAACGCCTACCATCTCTTTTTCTTGGTTTAATGCATACACACTACTCCATTGGTTACATGACGGCACAGGTGGCTTAGGTAATTCTACGTCAGAACTCCCACCAAATAGCGATTGTTGAGCAGACCCTTGTTCATTTTGTAACTGCAATCCATAGCGAATAGCTTTTTCTAAAAAAGAAGATTCTTTTTCATGCGCTTTATAAAAATACTGGGCTCTATGAATCGTTGAAAAACAGTCCAATCCACCAGCAAGAGTTAAATTTTCAACACAGCGTTTATTGGCTGCCCTAAGATTAATTCTACTGGTAAAATCAAAAACATCAACGTAGGGTCCGTTTTTCTTTCTTTCCTCAACAATAGACTCCACAGCTCCTTCTCCTACGCCTTTAACAGCTCCTAATCCAAAACGAATCTCTCCTTTTTGGTTAACGGTAAATTTATATACTGATTCGTTAATATCAGGACCCAATACAGGTACGCCCATTCTTTTACATTCCTCCATAAAGAAAGTAACCTGTTTAATATCGTTCATGTTATTACTCAGAACAGAGGCCATATATTCAGCTGGATAATGAGCTTTAAAATAAGCTGTTTGATAAGCGACCCAAGCATAACATGTGGAATGTGACTTATTAAATGCATAAGAGGCAAATGCCTCCCAATCTTTCCAAACTTTTTCCAGTTTTTCAATGTTATGTCCCCGCTCTTCTCCTCCATTCATGAACAGCGGCTTTAAAGTCTCAAGCATGGCGAAAATCTTCTTCCCCATCGCCTTTCTCAATGAATCTGCTTGTCCTTTAGTAAATCCTGCTAATTTTTGAGAAAGAAGCATAACCTGCTCTTGATACACAGTAATCCCATAGGTCTCTCCCAAATATTCTTCCATTCCATCGAGGTCATAAACAATGTCTTCTTCTCCATGTTTACGCTTAATAAAGTTGGGAATATATTCAAGAGGTCCTGGACGATATAATGCATTCATTGCAATTAAATCAGCAAAAACAGTGGGCTTTAATTCCCGCATGTATTTCTGCATTCCTGCAGATTCATATTGAAATACGCCTACTGTTTCACCTCTCTGAAATAGTTCATAGGTTTTCGTATCGTCTATAGGAATTTCTTCTGGATCAACTTCAATGCCATGACGCTCCTTTACTATGGTAACAGCATCTTTAATAAGTGTTAGTGTCTTTAAACCGAGAAAATCCATCTTTAGGAGCCCAGCACTCTCTACTACAGAGTTATCAAACTGGGTACACCACATTTCTGAATCTTTGGCAACAGCAACCGGAACGTGTTCGCGAATATCGGTTGGTGTTACAATTACCCCACAGGCATGAATTCCTGTATTTCTCACTGATCCCTCAAGTGCTTTTGCTTGTCGGATGGTTTCTCCAGATAAGGTATCCTGATCGTAAACCATTTTGAGTTCACGAGCCATTTCCATTAATTCAGGGTTACCTAACTTTTTTTCCAGGTCCTTATCGGACATCCCAAACATTTTATTCAGTTTCATGTCTGGAACAAGTTTTGCTAAGCGGTCGGCTTCAGATAAAGGTAAATCCAATGCACGCGCAGTGTCTCGAATGGAAGACTTTGCCGCCATTGTTCCATAGGTAATGATTTGAGCCACTTGAGAGGCACCATATTTATCAATAACATATTGAATAACTCTTCCTCTACCTTCATCATCAAAATCAATATCTATATCGGGCATGGATACCCGTTCAGGATTCAAAAAACGCTCAAAAAGCAAATCATACTTTATGGGGTCAATATTTGTTATTGTAGTACAATAGGCAACCGCTGATCCAGCTGCAGAACCTCGTCCTGGACCAACTGAAACACCCATTTTCCTCGCTTCTTTTATAAAATCCTGAACAATAAGAAAGTAACCAGGATAGCCTGTGTTTGCAATAACTTCCAATTCGAAATCTAAACGTTCCTCTATTTCTGGTGTTATTTCATCATAACGCTCTTTTGCACCTTCATAGGTTAAATGACGTAGATAGGCGTTCTCTCCTCTTTTCCCACCATCTTCAATGTCCTGAGCATCTTGGAATTGTTCTGGTATATCAAACGCAGGAAGTAAAACGTCGCGCGCTAATCCATACACTTCAATCTTATTTACAATCTCCTGAATATTTAGAATAGCTTCTGGAAGATCTGCAAATAATTTTTTCATCTCATCGGAAGACTTAAAATAAAATTCTCTATTGGGGAATCCGTAACGGTATCCTCTTCCTCTTCCAATAGGGGTGTTTTTTTGTTGTCCTTCTTTTACACAAAGTAAAATATCATGCCCTTCTGCATCTGTTTGATCAATGTAATAAGTGTTATTGGCAGCGATAACTTTTATAGCATGCTTTTGTGCAAACTTTAATAATACTGCATTTACTCGATCTTCTTCTTCTAGTCCATGCCGAACAATTTCAATGTAAAAGTCCTCTCCAAAATGTTCTTTCCACCATAATAGAGCTTCCTCAGCTTGTTTTTCTCCTACATTTAAAATTAATCCAGGTACTTCTCCAGTTAATCCTCCTGTAGTAACAATAATATCATCCTTATATTCAAGAATTAAGTCTTTGTCTACACGGGGAACATAATAAAACCCATCAATGTGTCCTTGAGAACAAATCCTTGACAAATTTTTATATCCTGATTTATTTTTTGCGAGAAAAGGTATTTGATACCCGTTGTCTTTATACGTTTTATCTTTATGATTCTTACAAACAAATAATTCTGCACCTATAATAGGTTTGATTACTTGCTTTTCGCAATACTCTCCTGCCGCTTCTGCCGCTTTAATCTCCGCCTCAATAACCTTATTCTTCTTTAAAACAGCATTAACAAACAAAAAAGCTGCCATCATGTTACCCGAATCTGTTAAGGCTATTGCGGGCATATTATATTCTGTCGCTTTATCTACTAAGGCTCCTATTTCGGAGGTTGATTGTAAAATAGAGTATTGTGAATGATTATGAAGATGTGCAAAATGAACATCCTTTAACTGAGCTAGTCCTGCCTCCACATCAACTGTAGTTTCAGGACCATCGGATTGCGCTTGAAGTTGGGCTATCTTCTTACTTTCTTCCTTAAGATTTAAATGGTTTAAGCCAATAAAATCAAATGGCTCTGGATTTTCTTTTTTAAATTTTGAGAGGTATCCTTCTTCCTGCTGAAGTTCCGATTGGGGAAAATAACCTAATCTAATTAACTCTAAAAAACACCGTGTTGTTGCTTCAACATCCGCCGTTGCATTATGCGCCTCACCAAATCCTTCTCCAAATAAGTGCTTATGTAATTCTGTAAGTGTTGGAAGTTTAAATTTTCCTCCTCTACCTCCCGGGATTTGACACAAATTTGCTGTGACCTCTGTACACGTATCCAAAACAGGCATTTCTGCCATTGGCGATTCCACCTCATTTCGGAAAAACTCACACCCCATAATGTTCACATCGAAGCCAACATTTTGCCCAACAATAAACTTTGATTTTTTAAGCGCCTGATTAAACTCTTCCAATACAAAGTCTAACGGCTCTCCTTGCTGATCAGCTAACGCTGTTGAAATACCGTGAATACGTTCTGCATCGTATGGGATATCAAAACCTTCGGGCTTTACTAAATAATCTCTCGATTCAATAAGATTACCCCACTCATCATGTAATTGCCAGGCAATTTGAATACACCTCGGCCAATTATCGGTTTCGGTAATTGGAGCGTCCCAACGTTTGGGCAATCCCGTAGTTTCGGTATCAAAGATTAAATACAACGCTTGAATTTTTTTGCTTAAATAAATATACAAAAGGCGAGCAATAATGCTCGCCTTTGTGAATATCTAGTATAGAATTGTTGATGAATTAATAAATTGCTTTTTATTTAAACGACATTCATCAAATTTTATTAATTATTGAACAATAATTTGACTGAGTTCAATAATGTTTTCAGGGTTTGAGTAATTGTATTGAAATACACCATCATCTCCAACCATTATAAGAAGGTTATTGAATGGAATGACATCATAAGCATTTATACCACTGTAATGTTTAATCATGTTTTGATCAATATTTTCTGAATCAGCGACATCAAAAACTTTAAGTCCATCGTTATCATCGCATAAGAACAAGGTGTTATCGTCTACTCCTAATCCTAGTGGATGATTAAATGTATAGGATTTAATTAATCGAGGGTTTGTTAAATCCGAAACATCCACAACATCCATCTGATTTCTGTTTAAACCACACCCCGATGATAATGTCACATAGGCTTTATTATCACTCACCACAACTGGATCACATCCTGTCCAATGCTCAAAAGCACTTAAATAAGTAGGTGTTCCATCGTCAGCGATATCATAAATCAACATTCCTGTAGTCGTACCAATAAATAATGTGTTTTCATGAGGGAACAACGTTTCAACATCTCTCCATAAAAACATTTCTTCAAAATTAGGTAGATCAGTAGGATTGCTAAGTGAAGCATATTTTAGTGCATTGTGATCCAGCACATAAATCGTATTATTCATTATTGTAAAACTTGCCATTGAACCGCCCATTCCTGTTCCTCTTGGACTAAAGCTTGCGTCTGCTGCACTCATAAGCATCATTCTATTTTCTGATACAGGCTGAAATACTTCATCATCACGATCCGATCTAAACATAACTTCACTACCCATATCAGGAGCATCATTGCTTTCATTAATCTCTTCTTCAACTCGCTCTATTTCCCAACTTAAAACGACCTCTTCTTGCGCATTAAAATTCTTTACAGGAAGGTCGGCATTGTACCCCTCAGGAATAGAATTGATATTGAATTCGAAAACATTTTCCTCTCTTCCTACATATTTTGGATGAAGTGGATTTGACACATCAAAAAGTAACAAATCAGTGTAGGAACCTGCATACATGACATTTCCTTGTATTGCAATGTCCAAATTAGCATGAATTTCTAAAAACCCGATCTCTTCAGGATTAGAAGGATTTGAGTTATTATAAATATGGACTCCTTTTCCTTTTTCATTGATATAGAGTGCGTTTTGAAAACTATATATTTTCCCAGGTTGACTTAAGGCCGTGTTAGAGGTAGGTTCTAGCTTGGGTATTGTCGCTCTCCATTCTTCAAAACTTATGGTTTTTGGTGAATTTGCTTCATATATTCTTACCGTTTTGTTTTCACAACTCCAGAGTAACAATGCAGGAGCGATTAATAATAATTTCTGTAATTTTTTCATTTTTTAGGGTGTTGAATTGTTTCTTTATTTTTTGTTTGTCTTAATGATGCATTTTATAGTTAAATGGTTGCTTTAAAATGAAAATTTAATTCCTCCTTGGAACGATAGATTTGTGGGTTTATTGCTATAATAACTGTATTGACTTGCAGATGGATAATACTGAAAGACCGTTTGACCAAATAAGGATAACTTTTGTGTTAGCGCATATGATGATCCAACCCCTGTTAAAACAGAATATAAATTTCCCGGAGAAATCTTATCAATGGTGGTCACCCCATTATCAGTGCCATCAAATTTAAATTCATCCTTCCCATTAAAACCAAAATCAACTTGAGCTCCAATTAAAGGATATAGATCAAAACTTGAGTTCTTGAGAAGATCAAATGATATATTAAGTGGTATGGCAATATATTCTTCTTGACCCGTTTCATGAAATTCCGACAAGGACTGATTTTTATACTGATATCCTATTCGGGTATAAATCAATCCACTGGCTATTGAAAATTGTTTATTCAAATTACGCTGATATAAAAAGCCAAAAGATGTTGGGGCTGAATAATCCTTGTACCTTGCACGATGAAACTCATTTGATTGAACCACGCCCTCTGATGGAAAAGGATCCGATGAAACAGAAGATGGCATATCAAATGAAGTAAAATTTTCAGAAAAAAGAGCATTTTCAGAGCTATTGACAAATTCACCGCTTGCATCCATTTCAAATAATGAGCCAGATGCTCCTGTAAATGAGCCAATAACCGAGGCTAAAGTATGCCTTACAAATCGATGATCATCGTTCTTATTTTCTAATCCATTCAGTAATTCGGATGACAAATTAGATAAGGAATCTTTATAGATAGTGGCAAAACGTTGTTCATGAAGACTAATTCTTTTCTCATCAACTGATATGGCCTCATAATAATATTTTGTTCCCCTAAGCAAACCGGTACTTTCATTCTTAATTTGAGAAGAAGTTTGAGAAATCACTAAATTGTTCCTTCGTTTAGAAAACGCCTGTTTTTGTTTATCCAAGACACGCTCTTTTGTTATTTTTTTTGTTGAGGACATCAGCGGAATTCTTTTGGGTGAGGAAATAATGGGGTTTGGTAAATTGTTTGTATTCAATTGAGATATATCCTTATCATTCGATTTAAACTCACCAAAAATCCCTAGACCAATTCCGATAACAAAAACTGAAGCTGCGCTCCACCATAAAATAGCTTTTCTTCTCTTTTTCGGATGAAGTTCTTTTTCTATTTTCTCCCAGGCACCTTCCGATACACTGTACTCAAAGTCTGTAAACTTGTCATTTAAAACTCCTTGATCAGGGTCAGCTCTCAAACCATTATGAATGTTCCCAAATAAACTATTGGAAGGCTTATATTCAAAGTCTTTAAACTTATCTCCTAATGGACTGTTATGATCAGACTGACTTGACATTAAATTCTTTTTCTTCTTCCTCTTTTATTATCCTTTGTAAATACACGCGCGCTCTACTAAGTTGAGATTTAGAGGTTCCAATAGAAATCTCCAATTGATCTGCTATTTCTTTATGCGAAAAACCCTCAATAGCATACATGTTAAACACTACTCTGAAACCATGAGGCAATTGCTGAATTTTCCTTAATAAATCTTCTGCCGACATTGCAGCAAACACATCAAAGCTATCCTCAGCACGATGCATTTCATCATTATGCTCTACATACATATTTAAGTTCTTATTATCTCTATAATAAGTTAAACAGGTATTAATAATTACACGTTTAATCCAGCCTGCAAGATGACCTCGCCCCTCAAAGGTGTGTATCTTTTTGAAAATTTTTATAAAACCCTCTTGTAATAAATCCTCCGCCTCTTGTACAGTTGGCGCATAACGCATACAAATCCCCATCATTGCACCACAAAAACGTTGATACAATTCATGTTGAGCTTTCACATCATTTTCAATGCAACCTCTTATTAAATCATTTTCTACAGATTTCTCCATTATATTGGGTACTCTAAGGACTCCCTATTTCTGTAAAGGTTGCATGAACTTATTATTTTTTAGAAAATTTTAAAATTAATTATCAAGGATATCCTTTTCCAGTGTAAAACTGAATATTTTCAAATGATTTCAGTTTTAAAAAAGCTCCTTTTTCAAGGAACTTTAAGTTGGAGCGAGAAACGGGGCTCCATTCTTTGTCGCTATTTCGTAGCTCGCATTGTGTCTTTTAATTCTTTGTTCAATACTAGAACATTGACCCTTGTAAAAAGAATCTTTCGATGAACTGTATAATATGTATACGTATTGAGACATTTTTTATATAAAAAAAGAGCTCCTGAAAAGGAGCTCTTTAGAGCGGGAAATGGGACTCGAACCCACGACCCTCAGCTTGGAAGGCTGACGCTCTAGCCAACTGAGCTATTCCCGCCTCTGATATAAAGATAATAACTCTAACTTAAACTGCCAACATGGAATTATCTTTTCTTTCAAGTGTCGTTTCTCCCATAAGGTATTCATCTACGGAAGCAGCGCATTCTCTACCTTCAGAAATCGCCCAAACAACAAGTGACTGACCTCTTCGAATATCTCCTGCAGCGAAAACACCATCTACTGATGTTTTAAAATCTTTTAAATTAGCTTCAACATTTGATCGGTTTGTTGTATTAGCACCAAACTGCTCAATTAAAGGTTGTTCTGGTCCGAGGAAACCAATTGCTAACAATGCTAAATCACATGGAATCTCTCGCTCTGACCCAGGCACTTCCTTAAAGGACTTATTCCCTGTTTCATCAAGTTCCCACTTCAAGTCTGCAATTTTTAACGCTTTTAAATTCCCTGATCCATCACCAACAAATTCTTTGGTTAAAATACTCCATTCTCGTTCACATCCCTCCTCATGAGAAGTTGATGTTCTTAATATAAATGGATACTCTGGCCACGGATTATCATGTGATCGGTGGGTTCCTGGTTTTAGATTAATTTCAAATTGCGTAACAGACTGTGCACCGTGTCTATTTGATGTTCCTACACAATCAGAACCCGTGTCACCTCCACCTATAACAACAACATTTTTGTATGTAGCCCAAATTTCCTCTATTTCTTTACCAGTATGATTTTCTCGTTTTAATTCTTGAACTCTTGAACTATTTGACGACAGAAAGTCCATCGCAAAATGCACTCCGTTCAAATCTCTTCCGGGTATTGGTACATTGCGAGGCTCAGTAGCTCCACCTGCTAAAACAACAGCATCATATTCGGCTTTTAATTCATCAGCAGAAATATCGTCTCCAACACTCACACCGCATTTAAACGCAATGCCCTCTTCAATCATTACCTGAATCCTTCTTTCTACAATTGATTTGTCCAATTTAAAATCAGGAATACCAAATCTTAGCAATCCTCCCGGAGCTTGTGCTCTTTCATATATTGTTACAGAATGTCCTGCTTTATTCAATTGATCAGCCGCTGCCAAACCAGCTGGTCCTGATCCAATCACTGCAATTGTCTTACCTGTTCTTTCAATAGCCAAATTTGGCTTTACCCACCCATTAGCGAAAGCTTCTTCAATAATTGATTTCTCTATATGCTCAATCGCGACTGGAGGCTTATTAATTCCCAATACACAAGATCCTTCGCAAGGGGCAGGACAAATTCTTCCTGTAAACTCTGGAAAGTTATTGGTTGTAGAGAGTATATCATAAGCTTCTTTCCATTCTTGTCTGTAAACAGCGTCATTAAATTCTGGGATAACATTACCCAGAGGACATCCACTGTGACAAAATGGAACTCCACAATCCATACATCTTGCAGCTTGTTCTTTTGTTTCTTTTTTCGAAAAAGGTTTATAAAATTCTTCGTAGTGCTTAATTCGATCTTCTACGTTTTCCTTTTTTGGTAAATCTCTTTCAAACTTTAAAAATCCGTCTGCTTGACCCATTTTTTTTAAGTATAATGTTCAAAATTTTGAAAAAATGACTTTCTAATTTTGAAACTAGTTTTTAATTCTTAATCAATCCTTAAGCTAATGCTTCTTGCTCTTTAGCTTTTTTTTTTGCTTGCTCAAGTAAAACCCTTTTGTAATCTCTTGGCATTACTTTTTTGAAGTTTTTCAATTGAGTATCCCAATCCGCTAAGATTTCACGTGCAATAACGGATTCCGTTTCTTCCAAATGCTCTTGGATTAATCCTTTTAAATCAGCAATATCTTCTTTGGACAATTTTTCCAAATCACTCAGTTCAGGATTGAAGTTTTTAACAAACGTGTTATTTACATCCCAGATGTAAGCAATACCTCCTGACATTCCTGCTCCAAAGTTTCTTCCTGTTTCTCCCAGAACAACCATTTTACCACCTGTCATGTATTCTGCACCGTGATCTCCAATTCCCTCAACAACTGCAGTAACACCAGAGTTTCTCACACAAAAACGTTCTCCGGCCATACCGTTAATAAACGCTTTTCCTGATGTTGCTCCGTAAAAAGCAACGTTACCAACAATCATATTTTCTGATGCCACGATATCGGCCTCCGCAGGAGGATAAATTACCAACTTACCTCCAGACAACCCTTTACCAAAGTAATCATTTGCCTCTCCTTCTACTTCAAACAAAACACCTTTTGTAGAAAATGCTGAGAAAGAATTTCCACAAGAACCTTTCAGCTTAAAATGTATTGTTCCTTCAGGTAATCCTTCACTTCCATATACCTTGGACACTTCATTGGATAACATAGCTCCTACAGATCTGTCAGTATTTATAGTATGGAATTCTGCTTTGACAGCCTCTTTATTGGTTAACGCTGGCTGAGCAGCATCAATGAATTTTCTATCCAATACATCATCAATATCATGTTCTTGAGCTCGATCTTTATATACACTTACTACTTCAGATTCTGCGGGTCGGAACAAAATTGGCGAAAGATCAAGATTTTTCAACTTCCAATGTTCCTTTTCCTCATCAAAAGCTAACATGTCCGTTCTACCAATCATTTCATCAACGGTTTTAAAACCTAATTCTGCCATAATCTCTCTCAAGTCTTCAGCTAAGAAGTTGAAAAAGTTAACTACATGATCAGCATCACCAGAAAATAACGCTCTTAATTCTTTATTCTGAGTAGCAATTCCAACTGGACACGTGTTTAAATGACATTTTCTCATCATTATACATCCCTCAACAACTAAAGCAGCTGTTGCTACACCCCACTCTTCTGCGCCTAACAATGCTGCTATAGCTATATCTTTACCTGTTCGTAACTGTCCATCTGTTTGTACAGTAATTCTTGATCTTAAGTCATTAATTACTAATGTTTGATGTGTTTCTGCCAAACCAAGTTCCCAAGGTAATCCAGCGTGTCTTATTGATGATAATGGAGATGCTCCTGTCCCACCATCATATCCAGAGATCATAACAACATCACCCTTAGCTTTTGCTACACCGGAAGCAATTGTTCCTACACCAGCCTCCGAAACTAATTTTACATTAATTCGAGCTTCTCTATTGGCATTTTTTAAATCAAAAATCAATTGAGCTAAATCCTCAATAGAGTAAATATCATGGTGTGGTGGCGGTGATATCAATCCTACACCAGGCGTTGAATGACGTGTTCTTCCAATCCAGTCATCTACTTTGTGACCTGGTAATTGTCCTCCTTCTCCAGGTTTCGCACCTTGAGCAACTTTTATCTGAAGTTCGTCTGCATTTGTAAGATAATTTGATGTAACACCAAAACGCCCTGAAGCAACTTGCTTAATAGCTGATCTTTCCCAATCACCGTTTTCTTTTTTAATGAAACGCGCTTCATCTTCTCCTCCTTCTCCTGAATTGGATTTACCTCCAATTCTATTCATAGCAACTGCAAGTGTACTATGTGCCTCATGTGATATAGATCCAAAGGACATTGCTCCAGTGGCAAACCTTTTCATGATGCTTTCCTTCGATTCAACTTCTTCTAAAGGAATAGAGGTTCCTTTTTTGAATTCCAATAAGCTTCTTAAAGTAATGTGTCGCTTACTTTGATCGTTAATCGCTTGCGCATAACGCTTGTAAGTTGCGTAATCATTATTTTTTGAAGAATTCTGTAAAAGATGAATGGTTGTTGGATTAAATAAGTGGGCTTCACCTTTTCTCTTCCACTGGTAATACCCTCCAACATAAAGATGTTTATCTGAACTCCAGTTTTGGAACGCCCGTTCGTGTTTGATAATTGCTTCTTTGGCAATATCATCAAAAGTCATCCCTTGTATTCTTGAAGTGGTTCCTTTAAAACATTTTTCAATTACTGCATCAGAAATTCCCAAGGCTTCAAATATTTGAGCACCTTGATAGGATTGTAAAGTAGAAATCCCCATCTTGGAAAAGATCTTCAGTAATCCTCCGCAAATAGATTTGCTGTAATTCTTTAATAATGATTTAATAGTTACCTCTCCTGATTCAAGTTCTTCAATAAATAAACTTCTAATCGTATCTCCCGCTAAGTACGCATTTACAGCGTTGGCACCAAATCCAATGAGTGTAGCGAAGTGATGTGTTTCAATAACATCTCCACCCTCCACAACAATGGATGTTTTAGCTCTTAGTCCTTTCTTGGTTAAAGCAGTATGTATTGCACCAACAGCCAACAGAGATGGAATTGGGGCATCACTCTCACTTAGGAGTTTATTCGAAACAATAAGAATATTACATCCCATTAGTGTTGCTCGTTCAGCATTGGCACATATTTCGTCAATTGCGCGCTCCAGAGCTCCTGCTCGATTGGTTGCTGAGAACGTAGCATTTATTATGTATGATTTGAAAGAATCATCATTCAATTCTTTTATTTTATCCAACTGACCATTAGATAAAACAGGTGTATCCAGGTGGATTTGTCTACAATGTTCAGGTGTTTCAGCCAAAATATTTCTTTGCTCGCCCAGATTGGTATATAATGACATGATAACCGCTTCCCTGATGGGGTCAATCGGTGGATTGGATACCTGAGCAAATAACTGCTTGAAATAATTTGAAATATGTTGAGCCTGAGTAGATAATACAGCTAATGGGGTGTCTGCACCCATTGACCCTAGTGGCTCTTTACCGGCTTTAGCCATTGGCTCGAGAATATCTGATAAATCTTCTCGTGTAAATCCAAAGGCAATTTGTTTTTGTAAAAGCTCTTCTCCAGTAGATGGTGTTTTAGATTTTGATCTTGGACGTGCAATATCAGCTAACGACAATTTATTTTCTTTTAACCATCTTCCATATGGCTGACGTGCGCAAATGTCGTCTTTCAATTCTTCATCAGAAATGATTTTCCCATTTTTAAGGTCTGCTACAAAGAGCTTTCCGGGTTGAAGTCTTCCTTTTTTAACAACTTTAGACTCATCCACTATTAGGGACCCTGCCTCAGAGGACATCACAATTGTTCCATCATTTAACACACAATATCTTGACGGTCTTAAACCGTTTCTATCCAATGTTGCACCAACAACATCACCATCTGTAAATGAAATAGATGCTGGACCATCCCATGGTTCCATGATCGAAGAGTAGTATTCATAGAATGCTCTTTTTTCTTCTCTCATTTCTGGGTTATTTTGCCAAGCCTCTGGAACAAGCATCATCATAACCTCAGGTAGGGATCGACCTCCAAGGGTTAACAATTCAACTACATTATCTAAGTTAGAAGAGTCTGATCTGCGAATATCACATATTGGCATCATCCAATCAATTTCTTCTAAAGTAAATTCTGTTGATTCAAGCAAAACCTGTTTGCTTTTCATCCAGTTTACATTACCCTTAATTGTGTTAATTTCTCCATTGTGTGCAATATATCTAAAGGGTTGTGCTAATCTCCATTGTGGAAATGTGTTGGTAGAAAATCTTGAATGAACAACGGCAAGCGCTGTTTTCATTTCTTGATTTTGTAAATCAAGGTAATACTGTTGAACCTGATCAGTTCTAAGCATTCCTTTATAAACGATTTTTTTTGATGAACAAGATGCAATATAGAAACTATCATCAATCCCTTTCATCTCGCTTCTTATGGTTCGGATTGCATATTTTCTCAACACAACTAGTCTACGCTCTAGGTCTTTTTGATCTTTTGACCCTAAATATTTAAGAAAGACTTGCTCAACCTGAGGTTCTACTCTTAATGCAGTTTTTCCAATCATTGAATTGTCTGTAGGCACCTTTCTGTAACCCAACAATTGAAATCCTAGTCGTTTTTGATATTCTTCAAATCTTGATTTAACACTCGCTCTTAACTTCTCGTCTTTTGGAAAGAATGTCATTGCTACCCCATAATTTCCCTCTACTGGCAAACTAAACCCTAATTTCTCACATTCGTTGGAGTAAAATTCATGCGGTATTTGTAATAGTATACCCGCACCATCGCCAGTTTCTGGCTCACAACCGCAACCTCCTCTATGCTCCATGTTTACTAACATGTCTAATGCATTTTGGATGTAGGAAAACGATTTTTTATTATTCAGATTCGCTACAAAACCGATTCCACATGAATCGTGTTCAAAACTGGGGTCGTATAGTCCTTGTTTTTGTGCCATATTACAGTAAATTAAAGCGGGAAGAACCCGCGAAAGGGACTGCAAAAATACAACAAAAAATAATAAGAAAAAAGTCCTCAGTTACCGATATAGCTAATACTTTAACTAGTTCGCTTTATTTAAACTGTTTACAAATAAAACAGATGAAATTAACTTCAAAATAAAAATCGCTTCTAAAAGAGGCACTAAGAAAATAACTTTATTTGATAACGGTCCTCAAATCCTTGAATACCTTGCAGACCACCCGTATGTACAAATAAAACACGTTGATTTTGAATTTGCCCCTTTTGAATAAGGTCGAACACCCCATACATGGCCTTCCCTGTGTAAATAGGATCTAATTTTATATTATGATTTTTCCAGAAATCACAAATAAAGTTAATTAAAGAAGAATCCGCTTTGGCATATCCGCCAAAATGATAATTATGATTTAAACTCCAATTGCTTGGATTGGTTATTCCTAACTTAAATAAGTTATCATCAATTTCTCTTGCCAATCGGTTCATTCCTTTTAACACAGGGAAACCTAACACCCAACTTCTGCCCTCAAGCCCAGCTACCATACCGCCAAGTGTTGAACCTGTTCCACAGGCTGTTACATAGAGATCAAAATGTTTCTCCTTATCAATAATTTCCGAACAACCCATTAAGCCTAATCTGTTATCTCCTCCTTCAGGTATTATGTAGGGATTAGAAAACTCTTGAAGTATTGTAGCCACTTCTTTACTGGATAATTTATCGCTATAACTCGATCTTGATACATACTTCAATAACATTCCATCATCCATTGCCTTAGCTAATGTGGGGTTTGCAGTTGAATGCGGTTCGCCTCTAATTATTCCAACTGTTGAAATACCACAAAGCTTACCTGCAGCTGCTGTTGCGGCTATATGATTGCTATATGCACCGCCAAAAGTAACGATCTCTGAAAATTGTTTTTCAAAAAAATAATTAATGTTGTTTTTTAGTTTTCTCCATTTATTACCGGAGACATCGGCATGAATTAAATCATCCCTTTGAATAAACAATGAAACATTATTTTTTTGTAAAACTTCGCTCTGTATAGGTTGAATGGGTATATTTGATAGAGGCGGAAACATAGATCAAAGTTAACGCATATTATGGGTGAATTTGACGATTTAGGCAGAAATCAATTTGAAGAAGGTGATTATTACATTAACGAAATGGGTTACCGCGTATTTACAAGTCAATATTTGTTAAAAAGGGGGTATTGTTGCAAAAATGGTTGTAAACATTGCCCATATGGTTGGGACAATAAAACGCAAAAATTTTCCAAAAAGTAAATGAAACCGTTCTCTTATTTTCTTTTTTTCGGCGCACTTTTTTCTTGTCTGATGGGTTGCATGAAGAACTTACCTGAAAATGATGATGTTGAGAAAGGAAATGATTTTATCGGAGATTGGTTGGTTTCTGAAAAAAGTTCAATTCTAGGAGATCGTGTTTACTCAATTATTATATCAGTAGATTCTGTTAAAAACAATCAATTAAATATCCAGAATCTTTATGCTTTAGGTATTGAGGAGTATGTGTATGTGGAAGAATCAACTTTTGATCCCAATTCATTTACAATACCTTCTCAAACTGTGAGTAATCATTCTATTAGTGGTTCTGGAACACTGATTGATGACCAAATTGAAATGACGTACTTTGTAGATGATAGTAACGTTAAAGACACTGTGAAAACAACTTGCACGAAAGATTTTCCTTAAAAACCCACAGAAGGAAAAACCATGAAAAGCTAAAGCAAAAAAAGAAACCTAAAAACCTCCTGTGGGAAATATTGTGATTTTAAGGATGTTGATTTCTACTCGCTAAAAATTAAAGCGCTTTAAAGATACAAATATTTAGTTCTCAAAATTAAATATTAATTAGTCGGTCTTTGAGTCTTCTTCTGGATTAAACTTATACCCCACCCCTTTCACAGTCTGAATACATTCATCCCCTAATTTCTCTCTTAATTTTCGAATATGTACATCAATTGTTCGATCTCCAACAATAAGCTGACTTCCCCATAT
This sequence comes from Flavobacteriales bacterium, assembly GCA_002722245.1. Taxonomy (GTDB): domain Bacteria; phylum Bacteroidota; class Bacteroidia; order Flavobacteriales_C. The sequence continues at coordinate 182,531 of PBLA01000027.1, read as the reverse complement.
CTTACCGTAAATTTCATCTCTGGTAAATACACGTTCAGGAACTGATGATAGAAGAAGTAATAGTTCGAATTCTTTTTTTGGCAAGGAGATCTTTTCTCCTTTTTTAAGCACTAGAAAACGTTCACGATCAATAACAATTGCGGACTTATTATCGTTTTCTGAATGATTGTTTTGTGCTCCCCTTCGTCTAAGTAAAGATTCTACTTTGGTCACAAGTAAGCGCGGTTTGATGGGTTTTTTAATGAAATCATCTGCACCTGCCTGCAATCCTGCCACTTGAGTATAATCCTCATTACGAGCGGTTAGCATGGCGATTATTGTATTGTCAATTTCTTTATTTTCTCGCAATCTATGACAAACTTCAATACCATCCATTTCTGGCATCATTACATCCAATAAAATTAATGCAGGCTGGAATTTAACAGCAACCTCTAAGGCTTCTTTTCCATTATTTGCCGTCTCAATCCAATACCCTTCACGCTCAAGATTATATTTAACAAACTCAATGATATCCTGTTCATCATCAACCAGTAAAACCTTAGTGTTTTCCATTTTTTTAAAATTTATTCAACAAAATTACTTATGCAACACAGTAGTAATATGTGTTCAAGGTTATGAAAGCGTTAAGAAGAAAAATAAAGCTTAACCATACGCTAAAATTTCAATGAGTACTTCATTTTAAAAGCCGTTCCTGGAGCCAATCGAGAAAAGAAATACTCCTCGTTAACACCATAAGCATCAAAGATCGATTCTCGTAAATCATTTAATATGTTGGATGCTTTAATCCCTATCGTATGTGTACGAACAACCTCTCCATTTTCATCCTTTTTTTCAAATTTCTTTGAAGCTGTGAAATTCAAGCTGTGAAATGGCTTGGTGTATATATCTGGTTTATCTGCAATACCCACAATTTGCAATGTCCTTCCCTGCACATTATAAAACATACCCATTTGAACACCTCGCCAAAAAGTACTGTCTTTTATACCACCAAGGTAAGACAACCCAGCATTAATCAAATATGGAGCTTGACCAGCCATTGCTCGATATTCTTTAATTTCTTGCCCTGTTCTCGCATTTGCCACTTTACTGGTGTATTCGTTTTCCGACATTTTTATTTGCGAGTAAGAATAGGTGAAGTTAGTATTGAAGGCCCAATTCACAAGATTTGAGTCCAAAAATGTCAATCTTCTTCTAAAGTCAAATTCTCCCCCAATTAAATTTCCTGTACCTACATTTTGAGGTTGAATATTATTACTTGCTGTTGCAAACTGGACAATCTCAATAGGATTTTGGAAATTTTTGTAAAAGGCACTAAAAGATACAGTTTGTGCCATTTTTTGGAACGCTTCCCATCTTAAATCTAAGTTTGTAATATCTGTACTCACTAAGTCTCCATTCCAAATTAAATCACCTGAAGCATTTGCAGATGGCCATAAACCACCATTAAATGTTCGCCCTGTGAAGGGATCTATAATTATCGCATATGATTTTTCCTTCATTGATGGACGAGCTATGGTCCTTGATGCAGAAAATCTTAAATTCTGTCGATTGTTTTTGTTTTCACTTAATGCATAAATCATATTAATGGTTGGGAAGAAATCAAAGTCGCTTAAAACAAGAGAATCGATTACCTCATCCAAACCACCACCATTTAGCGCATTTAGAAATTTTCCTGAATACCATTGATCAAATTTTTCTACCCTTAATCCTAAAACTGACTTTAATCTTTTTCCAGTAGAAATTTGTGTTGAAACATACCCTGCATTGTACAATGATCGAGATTGATAGGCATTGGTCGCATTTGGTATAAAGTCAGGTTTAATTCTGTATACTTCCCCTCCAATAGTTGATAATTCCCCATTCCAAACATTATCCCAGACTTCATTTCCATTTCCGTTCAAATCATCCACAGATCCTTCAATGTTAAAGCTTCGAATATTAAAATCTCGATATTTATATGTAGAAGCAGCTCCAAACTTTAGGTTATTTTTTTCTTTCAATGTTCGTGAAAAATCAACCCTGTTTGCAATTGTTGTTTCAGACATGGCTCTCCAAAGTCTGGATGGAAAACCTACATTAGAATTCGTTATATTATTTCCTTCTTCTATTTCATAGCTAGTACTTCGAATATCAGGATCGTTAATAGAAGCTATTGTTGGTGCTAATTTCCAAGACATTTCCCATTTTGGTACTCCCGTTTTTTTCCCTGTAGAGTCTTTCGATACACCAAACTTATGTTTAACTTCCAGTAAAAAGTTATTTAATATTCGCTCATTAAACCCCAAGGTATATTTTCTTCCAAAGAAATCATTCCCTTGATCGTCTTTATTAAAATCAAATTGTCCCGCTCGCCGAACTCCATTTTGAATGCGTAATGCATTTAATTTAATTTTTGAAGCCCCTTTTTTGTAGGCTACTCCTCCCATTACACTCAGTAAAACACTATTTGTTCCAATTCTACCAACTTGATTGTTTCGTAAATTTAATCCAACGGAATCAACATTTTCCTTCATTCCATAGTCTCCAAACTCTGCCTCGCTATAATATTTTGTTGTATTTGAATAGGATGTCGCAAAATTGTAGCCAATAGACCCTTTATTTTTCAACGGAATTTGATTCCCATGACCTCCTGAAAGTGAGAAATCCATAAGACTCGAGGTTTCATAAGCAGCCATTTGTTGATCAAACTGACTAATGTATGCATTCCAGTCCTGAGATGTTTTTCTTCCGAAAAGAATATCGTCTTCCACCACCACATTGGTTGGAATATCTCGATCACTACCCGCTAAACCGATAAAATCCAAGGGACCGCCATCATAACTTAAATATTGAGAATTAAAGTGCATAGAAGGGTTGTATCCTGCACTTAATCCAAAACTGCTTTCTTTTCGATCAGGAAAATCTTTCAACCCTAAATCAATGACTCCACCTGCAAAGTTTGCCGGAAGATCGGCAGATAGTGATTTACTAATTAATATGTTATCAATGATATTGGATGGAAATAAATCCATCTGTATTGAGTTCCTATCAGGATCTAAACCTGGAATATCAACACCATTGATGGTAGTTTTATTGTATCGATCTCCTATACCTCGAACAAATACATACTTCCCTCCAACAATTGATATTCCAGGAATTCTCTTTGCAGCTTGACCAGCATTACCATCTCCTGATCGTTGAATATCCTCTTTGGATGTCCCACTCTTCACTACTACAGCTTTCTCTATTTGGCGTTGAACTGCTCCTGCTGATTTTACTGCACCAGTAACAGTGATTACAACTTCCTCCATTTTTTCAGCAGTAGCTTTTAACGTAAGATCGCCCAACACTTTTACTTGACCTGCTAAAGCAACTACTTCTACTTCTACTTTTAACCCTCCTTGCATTCCAGTAACCTTGTACCGCCCTGCAGGAACCTCTAAATTAAACGCACCATCTAAATCCGTCATAGTAGAATATTCACCTTCTCCCACTATTACGAGAGCAAATGGAACTGCTTCACCTACTTCATCAATTAAACGTCCTCTTAGTGTCGCATTTTGGGCACTTACAAAACCACTTAAAACAATCAGAAGTAACAATATTACTCCACTCAATCCCTTCTTTTTTTCCGTGTAATTCATTCGTTTCAAATTATGAATGCAAAGAACTTTAATTGTTGTTAAGTAATTGTTAACTAGCTGTCACCATTACATTACAATAAAAAAGGGAAGACAAGCTTCCCTTTTATCTAATCATACAGTATGTATTTTCTACTTGAGTACCCCTTCAACTGCTGCCCACGACCAATTTGTGAATTTTTCTAAATCAGCACCAACTGTAGCTTTTCCTTCTTCAACATCAGTGACAAACTCGTCAGATCCTTTGGCAAAGTAATCTTCTTTTGTTCCAGCTCCTTCTAAAGGGTATGTAAATTCTAAATCAGCAACTGTCATAATATCATTTAAATCATCAAAATCTTGTCCAGAACCTTGTAAGTCAGTAAAATATACTTTAGAAATATTTACCCATGTGTTTCCAACATCTCCACTCGCGGTGGAATCAATATCAACGAGACCTTCCGCTTGTTGTGCATATACTGTCCCATTTACAAAAGTTTGCTCTTTATTAAACAAACCTTCACCACCATCTAATTCCAATGCCTCATCTCCAGGATTAATAATAACAAAATTATCAACTGTTCCAGACCATGCCATATCTGTATCGAGTGCATCATCACCATTATTCCAAACAAGTACATTTTTAACGGATACTGAACCACCAAAGAACTCCACACCATCATCTTGATTAGCAACTACTTCAATATTTTCTACAACAGTTCCAGATCCAACTCCTCCGAATGTAATTCCATTAATTTCATTTGCATCTCCAATATTAGCGCCTCCATGACGCACGGAAACATATTTGATTATTCCTGAATTATCTTCTTCCTTATCTCCCCCAAACAAACCATTTTTATCGGACACAGGAATACCTTCAATTTGAACAGAAGCGTCATCAGCAGAAATTGGAGCATAACCTAAAACGATTAGTCCACCCCACAAGCCATTTAAATTGCTTGGTAAATTAGGGGAAACAATTTCTCCCGATTCTATTTGATCACTCTCTGCAGTAAAAATAATTGGTTCATCAACTGTTCCCTCTGCTATAATTTTTGCCCCTCTGGCAATTAAAAGAGCAGTGGCATTAACTCCTGTACCTGATTTTCCCTTTATAACTGTACCTGGGTCAATAGTTAAAGTAGCTCCTGACTCAACAGTTATTCTTGAAGTAAGCACATAGATTGTGTCTTTCTTCCATTCAGTATCTGCGGAAATGTTTTTTGAAACTTCAATAATGTTCGATGCTGAAACCTCCTCGATCTGATTATCATTATCATTGTCTTTATCATTATCAAGATTACACGAGGTAAATGTTAGAGAGCTAGCTACTAAAAACGTTGCGATAGCTAAAAAATTCTTTTTCATAATACGTAGGTAATTAAATTATAATTAGTTTGCTCAAAATTAGTTCGTAAGTGATTTAAAATGCGTTAATGTTCAATTATTAGTTTTTTAATAATGTGTAATGTTTATGTTAAATTTTTGAGCATTTAAGATTACCAAAACACTTAAAACACACATTTACAACACCTTAAATCAATCTCAGAAATAATTTCAACTGTTAATTTTTATGTTGTCTAAGATTAATTTGTACGCTGCATTTAAACAGCTATTTTTTTTCGCCATTTTGACTAGAAATATTATTATGTACATTTGTCTCAGTGAATATTCAAACTAAAAAACTCTTTAAACAGGCATTATTCCTTTCTATTGGGATAGGATTAGTATGGTGGAGTTTCTCGAGAACAAACTTAACTTTTGATGCATTTTGGAACGGTGCCAAATCAATGAATTACGGTTTTTTTGCAATTTCAGCCGTATTCGCAATGGCTTCACATTATTCTAGAGCTTTACGCTGGAAACTGTTAATTGAATCTACCGGACATCGTCCTAAAACCAAAAATGTTTTTGCTAGCGTTTTATTTATGTACGCTTCCAATGTTGCAATTCCAAGATCGGGAGAGGTTGCTAGGTGTGGGACATTATATAAATATGAAGGCATTCCTGTCCCTCAACTTCTTGGAACTGTATTTATTGAACGAGCCTTTGATTTACTCACATTGCTTTTTTTCACTGGACTCCTATTAATACTTCAATTTGACCTCTTTAGTAATTTATATTTTAAATCCTCGTTGCCTGATTTAGTCACGAGTGTAATTAATAATCGAGTAATGATCATAGTACTATCACTACTTAGTCTTATTTGTTTGATTCTGCTTTATAAATTGAGAAAAAAAATCTTTTCGTTGTCGCCGATGAAAAAAGTAGAAAAATTATTACGTGAATTAAAAGCCAGTTTTATCCAAGTTTTTAAAATGAAAACGAAAGGCTTATTTTTTTTACACACTCTTGTAATATGGATAGGTTACGTGGGAATGTTTTACATATGCTTCTTTGCTTATGAACCTACCTCAAATTTATCATTAGCAGCCGGACTTACTGCTTTTATTGCTGGAAGTTTTGGTATGGTGGCTCCCACTACGGGTGGCGCTGGAGCATGGCAGATTATGGTAATTATGGCATTGACTGCGCTTAATGTTCAAGAAGAATCCGCAACTATTTGGGCAAATGTTGCATTTGTTGTAATGACGATCACCGTAGTGATTGCGGGTTTAATTTCATTTGCTGTTCTTCCATACATGAACAAAACTGAAAAATTTTCGTAGGAGTCCCTATCATTCAAAATTTTTTGCAGTAAATGGAAATAGAAATGGATTGGATTAAAACCATAGACCAACTACCTGAGGACGGCCAACGCGTAATCGCTTTTGTACCTGAAAATTATGTGCCACTTCCAGGTACACCAGGTGAGGTTGAACTTAAACCTGTTAAGGTACTTACCTTTATTAAGAATTTTTACGGAGAACATAAACCAAAACACAAAAACAGTGATACAAATGATTTTTGGAGTGGTGAGGGATTAAGTAATCACTTTTTTCAAGAGGTTACCCACTGGATGCCATTACCCGAAAAACCTGAATGATTTTTCATGAAATTGAGGGACAAAAAAGCCCAATAAAGAACTCTTTATTGGGCTTTTTTATTTGCACCTTATTAGCGAAGGTAGTATACGTTATAAATGAATCACCTCATCATAAGCAGCAGCGGTGGCTTCCATAACAGCCTCACTTAATGTTGGATGCGGATGTATGGCTTTTAATATTTCATGACCAGTTGTTTCTAGTTTCCTTGCAGCAACTGCTTCAGAAACCATTTCTGTTACATTTGCTCCTATAAAATGCGCTCCTAACCATTCACCATATTGGGCATCATAAATCACTTTCACAAAACCATCCTTCGTACCTGCAGCAGAAGCTTTTCCTGATGCTGAAAATGGAAACTTCCCTACTTTGATTTCATATCCTTCTTCTTTGGCTTGCGCTTCTGTATACCCTACAGAGGCAACCTCTGGAGAGCAATAGGTACACCCTGGAATGTTATTGTAATCTATTGTTTCTACATCCATTCCTGCTATCTTCTCTACACAAGTGATTCCTTCTGCTGAGGCCACATGCGCAAGTGCAGGACCTGGAATAACATCTCCTATCGCATAATATCCAGGAATATTAGTTTGGTAGTAGTCGTCCACGATTATTTTTCCTGCATCAACTACAATACCTACATCCTCCAGCCCAAGATTCTCAATATTTGATTGAATACCAACTGCACTCAACACCACGTCTGCCTCTAATGTTTCTTCTCCTTTTTCTGTCTTCACTTTAACCTTGCATCCTTTTCCTGAAGTATCTACAGACTCAACGGAAGATTTTGTCATGATCTTTATTCCTTGCTTCTTGAAACTTTTTTCAAGTGTCTTTGAAACATCCTCATCTTCATTTGGAACAATGTTTGGCAAAAATTCTACAATCGTAACATCTGTACCAATTGAATTGTAGAAATAAGCAAACTCAACACCTATAGCTCCTGATCCAACCACCACTAACGATTTCGGTTGTTTTTCTAAGGTCATTGCTTTTCGATATCCTATAATTTTTTCTCCATCTTGAGGCAAATTAGGCAACTCTCTTGAACGCGCTCCTGTAGCGATTATAATGCTCTCGGCAGAATATTCAGCAACCTTACCTTCAGCATCAGTAACATCTATTTTTTTACCTGCTTTTAGCTTGGCTGTTCCAGCGATAACCTCGATTTTATTTTTCTTCATAAGGAATTGAATGCCTTTACTCATCCCTTCAGCTACACCTCTACTTCTTTTCACCATTGCATTAAAATCAGCCTTCGCATCATTAACGGTAATTCCATAGTCTTCTGCATGCTGAATGTATTCAAATACATTGGCACTTTTTAATAACGCTTTTGTTGGTATACATCCCCAATTCAAGCAAATCCCACCCAATTCAGATCGTTCAACTACAGCTGTTTTTAATCCCAATTGAGATGCTCTTATTGCAGTTACATATCCTCCAGGTCCACTTCCTATGACAATAACATCGTAATTCATTTCCTTAATTTTTTAGTGACAAAATCTTCTGCGAAGATATGATATTTAGAGGAGGATGTCCCAAAAGGACATAAGGTATTTTTTACACATGTTGATTTAAACATGTTCGCGATTCGTTCAACGTAGAGGTCGCAGAGATGACGCAAAGGAAAAAGAGAGGACCTGGGATCTCTGCGTATTCTTATTTTCTCTGCGTCCGAATAAAAACAATTACTTAGTTTTAAACTATTCAAATTTTAAGCGATGGTATATTCTTTTCAGTCTTTTAATCGAGGGAGCAAGTTTTTAGATATTGAGTGCACAGTTGAAAACAATAAGGATGAGGAGGTATTTTTGCAACTCCCAGCTTGGCGACCTGGTCGTTATGAGCTGGCAAATTTCGCTAAGAATATTCAAAAACTTGAAGTAAGAACCCTGAACAACAAAAGGTTAGATTTTGAAAAAGTCACAAAAGATAAATGGAGAATTAAAACGGGCAAAATTAAAAAATTCAAAATTACCTATAATTACTATGCGAATACATTAGATGCCGGATCAACATGGGTTGATGATCACCAAATCTACATCAATCCTATTAATTGTTGTCTATATGTTGAAGGACGACAACACGAATCTGTTCGTGTGATTTTAGAAAATACACAAAAGAATGATATTGCTACGAGTTTGAAAAAAAAGGAAAATTACTTTTTTGCTGAATCATTCGATGAGCTTGTAGACTCTCCTATTATAATTAGTGAACGTTTACAGCACGGATCATATAAGGTTAAGGGAGTGAAATTTAACGTTTGGTTTCATGGAGAATGCAAGCCACCATGGAAGAAAATCTTAAAAGATTTTAAGCGCTTTACACAAGAACAATTAAATGTTTTTAATGAATTTCCATTTACCGAATATCACTTTTTATACCAAATACTTCCTTTTAAAGCCTATCACGGTGTTGAGCATCAAAAAAGTACTGTTATTTGTTTGGGGCCTGGTTATTCTGTTTTCGATGACGAGAACTATGAAGAATTTTTAGGTGTTTCGTCTCACGAATTATTTCATGCATGGAATGTAAAATCAATCCGACCAGCTGATATGCTTCCTTATGATTACACCAAAGAAAACTATACGAGAATGGGTTATCTCACAGAAGGGGTTACTACATATTATGGTGATTTAATGCTCAAACGAAGTGGTGTTTTCACAAAAGATCAATTCATAAAACAAATTAACAAAACTCTTGATCGTCATTTTTATAATTACGGTACTTTAAATAAGTCTGTTGCTGATTCCTCCTTCGACACGTGGTTAGATGGCTATGAAAGAGGTATACCAAATAGAAAAGGATCCATTTACACCGAGGGTTGCCTAATGGCTTGCATATTGGACCTTACTATTCGTGGAAAAAGTCAAGGTGAAAAATCACTAGATGATGTGATGAATACTTTTTTTAACAAAAGAGCAAAGTTAAACAAGGGAATTACAGAGGATTTTTTTAAACTTTCAATTGAAAAAGCTTTAGGGAGTTCTCTTGATTTATTATGGAAAAATTATTTCTATGGTAAGGAGCAATATTACTCTGTTCTGAAGGAAGTTCTTCAGCCTTTTGGTATCGGATTAAAAAAAGAGGAAAATCAAGATAAACTCGCTGCAAAATATGGTTTTTACTCTTCTTTGGGATCTTCTAAAGCCTACCTCATTGCTCCAGATTCACCAGCCGAGAAAGCTGGCATTACGATAGGCGATGAAATTATTGCAATTAACGGCATAACGATTAAAAGCGATAGTGCTAAACACTGGGCTGAATATTTTGGTGGAAAATTAGAGGTAACAATAAAAAAAGACGGACGAACGAAAAATATGAATCTATTCCCTTCATCTCAATCATTCTTCCCAAAAGTTAGATTAATTTTACCTTCTTCTAAACAAAATAAATTATTAAAAAACTGGCTTGGAGCATGAAAAGCAGTACGTTGAAACCTATTTTAATTATTTCATACTTTTTCCCTCCCTGTAGCCTCACTGCTTCGCAACGCGTTTTTTCCTGGGCAAAATGGTTGCATAAGTTTGGATATTACCCTGTAATTGTTACTCGAAAATGGGAAACAAAGTTAAAGACATTAAAAGATGTTTCTCTGCCAAGTTCTGATGGAATAGAGCATGTGAAAAACGAACATTACGAAGTATACTATTTGCCTTATAAGGGTAACCTTAGGGATCGTATTTATCAGAAATATGGTGAGTCAAAATATTCAAAAATAAGACAGGCTCTTACTTTTCTAGAGCTCTTCTTCCAATATTTTTCAAATGTTGCTATTCCTTATTCTAACATTTATTCCTTTTCTAAAAAACTCATTCAAAAAGAACGTTTCTCGCATTTAATCATCAGCGGCAATCCTTTTAATACATTTAAGTTCGGTTACCTTCTTCATAAAACTTTTGGCATCCCATGGACTGCAGATTATCGCGATGCATGGTCCACAAGTGAGATAAATGATCACACTAGTTCGTTGTTCAGACGAATTATTCATTCACTTGACCGTAAGTTTGAAAAAAAATGGGTATCAACAGCACATTCCGTCACGGCAAGTTCGGGTCCTATTGGTAAGTCAATTGAAAAATTAACGGGTGTAAAAAGTGCTCCTCTCTTTAATGGAATTGCTTTTGAGGACTTTAACGTGGTAAAAGATGACTCAAAATTAGAGGATTTTACAATTACCTATATTGGTACTTTATATGACGGTCAAAAAATTGAACTTTTCTGTAGTGCTTTTAAAAAGTTAATTGATCAACACACGGACATTAAAACAAAGTTACTTTTTCCTGGCTTAGCTTTTTTTGGAGAGCAAGAATCCAGAATAAAAAAAATTATGGAGGGTTATGAAGATTATTTTGAGTGTTCCGATCGTATTCCTCGAGAAGATATTCTTACTCTTGAAAAAAGAGCTCATTTGCTTCTTCATGTCGCCTGGCAAGGGTATAAAGGTATTATAGCAAGTAAAATATATGAATACATTGCGAGCGGGACAAAAATTATTGTTGCTCCATCTGATAATGGAGCAATTGAAGACATCGTAAATTCATCAGGTTGTGGTTGTGTTTTGTCTGATGAAGAAGATCTCGTCAAATTTTTAGAAACCGAATATACGAAATACAAAGAAGGGATAGCAGAATCAAATGATATTTCAACGGATCGAATTCAGGCGTTTTCGAGGGAAAGACAAGTGGAGAATCTTGTCACTATTCTTGAATCAAAAATGGTTTAAAACGCTCTATTTATTCCTATTATCCATCTATACGTAAAACTATCTGGACTCACATTAGGGGTTCTATTTAAAAAAACGGGGAAATCCATTCGGAACGTCACAGGCTTGGTTGTTTCAAATTGATAGAATTTCTTTATTGTAACTGTATATCCCATACCTGCGTCAACTCTGGGAGCAGAAAAATAAAATGGATCTGAATCAACCACATTGATGATTCCAGCATCTGCAAATGCATATGTTTTAAACGCAATCCATCTTCGAAACAGATTTACAGAGTTTAAACCAAGGTAGCGATCAAACTCAAGCTCCAAATTAATTGAAGCACCTGATGTTCCTTGATAAGCAGAAAAAATAGTACCATCAACTTGTTCAGGTATTAAATAACCTGCATAACCTCTAAGGTTAAGCCCTCCGCCTGCATGAAAAACATTCATATTTTCTCCAAATTGTGTGTGTGATTTCGTAAACACCCCTTCAGCTTGTGTAAATTTGTTCTCATTTAACTGCTCAGGATTTGCTCCTGCTAAATAAAGCATGGATTCTGGTGCCCATAAATCGCCGTAACCGAGCGCTCCGAATATTCTTGTTTTTAAAACAAACTTTCTTAAGGACTTATTAAACTTATTTTCAAAAGAAAAAACATCATAGTTGAAATCGCTATAAAGAGCGCTTGTTCTATACTTAATTAGTAGGCTACCGTTTCCTTTCCACGTTTTGTATTTATGTTTATAATATAAATTCAACGTATTGTTTAATTTGTTCACTTGCCATGCATCCGGATACAAAGCATACATTAGTTGGTTTTCATTTCTTCTAAATAATGATTTCGCATAACCTCCAAATTGATGTTTTACGTTGTGCGATTTTTTATACAAACCGATTTGAAATTTATGCACCCCCCCTGTTAAAGCTAGTCTACCTTTAACGGATAATTTTTCAGCATATTTCGCCAACAAATCTTTGTAATTAAGATCATAGGATAAATCGTCATAACCGCCTATAGCCACTTCCTCTCCATACTTACTTTGCATGATGGAGGTATTTAACCATATTTTCGCATCAATAACATGTTTTAAATTAAAAAAATTCGCCTTTAAATCGGCTCCTGCTTTAATTCCATCATAACTATTCCACCAAAAATCAGGTTTAATTTTAACCCGATAATGTTCTTTATCGGCATACGTTCGTAGTTGAGCATCATATTCAATCAATAGAGGGAATTTTAACGTATTATTAAGGGGATTAATATCGGCTAACCTTCCTGTTGTATCTATTTTAACATCATAAATTCCTGAAGGAACGACTACTTGCGCTTTGTATTCAGGATTTAGCTTACCCCACCCGTACCATTTGGGTAATACTTTAGCGTTTGTTGATTTTACAAACCAAGTATTTGGAATGTGATAGTTATAAACGGTATCATTAAAACCCAGAACAGAAAAATCAATAGGCATCTGCATTTCCCCCTTTCTGATAAAGGAAATTTCAAAAGTATCGCCCTTTATTTTTCTAACTTTTTTAATGGCATAATCAATGGACTTGGTCGTTTCCAACCATTGATCAAAAAACCAATTTAAGTCAACGTTTGTATAGGAAATGATAGCTGATCTAAAATCTTCAGGATATGGGTGCGCAAACTTCCATCGATTAACATAATTCTTCATCGCATTAAGAAATAAACTATCTCCAAGTACATACTGAAGATTATAAAGCATCACTGCAGTTTTTGAATATACTTGTCCGTAACCACCTCCATGCCTTAATGATCCACCATCAAAATCTGAGGAGTGAGTGTTAAGTGGAGGATCTTCACCTTTGATAGCCATTGTTAAATACCCAAGATAAGCCCTTAAATCTCTAGATTTTGGCGCTTCTCGATACTTATCCTTGTACCATTTATTTCTTGGACGATTATAAGGTGAATAAATTATCCCATCTAATTTTTCTAAACTCCATATGGTTAGAAATTGTGTAAACCCTTCATCCATAAACGCTCTGTAGGTTTCATTAGAGCCCAACATGCCATAAAACCAATTGTGGGCAATTTCGTGTGCAAACAACCCTTTGAAGTAAGGTTCTACCCCACCATCAAGGGTTAGCATAGGATATTCCATACCGTCTTGTGCGTCAGCAACTACCATTTTGGGATATTCATACATTCCAAAATCTTTTGAGTAACACTGAATAACATCCATTGCAAATTGAGCAGCTGATGTCCATTTGGGGCAATGTCTTTCTTCTACAATCGCTACTGTTTTTATTCCCATCCATTCTCTTTCATCTATTCGATAGGTTGGATCGGCAGTAAATGCAAAATCATGGACGTTTTCTGCATAATACCTCCATACTTTCCGACTGTTTTTTTCTCTTTTAATGGGCACAGACAATGTGTCGCCAAGTCCATTTTTACCTCGATGGTAAAAATTTGAAATATGTATTTTATTCTTTAATGATTTAGGTAAAACTTCCTCTTCGTTGATTAACTCTCCCGTTGCCTCCACAATATAATCATTCGCAAAATCCAGCTCTACTCTAAAGGTTCCAAAATCACCATAAATCTCTTTGTCCAAATGTTGATTGGTGTTCCAACCAAATTTTCGATCATAGACCGCCATTCTGGGGTACCAATGAGTTCCATTGAAATGAATATTGGTTCCTTCTACATAGTACGCTTTCATTCTTCTTCTGGAGCTACCATTTCCCCAATATGTTGTAAAAGCAATCTTGAATTTGGCTACTCCTTTAGGAGGTATAGGTTGCTTTAGCTTGACATTTAAAATAGTATTATCATATATTAATGTATCCACTCCCTTTGAGCATTCTATTTTCTTTACCTCAGTTCCCAACCCATCTTTCTCATAAAGTCCATATCGGGGTTTTACCCCGTGGCTTTTTTGAAGTTGATCATAATAAGCCCCTTCTTGAAATGCATTTTGATATAAATGGAAAAAAACCTCTTTTAGTGTGTCGGGTGAATTGTTCGTGTAGAGTAATTCTAAGTTTCCACCTACTGTTAATTTTCGTTCATCAATTTTTACCTTCATGGAATAGGCCACGTCTTGTTGCCAATAACCATTGTAAGGCTTTTTATTTTTCCAATATCGATGATTACTCTGAGCAAAAATAGAAGCACAACAAAGAAATATAGATGACACTAGTAATAATCGACTCATACGTTTTCTTTTAACCATTCATGCAACACAATCATTGCCCATATTCTTGTAAATAAATACCCTTCTCCCTGTTTAAACCTAATCAATAGGTTCTTTAATTCTTCATACTTAACTACTCCAATATTATTCACGTTTTCTTCATTAAGATTATTATCTACTAAATAACTTAAATCCGTTTCTAACCATTTTTGAAGTGGCACGCTAAACCCTCTTTTTGGGCGGTCAAATATTTTTTCAGGTACATGATCATAGAGTACTTGTTTTAAAAGATATTTTTGTTCTCCTTGTTTAATTTTCAAGTTCTCATCTAAATTCAAGGCAAACTCCACAATTCTGTGATCAAGAAGAGGCACTCTTGTTTCCAGTGAATATCGCATAGATGCGATATCTACCTTGGTTAAAAGGTCATCACGCAAATAATAATTAATATCAAATAAGCTTTGTGATTCTTTTGGAGATAATGTTCTGGAAAGATTAGTCTCTAAATCCATGAAACTCGGATAAGAGGTTTTTATCTTGAGAATATTATGTATTTCTGCTTGCGTAAAGTAGTATTGTTCTTGAGAAAAAATATGCGATTTAAGTTGTCCTTTTGGATAGTTAAATAAATGTGCAGCTCTTTTCATTCGATTATCTCCCAAACGTAGTGCCGATCCTATAAGATGCCTTCCTAATTTCACTCCGGGATTAGAGAGCCTATTCGCCCAATTATAAAATCCATATCCATGAAATAATTCGTCTCCTCCATCACCAGAAAGGGTCATCGTGACTTCTTTTTTAGCTAATCGGGAAACAAGCATGGTGGGTATGGATGAGCTATCACCAAAAGGTTCATCATAATATTTAATGATGTCACCGACTAATTCTTTTGCATCATCCTCTGAAACCATGAATTCATGGTGTTCGCTTCCTATATGGGTGGCTACTTCTTTAGCAAATGCGGCTTCATTAAATTTTGGATTATTAAATCCAATACTAAACGTTTTTATTTTCTGATTAGAAACTTGTTGCGCAATAGAAGAAACGATAGAGCTATCAATTCCTCCACTCAAAAAGGTTCCAAATGGCACATCACTTTTTAACCGATACTCTATAGAGGAGTATAATAAATTGGTAAGCTGTTTTTTGGCCACACGCTCATCCTTAAGTGACTCTTTCTCAATGGAAGAGTTAGCAGACCAATATTGCGACATGGTAAGCTCTCCATTTTTATACTTTGCAAAATGACCAGGTGGAAATTTCTTTACTTCATTAAATATTGTAAAAGGTTTAGGAATATATCCTAAATGTAAAAATGAGTTGATGGAGTCGTGGTTGATTGTAAAACCTCCCAACTCATTTTTTATTGATTTTAATGCCTTTAATTCAGAAGAAAAAGCCATTAAGTCTTTCCTGTGAAAATAATAAAGAGGTTTTATACCTAACCTATCCCTAGCCAATAATAATTCCTTGGTTTTCTTATTATAAAAGGCCAAAGAAAACATTCCATTTAATTCTTGAAGAAATTTTTCTCCCAACACTTTTAACCCCCAAAAAACCACCTCTGTATCTGAGCTGGTAACACAACTCATTTTATATTTTTCTCTTAACTCCTCAAAATTGTAGATTTCGCCATTGTATACCAATGCATACTCTGAATCTTCAAATGGTTGATTAGCTGCATCAGAGAGATCAATAATCGATAACCGAACATGACCAAGGGCACTATTTTCTTCAAGAAAAACCCCTGAGGCATTAGGACCACGATGATTAATCCTAGCATTCATTCTCAGAACCAAATCATGTTTATCGAATGTTGAGCTTGAAAGTACTCCGTTAATCCCGCACATAGGTGACAAAAGTAATTGAAATTAATCAAAATTTACTCCTCAATTTCTGTTGGAAGTTGTTAGTTTTGTTGATAAATGCTCAGTATGAAAAAAGTATTAGTAGTTGTAGGTACTCGTCCAAACTTAATTAAGATTACAAAATTCAAACAATGCTTTGAAAAGTATGATAATTTAGAACTTGTAATTCTTCACGCAGGACAACATTATGATTACAAAATGAGTGAAATTTTCTTTGATCAACTTGGCATTCCCAAACCTGATAAAATTTTTAAGCTTGAAGCGGAATCTGCAGTGGGTAAAATTGCAGAAATGATGGTAAAGTTTGAGGAATATGTTACTGAGCTTAATCCAGATTTAGTTCTTGTCCCTGGAGATGTTAACTCATCTATGGCATGTGGAGTTGCTGCATCCAGATTAGGTTTTCCTGTTGGGCACATTGAGGCAGGGTTAAGAAGTTTCGACAGATCGATGCCAGAAGAGATTAATAGATTAGTCATTGATGAATTGGCCGATTTGTTCTTTGTAACAGAGCCTTCCGGATTGAAAAACTTAAAAGAGGAGCAAAAAGATAAAGGAAACGTTCATTACGTTGGTAATACGATGATCGATTCACTGGTCCAATTTAAGCCTGTTTTTGAAAAGTCTGAAATATTAAACGAATTATCCGTTGACCCTAAAAGCTACTTTGTGTTCACATTCCACCGCCCTGGAAATGTTGACAAAGAAGAAAAACTAAGTGAGTTAGTTGGCACTATTAAAGGAATTGCAGCCCAAAACAGAGTTGTTTTCCCTGTTCACCCGCGAACTCAAAATAATCTTAAAAAATTTGGTTTATGGGACGATGTTCAGGATAGTAATATTATTCTAACCGAACCTGTTGGATATATCGATTTCATGAAATTAATAAGTAATTCAATTGGTGTAATTACTGATAGTGGTGGTATTCAAGAAGAAACTACATTCATGCAAGTTCCATGTTTAACCATCCGGCCAAATACCGAACGACCAGTAACCAATGAAATCGGATCAAATACCTTACTTCCATTAGATCAAGAGCAAATTTTAACCTTTGTTGCAGAAATCTCTGCTGGAACCTATAAAAAAGGAGCTATTCCTGAGTTATGGGATGGAGATGCGACAGATAGAATTGTTGAGGTTATTAGTCGCTATTTTAAGAGAATGGTAATAGGTTAATTTATTGTTTAGCTACATCTTAGGAATATATCTTCAAACTGCACTAAAAATTCCTACTCTGATAATAACTTTCCTCCAAGTCCGGGTATTTTTTTAAAAATTCATTATCAATATCTTTTGTCGTTCCTATTATTTCGCCTGGAATCCCTCTTACAATAGAGTAATCTGGAATATCTCCCTTTACAAAGGAAAAAGCTGATATAATACATCCCTTTCCTATTTTCGTATTAGGGGTTATCACCACGTGTGGCCCAACGTATGTGTAATCACCAATTTCAACCTTTCCCTTTTGAATTATATCATGTTTGTTTAATTTCCCATATTTTTTCCCAAACATCCTTATCGCGTTATGTGAAGAATGAGTGGCTATTGTTACATAATTACTCACTTGCACACCTTCTCCAATCTCCAAACCACTATGTCCGTCCAAATAATTGAAATGACCTATAAAAACATAATCTTTCAAAATAATTTCCCTTGCATTCGATAAATGAGAGAAATTACTAATTCTTAATCCTATTCTTTTCTCTGAATTCCAATTAGTATAACCTATCATTTCTGGTTTGATGCTTGAATTAAGCAAATATTTAATCTTGTTTTTAACTCTTAATAATAGTCCCATTTTTTATTAATTTTTTGTAGAGATTAAAAACCTTACTCATTTCCTTTTCCTGCGATGCTAATTGATTAATTATTTCAAATGCATAATTTATTCGATCTGTTCTTTTACACTTTAATTCGTTTTCAATCAAATCACTTAATTCAAAAGCATCTCTTTTAGACAAGAAAATTGTTGTTTTATCATTGAATAAATCGTTATCATACTTACAATAACCCATGATTAATTTTTTTTTCGCAGCCATTGTTTCTATGGCAGTATTCGGAGTTCCATCTGTAATTGGGTTCATCACGACTAAATCTGAGGACTTAATTATCTGCCAAACCTTTTCATTGGGCATTGCATCTAAAAAGGTAAAATGAACTCGATTTTCTTGAAGAGTTTTTTCCATTCTTTCAAAGAGAACTCTGTCATAATCTATTCCTTTCATGAAAACAAAATGAGTATTTAATAACAGTTCCTTTCGAAGATGAACAACAGCATCCACAGAAAGTAAAGGATCGTAATTAGAATGGATGTTCCTTATAAAAAGTACTTGTTTACGATTTTTACTTTTTTCAAAAACTTTTTTTTCTGAGGCTAATACGCCATCAATGTTTACTCCCGTCCTTATTAATAAAGGTTTATTTGAAATATCAGGAATTATTTTTTCTAAAACATCAATTTGAGACAAAGATGTGCAAGTAATTTGATCAACTCTTTTGTAAGCATTCTTTAAACGTTTAAAAAGTATCTTATTGAGTATTTTATCTGATTTATGTAACCCTCTCAAGGTGAAATTAACATCAGTACCTCTTGTTGTTAATATAACAGGGATATCAATTTTAGATGGTAAAATAACTTGAGAAGTCCCTATAAAAACGTGAACAATATTTATACTCTGATTCTTAATAAACGTTTTTATCGTCCACAAATTCTTAATGTTCCGACCAAAATTTTTGATGCTGTAAGGGTTTAATTTGAACGCGATCTTAACATTTATGTCACCAAATTTTTCAACATGCTTTCTAGAATATGAGTTTTCAGTGATCAAAAATCCTTTAACATTATGAGAACATACAATTGTTTTAATCCATTTATAATCATGAATTGAATTTGGATTCCCTATGAATAAAACATTAATCATTTAAAAATCAAAAATAATGAATAATCCCTATGATTTTATTTAATTAATTGTCCTTAATTACTAATTTTGACATTCTCTATTATGCAGGAAATTACACTATATGATGAACAATCTTTAAAAACCTTAAATTGCGCATCTGTATTTGGAAAGTATAATTTTTTGGCATCTCAATCTGATAGATTTGGAGCAATTAAAAGCCAAAATTTACATTTATTCTTTTTTATTAAATCAGTTGTTGGAATAAAAAGATTAACTTTTACTGCATTTGAAGCTCATGAGAGTTTAAGTGAAGAGTCTTATAATATTGAATTAAATCTCATTTTAGAGAAACTTAAAAAAGATTTAAATATATCCTTTATCACGTGTCCGCCCTCTCATGTTATATTTCCATATAAGGCAAATATAAAGGGTTGTAAAAGTGCAGAATTCGGGACAGTTAAAAATGATTTAACACTTTCTGAAGAGGTCTTGTTTAAAAACCTTCACGGAAAACATAGAAACGTAATAAGAAAAGCAGAAAAAGACAATATAAAATTTGAATATGGATCTCATCTTCGTGAAGATTGTTATGAATTGATTAAATCTACATTAGATAGAGAACATGTTTATTTTGAATCACATGAGACTTTTTGTAAAACATATGATAGCTTAGCCAACCAGGTTGAATATTTTGTTGTCAAAAAAAATGATGAAATTCATGGAGCAGCAATTATTCCTTATGATAAAAGAGACGCTTTTTATCTTCTTGGAGGAAGTCCAGTGAGACCCTCCACCGGGGCAATGAATTTTATGCATTGGAAAATCATGATGCATTTTAAAGCAATGGATGTGAAAAGCTATGATTTCGTTGGTATTCGAATAAACCCTTCAAAAGATTCAAAATTATACGGTATAAAGAGGTTTAAAATAAGATTTGGTGGTGAAGTGAAAATTGGATTTTTGTGGAAAGCAAACTTAAAACCTTTCCAATGCTTTTTATTTAAGCTTTTGTACTTCTCTAAGAATCGCTCCTTTCCAAAGGATATAATAGAAAGTGTTGAAAAAGTATGAAAAAAATACTTCTTACATTTGATTACGAACTGTTTTTACTTCAATCTGGAAGTATTGAAAATTGTATTATAAAACCTGTTGATCTTCTTCTTAAAACCTTTGACAAAACTAATATTAAAGCAGTTTTCTTTGTGGATATTCTTTTCCTTTTACAGCTTGAGAAAGAAGGATTGAAGAGCGATTATGAATTAGTTGAAAAAAATATTCAATTACTTATTGAAAAAGGTCATCAAGTGGAATTGCACTTACACCCTCATTGGATAGACGCGAAATATAACGCAATCTCTCAGGAATGGAATCTGTCGAAATACGAAAACTATAAACTTCAATCTCTTAATCAAAAGGATTTGAATTCTATATTCGATCAAGGATATAATAAGCTCACTAAAATTTGTCAAACTGTTAATCCTAATTATAAAATTACATCTTTTAGAGCAGGAGGATTATGCATTCAACCATTTAACGTTTTAAAACCATTATTTGAGAAATACAATATAAAAATTGATTCATCTGTTCTTGTTGGTGGCAAAATAGATTCACCCGCTCAATCATATGATTTTACACTAGCTCCAAAAAAAGAGATATATAAATTTGAGGATGAACCTTCTTTAGAGGTTAAAAAAGGTTCATTTACGCAAATACCAATATTCACTTATAAAAAAAATTTAATTGATAAAATTTTAGGAAAAATTCAGAGAAATAACAGCGAGGAATTTAAAATATTTGGAGATGGTAAAGCATTACCTCCCAAATCCAGTCTTAGAGTAAACAAATTATCAAAATTAAAATCTGATTCCTACATTTATTCATTAGATGGCAATTTTAATGATAAATTGCTCTTGAATAAAATTATTTCATCAAATCAACAACTAATTACCATATTATCCCATCCTAAACTACTGTCTCCAAAAAGTGCTGATATGATTAAAAAACTTCATGAAATGGGAAACCAATTTGTTACTATATCAGACTTAAACATCTAACTTTTCAAACTACCTCCTTTTCTTACACTTGCATTTAATTCAAATCCTAAAAGTAAAACAAATGATGTTAATTGAAAATATAGCATCATTATAATAATAGTACCTATTGACCCATAGATTGCATTATATTGACTAAAATTATTTATGTAGTATGCAAAGACTGAACTCGCTAATAACATTAATAAAGTAGCAACGCTAGATCCAACTGAGAAAAATTTCCAATTCTTCCTTTTAGCGGGGCCAAAATAATATAAAGAACTGATTGCTAAATAAAACAGAAACATAGCTATTCCCCACCTGAGTAAATTCACCAATTGCCAAGTGAAAGAATTGTTAAATGACTGTTCAAACATTACTTTTTCAAATAAAGTTTTTGTCAAAGATGTTAAAATTACTGCCGAAACTAAAAGTACTGTTAAAAGCATAACCAAAAAAATAGCAATTAACCGTTTTTTCCACCAGACTCTTCTTTCCCTAAAGAGATGAGTACTGTTAAATTGTATCATTAAATTATCAATCCCATTACTTGCAAAATAAAGTGTTAAAATGATATTAAAAATCAAAAGACCTTCATGCTCGTTATTAATTAAATCATTTAATGATCTCATCACGGGCTCGTTTACAGAAGTAGGTAAAATTTCATTTAAATTGAATAACATTTCATCTAGAACTCCTTGAATTGGTATGTATGGAATTAGAGTAAATAAAAAAAGTAATGCTGGAAAGAGAGCTAGGAAAAAATTAAATGCTAAGCTAGCAGATCGTGTTGAAAGAGACCCTTTTAGTATAGCATCTTTAAAATAATAGGCTACTTCATAAATTGGAACCCCTTCAAATCCTGGAACACTGTTATTTTTCGTGAAATTTATGAAATTCCTTACTCTTCTGAACTCTAATATCCTTGTCTTTACCCTTTTAAACATTAAAATGCTTTCAAACTTAAATCTAAACTTTTAACTTGATGAGTCAAAGCGCCTACTGAAATATAATCAACGCCTGTCTTAGCATAATCTAAAATGGTTTTATCTGTAATTCCTCCTGAGCTTTCTGTTTCATACTTCCCGTCAATAAGGATCAAGGCTTTTTTAGTATTTAAAGGGGTGAAATTATCTAACATAATACGGTGAAAACCTCCAACTGTAAGGGCTTCGTTTAGCTCTTGAAAATCTCTTACTTCGATTTCTATCTTCAAATCTTTATTTGTATTCTTTAAATACTCTTTTGTTTTTGTCAAGGCTTGTCGAATACCCCCAGCATAATCTATATGATTATCTTTAAGCATAATCATATCATACAAACCAAATCTATGATTCATGCCTCCACCAATACGAACAGCTTCTTTTTCAAACACCCTGAAATTTGGCGTCGTTTTTCTAGTATCTAATAACTCAGCTTTGGTATCACATATTATATCCTTTAAAAAAGAAGTATAAGTCGCAATACCACTCATACGCTGCATAATATTAAGAACTAATCTTTCACAAGCTAATATACCTTGAGAACTTCCATATACTTCAAAAACAACATCTCCTTTTTTAACCTTTAAACCATCTTTAATTAAAATTTTAATTTCAAAATCTCCATAATAATTAAAAATATTTTTTGCTATTTCTATTCCAGCTATTACTCCATTTTGCTTAACGATAAGTTTAGCTTTATTCTTAGCATGATTTGGAACACAAGCTAAAGATGAATGATCACCGTCACCTAAATCCTCCTTAAAAGCTAATTCAATAGCACGAATTATTTCGTTATTTTTTTTCATTATTTTCAAATATCGTAGCGAAGTATTTATGTTTTATTTGCCCAAGGCATTTCCTCTAAACCTGTATCAGAAACACCTATAAAATCAGCCAGTCTTGATATTGCATTGGAATCTTTTAAGTTTACAACCAAAAGTTTATCAGGTTTATCCCTAAAATATGATAATACATCTTCATTGTATTTGTTATAAAAGTTTTTTAAACTTTCTTCATCATATGGAGCATGATCTAAACCGCCGTATACCTTCATAAAGTCCCAAATCCATCCTTTGTAAATATAATTCGCATTCATCAATAATTCTTTAGATGGAATATTTCCCCCTCCAAACAACTTAGAATGAAACTTGGAAATAGAATTATACCATACATCTGAAGAATCTCGTATTGTTAAAATAAACTTACTTTCAGGGAAAGCTTTATCAATATGTTTGAATACCTCAGGAAGACTAAAAGGTACATCTTGAAAGAAAACTCCATGCCTACGCACAAAAGAAATGATACTGTCAAGATCATTATTAATGTAATTTTTAAGCAAACGTTCGCCTCTAGCTTGAGGAGCAACATGGAAACCCATTTTATTCATCGCTTGAGCCAAACTAGTTGTTCCTGTTTTGTTACAACCAATACAAAAGATTTTTTCTTTTTTACTTAAAAATCTTGATTTAAGGTAGTTTGAATACCTATTTGATTTCACACTCATAATCAGCTATTATTTTCTTGTATATGGCCTCATATTGCTTAACTCCAGTATCAAGAGAAAAATATTTTTGAGCAACCGATCTAAG
The DNA here is from genome assembly GCA_002722245.1 of Flavobacteriales bacterium. Classification (GTDB taxonomy): domain Bacteria; phylum Bacteroidota; class Bacteroidia; order Flavobacteriales_C. Next base: position 158,697 of record PBLA01000027.1, on the reverse strand, counting down.
TTGACTTTTGGGAATATTAAGCAACTTATCAAAACTTTCAACCAATTCTCTGTAGGATTTCTCTGTAAACTCTTGAGCTACTAACCCAACCTTTTCTTTTTCCACAATCTCATCCGTATCACCAACTCCTGTATTACAAATTAATGGAATCCCCATACCTAGTAACTCAGCCATCTTGGTAGGAGAACTCGCTTTTTTAGAATATAATGGTTTTATGAAAAAGATTGATGCATCGCATATAGATAATAATTGAGGCAATTCTTTTCTCTCAACTCCTTTAATTACAACTTTAGAATCAATTCCTCTTTCCTTTGACAACTGAAGAATATCGTTAGGATTATCTTTCGTTATCCATAAAAATGTAGTTTTGGGATACTTCTCTAAATGAATTTTAAAATAATCTAACATTTCATCAATCATATACCAAGTTCCTGTTGAGCCTAAATAGCATATAACTTTGTTGTCTAAGGAGATTCCTAATTCATATTTCACGGAAATATTTTCATCGATCTCTCGGTAGTTAAAGTAATTTAGATCAGCGCAACAAGGGATAACTGATATCTCATATTTTGCATGCCTCATATAATCCCAGGAAACTATTTCCTTCTTTCCATTATACGTCAAAGAAACTGCAGCATCAGCAGATAAAAAATAAGCTTTCTCTTTAGTCTTAAAAAAATTATAGACTAACTTAAAAACTGGGTTATTCAAGTTCCAAATTCCACCATCAACTCTTTCATCAGCCCAGAATCCTCTCATATCAAACAAAAATTTTGTCTTAAATTTTCGTTTGATATACATTCCTGTCAAGGCAGCAATATAACTTCTACAATGAACAATTTGAAACTCGGATCTTTTATATAATTCGTTTACCTTCTTTTTTAAATTGCTTACATCTCGAATTGTTGAAAAGATAGGAGGGTTTTTAGTGTAAAAAATAAATTCCCAATCTATTCCAGCATTTTTACATATTGAATCAATTGTAACCCTATTTTTTAAAAAATTCTTTTCCTTTTCAGTACTTACTACAGTTATTTTATAATTTAGCTCACTAAGTTTAACTAAATAAGGTAAAACCTGTGATTGACCGAGTGGATCGGTTAAACCATCGTAAGATATAAAAAGTACTCGAATAGGCTCCATCCACAAAAAATGAGTTGATTTCTTTAGAAAACAAAAATAGCCAAAGTATTGTAAAATGTGTGGTATTGCTGGGATAATTGATTCAAACTATTCTTTAACTTCAAATGATTTTCTTGAACAATTTTCTCAATACAATAAATTCAGAGGACCTGATGCATTCGGATTACAATCTGGAAGATTTGACGAAAAAAATTTTTATGGTCTTGCACATCATAGATTAAGTATAATTGATCTTCAAGACTCCGCTAATCAACCAATGTCAAAAGGTTCTTGGCAAATTATTTTTAATGGTGAAATATATAACTTTAGAGAACTTCGAAAGGATTTAATTCAATCTGGATCAAAATTCCATACCAACTCAGACACAGAGGTTATATTAGAATTGCTTCAAAAAAATGAACCCGAGGAAACGTTTAAAAAACTTAACGGGATGTTTGCTATTGCTATTCTTAATAAGGATTCAGGCACTCTATATCTTGCACGCGATAGATGGGGAAAAAAACCACTATATTATTACAGAAACAACAACCATATTTCATTTAGTAGTGACATTCGTAGTTTTAGTCATTTACCTTATAAATTTCACATTAACGAGGATGGGTTGAGATACTATTTTTCTGAATTATCTTTTCCTCAACCACAAACTATTTTTAATGAAATTCTTCAGGTTGATCCTGGTTATTGTATTAAATATCGAAATTCAAAAATAGAATACATAAAGTATATTGATTTATATCAAGAGACTATAAATCACCCGAACTATAAAACAGAAGACCCTCAAAAAAGGGTTAAAAATTTACTCTCTGATGCAATTGAATCAAGATTACAAGCTGATGTCCCTGTTGGAGCATTCCTCAGTGGAGGTATTGACTCAGGATTAATTGTTAGTTTATCGAAACAATTTACTGAAAACCTAAACACTTTCACAGTTGGTTTTGAAGACAGCAAGTTTGACGAAAGACAATTTGCAAATTTGGTGGCAAAAAAATACAATACGCAACATCATGAATTAATTGTTAATTCAAATGATATTGACATTGAAAAACTAATTTTAGAATTTGGGGAGCCTTTTGCTGACTCATCAATGATTCCAAGTTACTTAATCTCTAAAATTGTTTCTAAACACCAAAAAGTAGTTTTATCTGGAGATGGTGGTGATGAATTATTTTGTGGTAACAAAACATATATTCAAGCATACAAGTTTGATAATTTGAAAAATAAGATCAATCAAATAAAATCACTTGTTCCAATCTTAGAAAAGATCCCAATAGCTCAGCTAAAGAAACTTATTTCTTTACAAAACAATCCAAAATTATTCTGCGCTAGAGAGATGAATCGAAATCTTGGTTTTAAAGAAAATGAAATTAGCGCTCTTTTTAATTCCGACATAAATTTTTCATTAATTGAATCATTTGAACAAAAAATTGATGAAACTGATTATAACGAGAACGAACTATTTAAAACAATATATTATGGATGTATCCGTACAAGACTCTTAAATGATTATTTAGTAAAAATTGACAGGGCTTCAATGTTTGCCTCGTTGGAAATAAGATCACCTTTTCTGGAGGACACACTTTTTAACTATATAAAAACACTAAATAAAGAAATATTAATCCCTAATTTAAATCTTAAAGGAATACTCAAAGGTCTTGCCTCTGATTTACTTCCAAATGAAATATTAAACAAACCAAAAACAGGGTTTTCAATTCCCATAGATAATTGGCTAATTACAAATTGGAGAGAAATATTCGAAGAATTAGTTTTGGAAAAAAAACAAAATTTGATTGATTTAAATTATGATTATATACGAAAAATTTGGAATGACCAACTTGATGGAAAATCAAATGGACATAAATTATATGCAGTTTTGGTGTTCCATATTTGGGTGAGAAATTACTTTATTAAATAAATATAAAGTTCAATTAATTTTTTAGTATAAATTTCTAACTTATATCCTCTACTTAAATCTTGTGCATTTTTTGCTAATTCAGAGTACTTCAATTTGTTGTCAAATAACTCAGAAATATCTCTTGCCATTTTTTTGGGATCTCTTTTGGTATAAATTCTACCATTGAAGTCATTTTCAATTAAGTCACGATTTCCTCCCCCATCTGTTGAATAAACTGGTAAACCTGAAGCCATTGCCTCAACTAAAACTAAACCAAAAGCCTCGCTGATAGCTGAATGCACGTATATATTCGCTTTTTTTAGATAATCCTCGGGATTACCTACCTTACCAACAAAATTAACCTGACTTCTTAACCCTAATTGATTTGCATATGCCTCTAGTTCGCCTCGAAGAGGACCATCACCTACAATATTTAAATTAATTGACTTTTTAGTAAAGTCTTTTAATTGACGTACTACCTCTATTAAGAATTTCTGATCTTTATTTGCATTCAAACTGCCAACCGTGATAAGTTCAATCGACGATAAACTTTTGTTTTCTAAAGGTGCATAAAACTTATCCCAATTTATTGCATTTGGAAGCAATGTTTCTTCATTCCTTTTGATATTTAAAGTCTTTTTAATGAAACAACTAGTATCTCTTGAAATTGTTAAAAAATGAGTTGGTTGTATTCTTTTAAGCCTTTTGTACCATAATTTCTCGTAGAACATGGTATAACTTGACTTCCTAAAGAAACTTTCTCTAAATGGAGAGAACACTTTTATATTGTCATGTAAGTGAAAAACCGTTGGCACCTTTAACTTTGTCAATTTCCAAATCAACTCTGCAGAATAAAGGTGTGTATGTACAACATTTGGGTTGAATGATTTAACATATTGCAAAAATCTTTTAAACTCCTCTGTATTATGATTTCGTAATGAGAAATTTTTTAACAGATTAAAAAATGTAATTTTCACATCTTTCAAAGAAAGTTCCATTTTTTTATCAAAAATTATAATCTCAACATGTACCTTATTTTTAAAAAGCGATTCACAAATATCTACACATATCCTTTCTGCACCTCCAATTGCAAGATTTGGAACTAAATGTAATATTTTCAATTTTTCCATTTTGGAAAGTTAGATGTTTTTTGATTTAAAAAACTTTTCTCTTTTCCATATAAGATACCATTAGAAAAAGAAAAATTACAATGCTTTTTAATATAAGTTAAATTAATCTTTGGTTTTGAAAACACTTCTCTAGAATAACATTAAAACTCAAAATTTATCTACAATACTTATAGCACTTGACGAAAATTATAATAATTTAAACTTCAGGTATGTTATTCAATTTATTCAAACAAGCTTTTGATCTATTTTTAATCTTCTTTACTGGAATACCAGCATAAATTGACCATCCTTCCAAATCTTTTAATACTAAACTAAAAGCTCCTGTTACTGAGCCTTCCTTAATTTTAACATTAGGAAATACAACTGAATGAGCTCCAACTTGAGTGAATTTCTCCATAACTACTTTACCGCCAACCACATTTGTTAAGTGATTATCCACCGTAGGATTAATAAGAAACTCTCCAGAAAAATCATCCATAGCTGAAAAAATTGTTGACCTAGGCGATAAACCACTATAATCCATTATCTCAATACCATTTCTAGCATATAATCCACAAAAGGCAGAAATATGGACGTTATTTCCAATTCTTATACTACCCGATAGGATCGTAAAATCATCAATCCTAACATTATTTCCTAGTACGATTTCATTAGGGCTATAAATAGAGCATTTGGTACTAACAAGAACATTTTCTCCAATACTTTTAAATCCTAATTTTGAAAGTTCATTCCTAGAATAAAAACTCATCTCTGAATATTATTTTCTTCTTTTCTTATTAATTTTTTCATGCGAAAAAACATTCTAATATTTTCGGGTATTAATTTAGTTATTTTGCTTAAAATATTTTCTTGGTAACCTAATGTTGTTGAGAAAACTCCAGTTCTTATCATTACAGGATAAGCGAAATTAACATTATCAATAGGATGATCATTCCAACAGTCTGCTATTCTTTTAATTGGTGACTGGTCCTGAATTAGCTGTTTTGCAGTTTTTCTTGAAATAATATAACCAGCTCCAGATCCAACTTTAAATTTTCTAGGTAGTTTATACACAGCTGTTTGTCTATCTAACTGAACTTTTTCTAAATCGGACAATTTTGTTGATTGACTAAGAAAAAAATGAAGCAACAAAACACCCTCAAAACTTACACGATTAATATATTGATCAATTATTTGAAGCTTTTCTTTAAAATCTTTGCTCAATTTTATATCATCTTCACAACATAAAGCATACTCAATATTTTCTTCCACCATCCGTTTATAAATTCTTTCAACGTGTGTTAAAGTAGCTGCAATTGCCCCTTTAGTGACCCAAGATTCTTTTCTCTTGTGATAATCAAAAAATTCATTTGTGACAATTTTCTTTACATCATCATCCTCCCACTTTCTCCCGTCAAAACAATCAATAAACTCAAAGTCTAAGTCAAACTTTTTAAATTGAGTTTTGATCCAATGCCTACGATCGTCAAATCCATTAAGGTTGGTAACAAATATTTTCATCTGCATTCACTTTCAAATATAAAGATTTATCTATGATATTTGTTGTAATTGTGTAATTTCACACAATCAACTATATCTGAATTTTAATAATAAGATTAAATCTAATATTTAACAGCCTTGAATTTTACCTCTGCATTCGATTTATTCTACGCATTGATTTTAATACTTATTCTTCCTACTATTCTTAAAGGAAGAGTTAAAAGTAAAAACCCTGAGCTTTTAAAATATTATAATGCTGGAATCTACACAAAATTAATTGGAACAATATCCTTCTGTAGTATATATGTTTTTTATTATGGAGGAGGGGATACCACGAATTATTTCGTTGGAGTAAAGGCATGCTTAGAGGTCCTGTTAAATAATCCTTTGGATTATTTAAAATTATTTACAGCTGAACAAGGAGTGGAATTAAACTTCATCTTTTATAAAGCAAAAGCGTACCCCCCAATGTACATGCTTAGAGATCCGAGGACAATGGCAGTTATCAAACTTTCCTCTATTTTTGCTATTCCTGGTTTAGGTGGGTTTTATAGTACTAGTATTATTCTTTCTCTATTTTCTTTTTCATGGATTTGGAAATTTTACGTTTTCTTCAGAAAGAGGTATCCAGAAAAAACAAAGGCAATCAATCTCGCTGTTTTGTACTTACCATCTTCCATTTTCTGGGCCTCAGGAATTATGAAGGATACATATACTTTTTGCGCTACCTGTTTTATTGTTTTTGGTATTCATCAAATTTTTATTGCTAGAAAAAAAAGTTTCAGCACTTTTTTTAAGTTAATATTAGCACTTTACATTATAATTACAATGAAGTCCTATATCATGTTTGCTCTACTTCCCGGACTTCTCATCTTTACAAATTTTGAAAGACTCAAAAAAATAAAATCAAAATTTGTAAAAATCATTCTTTTACCCATCACATTTAGTTTCTCAATAATTATTATTAATGCATTATTATTTGATTCTGATGACTTATTTGGAAAATATTCCGCAGATAATCTCTTGGATGAAGCAGCAGTCCAAAACGCCGACCTAAAACGATCAGTTTATGGAGAAAACTCTTTTGATATTGGTACATTTGAACCAACTCTTGATGGTGTTCTTTCTGTTTTTAGACCTGCAATAAATGCTGCCTTATTCAGGCCATACATCACAGAGGTCAGTAATCCTACAATGTTACTTTCAGGACTTGAAAATACGATAACTCTAAGTTTAGCAATATGGGTTTTGTTGATTCAACCCTTTTCATTTTTAAAATCTTTAAGAAATGATTCATTTTTAATTTTTTGTTTACTATTCACCTTGACACTTGCATTTGGAGTAGGTCTGAGTACCGCGAATTTTGGGGCTTTGGTAAGATATAAAATACCATTTCTACCATTTTTTATATTTTTATTATTAAGCAAAATTAAATGGCTAGATAACGAAGTCCAATTGAAAAAAGCTCCACAGAATACAGAGTTCAAAGATGAAGAAGTAAGTGATGAAAATTTTCTAATTAATCAGTCACGAAAATTTTTGTAAACATTCAACATTCCTCTCTCATCAATATAATTATTCATTTCTTCAATTTTATAAAACTTGGAACCTGTACTATCTAACTTACTATTCCATTTAAAACAAGAAGTTAATAACTTACAATAAATCCAAAAGTATAGACTACCGTATGCCTTTTTTACAAATTGCAATTTTGAATAAAAAATTTGCAGGTCCCTTTTATTGTTATTTTCTGAACTTGCTCCTATATGATGATAAACACCTGCTCCAGAGAAAAAAAATGAAGAATATCCGTTTTTCGATAACCTGAAATTTAATTCTTCATCCTCTGAATATAAAAAGAAATCCTCATCAAACTTAAAAGATTTGATAATTTCAGAGTCGATTAAGGCAAACGGAACCCCTAACCACGTTATTTTATGATTAACACTCAAATTCAAATACTTATCTCTACTCCTCAACTTTTTTATCCTAAGCCAATGTTGAAGAATTTTTATTCCAATAGGGTGTTCTTCGATAACCTCCCTTAATCCTGCCCAATAGTAATTACAGGAAGGTTGAAGTTTCCCATTTTTATGTTTAATTTGACAACCAACCAGGCCTACTTTTTGCTTAAGTTCTAATGACTTATAATGATCAAGCGTTAAAGATATGGCGTCTTCATAAAGTTCCACATCTGAATTTAAAAGTAAAGTATATCTCCCTTTAGCAACATCAATACCCTTATTATTGGCTCTACCAAAACCTGCGTTATACTCCATATCAATCCAATTCACATCGAGGAATTCTCTTAATATGGTACTTTTACTATTATCTTCTGAATTATTATCTACAACTATAATTTCAAATGAAACATCTTTAGTAAAATGATAAATACTTCTTATACAATCTAAAAGTAATTTAGGAGTTTTATAGTTTACTATTATAATCGAAACATCCATTTTATATATATTCTTTTGACACTCCATTAAAATTCAAATGAACTCTACCAGAAAATAAATCATTAATTTTCCCAATTGACGTTTCATCTGTTAACCCCATTCTAGGAATACTATAAAGAGCTTCTCGTGAATTAGACAAAATACTTCCTGGATGATTAATGACGGCTGATTTATAGTTATTCTTCTCTAAGAGCTCAATTAAATCTATTGAATAATCATCTTTTGAACCATAAGGATAAGCAAAATGCTTTATTGTCTCTCCTATTTTATCTTTCAATTCTTGTGTTCCTTTATTAATTTCATGTTTACAAACAGCATTAGATTGATTCTTTAAACTTATATGATGAATTGTATGTCCACCAATTGTAATTAATGGGTCTTCAGATAATCTTTTAACTTCATCCCAAGTTAAATTGAAAGATCTATTCATTTGTTTGAGATCTTTTATTTTACAAATTTTTAAAGCAAAATTTAATTGAGTGCCATAATCTGATTTCCTCAATAATTCTCTTACTTCATTGTATGCAATAAATTTTTCTGAATCTGAAAAAGTCTTCTTGTAAGTGATCCCGATCTCTTTCAAATCGATAGTATTATTTTTTTTTATGTAATCCTCTAAAAAATACCACCAATAAACAGCATGATTGTTAGGAAAACAATTTGAAACATATATGGTGCATGGCACATTTAATTTTTTAAAAATTGGTAATCCGTTATACAAATTATCTTTATAACCATCGTCCATTGTAAAAGCAATAAACTTTTTCCCTTTTTTTGTCTTTATTCGCTGACACACTTCATCCATTGAAACAATATCAAATCCTTTTTTTCTAAAAAATTTAATCCATTCCTCTAAACTCTCAGGAGATATCGCTAAACTCTTATTCCAATCAAATCCCCTCTTTTCTTGTGGAAGAACCCTATGCAACATGAAAACAAAACCTCTTCCCTTTAAAAAGAATTTAGCGAAGAATGGTATCTTGTAACAAAGTTTTATAACGAGTTTATTAAACATCAAAATGTATCGTTATCAGCCAAAATAAAACTCAAGTTCGATATATCAAACTTTTGATCAAAAGAGATTCCACAAGCCGGATATTCATTTTCTAGCTTGGTTAAAGAGTTCTTCAGCATTTCATGGAAGGTTGTGCCAGGAGAGGTTTGAAATCTGTAATGAGGTACACCGAGTTTAAAACAGAGTTTTCTCAATCCCATTTTTACTTTTTCAAAATCTTGAGTACTACATTCGCTAATATCACCAATTAATAAATACATTGGAGTAAGCTTAACCCATAAATAAACTCCGTTAATTAATAATATATATTTTTTCGGATTAACCTTGTAAGAAAAATAGGATGCATCGCGCTCTATTGAAAAGAAATTGTTAGATAATAATATTGAGGTAAAGTTTGTTTTTTGAACTGAGTTCAACCTTAATAGAGTATTTTGATAATTTAAGAAAAAATCATTTTTAAGTTTAAATAACTTTTGTAATCTAATGAATGGCAAACATTTTACCTTAAAGTGAAAGGCCTCAATACTATGTGTATGAGTCCATCCCAACTTTTTAGTGAACGTAGGTAGTGAAAATATATTCGGAAATCCAAATATAGCTTTTATTTTGTGTTCTTTACAGAGCTCATTAGTCAACTCAGCTAGCTTAATAAAAAGTTTCTTTCTTCGGTGTAAGGGGTCAACCATAGTATCTCCGGATTGAGCTACTAAAAACCTTTGATCATTTTTCACACAATAACAGGGAAATACTCCATAAAATGCAGCTGCATCTCCATTTGAATGAATTGCTAAAAAACCAAAATTCTTTAATCCACAAATTATAGAAGTATCAAATTTTTTTTTCAAAAAATCTTCATCTATTTCTTTTCCAAATGCTTTTTTATATAAAGGGACTAATAATCCAAAATTTGAATCTGATAATCTAGTAAACTTAAATTCTTTCATTACTGAATATGGTATCCACCGTCAATAAAGTGAGTAGTTCCTGTAATCCATTTAGATTTATTACTCACTAAAAAAGCTACCAGATAAGCTATATCTTCCACCTCCCCAAATCCCAAAGGATGCATGTTTTCAATTTCTTGAACTGCTTCCGAAGAAATTTTTTCAAATAAATCAATCGTTAGTGGTGTTTTAACTATTCCTGGAGCTATACTATTTACTCTGATTTTTTTTGGTGCCAACTCTAAAGCAAATGACTTTACCAACCCTTCAACTGATGCTTTACTTGATGAGTACGCTATTTTACCTTTTTGTCCAAGACTTCCCATAACAGAGCTTGTCCAAACTATACTGCCTCCTTTTTGAGAAAAAATAGATTTATTTACCAACTCTTTAGCTAATTGAAAAGGAGCGGTAATATTTAATCTATTCAAAAGATCAAAATCTTTTTGTTTTAAAAGTTTATATGGCTTAGTAATATCCATACCTGCACAATGAACCATACCGGTATATAGGCCACTTTTATCAACACTTAATTTTAAAAAAGACTTAGCTGAAAATGAATCTGCAAGATTCAATACGAATACCTCAGCATAATCTGGTTTAGTCAAATTTTCTTTTAATTCATTTAACTTTTCCTCATTTCTACCACATATAACAGTGAATGCACCAAGAGAATTTAGCAACTGAGCCACTTCCATCCCAATACCTGAAGTTGATCCTGTGATTAAATATTTTTCACCTGAAAGGTCTATCACTTTACTTAAAATTATCGTCCCCTATGGCTTGAACGAGATCACCTAACGTCTCAAATTTTGAAAAATCTTCAGCCTTAATATCTAAACCTAATTCATCTTTCACATATGATATAATTGTGATATGTGCTAAAGAGTCTATTTCTAATACATCCTCAATTAATGTATTGGCATTGGACTCTAATTCACCTTCTAACTCTAGTAAATCTTCTAATTCTGAAAAAAACGAATCTTTTGTCATAACTAATTCTAAATTGTAATTAATGTTGAACCCCACGAATATCCTACTCCAAACCCACACAAAAGTAAACAATCGCCGGACTTTATCAAACCTCTTTTCAATGAATCGTCAATTGCAATTGGAATGGTATTAGAAACAGTATTTCCAATCGACTCAACATTTATATAAAATTTTTCATCTGAAACATTTACTTTTTTTCTTAACTTTTTTAGCATGTAAGCGTTGGCTTGATGGAAAATAACGTAATCGATATCCTCCATTGATTTCCCGTTTTTATCCAAACAAGATTGAACGGTTATTGGAACATTTTCAAGAGTAAATTTGAACACTTCTGGACCATTCATAAAAAAAAGATTATCCCTTTCGAAATTCTGTTCAAAATTTGATTTTCCAGCACCCCCTTTAACTATTAAGTTTTCAGCACCTTCTCCATCTGTTCCTAAATCGAACAATCCAATTTTTTTCACATCTTTATCTTCAATAATTGTAGCAGTCGCAGCGTCACCAAAAATCGACCTATTCGACCAATCCTCTTTGTGAAGATGCTTTGAATATGTTTCTGAAGTAACGAAAAGCACCTTGGTAGCAACCCCCGATTGCAAAAACGATTTAGCCATTGCAAGACCATAAATATATCCAGAGCAACCCAAATTAAAATCAAATGCCCCACACGTTTTTCTTAATCCTATTTCATTCTGTAAAACACAGGCGGTTGAAGGCAAAAAGTATTCGGGAGTTTGGGTACAATAGAGTAAAAAATCAATTTGATCAAGATCCTCTGCTGATATTTTTGAACACACCTTTTTAGCTAAATCTAACGCTGTTTCATTCTTAGCTACAATGCGTCTTTTCTTAATTCCAAGCTTTTTTTCTAATCTGTTAATATCAACATCACTAAACTCATCTTCCAAATTAGAATTAGAAAGAATATTCTCTGGATATTCTACAAAAAATTTCATTCTTTAAATTTTGTATAAATTTAAGGCCATATTGCCTTATGTATGCTAAAAAGATGGAAAAAACCTTGGATAAGTGATGTTCAATTTGACGAACTTATCCAAAGAGCATTAAAAATTCTTACTAAAAGCAATGTTATTGTTTTTACTTATCAAGCCACTGGAGCCAATTGGCAGGGTGTACAAACTGCCACAAAAGCAATGTATCCAGAAAATTTCCTCGTCCTACCGCAATCATATAGTAATAGTCTTTTAAGTGAAACACAAAGAAAAAAATTCACCGAAATTTTAATTGAAAACAAATTAGATCTAATAATATTTTCTGGTCTTCCCGATTATAGTTTTAATTGGTTAAAAGAATTTCATAGGGCAAACATTAATACAGGAATTATTTTCCATGGAGGTGTAGCTGAATTTAATGGCAATAAGTCAAAACAAGAAAATTTTAGTAAAATTATTGAGTACTCAAAAAAGAATATTATAAATCGCATTGGTGTTGTTAAAAAAGGATTAGACGAGTGGCTTAAAAAAGCAACAAATAAAGAAATATTTAGGGTAATCCCTCCACTTAGCCTTCCTTCAAAATTAAATCCCTTAAAAAGGGATAATACTCAAATTCATATTGGAATTTTTGGCAACTCTACCTATAATAAAAATAGACATACCCAAGTTTTTGCAGCATCCCTAATTAAAAACTCAGTCATTCACATTTTGGAGCCTAATGAATTTGATTACATACTTCCAAAAGATCGAATTAAAACATATTCAGGACTTTCTAGAAAACAATTCATTGAATTACTTGGAAGTATGCATTTAAATCTATATTGCTCATTCTCAGAAAGCTGGGGACAGGTTATTATAGAGAGTCTATCATTAAATGTACCTTGTTTATATTCCTGCAATTCTGATATTTCAGATATTATTGAATCAGTTACGTATGTAATCCAAGACTATGATAATGTTATGGCGCTAACAAATAAGATAAAAGAGGTAATTAATCAAAATTTAAACACCGACTTTGATCTTGAAAAATTCAACAAAAAGGTTAATGAATATAATGATAAAATGATAAAAATTTAATCTTTTTATTTCCCCAAAATACGTCTTATTCTATTTCCTAGTTTTACCTCAAATTTATTCTCAGTTTTTAATAACTTAAAAAACATATTAGAATAATTCTCAAATAAGGATAAATGGTGTTTTTCAAAAACATATTTCATAATTAATTCCCTATTATCCTTTGCTTCTTTATTCGTTCTTGAATCCTCTAATACTCGATACTTGAAAAGTGGACTTTCTAAATGTTTAAATCTAATATTATTAATTATTAATCTGACACTTAGCTCCCAGTCTTCCAAACCTAAACGAGAAAGTGATTCATCAAAACCACCAATACTTTCAAAAGTTGACTTTTTAATAAAAAAACAATTATCAATGACACTATTAATAAAAATTTCTTCTAAACCTTTTAGTTTTTGTGATTTAACTCCTGTTTCACAACCAAATAGCTCAGCGTCTCCGAATACCCATTCAAAATCTTCAGTGTCAATCGCATAAACAGCTTCTTTAATATACGGTGATAACAACATGTTATCAGAATCAAGAAAGCCTAGAATACTTCCTCTAGCCATAGAAACACCATAGTTTTTAGCAACACATGGCCCTCCATTACTAATAGTGTACTTCCGCACCTTGGAGTGCTCTAGAGCATTAAAGACTTCAATACTTTGCTTATCAACAGAACTATCATTTACGAGAATAATTTCATAATCATCAAATCCCTGATTATGAACTGAATTTAAAGCTTGATTAATATACTCACCATGATTAAAATATGGTATTATTATACTAACCTTTGGTTTCATTTGAATCTATTTATGAGTAAATGTTGCCTGAGAATTTGTTTCAAAAGCTTGAAAAGCGCTATTTAAAGGATAACCTGTACAAATACCTTTAATTTTTAAGCCAAAATCCTTTTTAGGGTTAACTAACTTATCTTGGTAATATGATAAACTAATTTTTGGTTTAATAAGCTCACTAATCGCAATGTTTAATAGACTCATGTCCTTATGAACATCAGAATCGGTAAGTAAAGTAAGTGAAATAATTCTTTGGATAATTGGTAAAACTGTTTTCACTTCTCCTCCTAATATACCAGCATTAAATAGGATTTGATTTAAAACAATAGGGTTGACCTTATAATTAGATTCTTCAATAAAGTTATTCATCTCATCCAAAATCCATTGTGAATCTCCTACTCTATTGGCTTGATCTCGACCTACATATAGTAAATCTTTATTTCGATGTCTTTCAAAAGGATTACTATTAACGGTAATATCATTCGCATCTGTTATAAAAACATTTCTAATGGTACTATTTTTTAGTATCAAGAAATAAGCCATCCACCTTTCCTCAAAGATTGAATATCTACCAGGCTTATATTTTATAAAAAGTATTTTTTCAGTTTCATATTTTGAAATAAATTCCTCTGTTAATCCATCATGAACAATGATACCATTTAAACCTAAGCTTCTTACACTATTGTACCACGGAGCAATATAATTTATATCAGGATTTTTTCTTACAAAACCTTTTATAGGGTCTTTCAAGTTTGTAAAATAACAAGTAATTAGACACTCTTTAAAATCAATGTTTTTATATTTAATTTCACGATCAACCTTTAAATTCAAAGGTTTGTTTCTTTTTGGTCTGAAGTACCTATCTAATAAAACTTTAATGATAAAATTTAGTCTACCAAAAGTTCGTTCCTTTAAACTATAATCGTAGCTAATTATTTTGAGCTCTTTAGAAACTTTAGGCATTTTAATAATTCGTTATAATTTATTTTCTACTACCAATCACTTTCATTGTAGTAGTGCGACCATACTTCCTCTGTTGAGGACTTTATGTACGCAATCTCTTCATTCGTTAAAAGCTTTTTCCACTTATCTATATTACTTCGAGAGTCTCTAACTAAATCAGTCTCCTCGCCTTTCCTTGCAGTTGTAGAGGCGATTATGTGATTTTTAACATTTTCAGTAATAGGTAAATCAATATAATTTAAAATTCTCTCAAATTCCTGCAACGGATTTAGTGATAGATTCTCATTTGTTACATAAAGCCAATGTGGATGAGCCTTCATAAATTCAAGATTAGTGTAGTAGACACATTTCCATTGCAAGGCGCCTTGTTGAACAATTGATTTTTCTGACTTTGCAAACTCTTCAATTTCTGACTTCAATGGCAAAAGATATTTTTCCATTAAAATTGGTTGCTTCAACATTTGCTCAAACTCATATCCCCACTGTTTTTGCTTTAAACTAGCAACAACTGATGCTGGATGTCGAATAGTAACAATAATTTTATCAGTAACATTCTTAGACAACCAATCTAAGGCAAAAAAAGCAATCGGATCCTTTAAAATTGTAGTTTTCTTTCTTCGTTCTCTATATCTCCAAAATGAATCACGAAAATCATTCAAATTAGATACACCATTTAGCTCCTTCCTTATGTATTTATTATCAATGGAATAAAAAGAATCCAAATAGGCTTTTACTTCACGAAGGTGGTTTTTACTTTGCTCATTAAATACACCTTCCATCCAATACTTGAATGGATTATTGGGACGATCTATACCAATATTAAATGGTTCATGAACATAATTAGTATTCTTGTGTACTTCTAAAACTCTACCAATCCAAGTGGAGCCTGACCTTGGTGAACCTGAAATAATTACTGGTTTTTTATCTTTTAAAAACATTATTTATAAAGATCAAAATGTCTAAATATATTAATTCTCATCCGTGAATACCCATGCCTTATTATAAAAATCTCCTAATTGACTGCAATAAAAAGAATTATTAGAAACACTATCTGAAGGGAGTGGCTGATAAAATATAGAATATGGAATATTCTGAATTTTAGGAACTAGACAAACTTCACTCTGGCAATTTTCAATTAAGTCATATCTGCGTTCCATTTGAAATTTATATGCATTCATCCTACCATTTTTCGCATCTCCAATCAATAACCCTAGATTCGAAACACGCACAAAAGGAAGAACAATCATTGAGAATGATAAAGTTAAAAACAACGGTTGTAATTTAATATTAAATTTTAAGAGTCTAAGTGAGAAAACAAAAAGTATTACAATGACAAAGTCAAAAATATTTAAAAAATTTTCTACTCTAGGAGCAACTCTATTACCTATTTTGTAAAAATAAATAAATTGAAATACTAAATGATTACAGATAACTAGTAATGATAAAAGAACCGGGCTAGAATTTATTTGTTTATGTATGTTAAAGGTCAACCTTGCAATATATAATATAATACCAAATGCCAATAGTGTAATGAATTGGCCATCCAATAAAAACCTCATCAAATGTTCAAAAGCAGTTTTCATAGAAAGAAAGAAATCTTCAGTTATAACTGCAGAATATTCTTCAGATTTAATACTTGTACCAGGAGCCTTCAAATTAATTAACAAAGAAAAAGCCATAATACTAGATAAACCAATAATAGCCTTATAATTGGATCTTAACTTTCTAAGCTCCAGAACTAATATTAGTGGAACAAATAAGAAGACCACCATTTCAAAAGCTAGGACACTTAAGAACGAAGTGAAAAATATTACAAGCCATTTAAACTTATACTCACCAAAATAAAATATGATAGCTATTAATGCTAAAATAAATGATAGTTGATATACTAAAACTCCAGTTAACCAAAAAAACTGAGTAGCAAGTTGTTTTGAATTTGCTACGAGGAATAAGTTTATCAAAATTGATAAGCTAATAGAGAGAAAAGCTCTAGAATCTGTCAACTTATAAAAAAGCTTGAAATATAAATAAGAGCTACCTAGAATAAATAAAACTAAAACAAAACCATAGTGACCATAAAAAACACTATTATTTAAAAGTAATGTAGAAAAAAAAGTAGAAAGCACACGACCATTAACTCGTTCATAAAATATAAATTGAACATCTACAAATCCCCCAAATTCTTTAAAAGCGGATGGCCATGAATAATCATCTAATAAAGGAACAGAGTTCAAAGCACCATAAAGAAGAGCAAAGGTTATTCCAGCACCGAAAAAAGAAAACATCAAATTATAAAGTCTTTTATAACTCAGTATTTTTATCATAATTAGGTTTATGAAATTCATCAATAATATAACTCGGTCTACCCTTAACTTCAAAAAAGATCTTACCTATATAAACCCCTAATAATCCGATGGACAGAAGCTGAAAACCACTTAGAACTAAAATACTCATCATCATAGATGTCCAACCTTCTACATTTTTTGACGTGAATAAATATCCATACAAAACATATAAGCAATATAAAAAACTTAAACAAGACACAATAGCACCTAAATAAACCGCAAACTTTAGGGGTAAGGTACTAAAGGATGTCAAGCCCTCAACAGCAAATCGAATCATCTTTTTCATAGAGTACTTACTCGAACCTGCGAACCTTTTTTCGGGTTTATATGAAACAGCAACTTGAGAGTACCCAACCCATGACACCATACCTCTCATAAACAAATGATACTCCTTAATATTTTGTTTGAAAAGTGTAACTACTTTTTTATCAATTAATCTAAAATCAGCAGAACCTTCTTCCAACTCTATCCCCCCTAACAAATTCAAAATTTTATAAAATAACTTTGATGTCTTTCTTTTAATAAATCCCAAGTTTTTATCCTCCTGCCGTATTGTATAAACTATATCAATTCCACTTTCCCAATATTCAACTAACTTGGAAATAAGTTCTGGAGGGTGCTGCAAATCAGCATCCAAAGTAACCAAACAATCACCTGTACAAGAATCTAAACCAGCTTTTAGTGCATATTGATGACCAAAATTCCTTGATAAGGATATAAACCCAACCCATGAATAAGTAAGTGAGGCGTTTTTAAGCTCTTGATATGTATTATCCGAAGAACCATCATTGACGAAAATAACTTCATATTCGTATGAGTCAATCATCGTATTTTGAATACGTTCCAAGAAAGCCTTTATATTTCCCTCTTCATTGTATGCAGGTATTACTATTGAGACTTTCTTCACCAGAATTTACTTTTTAATAACTTGGTGCAAATATAAACTTTCATATTACAATTTCATAGATAAAAACTGAACTGATAATATGTTTTATATTCATACTATTCCTATTTTTACTTTCCTGCCTTTGAAATAAAATAGTCCTCCAATTTCTTAATATTACTTTCTATATTTCGTTCTTTGAAACTGTGATCAAATTGCTCTTTTGAGCAATCAATAAGTGACAAATCATCTTTTAAAAAGTGGTTAACTTTCTCTGACAAAGCGTTAATTTCATTTGTGCAAAAGAATGCTTCGTTATCTGTGAAAAAATCCTGTGGAATCATTTCAAAAAATACTTGTGGTATTCCTGCGGAACTTAATTGAAATGATGCAAAACCGCCAGGTATTTTGTGATACGAATGCATCAAAACTAAATTAATACCATCATTGATAGCAGACTTAACTATATCTTCTGAATGCCCCTTAAACTTAACCTTATCACCCAGATTCAGTATTTCAATATGACGATCTAAACCTACCTCATTAGAATCTCCATTTCCATAAATCCATAATTCTACTGAGGGATTTGATTTTAAAATATTTTGAAAACTATATAAAAAAGGCTCAATAGGCTTGCCAGAGGTTAGCCTTGTGAAAATTGCGATTCTAGATTGATTCTTTGACGTTTCTAACCATTGATTTTTCCAATCGGCAGATATTGAAAAAGGAAAATAAAAATAATTATAGTCATCAAATTCCGCAAGCTCAAAATCGATTTGATCCGATGTAAATGAGCTTACGAAATTATATTTAATTGATTTATCGTAAAATATATAATTATCCGCATTTTGCAGCCTACTATTATGAAGAGAAATAAAAAACCTCTCTGTATCGAATTTCATGTAATTCATAAATCTATTCCAACAATATTCACCTTGAAACAATACGATATCAAATGAATCAAAATAATCATTTAATCCCCTAACATTAAGAACATTGCTAGATTTTACAATTCTCCGTTTCTCCTCATAAAACTCACTTAAAAATCTTATCTGAGTACCAAGTTTCTTATGATGTTTATAATAATAATCAGGCCAATCTGGATTGGTTGATAAATCTCTAAACGACAAAATTTCGTTATTAAATTTAGACTTATCTATATTTGAGTCTAATTCATAATTGTATCTCTGGCAACCTGCCTGCCAAAATTCAGTTACGACAAGTAAAAGTTTTATTTTTTCCATAATTAAAGCTTATTTACGTTACTCCAAAATCTCACCTCGAAAAAAATTCGAGTTGTATCGTTTTGAAAATTATGCCCTCCACCATGAATCGTATTTAGTAAGAATATTCTTTGCTCACCTAAATAAGTTTCTCCCCGAAATATTAAATCAATTGTTTCGGCTCCCATGTTATAATTTACTCTCACGGATTTCATATGACTGTATAGTGTATTTATAAAAGGGTTTATTCTTAAAAAGTGTGTCTAAGGTAACTTTAATTTCGGAATTAAAAACTGACTTAAAACAGTTAATATTACTATTTCGTTTTATATATTCCGAGCACTAGTGATTAAAGAAAAAACATTGTTATTTCTTTAACAACATTTATATGCAAGCCCAATCATATCTATGTTCTGGAACTTATAAAAGTTTAAAAGATCATCTACTAACTTCAATTCATCTGGAACATAACCCCATATAAAAGTCTTACAAAGTTATCATTTACTCGAGAACCAATTGGTGATTAAACATTTTTTCTTACAAAACACCTCAGACTAAAGGATAATAAGAGAAAATTCTAATTGATTACAAACTTCCCTCTACAGTCTTATTAATATGATTTCTTGAATGTAATTGATCTGACGATTATTGATTTTAAAAGTAAAACTTACTTGTAATAAATACGCTCTAACTATTTGCTGTATCAATTTACAGAAAAACATCTGAGTAACCATTAGGATAATTCGGTGCAGAATCGAACCCCTTTTATAAAATAATAATAAATCTGTCTCTCAGTATACTGATACATTCGACATCAGCCCAAGATTTTATGAACTTATTACTTTTCCTTTTAATGTATAAATAAGACTTAAAATTTAACTTTTGAAAAAGTTTATCGTCTTTGAAATAATGTATTCAATTTCGTCTTCTTGCAAAGAAAAAAACAATGGTAACCTAACTAAAGTTTCCGTATACCTATCGGATTCTGGCAGTTCTCGACTTCCATGCTTATCTTCATAGTAAGGGGATCGATGCAGGCTTAAATAATGAAAAACAGGGTTAACCCCATTTTCCCTCATATGACTCAAATAATGATTTCTCTCCTCAACATTTTTAAGAATCATATAAAATAAATGTGCATTGTTTGAACAATCTCTAGGTAATTTAGGCAGTTGAATCAAGCCTTGATCTTCGAGGTGTTTTAAGTCCGAATAATATTTATTCCAAATAATCTTTCTTTTTGATTGAATTTCCTCAATTTTTTCTAACTGAGCATATAAAAAAGCCGCAATGACATCGGATGGCAAAAAACTAGAACCTATATCCATCCAACCATACTTATTAACCTCTCCTCGATAAAACTGACTTCGATTTGTTCCTTTTTCTCGGATTATTTCTGCTCTTTCAATAAACCTTTCATCGTTTATAACTAACATACCTCCCTCTCCACAAATAATATTTTTCGTTTCATGAAATGAAAATGTAGACATATGCCCGAAACTACCAAGGGGCTTTCCCTTATAGCAAGCATCAATAGCTTGAGCCGCATCTTCCACAACAAAAAGATTATGCTTGTTAGCAATTGACATTATTTTATCCATATCGCATGCCATTCCGGAATAATGGACAGGTACAATGGCTTTTGTCCTACTCGTAATTACATCTTCAAGTAAATTAACATCCATATTTGGATGATCCTTCATAGAATCTATAAATATAATTTTAGCGCCTCTAAGTACAAAAGCATTTGCTGTTGACACAAAAGTATATGAAGGCATAATAACCTCATCACCCTTTTGAATATTCAACAAAATTGCTGCCATTTCCAATGCATCTGTGCAGCTAGTTGTAAGTAAAGCCTTCTTAAAACCATATCTATTTTCAAAAAACTCATGACATAATTTAGTGTAGTTGCCATCTCCACAAATCTTTTGAGACAACACAGCTTTTTCAATATATTTTGTCTCTTTACCAGTTAGAAATGGCTTATTAAAAGGAATTTCCATAATCGATAAAACAAATTTAACTATTTTGACGATAATTCATCGAACACCTTTTTCAAAACTGAATTATCAATGTTAATTAATGGATTTGTTTGGATTTCATTTAATTGATGAACATTCTTCATTTCTATTTTCATTTGAAGAACGCCTGATAAAAGGGCAAGAGCACCTGTTCTAAATACACTATTATAAACATTTTCTTGACCATTATATGGGAAAACCGATTGGCTAAGAATAGGCCCTCCATCTAAATCAGTTGTGACAACATGACAAGTCGAACCTAAAAATCTACATCTCTCTTTAATAGCGTTATCTACTGTTTTCATCCCTATAGACCCTGCAAATGCAGGTAAAATAGAATAATGAACATTTAAAATTTGTCCATCAAAGGCGTCTAATACTCTTTTTGAAATAACTTTATGAACATTTGTTACAATTAAGTCTGGATTCAACGAATTAATCAACTTGATTAATTTAAAATCCTCTCTTTCTGTTCTATCAAAGGAATGCAGACATGAAAACATGGATTCTCTTTTTGCATATTCCAAAGCTCCACAGTCTCGATCAGCTATAATTCCAATAATTTCTATCCCCTTTAATTCAGTACCTATTCCATCTAATTTTGAAACTAAATGAAGAAACTTCATGTTTCCACCATTACCCGAACAAAAAAAAAGTACTTTCATTTTATATAGTAAATAGGCCTTTAGACAATTCAACATTGTTGAAAATCATATCTAATATCGAAACCCCATGTTGAAAGTTGTTATGAACTGAAGGATATTCTGGATAGCCAATGTATTTCTTCCATTCCACACTAATATCTTCTTGAACAAACAAGGATTCATTTAGATACGATTTAGCAGACGGTCCAGATAAATATATTTTACCACCCACCTTTTTAATCGCCTCTATTAAACGTTCATTCTTATCACCAACTAATTCTAATTCTCTAGAATCAATAATTTCTGTATCAATCCCTAAAATCTCATTTATTGACTTTATAAAGGACAAGTTAATTTCACTTAAAAAATCTGTTTTACAATCTAAATACAATGACTCGAAACGATCCTTAAATCCCTTAAAATTTGGTGCTTTTCCATAATTTGCTATTATTGAATTCCAATGCTTTTTATTCCACTTTGGAAATGAAACTTTGGTTTCAAAAATCTTCTGGTCTAAACTCTGAACTCTGACAGGAATTGTTAACCACTGCAAACCATTTTTTGTATTTATTTGATTTCTATTTCTCCAATCGTTTTTAGTATACTGAACTTCATCATAAATAATAAAGGTATCAACTGAATTAATTATGTCAAAATAACCTTTCCATGGAATATAATTAGATTGAAGAATAGCTACCTTTTTCATTAATTCACTTTCCAGTTTAATTGAGGCCTTATTAAGCCGTTAACTTTACCTAAATAGTTATAGTCTCTATTATCTTCAATTATTTCAAATGAAACAACTTCATTTAATGACATTAAATTTCTTCTAGACTCGTTAGAAATATATATATTCAAATAGTAAACACCTGTATTTAAAAAGTTCTTTGGAATTGTGCATGTTGCCTCAACATAACCATCTGTATTTCTTTCAGCAAACAATCCACTCCCAAATACAATCACCTCTTGGCTAGAAACTAAATCAAAGGCAATATTTAAACCACTCAATCCATCATTATGAAGCTTAATTTTAAATTTAATTTCAAAATCTTCGCTAATATTCGGCACCTTTGGATATACGGTTAAGGTCTCAAATTTTATTTGATCATTCTCAAACTTTGGATCTATAACATTTATTTCTGGAGTTAAATTTTCCGAGGCTTTTTCTAAGTATAAATCAACTATATTATTGGCAGTATCTTGAGCTTTAACAGTTCCATTCTCAATTAAAATTCCAGTTTTACATAAACTTTTAACAGCTACCATGTTATGGCTGACAAATAAAACCGTTCTTCCGCTATTCTTAGAAATATCTTTCATTTTCCCAATCGCCTTCGACTGGAAATCAGCATCCCCCACAGCTAAAACTTCGTCGACAACAAGGATTTCTGGCTCTAAAAATGCAGCAACAGCAAATCCCAATCTTACTCTCATTCCAGATGAGAACCTTTTAATTGGGGTGTCTATGTACATAGCACAACCAGAGAAATCAACAATATCATGAAACTTTGATGTTATTTCTTTTTTGGTCATGCCTAAAATTGCTCCATTCAGATAAATGTTTTCTCGAGCGGTCATTTCTGGATGCATACCAGTACCAACTTCTAATAAGGAAGCAATTCTTCCTTTAGTAGTAATCGTCCCTTCAGTTGGAGAAGTAATTTTAGAAAGCACTTTTAACAAAGTAGACTTTCCCGCACCATTTCTTCCAACAATACCTAACACATCTCCTTGATTAACAGTGAAATTTATGTCTCTCAACGCCCAAACAAAATCAGACTTTGCCTTTTGAGTTCTATCATTGGTTAATGCAACCTTGGAATAAGGATCTTCTTTACCTCTTATTTTAGCCCAAAATCGGTTTAAGTCTTGAGTCAAACTTCCCGTTCCCACCTCACCAAGACGATACATTTTGGATAAATTCTCAACTTTAATCTGCCAACTCATACTGTATCCATAAATGATTTTTCAACCTTATTAAATATAACTGTACCAACAATCATCACAACAATTGCAAAAATCGCACTAAAAGTTAAACCAGCTAGATCTAAAGTGCCTTTTCCAAAAAAGGCATATTTGAAACTTTCAATAATTGGTGTTATTGGATTAAAATATGCAAGCCAATAATATTCACCGAGTTTGTTTTTGATTAATGAAAAAGGATAAATTATTGGCGTAGTGTACATCACTAACTGAACACCAAAAGCAATTAAAAATCTTAAATCTTTGTATTTAGTGGTGAGCGACGATATGACCATTCCCAATCCAATTCCCATCAAGGCCGTTAATAAAATAAGAATCGGAACCATAGTTAAAACCCAGTTAAAATGTACGTTTGTACCTGTTAAGTAATAATAACAATAGGCCACAATAAATAATATAAATTGAACAGTAAATTTTAGTAGGTTTGAAACCACTATTGACAGTGGTGCGATCATTCTTGGGAAGTATACTTTTCCAAACAATTCAGTATTTGTCACAAACACATTTGACGTTTTAAGAAAGCATTCCGAAAAATACCCCCAACAAGTTATTCCTGCTAGGTAAAACAAAAACTTTGGAATTCCATCAGTACCTATTCCAGCAATACCTCCAAAAATAACCGTGTAAATGAAAGTAGTTAAAATTGGCTGTATAACAAACCAAGTTGGCCCTAGAACTGTTTGCTTATAAACAGAAATAAAATCTCTCTTAACAAACAAAGTTAAAAGGTCCCTATACTGCCAAATTTCCTTAAAATTTATGCTAAACAATCCTCTTTTTGAGGATATAATATTAATTGAATTTTTGGACATTCGAATTAATTTACAACAAATCTAAAATAAATAAGCCAAAGACTAATAGTACTTTCAGTTTTAATAATTTTGAACTCATTTAAAGCAACAAAAATATAGTAATCCGACATATTTAAGTGTGAATCACGTGAATAATTATTTCCTTTTCTGGTTTTGATTATTCTAATTTGTTACAGTGTACATAGAAAAGTTCACTAAATATACTAAACTGAAAAATTCAAGACATTATATCGTTAATTCACTTTGATAATATAAAACAGAAACATAGACTGGTAAAGTATTTCTTTAAGGCTATATCAAATTACTCAAGATTTGTTTTTTGAATTATATTTGAACTTTAAAATTATTAAAAAGCATGTTTAAAAATAAAACAATTGCGGTTGTTGTCCCTAGTTACAATGAAGAACAACAAATAGGAATGGTAATCGAAACAATGCCGGACTTTGTTGATCGAATTGTTATTGTAAATGAT
Organism: Flavobacteriales bacterium; assembly: GCA_002722245.1. Lineage (GTDB taxonomy): Bacteria > Bacteroidota > Bacteroidia > Flavobacteriales_C. The sequence continues at coordinate 133,479 of PBLA01000027.1, read as the reverse complement.
TGCTCTAAAGACAATATGAATGATGTTGTAAAAAGTTATTGGAATAAACCAGAAAATGACTCTAATATAAATCTTAAAGATTTAACAAATCAAGAATTTCAAACAGACGTATACAACTACAAACATGCAGACCTATTAGTTCATAATCAAAATATTGAAGAAAAAAATTTTTTCACCCCACACAAAATATCCAATAGCAACCCAAATAATGACCGTATAATACTTATAGATCATCTCAAAAATGGAGGCGTTGGAGCAGCTATTGCTACCGGATATAAGTGGTGTAAAGATAGAGGTATTGATTGCACTGCCGTTATGGCCGGTGACGGGCAAATGGATCCTGAGGAATTAGAAGGGCTTTGCCAACCTGTTATAGAAGAAGGGGTTGATTACGTTAAAGGAAACAGACTAAAGCATCCAAGTGCTTGGATTGCTATTCCAAAGGTTCGATTTTTCGGAAATAGCGCCTTATCTATCATGAATAAGTTGGCTTCAGGTTACTGGAGAATTTCAGATACGCAGACAGGTTACACTGCAATTTCTTCAAAAGCATTAAACTCTGTTAGGTTATATAAAATCTATCCAAGGTACGGAATGCCCAATGACTTATTGGTAAAGCTTAATATTGCCGATTGCACATTAAGAGAAATGGTAATTAAACCTGTTTACAATGTCGGTGAACAATCTAAAATGAAAATTTTTAAGGTAATTCCTAAAATCTCCACTTTACTCTTAAAGTCATTCTTTAAAAGGTTATGGATTAAATATTTCTTCAAAGATTTCCATCCTTTATTTCTTTTTTATAACCTCTCTTTTATTTTAGGTGCAATAGGGTTTGGATACGGAATTAAAATATTATACCTGTGGATTTTCTCCATAAGAGAAATTAATACGTTAACAATCTTAGCTTTTTTATTTTTAAGTGTGACTTCTTTACAATTATTCTTTTTTGGAATGTGGTTAGACATACAGGATAATCAAAGACTTTACAAATAGAAAAAATGCTAAAAATTCTAGTTGTCTCATCTAGTTTTCCAATTGAACCAGATTCCGCAAGCGGAGGAGGTTCTTTTGTTCAAACACTTTCAACAGGTCTTTCAACAAAATATGATGTAAGGGTTTTAATTCCATATGTCTACTCAAAAAAAAAATTAAAGAAGTTTGACCGTTTAAAAGTAATAAAGTTCAAATACTTCTTAAAAAAGGGATGTAATCTAACGGGTGGAAGTGGAATTTTCGGAAATATTAAATCAAACCCTTTTTTAATTATAAAAATTCCTTTTTTTCTATTTTTTCAATGGTTTAACATTTTAAAAATTATAAAAAAAGAAAAAATAAATGTCTGTCATACACATTGGCTTATTCCACAAGGCATATTGGTTGTTCTGGCAAAAAAAATTTTACGAAATTCAAACTTCAAAGTTCTTTTAACAATTCATGGAAGTGATATTAATAAGTTCAAATCAAAAGTTTTTAGAAAATTAATCCTTTGGACTATCAATAATGTAGACTCTGTAACTGTTGTATCACAAGCATTAAAAAAAGACTTAATTGATTTTGGTGTAAAAAAAGACATCTATGTATATCCAATGGGAGTTGACATGAATCTGTTTAAAAAACTTAATGTCAAAAAAAACGAGAATCAATTACTTTTTGTTGGTTCATTACTTGAAAAAAAAGGATTAATTGATCTTTTGGATGCCTTTAGTGAACTTAAAAAAAGGTTTCCAAGATTAGAACTTAAAATAATAGGAACAGGAAATAGTGATCAATTTATAAATTATTCGAATAAGTTGGGTATTCAAGATTCAATAACTTGGCAAGGAAAAGTAAACAACAAAGACTTACCTAAACACTACAATGAAGCAGGAGTATTTATTTTACCTTCTCACTCAGAAGGACTTGGCCTTGTATCTATAGAGGCCATGGCTTGTGAATGTTTAACGGTTGCTTCAGAATTACCTGCTATTAAAGATTATATAATACCTGAAAAAACAGGATTGTTTGTCGATCCAAAATCGCCTAATTCTATCTTGATTGTAATTGAAAATGTACTTAATAGAAAATATAACACAAGTTACATTGTAAAACACGGAAGAAAATATGTTGAAGAACACTTCAGTTGGGATAAATCAATTAGTAATTATATCGCGCTAATTAATCGAATCTATCTTAAAAGTAAATGATCACCTTTTAAGAATTAATAAACATCTTAATATTCTTTAGTCAAAATTTCCTTGATCATTGCACAACAATTTGTTGTCTATATAACTTATCTTTAATTCTTAAAAGAGATCTCATACCCTTATTTTTAACAATCAAGTTTGTGACCTTAAAAAAAGTATTAAAAAGTTTTATTCTACCTTTTACTTTAACAGTAATCGTGCTTTTAGTTGTTAAAAAATTATTCCTGAAAAAGAATTTAACTGAATTTGTGGACCTGCTAAGTATTGAAGAGCATTTTATTTGTGCTTTTTTTATGCTTGTCGGGTTTTCTATAACGGGTTTTCAGCTAAAAAATGTTTTTAGGAAAAGTACAAATATAAAAATGTCATTATTTGATACATTATCACTTCCAATTGCGCAAAATCTGTGGGGTTATATCATTCCATTTCAAGGATCATTTTTGTATAGTATGCTTTTTTTAAAGTCTAAATACAAGATTGAGGTAAAAAGTAGTTTAGCTGTTTATTTCCTTATAATTATTGCATCTTTATTTCTGGGTGGAATATCAGGAACAATTTTTCTCATATATAAAGGCGGAGACCTGGGTCTTATTTTATTTTTCTTGTTTTTCGTTTTATGTCCAACGTTTCCCTACATTGGCAAATGGCTAATAGAAAAGTTTAACTTTTCGCAGGGAGGTAAACTAAACCAAGCGCAACAATACATAATTAAAATAATTCAAGATATAACGCAACTTTTAAAAAGTAAAAAGTTTTTATTTTATGTCTTTTTTGTTGACATCTGTTATGTTATTAATTACGCCATTTGGTCATACTGGCTTTGCAAAGTTCTAGACTTTGATGTACCTATTATATTTTTCATTCTAGTGGGATTTTTAATGAAACTAACCTCACTTACCAAACTTACTCCCGGGAACATTGGCATAACTCAACTTTTAGTTGGTGGAACCTTTTCTCTTTTCAATCTTGACCCAGAAATAGGAGTAATCACCTCTTTAATACAACTTTTAACAACATTTATTTTTGGCTTTCCAATAGGCTTGATAATAACAATTTTTTCCTTTAAAAACTTTAATAACTTACGTACTGAAATTGTTGAGTCTTTTAAAAAGAAAAGATAATTTAGGAATACATAAAGAAATTATAACCCAAACTACAAACTCAGTTACTATTGAGTATCTTGATAGAGACATGTCGCGAGGAACTGTAGTTGCAAGCGCCATAATAGAAATGATGTGTATAAAGCTAATTAAAGTAAAATTCTTCCAAAATGATTCTTTAATTTTCAATTCTTTTATACCTCTAATTATCCCAATCAAAACTGCCAAATAAAATAGAAACACAACAACAAAGTTTCTAGTACAATCTTTTGCCAGATGAAGTAAATGAACAGAATACAACCAAAAATGCCTTGGCCGGATATTAATATTGGTAATGTTTTTCATTGTAGCTCTATCTTTCTCGAGCGGTTCAACACCATCAGAAATAAATTCAGCATATTCAGAGGAATTTCTTCTATCAATTAAATATCTTTCAAAATAACCTTGAGTATCTAGAGAATTTTTTAAGTTCTCAAAGCCAAAAAAGTCGACAGCTTTTGGCATCCTATAATAATAATGATTAGCCATTTCACTGTTAGCCATATTGGTAAAAAGTTTAAAAGTTTGACCCAAAACATAATTTTCTGTGTATACTTCAGCAGAATCCTTTTGTTTGTTATTATCAACCCAGAACTCCCCTTTTTTCATATGTTGATACGCCATTACATTTCTGTTCGCTTCCCCAGGAAAAAAATAGCCTTTGATTAAGAAATTACTGCAAGAACTAAAAAATAAAGCGAGAACTAAACTAATAATGTTCATCCACGAATTATTTCTTTTGGAAATTAGTCCATCAATAAATAAAAAGACAGGTATAAAAAGCAAATAAATTCCATTGGACCTCAAACTCATTGCCAGGAATATGAGCACTGCTATTTTAAAAAAAATAAATTTATCCTTTTTTACTTTGAGATTAACTAACAAAGCAGTTAAAACGACAATAGTTGATGAATAAAAAGATTCTGTATAAAGCAGCGTGTTATAAAGAATATTATCACTTAGTGTTAAAAACAACCCCGCAAATACAGCCAATAAAAAACCGGATAACCTATTGAACTTTTTAACATTATAAATCAAAAACAAATAGGATAAAAACGAAACAATCGTTTGGATTAAAATAACTGTTCCAAAATTACCCCCCATTTTTTTGATTATGGCAATAACAACACTGTAACCTGCTGGTAAATCATGAACATATCCATTTAAAGGTAAATTTCCTTCAAAAATGTCCTTAGCCATAAAAAAATAAGCATAAGAATCATTTAAAACTTGAGGAATCCATGTAAAAAGAAAATGAGGCAGATAAGCAAAAAGGAAAATTATGCTAAAAATAAACTCAGGGAAGCACTTTTTATTAAAAACCCATTTAAATAAACCTTTAATTTTAACCATCAATGTTACTCAGTTTGAAAATATATTTATCATTTTTTGAAAGGGTGCTTAACTGTTTCAATATTAACAAACGGATGATATTCACCTTGCTTACCTATTGGTGATGCGTTTCTAATTTGATGTACAATTTCAATAGCATTTAAGGCTTCAGAAACACGGTAGCCTTTTCCGTTCAAAACTTGCTCATAACTTTTTGTATGTAAATCGGTAAACCCGTCACTAAACTCAATTTCTTGGCCCTCTAACATCATACTTCTATAAGTTGTTTTACCAGATTCCCTCACCTCTACAGGCAAAGTATCACTATTGATACTTAAAAACCACCTTACTCTTGCCCTATCGAACTCAAAATAACCTGCTGCCCGATCATGAGTATGTAAATGAACAACACACTTCTTGACACTTCCGAAAATCCAAGAGAGCATATCAAAAAAGTGAACTCCTATATTCGTTGCTATTCCACCTGATTTGTTAACGTCTCCTTTCCAACTTGTATAATACCATTTACCTCTCGATGTAATATAGGTTAAATCAAAGTCAAAAACCTTGTCTTTAGGAGCCAGATCAACTTTTTTCTTTACAGCTATTATACTTTCATGTAAACGTAGCTGAAGTATATTATAAACTTTTTTTCCAGTTTCCTTTTCGAGATCCATTAAACCCTCAACATTCCAAGGGTTTAAAACCAAAGGTTTTTCACAAATTATATTTGCACCTGCCTTCAAACCAAATCTTATGTGAGAATCATGTAGATAATTAGGAGAGCATATAGAAACATAATCCAACCCATTTCCTGATCGACCTAATTTGTCAATATGACGATCAAATCTCTCAAACTCTGTAAAAAAATCTGCTTTTGGAAAAAAGCTATCAATTATACCCACGCTATCAAAAGGATCATATGCTGAGAGTAAATTATTATTTGTGTCTTTTATGGCTCTAAGATGTCTTGGGGCGATATAGCCAGAGGCTCCTATTAATGCAAAATTTTTCATTTAATGAATTATATTAATAACATAATGTATTATTAAACATGTAAAAATACAGTAAAATTCAACTCCGACGATTAACATAATTTATATAAATTTGCACCAATTTATTTATCACTTTGATACCTGTTACTAAATCATATGAACCGCATATAGAAGATTACTTCGAGTTCGTTCAGAATATTTTCGAAAGTGGATGGTATACCAATAGAGGAAATCATGTTAAGCTTTTAGAAAAATCCATTTTAAACAAACTTAGTATTGATGATTCCCAAATTGTTTGTATGAATAATGGAACAACTCCATTGCAAATTGCTCTTAAGCTTCTTGGAAAAGGTGGGGATATAATAACAACTCCTTTTTCCTATGTAGCCACTACCTCTTCAATTGTTTGGGAAAATTGCACGCCTATTTTTGTAGATATTCATCCTGAATATCTAACCATAGACGAGAGAAAGATTGAATCGGCAATAACTAGTAACACAACATGTATTTTAGCTACTCATGTTTTTGGCAATCCTTGTAATGTGGAGGAGATTGAACAAATTGCAAAAAAACATAACTTAAGTGTGATATATGATGCTGCACATTGTTTTGGTGTAAAATATAAAGGCAAGTCAATATTCGAATATGGAAATGTAAGCACTTGTAGTTTCCACGCAACTAAACTTTTTCATTCCGGAGAAGGAGGAGCTGCATTTTGCAACAATAAAGAACTTTTTCACAAAATTTTTTATAGTCATAATTTTGGCCATTTTGGAAATGAAGACTTTTATGGCTTGGGAATAAATGGTAAAATGAGTGAATTTCACGCTGCGCTTGGTCTAACAGTTTTAAAAGATATTGATCAAATTATCTCAAGTAGAAAAGAATCAGTAGAAATTTACCAAAGAAAGTTAAATCTCGCGAAAATTTCTCTCTTAAAAATTCGAAATCATAGCGAGTGGAATTATGGATACTTCCCTGTGATTTTTGAATCCGAATCTACCTTAAAAAAAACACAAAAAGAACTCAATAAAAGAAATATTTTTCCAAGAAGATATTTTTATCCATCATTGAGTAATTTACCTTACATTGAAACAGATAGAGACCTTAACATAGCCGAAGATATTTCCAGGAGAATTTTATGTCTTCCTTTATATTATCAAATGAAAAGATCGGATATTTATACTATCTGTGAAATCATAAATTCAAATCTATAGGTTGTTAAATTATTAATATTCATAACAAATAATCACCCCTAAAATTAATTGCAAAAAAACATCTATTCCTGAAGGAGGGACTAAATTAGTATTGATATCCAGAACAAAATAGAAAATAAGAAAGTAGAAATTGCAATTTTCTTAAGTTCAGCATCAACCATTAACAAATTAGCTTGTTCAATTTTTATTACTTTTTTAATGTGAGGGAAGAGCGGTGCAAAAGCAATCAAAAAAATAAAATCAATAATCTTTCCACTGTTTAAAAAAGTATAAAACGCAGTGCATAAAACAGCCGAAATTAAAATTATCACATGGTACTTTTTTGCCCTTTCAACACCAATTTTAACTACTAATGTATTTTTCCCACATGCTTTATCGTTTGAATAGTCCCTTAAATTGTTCAAATTAAGAACAGCAACAGACAACAGTCCAATTGATGTAGCTGGTAAAAGCACAGATAGATCAATATTCATGGCGTGAAGAAAAAAAGATCCCAACACTCCAATTAATCCAAAAAACAAAAAAACAGAAAGATCTCCTAAACCATTGTATCCATAAGCTTTCTTCCCAACTGTGTAGTTTAATGCAGCTAAGATTGCTAAAACTCCTAAAAGAACAAACAAAACAATATTCCAAAAGGCTTGATAATTAAACGCATTAAGGATTAAAAAAAGACCACTTACAAAACTGAGGATAACAGCAATAACAATAGCCTTTTTCATTTGTATTAAAGTTATTGATCCAGACTGAATTGCTCGAAGAGGTCCAATTCTATTCTCATTATCTGTACCCTTTTTTGCATCTCCGTAATCATTTGCTAGGTTTGATAAAATTTGAAGAAAAAGAGCCGTTAAAATAGAAAGTACAAAAACATTCCATTTGAAAAACCCTTTTTGATAAGCAACTGCACTACCCATTATTATGCAGGAAAATGCTAAAGGAAGAGTTCTTAATCTAAATGCGGACAACCAGTCTTTCACTGTAGACATATGTTTTCATTTTTTGGACTTTAACTCTTCAAAATAGCGCTTTAAAACCGATGGATTCAATTCATTATCAGTAAACACTTCAATTAAAGCAATTTGGTTATTTTCTTTTGAATAAACTTTCTCTAAATTAAAATTTAACTCCTCTTTTGAATGACATCCATAATAACCAACATTAAAAGTCTTCGCTATATTCTTGGCGTTTAATTCATGCTTTGATTCAAAATAAGATTCAAGCTCATCTATTTCTGAGGGACCATTAATTATTCTAAAAATACTTCCTCCCCCATTATTTATACATATAATCCTCAAATTATTAGGAAGTGGAGAAATCCACAGAGCATTTGAATCATAAAAAAATGAAAGATCTCCTGTAATCAACGTAATCATTTTATCAGGAAGCGCCTTGGCTGCTCCAACAGCTGTACTTAAGGTACCATCAATACCACTTGTTCCTCTATTACTAAAACATTCAAACTGTTTAAGGGTAGGTTGATCAAACAAATTACTATATCGAACAACCGTTGAATTAGCCAGTTGAAGATGACTTTTTGATGGAATGAAATCAAAAATAATTTCAAATGCTTTTAAATCACAAAAAGGAATACGTTCTAAAAACTTATTATAAATTTTTTGAAGTGTATGATCTTTTTTTAACCATAAATCTCTGTATGCTGATTTCTTATCTCCCTTTAAAAATGGAAGAATTTTTTCAGGAGCCAATGGTATAATTTTCGTAAGTGACTGGTAAGTATCTACATTATCATTAGATGCGTTTATGTGCCAGTGTTCGTGCGGTTGATAATGACGCAAATAAGCCTTAACTTTTTTACTTACAACTGCCCCTCCCAATGTCACAAGCAGATTAGGCCTAAACACCTCTTCTTCTCCTTCAATACCTGCGATCAAACGATCAATACTCCTATTAAACTTTAAGCCGAAAACATTCGAAGTAGTTTCTGTGAGAATACCTACATTTCGCTGTTCAGACAACTGATTCAAAGCAACATTAAGTTCTTCGTTAGGATGAAGAAGTCCAGTGATAACTAATATCTTATCAAAACTACTCCACGCTTCTTTTAGTATACGTATTTCATTTTCAGGGAGCTCTAGTTTTGTTTTTGTGGTTGAATAAATTTTAGGAGGTTCTTCCTCAACATAATTTCTAACACCATATAAAGGCTCTCGAAATGGTAAATTAATATGTACAGGACCCGCCTCTGGATATTGAGTCATCTCGATGGCTTCATTCACCATACGCTGTGCATACCATCGATCGTCCTCTGTTTTCACATCAACAGGAAAATCAAAAGATCCTTTTATATAATTAGAATAAATTTTTGACTGCCGTATAGTTTGACCATCCATTTGATCAATCCATTCAGGAGGTCGATCAGCAGTTAACACGAGGAGAGGAATTTTTTGATAATACGCTTCCACAATTCCTGGTGAATAATTTAAAGCTGCTGAGCCAGAAGTACAGCATATAGCTACGGGCTGTTTCAACTGCTGAGCAAGTCCCAAAGCAAAAAAAGCAGCACATCGTTCATCCACTGCCGTGTGACAAATAAAATTAGGATGCCGATTAAAAGAGATAATTAATGGGGCATTTCGAGATCCAGAAGAAATAACCACGTGCTTGATACCCTTTTGAGCACATATCTCCACTAAATCCCGAACTAAAATTTTATCCGATAATTCCAATTGCACAACTTTACTATAAAATTACAGAAAATTAAGAATCGACTTTGCTTTCTTTTCACATTCTTCCCATTCCTCCTCCAATTTAGATCGTTTAGTGATTCCCCCTCCAACATATAAACAAATTTGATTTTGCGAAATGGAGGCACATCGTAAATTGACAAATAAATGCGTTAAACCATTCTGATTATAAGGTCCTCCAAAACCGCAATAATAATTTCTCGAATGATTCTCTGCAATTTTTATTGTAGCTATTGCTTGATTTTTAGGGTAACCAGAGATAGCTGGAGTAGGGTGAAGTGCTTGTGCCACATCAATTGTAGGATACTGACAGTTAAATATTATACGGTTACGTAAATGATAAACCGCTCCAGCTTTAACGGTTTCCAAATCTTTTAATTGAGGATCAACATTAACTTTATAAAGTTCTCCAATTATTGAATTGGTCACAATGCGTTGTTCCTCATACTCTTTTTCCGTCCAAGGAGTTTCTAACTCTTTTTTTGTTCCAGCTAAAGACATCGTTTCAAACACTCCATTAAATTCAGAAAGTAAGGTTTCTGGTGTTGCACCAATCCATAAATCACCTGCTAATGTTTCGGTTAAAAAAATATGAGAATCGGGGTAAGATGCACATAAATCTAAAAATAATTGAATTGCATTAACGGAAAGATCAATTACTTTCTTTCTTGATAAAATAGCCTTACTTATATGCTTATGGTCAATTTCATTCTTAATAATGGTAAAACCAAAATCATAATCTTCCTTAGAAGTTGTTTCCCATTCCGTAGAAGTTGTCGCTTTTATAGAAAGCCTATTAACTTCATCAACCGATAGTTTGGAACGTTTGTTTGCCTGAATAGTAAATTGCTCATTTCCAGAAAAATCAGCAAATATGAACCCTGGTTCAATTCCTTTTACAAACTCACCTTCAATGATGTTAATGCTTGCACTATTTGCCAATTTATAGAGAGCCTTAGCCATTGCTGCAAATTTAACCTAATTTATTAAGTAATGTACCTATGAGGTAATCACTCAAACTAATTGAACACAGCAAATCGTTCAATTCTTTGTCGATTATTTTCGGTTATTTTTAAAAAATAAAGGCCTTGACTAAGTTTCGTTAAATCTAAATATTCATCAATTACTTTTGAGTTAAATCTTTTTGAAACTATCGTTTTACCCTCAAGATTAATTAGTTCAATCACCATCTGCTTTGCATGATTCTGAAACATTGTTACATGTAATTTATGTTCCGAAAAACGAACTTGAAAATCATTTTGGATAAACTCCCTTTCACTCTTTGGAATACTATCATCACAAGGGTAATAGCTTCCTATTAATGTCGTTTGATTCGTGTTGATTGGATCTAACCAAACGTCTAACCTTTTTGAAGAATCAGGACTTTCCTCCCATGCATAACTTAATTTTCCGTAATAGTCAGGTTCATTTGGTTTTGTACAAAATGATAAACCAACAGATAAATAGCCTACTACTAAATGTCTTTGATTGAAAATTGGTGCCCCAGAGCTCCCTGTTTCTGTTACACCATGCCCATTATTTGTTTCTTGCCAAATAACCTCCCAATAGGCTGAATTGAGTAGGTCATCAACATTTGGAGTAACTAACATGGTACTATACGTTGAAATTTTCTTAACATCTCCTTTGGGATGATGGATGGAAACACCGCTATTAAATGTATCTTCAACCATCTCCCAACCATTGTAGTATACTTGATATTCAGAAGGGATATCTTCATTCAATTCCAATAACAAAAAATCAGAACCACCACTGAAGTTTGAAGACGCACGTTTTTTTAATCCCGTTAGCGCGACATCAGATTGAGAAACATCCGCATTACAGTTTTTGTTTTCATAATTTATTAATGCGATTGACTGCTCCAAACCACTTTCAGAAACTCCCGCAATACAATGATCTGCAGAGAGAATATAAGGGCGACAATCTTGTGCAGTATTATTCATTAATGATCCCGAACAGTACACTGTAGTACTACTTTTTTTTAGCAAAAGACGAATAATCCCTTTTTTTTCATCCTGCCATTGGTTGCCCTCTGAACAATTTATATCGACTTGGCAAAAACCTGAGTTTTGAACATCCTCATTTTTTTTAAAGAAATAGCCCACTTGACTAATAACAATTTCCGAGTGAAAAAGATCACCCGAATACTCTAAAACAATTTTTTCACCCTTTACAGGGGGGATCGCAAAAGCACCACCATCCGAATTAGATTGCTCAGTATATTCAAATACAAATTTATGATTTTGGTCAAAAATGGATAACTTACTTCCAGGTACAAGCCTGAACTTCTCAAAATATAAATTAATCGACTCTGCATTTTCAGCAGACACTTGGATATTATTATTAGGCAAAAAAGTGATTACCGTATCCAGTAACACAGAAGCAACATTACCCAAATTTTGTAGTCGATCTAATTGTTCTTGATCAGGTTGAGACAATTCAATTTGACCTTGAACAAAGGTGCTGAAAACAATAAAAAATAATGATAATAATCTCTTCACTTCAGTTTATTGACGCATTCACATTTCTTGAGTTGTTTAATTTACGGTTAATTACGTTAATTTTGGCATATGCAAAAGCGAATTCTATTAGTTGAAGATGAGGAGCACCTTATTGATGCTATTAAACTAAATTTAGAACTGGAGGATTACACAGTTAAAATTGCAGAAGATGGAAAAAAAGCCATTGATCTATGGGAGAATCAACGATTCGATCTCATCCTATTAGATATTATGCTTCCAAATGTAGATGGCTTAACAGTGTGTGAAACGATCAGACTCAAAGACAGCGAAATTCCAATACTTATCTTATCAGCTAAAGGATCCAGTACAGATCGAATTCAAGGTCTAAAAGCCGGAGCAGATGATTATTTATTAAAACCATTTAATCTTGAGGAGCTTTTACTCCGAATTCAAATTTTAATTAAAAAAGGAGAAAAATTACGACAAAACAGATCTGAAATTGAAGAGAAATTTAACTTTGGCTCAAATATGATCAATTTCACAACTTATGAGTATGAAGGGATAAATGATCAAAAAGGTCAACTTACAGCTCGTGAAATTCAATTATTAAAACTTTTAATTGAACGAAAAAATGAAGTCGTTTCGAGAGATACAATATTAGAATTAATCTGGGGGGTAGATGTTTACCCAAGTACTCGGACTATTGATAATTATCTTTTAAACTTTAGGAAGTATTTTGAAATTGACCCTAAGTCTCCTAAATACTTTCACTCAGTACGTGGAATAGGATATAAATTTAACTTTACGTAAAACATGATTGATTTCAACAGTAAAACAAGCGATTTTATTCAAGAATGGGGTTCCTCTTATTCGCACATCATTCATGATTTACTGAAACATATTGGCCTATCGGGAAACCTACTGCAAATCATCAAAATGATTCTTATCACAGCCAGTTTAATAGGATTCTGCTTTCTAGCTGATTGGGTAGCTCGGAAACTTATTCTTGTTGCTATTGAAAGAATCATAAAAAAAACAAAAAACACCTGGGATGATATTCTAGTTGAAAAGCGCGTGTTTAGAAATGTTGCTCACATTGTTCCTGCCGTTCTTATTGGTGTCTTTGCTCCTGTTCTCTATAAAGGTCATCCTGCCTGGATTACCATATCAGATAAATTATCGGATTTGTACCTTACTGTGGGATTTATGCTAACCATAATTGCATTTTTTAAGGCATTCCAGTTTTATTTAGAATCGCGTCCATTTCTTAAGGATAAGCCAATGGACAGTTACATGCAATTGGTTCGATTAATCGTATATATTTTAGGAGGAATTTACATCATTTCTATATTAGTTAATAAATCTCCTTTTGGAATATTCTCCGCCTTAGGAGCGATGTCTGTTGTCCTTATGTTAGTGTTTAAAGATACGATACTAGGGTTTGTAGGAAGCATTCAAATTGCTGCTAATGATATGGTTAAAATTGGGGATTGGGTAGAATTCCCTAAATATGGTGCAGATGGTAATATTATTGAAATAAAACTACAAACGGTAAAAGTTCAAAACTGGGATAAGACAATTACAACCGTTCCCACTTACTCTTTTGTTTCTGATGCTTTTAAAAATTGGAGAGGCATGAGCGAAAGCGGTGGTAGAAGAATTAAGAGATCGATTAGTATCGATATGAATTCTGTGAAATTTTGTAATGAAGCGCTTCAAGAAAAACTTGAAAATATTGACTTATTAAAAACGTATTTTCAAAATAAAAAATCTGAAATATACAATTTTAACTCAGGTAAAGACCCAATACACTCAGCCAACGTAAGAAAGTTAACAAACCTTGGTTCATTTAGGGCTTACCTAGAAAGGTATCTTGAAAACATTCCTGAAATCACCAAAGACATGACATTTTTAGTTCGCCAGTTAGCGCCTGATGAAAGAGGAATACCTATTGAAATATATGTGTTTAGTACCGAACAAAGATGGGCATTATATGAGCGTATTCAAGCCGATATTTTTGATCATATTATTGCAATTTTACCTGAATTTGAATTACATGTTTTTCAAAGTCCAACAGGAAAAGATTTTAATTCAAATCGAATACATCTTTAAAAATTAGGAACAAGATCAATCGTTATGCCGAATTTTTGCACATTCGAGTTAGTATTAGTTAATCTCCAAATAAAATCTAATCTCAATAGTTTGAATATATTTTCTATACCAAAACCTGCTTCAAAATAGGGTTGATTGAGGGCAGACAAACCATTTGGAAGTAAAATTTGATCGTTATGTGACGGCCTTAATGTTCCTATCACCGCATTACCAAAAAGGAAAGATCTTAAATTAAACCGTTTAATCAACGGTAATCGATTAAATAACAAACCATTCAAATTATATTTACTTAAACATCCGATTTGTTGATCTGATGCAAACTCAAATGGATTCATTAAATTAAAAGCATCACTATCAAAGTAATAAGAATCATTTCCTCGATGATTTAAAAGCATCGGATATGGAACTGCCCCCCAAATTTTTCCAACAAAAATTTTTAAATCAATAAAACCAAAGAAACCTAAAAAATACCTATCGGTCATTTCAATTTCCAATTTATGAAATTCAAAACCAGTATTTTTAATGACAAATCCGTGCGTGTAAGCATAATTAAACCTTGGTTTAGTCGTATTTAAACTTAAACGCCTAAAACCATAACGAACAAATCGTTCATTTAACGCTAATCTCCCCCCAAACGTAATGGTATTGAATTTTAATTGATCCTTCACTTCGCCATTTGGTGTTTTAAAGATAAGATTCCCTACAGGCCTTAAGTTTTCAGATTTAATTTCAATGGAATTATGTAACCCATTTTGCCATTCATGCAACCATTGTAATCTTGTTCTTTGAGTAAATGTATACTTTGGATTCACTCTACGAGTTAATGATGCCAAAATGTTATCTTCTTGAAATGCGTCATTACTCGCGCTAAACACTTCATAATCATTAAAATATTCAAACTCAACAAATCGCCATTTACGAAAACCATAAAAATGCGTAAACATTCCCCTATACTTCCATTTACTATCTAAATCGCCATAGGCTAAATGGCCCCTGAAACGAGTTTTTTTCAATAGTGATTGCGTTGTTTGTAGAGAAAATCTAAATCTATTCCCTTCTACATTATTAAAACTATACGAAGTATAATAAGGCCCATACTCCCAAAGTTTAAATGGATAATACCCTGAATAAGCCATAATTGAAAAATTTTCTAGTCTTTTTAGGTAGGGTGTATTCACTGCTCGATCAATATCTTGATAAATCTTTCTATCTTTTTCATTGATTGACTTTGGTCGATATCGTTTCAATAAAAGATCACCAAATTGATAAGCAGAATCTTTTACAAGAGTTTTTTGAGTGGATAAAAACACTCCTTTCGCCCCCTCGTTTTCAAAAGAATAATTAATCCAATGTGTGTTTTTTCTAACGTAAAAGCCATACGTTTTATCCCATGGGTTCACATCAATAGTGATCTCCTCCTTGGACAAAAGCCATATTGAGTCATGGTGAGAATAATATTGATGTACTCTAAATTCTTCTACAAAATTTATATTACACTGCTTCGGAACACTAAACTCAATTTCACAAACACCATGTGTGATATTATTTGTAATAAGATAACCCTCAAAAGCCAAATCTTGTTTTCGCCTTGGCTTAAAATCCAACCTGTAAAAAACAGTGTCTCCTCGAGAGATTGAATCTGTCAAATAAAAATTATATGTTAACCAGCTGGCTCCTGCAATAGGGGAAACAAATTGTTTTTGAAATAATCGGATATAATTTGAATAAATATTATAATCCGTATATACGTTCCCCGTATACTGAGCGATTGACGGAACCTGAATACCTGCATTTTTTGAAGCTAGAATCAATTCTTTCTCCTCTCCAGGATTTTTATAAAAATATTTAGAGTACCCTTCACATAAAAAAATTGGCGAAAAAGGCTTACCTAAACTTACTGTATCGGGATGCTCAAAGACAAACGATAGTGGTTTAAAGAAAATCAAATCCTTAGTATTTGAATCAATATTATTCAAATCAACCTCTATTTTATTATAGATATTACACGAGTAAAAAGAACGTTTTTTTAAATCGTTTTCATCTTTTCTACTGGTGATCTTTTTATGCAAAATATATGCTGGATCAGACTTTCGTTTTCGCTTAATTTTCTTTTTAGTAATCTCAATATTAACATCGTTAAGAACTTCAGATGACTTGAATAAGGAATAATGATCATTGTTTACGAGCTGAGCTGATGCTCTTTTAATAGGCTGAAATCCAATCGCCGAAATAACCAGTGAATCATTCGTGAAAAAAGGAATTGAAAATTCACCTCTAGAATTTGCGACTGTACCCGTATGATTTTTAACCCATGAAATATTAGCATAAGGAATAGGGATATTACCTTCATGATTTGAAACTAACCCTTGCAAGTTTTGTGCAAAAACAAAAACAACCTGCGTAAAAAACAATATCGTTAAACCCCATTTCATTCAGTAGTAAATTTAGTAAAAGCAACAATAGAAAAGAATGTTCTTTCACACTTCAACCCATGATAACATATCAAATCCTGCATATCATTTATTCCACTTTCTATGCTATTTACTAAGAGATAATCATACGTATATCTAATCGTTAAGTATAGTGTTATTGAACTATATTTTATGTTTTTTATTAGGAGTTTATGGAATTTCATAACTTAACAACCCTATACCAATAGGTTGTGTGTAGTGTTTAAACGAAAAACGAAATATAATCGACTCCTTGATAGAGAGTTAATTAGTATATACAAGTCCGATGATGACATGAATGCTCTAGGTGAACTTTTTACTAGATATGCTCACCTAGTTGCAGCCATTGCCTTGGGAATTTTAAAAAATGAGCAAAAAACAGAAGATGTCGTTCAGCAAATTTTTGAAATTATTGTGACGGATTTAAAGACACACTCAATAACCAATTTTAATGCTTGGATCTATAGTGTTACAAAATATCACTGCTTCAAGGTGAAAAAAAAGAATGAATATAATGGGATAGAGTCTGATATAGAATCCAATGATGACTTTGAAGAGACGCTTGAGAACGAATTATTACTTCATAATAAAATAAATACACTTCAAAAGGCACTTGGTGAAATTAAATCTCAACAGAAAGAATGTATTGAATTATTTTATTTTAAGGGATATAGTTATAAGGAAATAGCATTGAAAACAGGGTTTACACTCAAAGAAATTAAAAGTTTTATTCAAAACGGAAAACGAAATTTAAAATTACTTATTCAAAAAAAGTGAAAAAGAAACACTCATATAATCATCTTGGACTTTCCAGTGAAGAGTTGGAGCTTTTAGTGAAAAACACCAATGATCAGGAACTGCTTCAGTTATACGAGGATAGGCTAGAGAATTGTGATTTATCAAAATCTGCTATTGAATTAATTCACTCCAAGGATTTAATCTCAGTAAAACGAATATCGCAAAGGATATTGAAAAAATACCCTGTTAAGCAATCCAGTAATAATTTGCGATATCTTTTCACCAGTATACTCGCGGTTACTGTGTTATCTTTTCTATTTTGGATAATTGATCCTTCACCAAAGGAATCTGCTATAACACCTAATTCATCCTTAAACCTTCCCGCGCCTAATCAAAAAGATATAAAAAGTAAAAAGTCTTCACAGGGTGAAAAAAATCAAGATATCGAGAATATAAAACATCAAAATTCACTTTTTAACAACCAAAAGAAATCAAACGAACCTGGTTTTGAAACGCTCAATAATAAGACTATCTCTATCGATTCCATATATAGCCCCACACCAATTGACACCGTCATCACAGACAAAATAAATACTGATTTAAAGAAGCAAACAAAAACCGCTAATAACAATAAATTCAAACCTTCTTATACTCAACCCCAACGAAAAGTTCAAGGCATAAGAGTTTTACAAACTATTCCAAATAAATTTAAAAATGAAAACTACACCGCTTCCGACCTTGTGGAATACCAAGGTGGAGATCGCGCATTAGAGAAAACAATATTCAAAAAGCTTAAACCTCATATTAATGATAAGGATATCCCAAAAGAGCAATCTACAATTGTTTTTACATTTAATGTCACTTCTAAAGGAAAAGTAAAAACAGTTGACATTCAATCATTAGTTACTTCTGAATTAGAAGAACGAATAAAAACGGAAGTATTGGATCTTTCTTCCTGGGATAAAGGAAAAAAAAGAATTCCAAAAGATTACACAGTATATATCACCTTTAAATGATTGATGCAACATAAAATTTAATTCGAGTAAATTTCATCAATAACACACTAGGAGTATTTGTTTCCGTATATTTGGCACCTCACAGAAAAGGAGAATGTGTGGAATTGTAGGAGTTATAGCAAAGGATGAAATTGGAAAAGCCAATTTTAGTCACTTAGAAAATGCGGTACAGGCTCTTTATCATCGAGGGCCTGATGCTAATGGTATATTCACTCATAAAAATGTTGGTTTAGGACATGCGCGTTTAAGTATCCTCGATACGAGTGAAGGCGCAACACAACCCTTTACCAGCGAAAATGATCGTTATGTAATCAGTTTCAATGGGGAAATTTACAATTTCAAACAGCTCCGACAAGTTTTATCTAATAAAGGATATACATTTAAAACCTCCTCGGACACAGAAGTTCTACTTTACCATTTAATTGAATTTGGAGAAAAAGGAATTCAACAATTAAATGGATTTTTTGGTTTTGCATTTTATGATAAAGAGGAAGAGAACTTGATTGTTGCTCGCGACCGTTTTGGAATAAAACCTCTTCATGTTTATCAAGATGAACATCAAATCATTTTTGGCTCTGAGATGAAAGCAATCTTTCAATTTGATATAATCAAATCGCTTGATTTTGCCTCACTTCAACTCTACTTAAAATTTAATTATATCCCGCAACCTTATTCCATTATTCAAAACTGCAAAAAAATTCAACCAGGTGAACTAATGAGTTGGAGAGCGGGAAAACAAACCTTTAAAAAATATTACGAACTACCCTACAATTTCAAGAATTATAACTTTACTCATTATGAAACTGCTCAACAAAAACTCAGAGAACTGCTTGAGGAAAGTATTGTAAAAAGGATGGTAGCTGATGTACCACTTGGAGCTTTTTTAAGTGGAGGCATTGACTCATCTGTTATTGTAGCTCTTGCATCTAAACATACAAAACACCTTAATACGTTTTCAATTGGCTATAAGGATGAGCCTTTATTTGATGAAACAAAATATGCACGACTTGTCGCTGATAAATACAAAACCAACCATACTGTTTTCTCATTAACCAATGATGATTTGTTTAACCAATTAAACCAGGTACTTGATTATACAGATGAACCATTTGCAGACAGTTCTGGTTTAGCTGTGAATATTCTAAGTATGCACACGAGAAAAAAAGCAACCGTTGCGCTATCAGGTGACGGAGCGGATGAAATCTTCAGTGGATATAACAAACATATGGCCGAATTTATGGTAAGAGAAAATAATTTAAAAAATAAAATTATTGGAAGCGGGACTCCACTTTGGAGGATATTACCAAAATCTAGAAACTCAAAAATTGGAAATTTAAATCGTCAATTATTACGATTTTCAGAAGGTGTGAAAAAAGGAAATAAAGAAAGATACTGGGATTGGGCTGGAATTCAAGACGATAAATCGGCGAGAAAATTTCTACTTAAAAACGAGGATGCTAAATTTAGCAATCGAAAACATTCGCTTCTCTGTAATGAACTCGACGAAGAGGATTTTAACGGAGTTTTAATGCAAGATGTTCATCAGGTTCTCGTTAGCGATATGCTCACCAAAGTGGACCTAAATAGTATGAACAACAGCCTAGAAGTAAGGGTACCATTTCTTGACCACTCTCTTGTAGAGTTTGCATTTCAAATTCCTTCTTCATTCAAAATTCAAAAAGGAATTAAAAAGAAAATCCTTCAAGAAACCTTTAGGGAAGATTTACCCGAGGCTCTATTTAAGCGACCAAAGCATGGATTTGAAGTACCACTTTTAAAATGGTTTAATGGGGCGCTATCCGAAAAAATAGAGCGAGATTATTTAAATAGAGACTTCATTGAACACCAAAATATTTTTGACTGGCCAACGATTCAACAAATAAGAAAGAAGTTAACATCCTCTAATCCAGAGGATTCTGCTGCATCTATATGGGCTCTCGTAGTTTTTCAACATTGGTGGAAAAAATGGATGATTTAAACCACTAATGAGAGCGCAGAAGCAATGATTTTCTGCATTATTTTAACTATTTTAGCGTTTGATTTAAAATGAAATGCCAAAGGTTTTAAGGATTATTAATCGGTTTAATCTAGGTGGGCCTACATACAATGCTGCCTATCTGACCAAGTATCTTCCTGAAGAGTATGAAACCCTTCTTATTGGAGGAGATAAAGAAGATAGTGAAGATTCATCCCAACATATTTTGGATGAACTTGGAATCAAACCTCTTATTATCCCCGAAATGAGGCGAGCCATTCGCTTTGGGAATGATTACGCAGCATACAAAAAAATAAAACAAATTATCGAAGAGTTTAAGCCCGATATTGTGCACACTCATGCTTCAAAAGCTGGAACTCTGGGAAGAATGGCCGCATTTTCATGTAAAGTCCCTGCGGTAGTACACACGTTTCATGGCCATGTATTTCATAGTTATTTCAGTAAAGCCAAAACATCCGTATTTAAACGGATTGAAAAAAAACTAGCTGAAAAAAGCACAGCAATTGTTGCGATCTCTGAATTACAAAAAAAAGAGTTAGGCGAAATTCATAAAATTACGTCAAGCGATAAAATAGATGTCATTCCGTTAGGATTTGATTTGGATCGTTTTCAAACCGATCTTGATCAGAAAAGAATTCAATTTAGAGAACAGTATCAAGTTTCCGATGATGAAATTGCCATCGGAATTATTGGACGACTAGTTCCGATAAAAAATCACACATTATTCCTTAAAGCACTAAAAAAAGTTTTAAACAGCACTAAAAGGAATGTTCGAGCTTTTATTGTAGGAGACGGGGAATCTAAAGAAGATATAATCGCTTTAACAGAAACGTTAGGAATAGAATATTCTCAAAGCAATATTGAATTCAGAAAAACCCCGCTTACATTTACCTCGTGGATAAGAAATATTGATGTGGTAAATGCTGGAATGGACATCATAGCCCTATCGAGTTTAAATGAAGGGACTCCTGTTAGTCTAATTGAGGCTCAAGCGTGTAATAATCCTGTTGTATCTACAAATGTTGGGGGAATTGAAAACATAGTCGTAAATGGAAAAACCGGCTTGCTAAGTCAAATCAATGATATTGATGGTTATGCACAAAATTTACTGGAATTAATTGAAAATGATGCCAAACGCCAAGAAATGAAGCAAAACGGATGGAACCATGTGAAAAACAGTTTCAGTTACAGAAGGCTTGTAAAAGATATTGATTCATTGTACAAAAAATTATTGGATAAATGAGATTATTAATTTTAATCAGCATTATAATAAGCATACTATCCAGTTGTTCTACTTTGGATAAAAGTCGAATGCTTAAAACCCCTACAAATTACAAATTCAAGCAATTTGTTGATTCTGTGAATTACAAAAAACCGTATCGAATTGCTGTTGATGACCAAATCTCAATTCAAATGTTTTCAAATGACGGTTACGGTTTTGTTGGCGTTGGCAACCAAAGAGGTGGTCAGGGTGGTCAAGGACAGGGAAGTCAAGGGCAAGGCGGTCTTGGTTTTGGTTACAAAGTTCGCTCGGACAGCACCATTAAGATCCCTATGGTAGGTAAGGTAAAAGTTGTTGGATTAACGCTGAACGAAATTGAAACGAAATTCGAAAAAATACTTGAAAGTCAAGTGAATTCACCTTTTGTTATCGCTCAAATTTTTAATCGTAGAATTTATATTTTCCAGGGTGGTTACAGCGCAAGTGTCTTTCAATTACAAAATGAAAACACCACACTTTTTGAGGTTTTAGCACAAGTTGGAGGAGTTTACAATGAAGGTAATGCAAGTAGAATTAAAATTATTCGAGGCGATTTAAAAAAACCAGACATTTATAAGATTAACCTATCTACAATTGATGGAATGAAGCAAGCAGATCTCAGTATGCAAGCAGGTGATATAATATACATCGACCCATTCATCAATTATGGCAACAGGATTTCTAGAGATATAGGTTCAACCCTAGGATTTTTAAGCTCATTACTTTTAGTATACACACTCGTGCAACAGCCTTAACATGGAAAAGGAAAAACTTTCAATTTTGAACGATGAATTCGATTTAGGGCTCGCGCTTCTAATTATTCGAAGAAATCTATTCTTGACAATTCTACTCATTTTAATGGGTGCTGGATTCGCTTTTTTTGTAAATCGATATACTACTCCTACCTATTATGCCTCCAGTGTCGTAAAAATTTCAGAAAAAAACGATGTGAATCAAATGATGAATTTTGAAAACATTTATGAAACCAATTTGGTGGCTGAAATGAGTAGGCTAAAGTCTAAAAAGATGTTAAGTGAAGCATTGGCAGACCTAAAGCTGGATGTTAACTATTACTCTAAAGGGAAATTTTTGAATACTGAGAACTATCGTTCGAGTAAATACAAAATCTCTTATCAGATTAAAGACAAATCTGTTTTAAATAAACTGATTCAAATTGAATTTGTAAAAGGATGCGCCCTTCTTAGTTTTAATGATGATCCAAGTTCCAATACGATTGTCCCCGTGAATACTTGGACTGATTTTGAAGGATTAGCTCTTAAAATTAATATCTCCAACATTAATCAAAATAAATTAAGTGATCAGAATCTGAAATTTTTATTTATGATTAATAATGAAAAGCAAATTGTGAATCATTTTTCAAAAGGTCTCGATGTTAGTATCTTTAATGTAAGAGCTAAAACAATCAAAATAGGTTATTCAGGAGATCATCCTGAAAAATGCGCCGATATTGTCAACAGTTTAGCCTCTGCGTTCCTAATTTCAAATATTTCTAAAAAGAAGGAGTCCGCAAATCAAATGATTAAATTCACAGATGATCAGGTAGTAAAAATTAATAAACGACTAGAATACTACAGAAAACTCTTAAAACCCTATAAGGAACTTGGTTCTTCAGAAACTAAAGACGATTTTGACTACAATCAATTAACAAGAGATTTAAAAGGAAAAGACGAAAATGAGAAAATCGAATTACAAGCTTCATTGTCAGATTTTACTCAATTCCAATTAAAACTATCCGAAAATCCTTCTAACGAAGAGTTGTATTCTATTTTATTGCTAAACTCTACCAATAAATACCTCTCTTCTGTGGGAACAAGTTTAAAACAGTTACTGGCTAAAAGGAGAGAATTAAGCTTTCGAGTAACCGAAGAGTCTTATGAAGTAAAAGAAATTGACTTTCAAATTAAGTTGCAACTAAATGATTTGAAGGAAGTTGTTTCAAACTTAATTGTTGAATTAAGAGAAAACATTCAACTCATTGATGAACGTTTAACAAGCTATGTAGTAGCAAAAGCATCAAAAGTAAAAGATTTTGATCATAATTCAGATTATCTGCATTTAGAAAGAATGTATGAAATA
This sequence comes from Flavobacteriales bacterium, assembly GCA_002722245.1. GTDB lineage: Bacteria > Bacteroidota > Bacteroidia > Flavobacteriales_C. The sequence goes on along the minus strand of PBLA01000027.1, from coordinate 109,752 downwards.
AACAGTGACTACTATTCTAAATTGCTTACTAAAAAAGCAGAATATGAAATGGTAAAAGCTGGATTTGTATCCGATAACGAAATCATTGAGCCCGCGAAAGCGAATATAGTTCCCATTGCTCCTGACAAGATGACAAATTTTATAATAGGTTGTTCGATCGGATTAATTATTGGACTGATTATAATTGTAATAAAATATCTTCTTCACAATACGGTCTCATCTACTGGAGATGTAATGAGACACACCAATAACATACCTATTTTAGGCATGGTACCTTCTTTTAGAGATGCAGTACCTGTATCCCAATTAATTGTTGATAAAAATCCGAAATCATTGATGTCAGAAGCCTTTCGATCAATACGCTCAAACCTACAATTCATCTCCAATAGTGAAGATTCTAAAATACTAACTGTTACCTCAACTATTTCTGGTGAAGGAAAAACATTCATAGCGATTAATCTCGGGGGAATTATTGCTTTTTCCGAAAAAAAGGTAATCATTTTGGATTTAGACATGCGAAAACCCAAAACACATATTGGTTTTAATGTTCAAAATACGGTTGGTATGAGTACGCTACTGATTGGAAAAACAACCTTAGACGAATGTATTCAAAAAAGTAATTTAGAAAATCTTCATTTTATCACTGCGGGTCCTATCCCTCCCAATCCATCAGAATTAATTATCAGTAAAAAAATGACCAATATATTTAATCAACTTAGAGAAGTTTATGATGTGATAGTTATTGACACTCCTCCTGTTGGTATAGTAACCGATGCATTGCCAATAATATCTAAAGTTGACTATCCAATATACATCGTTAGGGCGCACTTTTCTAAAAAAATGTTTCTAAAAAACATACAGATTCTTAAAGACAAAAAGGGAATAAGAAACTTATCTATTATACTAAATGGAGCAGATGGAGGCAAAAGATATAGCGGATACAGCAAGTATGGATACGGTTACGGATATGGCTATGGTGGCTCAAATGGATACTATGAGGAAAAACAAGAAAAGGAAAAACCAAGCTGGAAAAAACTATTTGTAAAGTCATGACGTTTGAAGAAACAACTTTAATTGATGCATATGTAATCACTCCCAATGTTTTTGGTGATCACAGAGGTTACTTTATGGAATCTTTTAATAAAAAATGTCTTGAAGAAATAATTGGACCTTTAAACTTCGTGCAAGACAACCAGTCTTTATCTTCAAAAGGTGTATTAAGAGGTTTGCATTTTCAGGCACCTCCTTTTGCTCAAGGTAAGTTAGTTCGAGTAATCAAAGGAGCCGTCAATGATGTAATTGTAGACATCAGAAAAAAATCGCCTACGTATGGTAAAAGCTTCAAAGTTCTTTTGTCGGAAAATAATTTTAAAATGCTTTGGATTCCACCGGGATTTGCCCATGGTTTTGAAACCTTAGAAAATGACACCATTTTTTCCTACAAAGTCACCAATTATTACCATAAGGAATCGGAGGGCGCAATAAAATGGAATGATCCAACCTTGAATATAAAATGGGACACAAAAAATCCAGTAACCTCAACAAAAGATAATGAAGGAGAATTATTTAAAAATTTTACTAGTCAATTTTAGACTGCTTACTACTTTTATAATCTAAACGAAAGAGAAATTATGCAATATATCATATTCTTTATTGTAGCCACAGCCTTCTCATTACTAATCAATGGATTGTTTCTCAAATTTTCAAGAACAATGGGAACGAAGAATAATCCGGGAACAACAGAGATCAGATGGGGAAGTACCTCAAAGCCCGCTTTTGGGGGAATTTCATTTTATATTGTATTTCTTTTATCATTTGCAGTATATGCCATAATATTTGCTTCATCCGATATACCGCTAGAATTTTTCGGAGTATTAATTGCTAGTTCCATTGGTTTTTTAGTTGGTTTAGCCGATGATGCCTACAACACGAAACCTTTTTTAAAATTCCTAGGACAATTTGCTGCAGCCGTTGCTTTAATTGCGACAAACAACTACATTACATTATTTGACAACACCTTAATTAACTATGCTTTAACCTTCGTATGGGTTACCGGTATGATGAATTCCATAAATATGTTGGATAATATGGATGGCATCACTACCTCTGTCTCGATTGGAGTAATCTCCACGGCACTTTTTACTTTAGTATTAACTCAAGATTTAAACCACCTCTATTTTTGGGTTCTTCTTGGAACAGTAGCTGCCTTAATTGGATTTTTATATTACAATTGGAATCCATCTCGAATGTATATGGGAGATACTGGAAGTCAATTCCTCGGCGCATTACTTGCGGCATTAGGTATATACTTCTTTTGGAACGGGTACAAATTTGAAGACACTTCATTCTTTCCTAAAGCCATCACCCCTATTCTTGCTTTCCTTCCTTCAATAATTGACACAACTACGGTTACCATTAATAGAATAGCAAGAGGTCAAAGTCCATTTGTTGGTGGAAGAGATCATACAACGCATCATCTCTCTTATCTAGGCTTAAAAGACCGATATATAGCTATTTTCTTTTTGACCATGACCTTTGTTTGCGGAGGAATTAGTCTTTACTTTAATTACCAAGTAAAAGAATGGAATACAGGTGTTATTATTGGAGTAGTTGTATTAATGCTTGGTACATTTGGCTTCCTTTTTGGAATAACAAAAAGAAAAAGAGCCAATGCAGAATAATAAAATTTATACCATCTCTGCAACTGTAATTGTTTTAGTTGCTTGCTTACAATTATTTACTTTCTCAAAAAAAGTAGCAAACTTAAATTTTGATGAAAGCCTGTATTACGTCGCAAAATCACACCCTCTACCAAAAAAGGTTCACTTTTGTGAAGAATTGGTTCCTTTAGAGAGTAGAGATATACGAGAACGATTGGATAAGGAAATTATAAAAAATGCATACTGGCATTCATCAATTCTTCTATATTATAAAAGGGCAGGAAAATTTTTCCCAATTATTGAACCTATTCTTAAAAAAAATAAAATACCCAATGATTTCAAATATCTTGTGATTGCAGAAAGCGGGTTGAAAAATGTTGTTTCACCTGCAGGAGCTAAAGGTTATTGGCAATTTATGGAAAAAACGGGAAGAGAATTTGGACTTGAAATAAACAAGGAGGTTGATGAGAGATATAATCTAGAGAAGTCAACTCAAGCTGCTTGTGACTATCTAAATGATGCCTATAAAAAATTTGGATCCTGGACTTTGGTGGCTGCCTCATATAATATGGGTATGTATGGTCTTGAAAAAAACCTTAATCGACAACAAGTCAATAATTATTATGACCTTTTACTAAATTCTGAAACTGCCAGATATGTTTTTAGAATTATCACTTATAAATTAATCCTTGAGCATCCCGAGCAATATGGATTTAACTTGCATGAACATGATCGCTATTCACCGGTCCATTACAAAACAATTACAATAGATACTACAATATCTAATTTAGCAACCTTTGCTAAACAGCAAGGTATTAACTATAAAATATTGAAATTAGGTAATCCTTGGTTAAGGCAAAGATCATTGAAAAACCCCAATAAGAAACGTTATCATTTGCACCTACTCACCAAAGACTTTTATGTTTACACAAACAATAAAAAAGATAGTATTGATTCACTGAATGATTATCAAAACAACCTCATAAAGCCCATTAAATCGGTACATTCTGATAGTACCAAAAACCAATAGCGATTGAAAGAGAAAAGTGCAAAATGGAACTGTTTTTCCGAATCAGAGTTCATTAAAATTGAAGGTGCCAAAGAGCATAATCTCAAAAACATTTCCCTAGAGATCCCCCGAAATAAATTGGTTGTAATAACCGGATTAAGTGGTAGTGGAAAGTCAAGCCTTGCCTTTGATACGATTTATGCAGAGGGTCAACGAAGGTATATGGAATCCTTCTCCGCCTACGCAAGACAGTTCATTGGCAATATGAAAAGACCCAATGTAGAAAAGATAACAGGCCTTAGTCCTGTTATCGCTATTGAACAAAAAACCACGTCAAAAAGTCCTAGGTCAACAGTAGGAACGATAACCGAGATATATGACTTTTTAAGATTACTTTTTGCAAGAGTTGCTGATGCCTATAGCTATGAAACCGGTGAACGAATGGTAAGTTACACCACTCAGCAAATTGGGGAAAGTATTACTGAAAAGTTCGCTAATAATGGAATTTACCTCATGGCACCTTTAGTAAAAGGAAGAAAAGGTCACTATAGAGAATTATTTGAAAAACTAGGAAAACAAGGGTACTCAAAGGTTAGAATTGACGGAGAAATAGTAGAAATTGTAAAAGGCCTACAGGCTGATAGGTATAAAACACACGACATAGAAGTTATTATAGACCGGTTAATGATTGACCATAATTCTTATCAAGACCAACGGTTTAAACGTTCTTTATCAACTGCGTTAACAGTTGGTAAAGGTTCTTTAATAGTATCTACCAAAGAAGCCAATTTTCTTCAGTTTTACAGTCAACATTTAACCTGTCCTAGCTCCGGTATTTCATATAAACTTCCAGAACCTAATTTATTTTCCTTCAATAGTCCCTATGGAGCATGCCCAACATGTAATGGACTTGGAGAAGTCTACTCCTTTGACGAGAAAAAAATTGTACCGGATAAAAAAAGATCAATCGCAAAAGGAGCCCTATTTCCATTAGGTAAGAAAAAAAAGAACTATATCTTTAAAATCATTGAGGAACTTGCTGATTCCTACGGAGAATCTCTTGAACAACCATTTTCAAAACACTCCAGTGAATTTGTTCATGCATTAATGTTTGGAAGTGAAAACACCTTAAAGAACGCAACCATTAAATTTGAGGGTGTTCTTCACTACTTACAGCAGTTAAATGAATTTAAAAATTCATCTGAAAACCGCTGGTTGAAGAGCTATATGAGTAGTTCAACATGTTCAAGTTGCAACGGTGGTCGTTTAAAAAAAGAAGCTGATCATTTTAAAATCAATGGTAAATCTATTTCAGATCTCGCTCATCTAGATATTCAAGAACTAAAAAACTGGCTCAGTAATTTACACCACACTCTTAATGATGTGCAAAAAAAAATTGCATATGAAATCATTAAAGAAACACTAAATAAGGTTCAATTTTTGCTCGATGTTGGACTTGATTATTTACACCTCAATCGAACAGCAAAAACACTATCTGGTGGGGAAAGTCAACGAATAAGACTCGCTAATCAAATCGGCGCAAAACTTGTAGGTGTCCTTTATATTTTAGATGAACCTAGTATTGGACTTCATCAAAGAGATAATAAAAGATTGATCAAAGCCCTTAAAAAACTCAGAGATAATGGAAATTCAATCATTGTTGTTGAGCACGATAAAGAAATCATGCAGGAAGCTGATCATATTGTTGACATAGGACCAAAGGCAGGAAAATATGGCGGTAAAATTATTGACCAAGGCCACCTAACAAAACTATCAAATCAAGAAAGTACAACTTATCAATACCTTACTGAAAAAAAAGAGATACAAATTCCAAGACGACGACTTATTAATAAAACATGTATTCAATTAAAAGGAGCTTCCGGTCACAATTTAAAAAATATTGATCTTCGAATTCCAATCGGAAACTTTACTTGTATAACTGGAATTTCAGGCAGCGGGAAATCAACTCTAATTAACGACACCCTTATTCCACTGCTTTACAATCATGTTTATAAGAGTAAAATTGCACCTTTACCATTTAAATCAGTAACAGGTCTAGAACATGTAGATAAAATTATTCAGATTGATCAATCTCCAATTGGAAGAACACCGAGATCAAATCCAGCAACCTATACAGGAATGTTTACAGACATTCGAAATCTATTTGCTCTTCAACCTCAAGCAAAAATTAATGGGTTTAAACCTGGAAGATTTTCATTTAATATCTCGGGAGGGAGATGTGAGGAATGTAAAGGAGCGGGTGTTGAAACAATTGAAATGAACTTTCTTCCCGATGTATTCGTCACCTGTAAGGCATGCCAAGGAAAGAGGTATAATAAAGAAACACTACAGGTTAAACACAAGGGTAAAAATATTAGTGAAGTATTAAACATGTCAATATCTGAGGCATATACTTTCTTTGATGCCCAACCAAAAATTAAGCGAAAACTAGAAACCTTAAACGACGTAGGACTAGGGTATCTTCAACTTGGTCAAGCATCTACTACCTTATCCGGAGGAGAAGCTCAGAGAATTAAACTCGCAACCGAACTTTCTAAAAAATCAACAGGTAAAACAATTTTTGTATTAGACGAACCTACCACAGGTCTGCACTTCGAAGACATTTATGTATTAAACCGTGTACTTCAAAAAATTGTTGATAAAGGAAACACCGTTGTCGTTATAGAGCACAATCTTGATGTTATAAAAGTTGCCGACTATATTGTTGATATTGGTCCAGAAGGAGGTAAGCAAGGAGGTCAAATAGTTGCACAAGGTACTCCAGAGAGTGTAGCTAAAAACAATAAAAGCATCACTGGACAGTTTCTAAAGAAAGAACTCAAGTAACTTTTTAAACGAATTCTAGTAAACTATTTACTTAGGCTTTTTTCTCACCGCTAATCACACGTTCACATGAAAGATCAGGAAAAAAAAATAATTGAAGCATTTTCCGAAAAAAATTGGAATGAAATAAAAACCAACGACTCATGGGTTATTTTTAAAGTCCTATCCGAATTTGTTGATGCTTTTGAAAAACTAGGTCGAATTGGACCTTGTGTATCCATTTTTGGTTCTGCAAGAACTAAAGAGGACGATCATTTTTACATACTAGCAGAAGATTTAGCATATAAAATCACGCAACATGGATATGGAGTAATTACTGGTGGCGGCCCAGGAATAATGGAGGCAGCAAACAAAGGAGCAAATCGAGGAGGAGGAAAATCTGTAGGCTTAAATATATCATTGCCCTTTGAGGAATTCCACAATAAATATATCGACCGAGATAAGAAAATTGACTTCGATTTTTTCTTTGTCAGAAAGGTTATGTTCGTAAAATACGCTCAAGGCTTTGTTGTCTTACCGGGAGGTTTTGGAACACTTGATGAATTATTTGAGGCCATAACATTAATTCAAACCAGTAAAATAGGGATGTTCCCCATTGTCCTTGTAGGAACAGAATTTTGGGGAGGTATGGTTGACTGGATTAAAAACTCTTTATTGAAAAATGGTAAAATTTCCGAAAAAGATTTGAACCTCTTCCATGTTGTTGACACATCAGACGAAGCCCTTAAAATCATTAATGACTTCTATTCCAAATACACCCTTAAACCGAACTTTTAACTTGTAATTATTAGTAAATTACTACCCATGTCTGACTAATTTTCTATAAATTAGTCAATTAGTACCAAAATTTAGGGAATGAAATTTTTACACATAATCTTTCTTGTTTGTTTGCTTTTTGGAATAAAAAAAGGAATCGCACAAGAGTCAACTGACACATCTAATGTGGAGGACAAAGCACCTAAAAAACATATCCCGCTTACCTATAACATGGGAATTGGTTTATACAATTACAGGGGTGACGTTGGATTAATAAAGAATTTAGGAACTACCGAAAATTTTCAAACTTCTCTAAGAGGTGGTTTAGAATACAAAATAAAAAGTGTTTTAGGTCTTGGTATTAATGTTGGTTATGGATCTTTAGTCAAAAACGAAAAAAATGGAGGTGATAATGATAACTTCTATACCACTATTTTATCGGGAGGAATAAGTGGCAACTTTCATTTTGCTAATGGTTACATGCTTGCAGAAAAATACCCAATAGACCCTTTTTTATCTTTTGGAGTTAATTATTTAAGCTTTGATCCTAAAACGGATTTATTAGATGAAAATGGCGCTACCTACTATTATTGGACCGATGGAACAATCAGAGATGAAGCTCAATCAACTGGAAACCCTTTAACAACCCCTACTCTTCAGAGAGACTACGATTACGAAACAACAATTGCTGTTCCAAATGGGGAACAAAAAACAGCATTAGGTTATGTAGTAGGTGCCGGTTTTAATTTTCACATCACATCATATCTTCAAGCTCAACTGATGCAAACAGTTTCTTTTACAAATACTGATTTCCTGGATGGTCATATAGGTGGAGAAGCGAATGATGTTTACATGAACTCCTCTATAAGTTTAATTTTTAATCCTTCAGGATATGTTTCTAAAGAAGAATCCTCCAACCAATTTGATGATATCGATTTTGTATCTCTACTCAAAGCCGATAGTGATGCTGATGGTGTTTTAGATATTGATGACAAGTGTAACGATACGGAAGAAGGTATTGAAGTGGATCGCCATGGTTGCCCAAAAGATAGCGACGAAGATGGTATACCTGATTATATGGATGATGAAATAAAAACTAAAAAAGAAGTAGCAAAAATAGATTCTAATGGCGTTGGTATTCCTGATAGCCTTGTTGCTGAAGCTGCCTTAGACACGACGAATTTCACCTTGCGCCAAGAATTGTGTCAATATTATCCAAGTATGTGTCAAGGAGATGAAACAGATGCAGAATATCAAATTATTAATAGTGGTAAAGCTGACAGAAAACTAATTAATTCTAAAGTAACTCCTAGTAAAAGACCCATTGAAGAAATAAAGAAAATTTGTGATCTTAATGGAGATGGTGAAATAAATTCAAAAGAGATTTACCAAAGTATAGATAATTATTTCGATGGTAAATTAGATCTAAGATTGGGTGACCTTCATAAATTAATTGATTATTACTTTGATCAGTAAGTTCAAAAAACGGAGCAAAAGCCCCCATACAAGTGGCTTTTCCTTTGCAAATAATCTGAATTTACAACAAATAATAAATCTACTTTTTGAAAAAGGTGTTAGTTGTTAAATTAGTCCTATGAAATTCATCAAATTTTTCTTTTCCAAAGCTTTCTTTATCAACCTTCTTATCGCGCTATTGCTTCTTGTAATCGGGTTATTTATTTTGGACAATTACCTCGATGGACTTACCAAACATGGAGAAAAAGTAGCCGTGCCTAACGTGGTGAATAAAAAAATCACTGATATTGACACTAACTTGGTAAACAAAGGTTTTCGTTATGAAATTATGGATTCTGTTTGGGAAAGAAAATTACCCAAAGGAATTGTTGTTGACCAAAAACCAGAACCAGGAGATTCTGTAAAAGATGGAAGAAAAATCTATTTAACAATTAATGCTCGGTCCGATAAAATGATAAAACTCTCCATTGGCAGTATTGTTAAGGGAACATCTACAGCAAGAGAGGCATTAGAGTATATCTCAAGTATTGATATTGAACATGATTCTACAATTCTTGTTCCTCATGATTATGATAATATCGTTCTGGGATTTAAAGACACAAAAGGAAGAACCCTAAAAGATGGCGATAAACTTAAAGCTGGATCTAAAATATGGCTTGTTGTAGGACATGACGGAGGAGAAAAAATACGAACACCTAAAGTATTAGGATTACCACTTAAGGAGGCCGTACACACCCTTAAAAAAAGATTACTAAATGTATCTGTAATGGAATCAGGGGACGGTGCATGTGTGGAAGGAATCGATTCGAGTTTAGCGCGAATTACGCTACAGCGACCTGCCTGTGGTGATGATATAAAAATTGGAAAAGAAGTATCCATTTTTTATTCCTGCGACACAACCTTGAAAATCAATACCGATTGTAAATAATTCATGGAAGAGGAATTAGACGAGAAAGAATTATTTGAGGTATTCAAAGTCATTGCTGATCCAGGACAAAAACCCTTAAGAATTGATAAATTCTTACTTGACCGTTTGGAAAACACCTCTCGTAATAAAATTCAAGAGGCCGCTAAATCAGGTAATATTCTCGTTAATTCACAACCTGTTAAATCAAATTATAAGGTAAAACCTTCCGATGTTATTCAAATGGTTGTGCCTGAAGAACCTAAGATTCTCGATTTAATTCCTCAAGACATACCTATTAATGTCATCTATGAAGACGATGATTTAATTATTGTCAATAAAATAGCCGGTCAAGTTGTTCACCCGGGTTATGGGAACTATAAGGACACATTAATTAACGCCTTAATTTTTCACTTTGGCCAACTCCCAACAAGTCCGGAGTTAAATCACCGGCCAGGATTAGTTCATCGCATTGACAAAAACACCTCTGGACTCTTAGTTATTGCTAAAACAGATGCAGCAATGATAAAATTAGCCAAACAATTTTTTGACAGAACAATAAATAGAAAGTATGTAGCTCTGGTTTGGGGAAATGTTAAACAAGATGAGGGAACAATAAAAACAAATCTTGCTCGAAGCGTAAAAAACAGAAAAGTAATGGACACCTTTGAATTTGAGGGTGAAATAGGAAAACATGCGATTACAAACTATAAAGTCATCCAAAGATTAGGATATGTTACACTCGTTGAATGTAAGCTTGAAACTGGTCGTACACATCAAATTCGAATTCATATGAAATCAATTGGTCATCCATTATTCAATGATCCGGAATACGGAGGAGAGAAAATACTAAAAGGACAAAATTCTGCTTCCTATAGACGATTTATACAAAACTGCTTTAATTTAATCCCTGGTCAGGCCCTTCATGCAAAAAGCCTAAGTTTTGAGCATCCCACCACTAAAGAAATAAAGTTCTTCGAATCAGATTTACCGGAGGGATTTAATCAAATCATTGATAAATTTAAAAAGATTGAATTGAAGTAAATCATTACTTTCATTGGCAGTCGTCCTTCCCCATACTTTTTTAAATCGTCTTAAAAAGCAGATCACCTGCTTGGTTTAAGCGTGTATTCAATCATTAAATCGCCATCATTAGAAGATCTAAATCTTTGTATGGCAGATTAAATGTTTCACCCAAGACTTTACTGGTTAAAATCCCTTTATACATATAAACACCATGCTTTATCCCACATTGTGTATGCATCATTTTTTGAAGACCACCACCTTCTCCTATATCAAGTAAAAGAGGAGTAAACACATTACTTAACGCATAAGAAGCTGTTCTGCTTACACGAGATGCAATATTTGGGACACAATAATGGGTGACTCCATATTGTTTATAAATAGGATCTTCTAGCGACTTGACTTGTGACGTTTCAAAGCACCCTCCTGTATCAATACTCACATCAATAATTACAGAACCAAATTTCATTTCGGAGACCATTTCTTCTGTCACAACACAAGGAGTTCTTCCGTTTTTAGGCCGTAATGCCCCAATTACAACATCAGCATTCTTAAGGACTTTCTTAAGTATTTTTGGTTGTAAAATAGATGAGTACACGCGCTGTCCTAGATTATTTAGCGTTCTTCTTAGTCGATGTGATTCATCATCAAAAATTTTCACATTTGCACCCAATCCCAAGGCACTTCTTGCAGCAAACTCCCCTACTCCTCCTGCTCCTAAAATCACAACCTCTGTGGGCTTTACTCCAGGAATACCCCCCATCATTACGCCATGACCTCCATTGGCATTACTTAACAATTCAGCCGCAATCAGGATCGAGGTATTTCCAGCAATTTCACTCATACTACGAACAATTGGATACAAACCTTCTCGATCTTTGATAAAATCATACGCAATTCCAGTAACTTTCTTTTTCATCAAAGCCTGAATACAATCCTTGGGCTGAGCAGTGAGTTGTAGTGCAGAAAACAACACCTGTTTTTGAGCAACATCCAACATCGATATTTCATCCAACGTAGGAGGAGCAACCTTGATGATTATATTCGCTTTGTAGGCTTGCTTTGCCTCATAAACAATCTCAGCTCCAGCTTCGCTGTAATCTTTATCTGTGAAATTTGCTGCTGCACCAGCGTTAGATTCAACAATCACTCGATGCCCGTTATTGACTAATAACCCCACACTATCAGGCACCAAAGGAACTCTATTTTCCTGTAAAGCTGTTTCTTTTGGTATTCCAATAAATAAACTCTGCTCTCCTCGAGCTACTTCAAGCATTTCCTCTTGAGGCATTAAGCCACTTTCCGTTAGATGCTTTATTAAATCTGATGACTTCATAAATTATGTAAACGTATAGGTTCTTTTTCCGTCGGTGTCTTCTATTAGCACATGCATGATCTCATGAGAAGAAGGTAATAAATTTTCAACTTTTTCAGGCCACTCAATAAAACACCAATGACCAGAATATAAATACTCCTCAAACCCAATATCAAGCGCCTCATTTTCATTCTCTAATCGATACGCATCAAAATGATAAACATCAGATTGTTTGCCTATATAATGATTAACAATCCCAAAAGTAGGGCTACTCACATTTTCTTCTACACCTAATTTTAAACAAATTTCTTTTATCAAAGTAGTTTTTCCTACACCCATTTTCCCATCAAATAAAATAATTCTCCTATCATGAGTAGTTTCCAACAAAGATTGGGCAACACTAGGGATCTCTTCCAATTTATCAGCTGTCAACTTCATCTATTTACTTTTCATAATAACAATTGGAACAATCATTTCTTCCATACTTATACCTCCATGTTGTAATGTATTCCTGTAATGTTTAACGTAATGATTGTAGTTATTCGGGTAAGCAAAAAAATCGTTGTTTCTTGCAAAAATATAACGTGTACTTATGTTTAATTTCGGTAAAAAAACATCCGCTGGATCATCTACTTCATACACCTCTTTATGCACATAGTTCATATTTCTACCCGCTTTATAACGAAGGTTAGTACTGATGTTTTTATCTCCCATAACTTTTCGTGGTTGATCCACCAAAACTGATCCGTGATCGGTAGTTAATACCACTTTTGCTCCTGATCCTTTTAATTGCTTCAACATCTCTAATAATGGTGAATTTTCAAACCATGACTTCGTAATACTTCTGTACCCTTTTTCATCCTCAGCAAGTTCCCTCATCACTTTAAAATCTGTTCGTGCATGAGAAAGAGTGTCTACAAAATTGTACACAATCACATTTAAATCATTCTGTTTCAATTCATGAAATCTATCCAGTAATCTACGTGCTCCGTGTAAATTAGTTATTTTATTGTAGGTTATTTTTAACTCATTCTTACCATTCCTCTTTAACAAAGCACGAAGGAGTTCCTCTTCATGGTCATTCTTTTTTTCCTCTTCATCCTCATCGATCCAATATTGAGGAAATTGTCTTTGAATTTCTGAAGGCATAAGTCCCGCAAAAAGTGCGTTTCTTGCAAATTGTGTTGCAGTAGGTAAAATAGAAAAGTAACATTCGTCCTCTTCAATTAAAAAATGTTTAGAAAATTCGGATTGAAGTGTTCGCCACTGATCATAACGAAGACAATCCAAAACAATGAGAAATGTTGGAGATTCTGACAATTCAGGGATTAATTTCTTTTCCAATAAAGTGTGGGATAAAATTGGAGTGTCTTCATCTGGATTGTTCAACCATTCCACATAGTTTCGTTCAACATATTTACAGAAAGACTGGTTGGCCTCCTGCCTTTGTGCATGAAGTATCTCCCCCATACCTGACTCCTCTCCCTGAGCAAGCTTTAAATCCCAATACACCAGTTTTTTTTGAATATTTATCCAATCCTTAGCATCTAGCCTATCTGAAAGCTCCATGCTAATTTGACGAAATTCCTTTTGATAATCAAGCGTAGATTTTTCACTAATTAATCGCGAATTATCAAGAATTTTTTTCAAAGAAAGTAAGATCTGATTCGGATTAACAGGCTTTATAAGATAATCAGAAATTTCACCTCCAATTGCTTCTTCCATAATATGCTCCTCTTCACTTTTAGTAATCATAACGACTGGAAGGCTCTTTTTCAGCTTTTTAATCTCCAACAACGCATCTAACCCTGATACACCAGGCATATTTTCATCCAAAAACACCACATCAAAATGTGATTTAGCGACCTCTTCAATCGCCTCGTCTCCACTTTTTACAGGTTTCACACTGTAGTTTTTTCTTTCTAAAAATAGAATATGTGGCTTCAATAATTCAATTTCATCATCTGCCCATAAAATTTTAATCATATCCATTAAAAAATCTTAATTTTGAAGGTGTCTGCTCTAAAAATAGGAATTAATAAGTTCCGTTTTAAAAAAGAACAAAAAAAGTCATCGATATCAAACTGAATAAAAAAAAGATTATCAACGATCCAGTATATGGATTTGTCAACATCCCTTTTGATATTGTTTTTGACATCATTGAACACCCTTATTTTCAAAGATTAAGAAGAATTAGACAACTCGGGCTAACCAGCATGGTTTACCCTGGTGCTTACCATTCAAGATTCCATCATGTTATTGGAGCAATGCATTTGGCAAAACAGGCAATTGAAATCTTACAATCGAAAGGACATCAAATATCTGAAGAAGAATGCAAAGCGGTAATCTGCGGTGTGCTTTTGCATGATATAGGACATGGTCCCTTCTCTCACGCATTGGAGTTTACGCTTGTCAATGGCATTAATCATGAGGAGCTCTCTATTCTTTTTATGGAAGAATTAAACAGGGAATTCAATGGTGAACTTGATTTAACAATTGAGATTTTCACAAATAAATACCACAAAAAATTCCTCCATCAACTCATTAGTAGTCAGTTAGATGTAGACCGACTTGACTACCTAAATAGAGATAGTTTCTACACAGGAGTAAATGAGGGTGTTGTTGGTGTAGACCGAATCATTAAATTGTTAAATGTCCATAATGATGAATTGGTCATTGATGAAAAAGGGATTTATTCCATTGAAAAGTTCCTCGTAGCAAGAAGAATTATGTATTGGCAGGTTTACCTTCATAAAACAGTGGTTGCTGCTGAATTTTTAGTCATTAATATTCTTACAAAAGCCAAAGCTCTAGTTATTCAGGGAGAGCCTCTATTTTGTACAAAATCATTAAAAAAGTTTTTACAATCTAATAGTTCACTCGATGACTTTAAGCTAAATCCAGATTTGTTGCGAGAATTTGCCCAATTAGATGACAACGATATTTTCACTTGCGTTAAAGAATGGTCAAAATATTCAGATAAAACTCTTGCTTTACTCTGTGACATGATGATTAATCGAAAATTATATCGAATTGAGATTTCATCACAACCTTATAATGCAGAGTATATTAACGAATTAAGAATAAAAGCTGTTAAGCAATTAAACATCGATCCTGAGGATGTTCAATATTTTGTTTTTAGTGACACCATACAAAACAATGCTTACAACCAAAAAAAAGACAGAATAAGTATTTTGTATAAAAACAAAACGACAAAAGACATAGCAGAGGCCTCGGACCAATTAAATATTTCTAGTCTTTCCACACCGGTAACAAAGTTTTTTATCTGTTACCCAAAATCATTAGTATTATGACATTTACTGCTCAACAAATAGCCGCTTTAATCCAAGGAACAATAGAGGGAAATCCAGAGGCAGAGATAAACACTTTTGCAAAAATCGAGGAAGGAACACCTGGCGCACTCTCATTTTTGGCCAATCCAAAATATGAAGAATATTTATATAATTGTTCATCATCTGCCGTTATTGTTAGCAAAGATCTGCAGTTACAAAAAGCGGTAAAAACGACGCTTATTCGGGTTCCTGATGCCTATGGAGCATTTGCAATACTGTTACAAAAATATGAAGAAATGAAGCCTCGTTTAACAGGCAGAGAGGAGCCCAATTTTATTGGAAATAATACACAAATTGGAAAAAACGAATATATAGGTGCTTTCGTAAAAATTGGAAAAAATGTAAAAATTGGAGATAACGTATCCATACATTCGAATGTTGTCATTGAAAACAATATCAGCATTGGTGATAATACCGTCATATATCCAAACTGTGCCATCTACAATGGTTGTTCAATCGGTTCAAACTGCACCATCCATAGTGGAACTATTATAGGTAGTGACGGGTTTGGCTTCGCTCCAAATTCAGAGAATCAATACAACAAAATACCTCAAATTGGTAATGTAGTGATTGAAGATCATGTAGAGATAGGAGCAAATTGTAGTATTGATCGTGCAACCATGGGGTCAACTACCATTAAAAAAGGTGTGAAACTAGATAACCTCATCCAAATTGCCCATAATGTTGAAGTTGGAGAAAACACTGTAATTGCTGCTCAATCTGGGGTAGCTGGTTCAACAAAAATTGGAAAAAACTGCATGATTGGCGGACAAGTTGGTATTGTAGGTCATATTATCATAGAAGAGGGCGTTAAAATTGCTGCACAATCAGGAATAGGAAAATCCATTTTAACCAAAAATTCAATTTGGCAAGGATCACCAGCTTTTGATGTAAAATCGTACCAAAAAAGCTTAGTTGGATTCAGAAACCTCCCTAAAATTCAAGAAAAGATCAATAATTTGGAAAAACAAATGTCCAAATTATCCGATAAGGAATAAAAGCATTACTTTTGGTATGCTAGAGTTGATTTTATGGGTGAAAAGCAAAAGACAATTTCAAAGGAAGTTTCTTTAACAGATATTGGGTTACATACTGGTCAAAAAGTTAATTTAACATTTTGTCCTGCACAAGAAAACTTTGGTATTAAATTTCAAAGAATTGATCTTGAGGACCATCCCATAATTGAAGCTAATGTAGATTATGTGAGTGAGGTTCAAAGAGGAACAACCCTTACTAAAAACGGAAACTCTGTTTCAACTATTGAGCATTCACTTGCTGCGCTAACCGGTCTAGGAATAGATAATTGCCTTATCAAGATTGATGCCCAAGAGGTTCCAATCATGGATGGAAGTTCCACCCCATTCGTTAATATTCTAAAAGAAGCGGGAATAAAAGAACAAGATTCCGAAAAAGACTATTTAATAATAAAGGAACCTATTAAATTTTCTATAGAAGATCAAGGAATCGAACTCATCGCACTTCCAGATGATCATTTCAGCGTGAAATCAATGATTGATTATGACTCTCCAGTCCTTGGCCAACAACATGCAAGCATGGAGAACATTCAAGATTTTGAAGATGAGATCGCCTCGTCAAGAACATTTTGTTTTCTGCATGAATTAGAATTTTTAGCACAAAATAATTTAATCAAAGGAGGAGATTTAAGTAATGCCATTGTAGTTGTTGATAAGGTTATCGAAAAGGAACGATTAAATCAAATTGCACAATTATTAGGAAAACCAACTGTTGAGGTAACCTCCAAAGGCATATTAGATAATATTGAACTTCGTCATGAAAACGAAGCCGCACGTCATAAACTTTTGGATATTGTAGGAGATTTAACCCTTGTTGGAAAGCCGATCAAAGGAAAGATTATTGCCACAAAACCTGGTCATGGCCCCAATACTGAATTCGCAAAACTTATAAAAAAAAGATCAAAAGAAATGGAAACCAAATTTGACGTTTCAAAAACTGTACTTGATGTAGAAGGCATCAAAAAAATTCTTCCTCACCGTCCTCCAATGCTTATGGTGGACAGAATCATTGAACTTTCTCCAGACAAAGTAGTTGGAGTTAAAAATGTATCGGTGAATGAAGACCTATTTAGGGGCCATTTCCCAGACCAACCTATTTTCCCTGGAGTTTTGCAAGTAGAGGCAATGGCTCAAGTAGGAGGAGTATTAGTGTTATCTCAATTCGAAGACCCAGAAAATTACCTCACTTATTTCATGAAAATAGATAAGGTTAAGTTTAGAAAAATGGTAGTTCCAGGTGATCAGATCGTTTTTGAAATTAGTTATCTCACTCCATACAGAAGAGGTGTAGCACACATGGCTGGAAAAGCTTATGTAAATGGGACATTGGTAACCGAAGCGGAAATGATGGCCAAAATTGATAAAGTAAAGTAACATGCACCAACCTTTAGCCTACATACATCCTCAATCAAAAATTGCTAAAAATGTAGTTATTGAACCCTTCGTTACGATAGAAAAAAATGTAGAAATTGGTGAGGGTACTTGGATCGGTCCGAATGTAACCATAATGGAGGGAAGTAGAATTGGTAAAAATTGTCGTGTTTTCCCAGGAGCAGTAATTGGTGCCATTCCACAGGATCTTAAATTCAATGGAGAAGAATCCCTAGCCATCATTGGAGACAATGTTACAATTCGAGAATGTGTTACCGTAAACAGAGGGACAGAAGATCGGCATAAAACTGTGGTAGGAGATAACGTACTACTTATGGCTTATGTGCACATCGCACATGATTGTTCTGTGGGCAATAACGCCATTTTAGCCAATAGCACAAACCTTGGTGGTCATGTTGACATCGATGAATTCGCTATTCTGGGAGGAGGTACATTAGTTCATCAATTCTGTCACATAGGAAAACACGCAATGATTAGTGGTGGTGCTTTAATTAATAAAGACATTCCTCCTTATGTCAAAGCAGGTCGAGATCCTATCTCTTACATTGGAATTAATTCAATTGGTTTAAGAAGAAGGAATTTTAAACCTGAGAAAATTCAGGAAATTCAAGAATTGTATCGAATTATTTATCTACGAGGAATGAATAATACACAAGCCGTAAATTTCATAGAAGCAGAAGTGAAGGCTAGTAAAGAAAGAGATGAAATAATTTCATTCATTCAAGATTCCAAACGTGGTATTATGAAAGGATACTTTAAATAAATAATAAATGGCAACGACAGCTGATTTCAGAAACGGATTATGTTTCAATTATAATGGTAAAATTGTTAAAATCATTGAATTTCAACATGTAAAACCGGGAAAAGGCCCAGCCTTTGTGCGAACAAAACTTCGGAACCTTGAGAATGGTAAAGTCATTACCAACACGTTTACAGCGGGCGTAAAAATCGAAACCGTTCGAATTGAAACGAGAAATTACCAGTTTTTGTATAAAGACGATATGGGGTATAATCTCATGAACTCAGAAACATATGAACAAACTGCCGTAAACGAAGAATTAATTAGCGCACCTAAATTCCTTAAAGACGGAATGGAGGTTGAAGTAATGGTTCATGCTGAAAACGAAGAAGTATTGGGTGTTGAATTACCTCAATATGTTGAATTTGAAATCACTTATACTGAGCCTGGAGTGAAGGGAAATACAGCAACAAATGCAACCAAACCTGCTAAAATTGAAACAGGAGCAGAAATAAGAGTACCCTTATTTGTTAATCAAGGAGATATCGTCAAAATCGATACGCGATCGGGGGACTACAATGAACGTGTAAAAAAATAAATTCACTTACTGAATCGATTATACGTGAATGATAATCAAGTAGCAGAATAGCTACAGGTCTCAATATCGTAATTTTTTGTTACCTTTTTGATACATTAGATAAAGGAAATGGCAGTGAAATCATTAAAGCGTGCTCAAAATAAAATTAAGATCAAAGATCTTAAACTGGACGCTTTACTTGAAGTTACACTAGCCATTAATAGCAATGTTACCAAAGAAGAACTCTTTGGAATATATGAAAAGGTCCTCCGGGAACTGGATATTGAGAAAATAGCGCTATACATCTATGAATCAGAATGGAATTTAGCAACTTGGTATGGATTAGAGGGTGAAAAACTAAATATTAATGTAGAACAAGACCTCTTAATATATGAAGAAATTGAAGAAGTTAATTCAAAATCTGAAGCCATCTTTGATGGATTTGATTTAATTATTCCTGTTTTTCACAAAACTAAACCGCTTGCCTATCTTCTTATTGGTGACATCATCAATGAAGCAATTCAAATTAGTCCAATCATTAAGCATCTTCCTTTTATTCAAACCTTTACTAATATTATATCGGTTGCTATAGAAAATAAAAACCTTGCTAAAGAAGCTATTCGACAAGAACGAGTGAAGAAAGAATTGGAACTTGCTAGTCAAATGCAAGGGATGCTATTGCCAACAACGCTCCCACAAGATGAACACCTAGACATAGCAGCCTTTTATAAAAGTCACCAACAAGTAGGTGGTGATTACTATGATGTCATTTGGGTAAACAAAACTGAAATTGCCATGTGTATTGCGGATGTATCTGGTAAAGGAGTTTCCGCAGCAATATTAATGAGTAATTTTCAAGCGAATCTTCAAGCTGGTGTAACTCATTCTGTAAGTTTACCCGAACTGGTTCAATACCTTAATGACAAGGTAATTCGAAATGCAAAAGGAGAAAAGTTTATCACTATGTTTATTGCGACCTATAATATTGAGAGTCGTCAATTAACATATGTCAATTGCGGCCATAATCCACCTGTATTAAAAAACGGAACCGAAATTCTTCAACTCAAGGACGGATGTCCTGGTTTAGGTATGTTGGATTACTTACCATCTCCTAAAATAGGCGTTATCGATCTTAAGCAGAATGCCTCGCTGGTTATGTATACTGACGGTTTAGTGGAGGTTGAAAACAACAAAAAGGAAGAATATGGCACCACAAGAGTTATGGAATCCATAATAAAAAAGAAAAAAGCTTCAATGGCGGAACTAAATACCTTTTTGATGAAAGATTTGGAACAATTCAAAGAAGAGGAACCCTTTGTAGATGATATTGCAATACTCAGTTGTAAATTCCTTTAATTTTTTCGCATTTTTAATGCCAAAATTCCGTACCGATCTCTCTTATCGGTATGATCAAAAAGAATATTTTCCCTTAAACTCTTGTACATATTACTTCCTTCAAAATGTTTTTCCATTTGAACAGAAAATTCAGGTTTAAATTTATCAGCAACATTCCAACCAAAATTACTGGGCTCAGCTACAGTTGGAAAAGAGTGAATATCTGCAATAAGTAAAAAATACCCTCCTTTTTTTACAACCCTTTTTATTTCTTGAATACATTGATTTAAATCATCTACATGATCTAAAGAATTTAAAGATGAAACAAAATCAAAATAATTATTTTCAAAAGGAATCGATTCGGCACCTGACTTTATGTACTGCATTTTATGATTCTTTCCACCCATTTTCAAATACTGATTCGCCAATGGATCCAACCCAACTCTTTCTTGAGCATGATGTGCCCACTCTAAACTACCCCTGGGACCGCAACCCACATCAAGAATTTTTTTATCGTCAAAATCGTCAAAGGAAAGATTAAAAAATGTAGTAAAAAAAGCTTCAAAATGTTCATTCTTAAACTTCCCCTCAAAAATCTTCTTGTACCACCAAAAAATCATTTCGTTTGCCCCTTTGAGTAATTTAGGACCAAAAAGGAATAAAAAGATTTTACTCGCATAGCGATATCCACCTGTAGCTATTTTATTATCGCGTAACTGCATTATACGAGAACGGGTCTTTTTGATTTAAAAAGTTCTTTAAGTTCTGGCGGAACGTTATTAATAGTACTCATAAAATCATCAAATTCATCCTTTGTTTGTTGAGAAAGCAATTCCTGGAGTTCCTCTCCAATAGAAGGACTCATCACCACAGGAAATTGTCCGATAATCATTTCATTTCCTATAAATTGACCTATCATATTATACTCCTCAAGTTCAGAAACAGGCTTACCAGTAACCACACACCTTTCAAAATGCAGTTTTCGGCTACTATCCCAATCATCAATTACAAATTTCTCTTGCATATAAGCCTGTATATTCTGAACACTTTCTTCGCTCATCGCTTGCATTTTACGAAAACTACAAGATGCACATATAGCATATTCAAAGATTGTATTTCTTTTATCATTTACAGGATTTATTTTGTAAGATTTTTCAATCATATATAACTCACTACCACTCAATAGATCTTTATTACAAAATGTACATGAACAAAAAGGTGCATTCTCTAAATCAGAATAAAATTCTTTCGGAATTTCTTCCTTTTTCATATACTCAAACGGATCCTCCTGCATAATTAATAAATCTTTTAGTAAAGATAGTTAGATAAATTAGGACTTAAAATGCAGAATATACTCCACATTACCGTCCCCTCCTTTAATTGGTGATTGAGTTGAATTTAAAACAAGCCAACCATTCTCTTTACAAAAGTCAGTTATTTTATCAAGAGCCTTTATTCTCACCCTATTATCTGCTACAACACCTTTTTTGTTTAATGCTTCTTGACCTAATTCAAACTGAGGCTTTACTAAAACAATAAATTCAGAATGTGGGGATACTGCATTCACAACAGCTTTTAACACCAATGTTAAAGAAATAAATGATAAGTCGGCAACAACTAAATCTGGAATAGGTTCAAAAGGCGGTATAAGCTTTGTTCGAATTAAATCATCCAACATCCTAGCATTTACCTTCTCTATGCATGTTACTTTAGGGTCATTCCTTAATCCTTGATCCATCTGGCCTTCTCCAACATCTATCCCATAAACATGAGAAGCTCCATTTTGCAACAAACAATGAGTAAACCCTCCAGTGCTAGCACCTAAATCTAAACAAACTCTGTTTTGAGTTTTAACTTTAAACTCCTCAATTGCTTTTTCAAGCTTATACCCTGCTCTACTTACGTACTTAAAATCTTCAAGTATTTCTATCGTATCTGAATCTGAGATTTCAAGTCCAGCCTTTTTTGCAGGTACTCCATTTACAACAACCTTTTGTTCTTGAATTAATTTTTTAGCCCAACTTCTACTTTTTACCGACTTAACTTCAACTAAATAATTATCTAATCGCACCTTTTTTCTTTTAAAGTTAAGCAATAAAAAAGCCGAAGCTCAATGAACCTCGGCTTACGATACAAATATTGTTGTAATTATTTTAACGTTTCAACTTTGCGTGATGAGATTACCCCACCTAAATCAAAAGAAGTACCATTTTTAGTCACCACCGCATTGGAACTATAATCTGCGTTCGTTTTAAACAAGTGAATTAAGGACTTTTATTAATATGTGATGTGATTTAATAATAAGTAAAAAGCCCACTCACTGAGTGGCTTTTTTTATGTGCATTCAGTAAATCCGCAATTATTACATTTTAGACAACCTTCCTTATATTCCAAGGAATTTTCCATTCCGCATGACGGACAAGTACTTCCTTCTTTTATTACCCCATCGGATATAAAATGTCTTAATGCTCTCGATACTCCATTCTTCCATGTATTTATGGAATCATCATATAGATTTAAACCTTCCACCAATTTCACTACTTGATCAATTGGCATGTTCAACCTTAACATTCCAGATATGAGTTTTGCATAATTCCAATATTCACTTTCAAAAGCTCTTGATAAACCTTCAATAGTTATGATCTCACCACTAGGTTCTAAATATTGAAAATCATACCTTTTACCACTTCTTCCTTTCACTTTGATTATCCATCCCTTTTGAACCCAATCTGGAATAATAAATTCATGATCAATTTTTCCTGTAAAAATTTCGTAGGGTTTTTCATTGATTAAGCCAATTACAGCAATCCATTGTTCCGACTCATTTCTAAATCGGATTATTTCAGACTGAATAACTTCTGGTCTTTTTTTAAATCCTTCCTCTTTATTACTACCAGAGCTTACTAACACGCCATCTCTTGACCCCTCTCTGTATACTGTAATTCCTTTTAAGCCCTCTTCCCAAGCTCTTCTGTAAATCTCAGAGACTTTTTCTACAGTTACGTTTGCAGGAAGATTAATTGTGCTACTAATCGAATGAGTTGTGTATTTCTGAACAATTTTTTGAATTGCAATTCTACTTTCCCAATTAATCTCTTTAGCAGTACTTCCATAATATGGCGAATCTTCTGTCTTCTTTTTTTTATTCTCGTTCCTCCACAACGCAAACTTTGGATGAAAAACTTCAAACTCTTCCCAATGGTCTCCAAGAAGGTCTGTTATTGAATTATCTGTTGGTTTATTCACTTTCTTTCTTCTCTTGTAGGATAACATATAAACTGGTTCAATACCAGATGAAGTACGTGTCAATAAACTTAATGTCCCTGTTGGCGCAACAGTACTAAATGATACGTTTCGTCTCCCATAAGACTGCATTCGCTCCCAAGCCTCCGGAAATTCTACATACATCATTTTCCAAACAAAATCAGATTGTTTTTCAATTTCCTTATCGTATCCATGAAAACACCCTCTTTGAATAGCCATGTCAATTGTGGAATCAATTTCACCTTGAAACTTTGTTCTCATTATTGAGTCAATTTCTAAAAGGGCCTTTTGTGAATCATACTTTAAATCAAGTGCAGCCAGAGCATCCGCTAAACCTGTAAAACCTAAACCTGTTCGACGCCCCTCCTCTGTATTCTTTTTCAAAAGTGTCCAAATACGTAGCTCTACATCCTTTATAAGATCAGGTTCAGGATCATTTTTTATTTTATCTACAATGCGATTGATATGCTCGAGCTCTAAATCCACTAAATCATCCATTAATCGCATTCCCTCATAAGCTACTTCATAAAGTTTTTCGTAATCAAAAAAGGCGTTCGCTGTAAAGGCATTATGAACAAAAGAAAATAAATTAATCGCCATTAATCGGCAACTATCTCCCCCTTGCATTGCGATTTCAGAACATGGATTTGTGGATACGTTTTTAAACTGGGGATACACTGAAGAGGTACTATAAAAATGTTGCTGATCCCAAAATAACACACCAGGTTCTGCTGTTTTATGAGCAGATTTTATTATTTCATGCCATATAGCTTGAGCTTGAACAGATTCAATGACTTTGGGATTGTCGGATTCAACTGGCCATTGTAATTGAAATGATTTGTTTTCCCTCACTGCCCTCATAAAATCATTTGTTAGTTTAACACTTATGTTTGCTCCAGTAACCTTTGTTAAATCTTGTTTTGACTTTATAAATTGTAGTATCTCAGGATGTCTTACATCCATTGTCATCATTAAAGCACCCCTTCTTCCGTGCTGAGCAACTTCTCGAGTGGTATTGGAAAAACGATCCATAAAAGAAACCGCACCAGAAGTTGTACCTGCAGAATTTTTCACCTCCATGTCAAATGGACGTAAATTAGAAATGTCTACTCCCACCCCGCATCTTCTTTTATACAATTGCGCTAACTGTTGATCAGCATAAAAAATCCCTCCGTAAGAATCTAAAATTTCAGGAATAACTACACAATTAGACAAGGAATTACAACGAAATGGATCTCCTAAATTAGCCATTACACTTCCTTGGGGAATCAAGTATTTAAAATTTTTAAAATACCCCAATATCGTTTCAAAGGTTAATGCCTTCCTTTCTTTCCCATAATCTGACAAGTCCTTATCATTAATTTTTGATTTACCATACCCGTTCTCAACACGAAAAAACTCACGTGCCATCCTGGTATGCATTTCATCAGGAGATGTTTCCAAAAAATTTCCTTTTGAAGATTTTAAAGCATATTTCTCTAGCCAAACATCTGCCGCTAATTCATCACCTTGAAAATAGTCTAACAAAGCTTTCTTTTCACTCGATTGAAGATTGATTCCCATAGTAACTATTTATAGGTATATTAATCGTATTTAACAGTTAAAGGTTTTATACTAAGACAATTATTACGAAATTTACTCTAAATAATTTTATTATGATACAGTCCGAAGAGTATTTTAAAATGTTACGATCATGGAATTTAGATGACCTTGTTGATCATATCATGAATACGCACCATGCTTATTTAAAGGCTAATTACCCTCTTATTTTAAAGTTAATCGATAAGCTTGAAGGAACTACTCAAAATGAAGTTATTAAACAAATAAAGGTCCTTTTCACTGAATTCACCGATGACTTAGCCATTCACCTTGTGAAAGAAGAGGAGGTTTTATTTCCGTATTTTAAAAAATTAGCAGAAAGTAAATCTGCAGGATCAAAAGTAGAAGCGGCTTCTTTCGGAACATTATCAAGACCTATTGAAATGATGGAAGAAGAACACGATGACAGCCATGATATTATGGATAAAATCAAGGAGTTAACGAATAATTTCACTGCTCCTCATGATGCAGAACCCTCAATTCATTTTCTATATTTCAAACTAAAAGAATTTGATGAAGACTTGGACACTCATCATGAATTAGAAAACAATCTACTTTTTACTAAAGCTAGTGTTTTAGAACAAGAACTTGAGGTGAAATAAAATCATAATTCACTTTCCCTCGTTAATAATTAAGAGTGTAAATCGAAACCTTCCCCTAATCCTTCTGTTATATTTGTTAGTGATTGCAAGAATATAAGAGATGTCGTTTTCATTGTTTGGGAAAAAAAAGTTAAAAGAGCAGCACGTTGCTAAAGTCATGGTGAGTACGCTGAATGAACTCGCTGAAGAGACTTTTCCCACACTAACTGATTTTTTAAATGATGTTCCAGAGTTAAAAGAAAGCCCATCAATTAAGCCTCACCAATTGGAATGGTTTCTTTATATTATTTTCAGTGCAAATCTCTATAACCTTAAATTTCATTTTGAATCTAATCAATTAAATAGAATGAGAATTCTAATAATTGATGAATTCATTGAGAGTCTTCAGGATAGAGAACACGACCTCACCTTAGAGCAAATTAATAATTACGAAGAGTATATTACTGGAATCGATCGATCAATTGATGATTTACCAAAAGCAATGGCGACAGCTATATTTAACAAGTTTGGTATTAATGATTGTCAAGTAGATCATTTTCAAAAAATGAATACCCCAAATCCTATTATTATCAAATCAATTGAAGATGCCACAAAAAATTATATTTGGAACTGGCCCGATCTTCTAGATAAATATAAAATGGTGGGATAAATTGTTTTATAAAACTCAAGTCGTCTAGCCCTACACAAAGTGAGTTAATCCTCTAATTTATTACTCGTTCACCTCAGTATTTTTTGATCAACAGCATTTTGCTTATTGCGCTGACATCTGTGGTTAAATGAATTTCTCTTTATTGATCGGATTCTAATTTGTATTCGTAACTGATGAATCAACCATACGTAATGTAAACATATACCTATGGTATCATGAAACGTCTTTTATACATACTTGTGATTATGCAAATTAATCTTTCGTGCTTATCCTCAAGATATTCAGAACACACGTATCTAAAAATGGATCCAAATCAATTTATAGAAGAATACAACCATTTTAAAGATCAAAGTATACTAATTGATGTCCGAACAGTAAATGAATACAATCAAGGAAGTATACTCGATGCTTTAAACATAGATTTTTACAACAAAAACTTCCCATTGAAAATAGCACAACTTGATAACAAAAAAACTGTTTTTGTCTTCTGTCACTCAGGTGGAAGAAGTAAAAAATCCAGAAAAGTATTTTTTAAACTAGGATTTAAAAAGGTAATTGATTTACGAGGAGGAATTAAGGCTTTTAGAAAAAATTAGTTTTCTACATCTCGATTAATCACTCCGAGCATAGTTATTACATCTAATAATAAATAACTAAAATAGGAGGTCATTGTAGTAATAATAAATGTTTTTGATAATACTTCTTCAGATACCTTCATCAAAACAAACATAAACACACCAGACAAGATCAACTTTACCACACTAAATCCCAAAAATACCTGCCCTAAAAGAATATTAAATCGCTTACTTATTAATCGTACTAGTAAATGACACGTTAAAAATAATACAAGCATAAATACATGAACAACCTCTCTATTCTCCACCAAACCTCTGTCAGGATATTTGTAAGACAAAAAATAATGGCCTCCGTACAGAAGGCCACTGAGAACTATATAACGAATAATATCTTTAATCATTCTGACTTAATAAAATCTTTCAAGGCTAAATAAAGGCCAGCAAACACGCCTACTAATGACAACACAACCAACCAGATTTTGGAATCAAATTTAGCATCTAAATACTTCCCAAGATACACTCCAAACACAATTGGAGCGATCATTGAAAACGCCATTCCTGAATATTTTAGAAAATTATTACGCTGTTTTTTCGACAACTGTTTCTGATTTATTCTCGGTTCCCGAAATGGACTTTACTGTCCCTCCCATATCAATATTTCCATTTAATTGAGCACCAGCTTCCACACTGATTTTACTTACTTTAATTTCACCATTTAAGATCGCAGTCGGTCTTAGCTCTAACAAACCATTCACTTGAATAGTGGAATTTAAAGTCCCTTCAATATCAGCAGAATCACATTCAATCTCACCGTCAACTACTCCTGTTTTTCCCACTACTACACGTCCACCACATACAATAGAACCTTTTACTCTTCCATCTATTCGAATACTTCGAGCAGAATTTACTGATCCTTCTAAAACAGTACCTTCAGCGATTCGATCAATTGCATTGGTATCAAAAGTTTGTGGAGTTTCCATCTCGTCTGATTTTCCTTTATTAAACATAACTTATCTCTTTCTAACGGGCAAAGTTAACAAATTCTTTCGATAGTTAATTAAACATGTCCTTGAGCAATCATTGCATCAGCTACCTTAATGAAACCACCAATATTGGCACCTTTTATATAATTAACATACCTGCCTTCCTTTCCAAATTCAACACACGTTTCATGAATACCAATCATAATTTCTTTTAATTTCGAATCCACTTCTTCTCTTGTCCAACTCATTCTTAATGAATTTTGGGACATTTCAAGTCCAGAGGTTGCTACACCTCCTGCATTACTTGCTTTACCTGGAGAAAAAAGAATATTATTCGCCTCGAATACTTCAATCGCTTTAGGAGTAGTTGGCATATTTGCGCCCTCTGTAACACATTTCACTCCATTCTTAACCAATTGAATAGCAGCTTCTTCATCTAATTCATTTTGTGTGGCGCATGGGAAGGCAACATCACACACAACACTCCACGGACGATGACCCTCATGATAATCACATCCATAATAAGCAGCGTATTCTTTAATTCGCCCACGCTTTATATTTTTAAGTTGTTTTATAAACGCCAGCTTTTCAATATCAATTCCATTTGGATCGTATATAAAACCGGAAGAATCACTCATAGTCACAGGAACTCCCCCTAATTCAATAATTTTTTCACACGCATATTGAGCGACATTACCAGAACCAGAAATTACCACGCGCATCCCCTCAAAATCTAAACTCTTTTTCTGTAACATTTGCTCAGCAAAATAAACTGCACCATAACCCGTAGCCTCTGGTCTAATCAGTGAGCCACCATATGAAAGACCTTTCCCGGTTAAAACACCCGTGAATTCGTTTTGAATTCTCTTGTACTGACCAAACAAATACCCAATTTCTCTAGCTCCTACTCCAATATCTCCAGCTGGAACATCCGTATCAGGACCAATATGACGACTCAATTCAGTCATGAAAGACTGACAAAAATTCATTACCTCTCTATCGGATTTTCCCTTGGGATTAAAATCTGCTCCTCCTTTACCTCCTCCCATAGGAAGAGTCGTTAAACTATTTTTAAACACTTGTTCAAATGCTAAAAATTTCAAAATGGAAAGGTTAACAGATGGATGAAATCTTAATCCACCTTTGTAAGGACCGATAGCACTATTCATCTCTATTCTAAACCCCCTATTAACCATATATTGTCCTTTATCAGTAAACCAAGGAACTCGAAAATAAATCACCCGCTCAGGTTCAATAATTCGTTCCAAAATATTAGCTTTTTTATAGGGTTTATTCTTATCCATGAATGGAATAATGGTTTCCGCAACCTCTTGGATTGATTGGATAAATTCAGGCTCATGTGCATTTCGTAATGTGGCATTTTTCATAAATGCATTGACCTGATCTTGAAATTTTCCCACCATCTGTAATGAGTTTGTTTAATATTACATCTCTATTTCTTTGTTTAACTGTAATTTTTTAATTTTTGATACACGTATGTATGTTAATTGTCCAGTTTTAATCGTGAAAAATTAAAATCATTTCAATTAAATTTACACCATGCGAATCCCTTTGGCTTTAATCTTTTTCTTTTCCATTCATCTTCTGTGTGCTACTAACTTCAGTGAGGTAGATTCACTAATAGGCTCCAAAAGATATTTAGATGCCTGGAAAAAACTTGATTCAATTGAAAACAACGAAAATAAAATTGAGGTAAACCTTCGAAAAATTGACTTGTGCTTAAAATATCATGTAAAAAGTATTTCTCACCAAGCATTTGCATTTGTAAATGTTCCTAAAGGCGAAAACTTACTCCAACAAAAGCAACTTGCCAGTCAAAAAATGATTTCGGTATTTCCGTTTAAAATTGACGCAATAATTGATTCTCTCATCACAGAAAGCCCAAACAATTATGCCCTCTACAAAACAAAAGGTGATTATTATTATGACATCTTCATCCTTTACGGTAGAAAATGGGTGAAAAACAAGCATGAAGTATTGAGATTAATGCATGATTCGTTTAAAAAAGCTGATGAAAATGGAGTTCGTGACTATTTATCACTTTATGCTTTAGGCTATTTCTACACCCTAAACGAACAAGTAAACCTTGCTTTTCAATACTTTGAACGATCACTCAAACTAGACTCTTCATACGCTCCAACCCATTACAATATCGCGTATTTGTATGCCGAGCGAGACAGCAATCAAAAAGCATTAAGTCATGCTTTGATGGCTTTTAAACTCTATAAATATATTGTATATAAATGTGATGCGGGACAAATGGCAGGAAACCTATTAAATAAGTTAGGAAACCATAAAGAAGCCATTTCAATATTACTAAAGTGTGATCAAATGATTCCGGGAAATTATCAAGTTTACCACACCTTATTATCCTCTTTTCTTGCACTAGATCAATTAGCGAAGGCAAGAATTACTACCGAAAGTATGTTTAGTATAGATTGGAAATCACACGCCATCAATACTGATCTTATTGAACTCTATGTTCAAACGAATTATTTGGATGAACTTCTCAGTTTTTACCAGCAAAAACTCACAAATGAATCATACAACATGGAATACCGTGGTCATATTCAACTCCATATTGCACAGGCATATGAGTTAGCAAATAATTTAAAGGAAAAATTAACCTATATCAATCTGGCGCGAACGAGTTTTCATATTTGTTATGATGAAGGCCACCCAGTATTTGGCGTTTTAGCCAAAATGGAAAAATAGTTCCAACCAAAAACTCGCTCTTATTTAATCCAGACTCCTTTTTTTCCAATAACGGGAATTAAAGAGAGATTTTTATCATTGATTGTTTCGGGTAGGAATACAAACTTTTTATCCAAAAGATGACCATTATGATAGAAGGAAACAAAATATTCATTATTCAAATGGAGAACATCTTCAACAACAATTTCAATTTTTTGGAATGATTTTGCAGGCACTACTTTGTAGTAATGTCGAAGCGTGGATGATTTGAGCACCTTCCCATGAACATCAATTAAATATCCTTTTGAAGAAACAAATGTATTTTCAATGGGTTCCTCTTTATCATTTATTAAATACGCATTCCATTCATTATGCCCCTGGTTATTTTCTTCATTTACCACGGCCACATATACATCAGATACTTCGCGTATTTGGATATCCTTTTTCATTTTGAAAAAATTTGGCTGTAAAGCTAATCAATTAGTCTGAAAGCCTCATCCAAATAAATCCAAACATCTTTTGGTGTAACGCCATCACGCTCCCGATCCTTACTTCTAAATTGACCTAATCGCGTTATAATTAAGTCTTTATCTGGCACACAAATAACATATTGTCCCAGAATACCTCGCATGTAAAAAACATCATGCTCGTTGTATTTAGCCAACCACCATGAGTACCCATAATAATCCGTTTCCCGATTATTTTCATCTGGAATATTAATAGGAGAAACAGAAGCAGCTACGTAATTTGAATCAACTATCTGATGACCATACATATTTCCTTTATTCAAATACAACTTCCCCAGCTTCGCAAAATCTCGCGCTGTGGCATATATACCTGTGAATGTTTTTTCATCACCATCCTCATGATCTAAAATCCATTTTGCATCATTTTCCATCCCTAATTTCCCCCAGATTTTTTCCGAACAATAATCTCCTATTTTTACGCCCAGAGATTTTTCAAGCACAAACCCTAATAATAAATTATTCCCCCCTAAATACATATACTGGGTCCCAGGAGGACGTTCTAGCTGATACCCCTTAGTAAGTGATCTTAAATCCGTTCCATAATATGCTTTAGCCATAAAACCAAAAGGATTCCCATAACTCTCCTTAAAATTCATTCCGGAAGTCATGGTTAATAAGTGCTTCACCTTAAGACCAGCATCCTCTTTACGAACAAACTCAGGAATGTAATCATGCACGGAGGCATCTAATGAAATTTTCCCTTCCTTAATTGCAATACCTGTTGCAATACTCAAGACTGTTTTTGCCATGGAAAAGGAATTTGATAATTGATCTTTGGTATAACCACCATAGTAGGATTCGTGAATAATTTCATTCCCCTGAATAACCAAAAATGCTTTTGTTTGCAAAGTATCATGTGTTATTAAAGTGGCCTTGGATAAGGTCATTTTGTTTGCTTTTGGAGACATCATCCATGATTTCGTTTCCTTTGCTTTTAAGGTTCTTGTAGAAAAAATATCAGGATCATCTATTGTAGGTTTTGATCGTAATTGAAAATAGGTATCTGTTAATCCTTTATACAAATGGGTATTACCCGTTAACCAAATAGCAACATTGGCAAAAATCAAAACAATAAATAAGCCTTTGAAAAACTTTTTTAGTAATCGCATAACCCTGCTACGAAAGTTGATTATAAATGTTATACGATTTAAATATTACGTTATAAAACAATTTTGAACTCAAAAAGATTGATCAAATGATTTAATAAAATTGATTGGACCTCTTGAATGTTTTGAGTGGATCCTAATTCGCGTTCTAAAGAAGTCACAGACTTATCTGAAATACCACAAGGAACAATATGATCAAAATAACTCAAATCAGTATTTATATTAAAGGCAAAACCATGCATAGTAACCCAACGCGATAATTTAACCCCCAATGCACATATTTTTCTTGCCCTACTTGGATCATCTCCATCAATCCAAACTCCTGTTAAGCCTTTAACTCTTCCAGATTGAATACCAAAATTTTTTAACGTCAAAATAACTGATTCCTCCAACAAGCGCAAATAGCGATTAATGTCCGTGAAAAAATTATCCAAATCTAAAATAGGATACCCTACAATTTGTCCAGGACCGTGATACGTTATATCTCCCCCTCTGTTTATGGGATAAAAACTGGCCCCTTTTAGCATCAATGCATCACGATCTACTAATAAATTACTCTCATCACCTGTTTTTCCGAGTGTATAAACGTGCGGATGTTCACAGAAAATGAAATAGTTAGGCGTATTTTGTTCTTGGACAAGTCCTTTCCTTAAGGCTATTTTATGTTGAACAATAGAATTAAAGAGATCTGTTTGAAAATCAAAACACTCCTTGTAATCAATCAAGCCTTTATGAATTAGCCTAACTTCCTTATTCACTATTTGATCGTTGCTAAATGTCCTTTTAAAGCATCAATTACTCGAATCTCAACAGGATCTATCCCTTTTTTATCAGCAATGAACAAAGAAGCCCAATCTGTCAAATAGATAAGGTAAATCGCTTTTTCAATAAAAGAAGCGCCTTTACTCCAAATTTCAGTCACCGAAGCTCCTTTTTCCTCAACCACACCTTTCATGAATTCAATTCGTTCTTGTGTACGATAATAGTCATCTTGATTTCTTAAAATGACAACCGATAAATTCACATTTCCTGCTGCCCAACCAACCATCTCATTATGATTTAACTCTGGAAATTTTTGATGCCAACAGAGCTCCTTACTATTTTCATTTAACTGTTGTCGAAAACGAATACTCACTGGTTCGAATTGATCAACTGAATATACTATGGGTAATTTACCCAATAACGCCTCAGCAACCTCATTCGCCTCCTTTTTAATCGACTCATCATTATTTCTCAACAATATTATAGCCGATTTTAAATCCTCCAAAACAGAGTCATTTAACAACCTATACTTCACTAAAATAAAAATCTGCTCAGTAAATGAGAACCCTAAACATGTCCTTGGCGGGTTTCCACCAGGGATTAAAATATAATTATAGCCATTTGAGTCACAGATCTCCTTCAACTCTCCACCCGAGGTCACAGCAGCGATTTCAGCACCTCTTTTTTGTGCTTCTTTTACTGCTGCAAGGGTTTCTTCGGTATTCCCACTATACGAACTAACAATCACTAAAGTGTCATTATTAACAAAAGCTGGAATATGATAATCTTGACATACCGATATCGGAACTTTTATGCTTATTTGAGCAATTTTTCCAACGAGTGTTCCTCCAATCCCTGAGCCACCTAATCCGCAGATAAGCACATTAGATATTTTTCGATCAACGGAGCTAAAAATGGATTCATCACCAATTTGAAAAGCCTTCTCCAATTGCTCAATAAATCCTTCAATATGTCTTCTCATAGTTAAATTCTTATTTCTGAGGAAATTCGCATCACTCAAAATATTAAATTGATGTCATCATTCAATTATGCGACCTTAAGATTTTTTAGCGTATCTCCAGATAATCGTTCGAGTGCATAGGACTTTGTTACCACAAACGTTTGTTCATTCTCCGTATTTGTTGGAAGGTCAAACATCGCGTCTACCATAATCGTTTCACAAATTGAACGCAGACCTCTTGCCCCTAATTTATACTCAACCGCTTTGTCAACAATAAAATCTAGCACTTCTTTATGAAACTCAAGTTTAATTTTATCAATTTCAAAAAGCTTAACATATTGCTTTACCAGTGCGTTTTTAGGCTCAGTTAAAATACGTCTTAAAGCAGATCTGTCTAATGGTTTTAGATGAGAAAAAACGGGCAAACGACCAATGAGCTCGGGAATCAATCCAAAAGACTTAATATCCTCTGGAGAAACATATTTCAATAAATCAGATTTATCAATTGAAGCTAACGTCTTGCTCGCCTGAAAACCTAAAGATTGAGATTTAACTCTTTTTTCGATCAATTTCTGTATACCATCAAAAGCACCTCCACAAACAAAAAGAATATTCTTAGTATTTATTTGAACCAATTTTTGTTCAGGATGTTTTCTACCCCCTTGCGGAGGAACACCAACAACACTTCCTTCCAAAAGTTTTAACATTGCTTGCTGTACTCCTTCACCACTCACATCCCTAGAAATAGAAGGGTTGTCTGATTTTCGCGCGATCTTATCGATCTCATCAATGAATACAATCCCTCGCTCAGTAGATTCCACGTCATAATCTGCAGCTTGCAATAATCTTGATAAAATAGCTTCTACATCTTCACCAACATATCCAGCCTCCGTTAACACCGTAGCATCAGCAATACAAAATGGCACATTTAAAATCTTTGCAATAGTTCGCGCCAGTAACGTTTTACCAGTTCCTGTTTCACCTACCAATAAAATATTAGACTTTTCAATTTCCACACCATCATCAGCTCCTATTTTTTTCGTTTGTTGCGCTAAACGTTTATAGTGATTATAAACCGCAACAGACAACACTTTTTTAGCCTTGTCTTGACCAATTACATACTGATCCAAATGCTTCTTGATTTCGATGGGCTTCATTAATTTCAACTCATGATCTAAATTGGCATTAATTTTAGCAGAACTTTCCTCCTTGACAATTCCTTGCGCTTGAGTTACACAACTGTCACAGATATACCCTTCAATCCCAGCAATTAAGACATTAGTGTCTTTTTTCTCTCTTCCACAAAAGGAACATTTTACCTGACTATTTTTGTCCATAGACATAAAGATACAAAAACCGCTTGAGCAATAGACTTATAATTACTCAAGCGGTTGTCTGTTTAGTTACTTTTATTACTTTTTCTTTACCAAAACTTCATCAATCATTCCATACTCTTTTGCTTCCTCTGCAATCATCCAATAATCTCGATCTGAATCCTCCCAAACCTTATCATAAGACTGACCCGAATGATTTGCAATAATGGTGTAAAGCTCTTTCTTAAGTTTTTGAATTTCCCTTGCAGTTATCTCAATATCCGAAGCCTGCCCTTGCGCACCGCCAAGAGGCTGATGAATCATCACTCTTGAATGTTGCAAAGCAGTTCTCTTTCCTTCTGCACCAGCACATAACAAAACAGCCCCCATAGAAGCAGCCATTCCTGTACAAATAGTAGCAACGTCAGGATTAATGTATTGCATTGTATCATATATTCCTAATCCTGCATACACCGAACCTCCCGGAGAATTCAAGTAAATTTGAATATCCTTTTCAGCATCCAAGGACTCCAAAAACAATAATTGAGCTTGAATAATATTGGCCATATGATCATTCACTCCTGTTCCTAAAAAAATGATCCTATCCATCATTAACCTTGAAAAAACATCCATTTGAGCAACATTTAATTGGCGTTCCTCAACAATATACGGTGTCATTGATGACTCAATATAGCTATCCATATGCATGCTTGAGATCCCTTGATCTTTTACAGCAAACTTTTTAAATTCCTTACCTGCGTCGAACATATTATTTTAATTTTTAAAATTATTTAGGATTTTAGAATGAATCAACATTCTGAATTCATTCTGCTTTAAACTAAAGATGCGACAAATTTGTCGCATCTCTAATAAATTATATGAAAAGAAATTAAAACGTAACCGTTAATAGCTCTAGCTATTTTTTTTAGCGGCTAACTTTACAAAATCATCGTAGGTAATTTCTTTGGACTCCAATTTGCATTTAGAAGAAACCAATTCTAAAATTTTATCCGAGTAGATTTCATTGTACATACGCTGACGCTCTTCTTGCTTCGCTAAAACATTGGCTGCGTAATTATCTAATTCCTCAGCTGGCACTTCCTGACCAAACTGCTTAAAATTAGCTGCAATCATCTCTTTCGCCTTATTTTTAACTTCAACTTCTTCAACCTTAATATCATTCTCCTGAATCAACTTATTCTCAATTAATTGCCATCTAAATGTTGAACTGTGCTGATCATAATCTGCTTCAATTTGCTCCATTGTCACAGGTTCTTTAGCAGTTGCTTGAATGAATTTTTTCAAGAAGGAATCCGGCAAATCAAATTTTACGGAGTCCAATAGATACTCAACAATATCATTTCTTAATTTACTTTTTCCTTGTCCATCCAACATTCCTTTTGCTTCTTCAGACAACTTTTTCCTGAAATCTTCAATTGTTTCAACCGTTCCAACACCATATACTTTATCAAATAGTTCTTGATTTAGCTCCGCAGGTTGCATTCTAGATATAGAAACCACTTTAAACTGAAATTCATTACCAGCAGCCTCAATATCCTGTTCAGTAACATCTAATAATGTAGCAGCCTCAGATCCCGGTCCATAAACCTCAGCAATATCAACTTTAAGTTCCGCGTCTGGTGCTAATCCTAACAATTTCTTTTTAAAATCATCGGTAACACGCTCAATTGATACATTTGCAAGCTTAGCCAATCCACCTTCTTTTAGTTCCCCATTTTCCAATTCCGCAATATCGGCAACAACAATATCCTTCTCCTCTACGATATCTCCTGTACCCACTGTACCATAACGCATAGTGATTTCTTCAACATACTTGTCAATCAAATTTTCATCCGGTTGAATATCGTATGAAATAAACTTCTTATTAGCTGTTAATTTTACATTAATTTCCGGAGAAAGCCCTAATTCATACTGGAAAGTAAACTCTTTTTGTGCACTCCAATCAATTTGTTGCTCATCTTCCTTTGGAAGAGGTTGACCGAGTACATCAAGTTTTTCATCTTCAATATATTTAAAAATGCCCTCATTAATTACCTTTTGGATTTCTTCTACCTTGGCATTAACTCCATACATTTTCTTAATCAATCCAAAGGGAACCTTTCCTGGGCGAAAACCTTGCATAGCAGCTGTTTTCTGTTGCTTTTTCAAAAATTGGTTAACCTTGTCAGCGTAATCCTTTTCTTCAACTTCAACCTTAAGGACAGCGTTTAATGCGTCTACGTTTTCTTGTATAATATTCATTTAAAAAAAATTTTATGGGGAGCGATTACTGGTAGAAAAAAGTGCGGGTGGAGGGACTCGAACCCCCACGCCGTGAGGCACTAGATCCTAAGTCTAGCGTGTCTACCAATTTCACCACACCCGCTTCTTTCAAAAAATTGGAGGCCAAAGATACATACTTTTCCTAAATATGGAAACATTTCTGTTCTTTTTTTAGGGTTTAAAGCTTAATATCTACCACACAAACATATGAATCTTTGTTTGACACAATTGTATCCAAAGAAATAAATCCGTTAGAAATCAAAAAGACAAGATTGAAAGATAAAAAACACTGATATTTTAACAAATTTCATTTTATGTTGAATAAAAGGAAAAAAAGTTGAAAACTTTAAACCAAAGAATATAAATTACCAATTGCTTCTGTCCTAGATTTGTTTTTTAATTCATTTAGATAAAAAGATTATGTTTCAATTAAAAGGAAGATTAAAAGAGGTAAAAGAAACAAGACAAGTATCCGATAAATTCTCCGTAAGAGAATTTGTATTGACTGACGAATCATCTCAGTATCCCCAGCATGTTCAATTTCAAGCAACGCAAGACAGGTGTGCACTGTTGGACGGATTCCAAGTTGGAGGTGAGGTTACAGTTAATTTTAACATTAGAGGACGAGAATGGACATCTCCACAAGGTGAAGTAAAATACTTTAACTCTCTGGACGCTTGGAGAATTGAGGCGGCTGATTCAGTTCCTGCACCAATAGGATCAGACATTCCTCCTGCAGCAACAATTGAAGGAGGAAGTGATGACGATTTACCCTTCTAAATTTATACATAGCGAATCAAAAAAAGAGAAGTTTTAACTTCTCTTTTTTTTGCTAGTTATCAATCGATACATTGTTCAATTTCCACACCTCCACAATTAATCGAATCTTTTCATAACTCACCTTTTCATTCAATGCCAAGAAGATCGGTTTTACCTTACCTTCGAAAGGATAATGATTCAAGTAATCTCGTACTTTCTGATATTCATCGAAAGGGATAAACTGACTAATATCTGTTAACTCTCCCGTTTTAAATAATTGTATTAAATGGCTGTAAATTGTAGCTTCTTTTAAATTTCTTTCATTTGAAACCTCAACAATACTCATGCCTTTTAACAACATATGAAGTGTTTCCTTGTAAGAA
Organism: Flavobacteriales bacterium; assembly: GCA_002722245.1. GTDB lineage: Bacteria > Bacteroidota > Bacteroidia > Flavobacteriales_C. The sequence continues at coordinate 70,854 of PBLA01000027.1, read as the reverse complement.
TCTCCTTTCTTCTTTTTATTCTTACTTGTAAAATCTTGTATGACATTAAGAAAATCCTCCCCATACTTATCTAATTTATGTTCTCCTACACCACTCACATTCAACATCTCCTTTTTTGAACCTGGTTGTTTTCCAGTCATCGACTTAAGAGTAGCATCACTAAAAATTAAATAAGGCGGAATACCATACTCTCTCGCTAAACGGGATCGAACCGATCTTAATATTTCAAATAGTTCCTCATTTAAAGTAAGTTCTTGAGGCTTAGAAACTGCTCTTGATTTCTCCAATTGTTTTTCCATTTCTTGCGCATCGACCAATTCCACACGTTTCCCTTCAAAAAGCACATCTCTACTTAACGCTGTTAAGCGAAGCTTGTTGTAATCATCATAGGCAACCTCAAAATATCCCAAACTCAAAAGTTGTAGCATAAAATTTTGCCATTCTTTAAAAGTGTATGAATCCCCTACACCAAATGTTTTAAGTTCATGATAGCCCTTTTCATAGATTTCTGAGCGAGAACTTCCCTTTATAATTTCAATAATTACCCCAACAGGTTCTTGCTCGTTCACTCGGGCAATAGCACTTAAGGCCATTTGAGCAATACGAGTTCCATCAAAGATTTGAGGTGGATTTTTACACACATCACAATTTCCACAATTCTCTTCTAACACTTCACCAAAATAAGCCAACAGCACCTTTCTTCTACAAATTCTTGCCTCGGTATAATCTTGCATTCTTTTCAACTTGGCAGCTTGAAACTCCTTTTGCCCCGATTGCTCAATAAATTGATTCAATTGAACTACATCAGCATAACTGTAAAACAACAATGTATCTGCATCTACCCCATCACGTCCAGCCCGTCCGATTTCCTGGTAATATCCTTTAATGTTTTTTGGAAGATTATAATGAATAACAAAACGAACATTTGATTTATCAATACCCATTCCAAAAGCAACGGTTGCGCACACTATATTAACTTCATCATTAATAAAATATTCTTGAGCTTTTTGCCGTTCATGAGAATTCATACCTGCATGATAACAGATCGCTGAAAATCCTTGAGCCTTTAATTTAGTCGCTAAATTTTCTGTGCTCTTTCTGCTCAAGCAATAAATGATCCCCGCCTCCCCTTTATGATCAATTAAAAAATCTACAATTCGCTCAAACCTTTTTTTACCAGGAAGAACGGTTAAACTCAAATTAGGACGATCAAAGGATGATATAAAAATTGATGGACGATCAAGAGCCAATTGATCTACAATATCTTTTCTTGTTAGCTTATCAGCAGTAGCAGTTAATGCAATTAAAGGAACGCCTTGAAACTTTTTTCTAAGCAACCCCATTTGTGCATATTCAGGTCGAAAGTCATGTCCCCACGCCGAAATACAATGCGCTTCATCAATAGCGAATAAACTAACATGTAGGGTTCCTAAAAAGGATAAAAAATGATCTGAAATCAATTTCTCCGGAGAAACATAAAGTAATTTAATACTTCCTGTTCTAAGTAATTGAACAATATCATCTTGCTCAACTGTACTTTGAGAGGAATTAAGATAAGCTGCAGAAATCCCATTACCAATCAATCCTTCCACCTGATCTTTCATTAACGCAATTAAAGGAGAAACAACAACAGTAACCCCTTCATTCATTAATGCAGGTATTTGGAAACAGAGCGATTTACCTCCACCCGTTGGCATTAAAGTAAGCACATCTTTTTTCTGTAAAACAGATTCGATTATCTCCCATTGTAATGGTCGAAAATTGTCAAAACCATATACCGTTTTTAATACCTCAAGTGCCTTTGTTTTCACCTCATAAAGATAGCCGTAAAAGTGGTGAACATGCTCTGTAATTTGGGAATATTTAAAAAATAAGATGGATAATTTCATGCTATCATATTGGAATGTTACCTTTGCGGCTGAAATCACCCCCTTGAAAGGGATTTAAATTTACTTTTTATGGAAATGTTAATGGTTGTAGTTTTTATCGTAGGTTATCTAATGATTGCCTTGGAGCATAAAATACATATAGATAAGGCCCCGACAGCACTTATTACTGGAATGATTTGTTGGGCAATATATTCTTTCTTCTTAGTTGATGTAAACGAATCTGCTGACGCAGCTCACCATGTACTTGCGCATGGAAGCTCTGGAAATGCAGGCCTCTATCATCACATGTATGACATAGCTAACATACTTCTTTTTCTATTGGGAGCTATGACAATTGTTGAAACCATTGACGAACATAATGGATTTAAGTTAATAACAAATAAAATCAGAACTACTAATAAAGTTAAATTGTTGTGGACAATTGCAATATTGTCTTTCTTTTTCTCCGCATTACTAGATAACCTTACTACTGCAATAGTAATGATTTCATTACTTAGAAAACTAGTTGGTGATAAACAAACAAGATGGATGTTTGCAGGGATTGTAGTAATTGCGGCAAATGCAGGTGGAGCATGGTCCGTTATAGGTGATGTTACTACAACGATGTTATGGATTGGAGAGCAATTAACTGATCCTGTGGGAATCGCTATTCCTTCCCTAATTATTCCTTCTTTCGTTGCTCTACTAGTACCTCTTCTAGTTTTAAGTTTCATTATGAAAGGAGACGTAAAACGTCCTGAAGATGATAGTAAAAACGGAAACAAATTTGAAACCACACAAGGTGAAAAAATCACTCTTTTAGTAGTAGGAGTATGTGGACTATTATTCGTACCTATCTTTAAGGCAACTACTCATTTACCTCCTTTTACAGGAATGATGTTATCACTTGGAGTTGTTTGGACTTTAACGGAAATTATGCATCGAAAAAAAGAAACATCACACAAAATGCATTTATCTGTAATTTCCGTTTTAAGAAAGGTTGATACCTCATCTGTACTTTTCTTCTTAGGTATTCTTTTAGCTGTTGCTGCTTTACAGGAAATTGGACATTTAAACATAATGGCATCTTGGCTTCAAGACACATTGCAAAATAATTATGCTATAAATATGTCAATCGGATTTTTGTCTTCTATTGTAGATAATGTTCCCTTAGTTGCCGCTGCCCAAGGTATGTATAAACCTCAAATGGCAGAGGCCATTGCGGGGGCTTCTGATTTAGTTGACTTTATGCCAAATGGATCTTTTTGGGAATTCCTGGCGTTGTGTGCCGGAACGGGTGGTTCCTGCTTAATTATTGGATCGGCTGCTGGTGTTGCGGTAATGGGATTAGAAAAAATCGATTTTATATGGTATTTAAAAAAGATTAGTTTGTTGGCAATTATTGGATATGTAGCTGGCGCTGCCACTTACATACTTATTGTTTCATAAATAAAATTACTTATTCAAAAAAAGGATGTTCAAAAGAACATCCTTTTTTTTTGCAACAACTTCCATAGTTGTTCTATTTTCATATTACACAATAAATTTTTACTCCACATCGTTGGATTTCAATAATAAAAATTATGTTAAGGGACTTATTTAAATTGCAATTAAACATTACAGGAGACGCTGAAAACACAATTTCAACTGCGGAAAACGCAATAACCTCAGGGATAGAAAACACAACAGAAACGGCCACATCCGAAGGTATTCTAATCATTGATTTAATCATTGATTCTTGGCCAATTATGGTGCCCTTATTTGTGTTATCAGTAATCGCTGTTTACATATGGGTGGAAAGGTATTTCGCTATTCAAAAAGCAAATAAAATTGACACCTCCTTTATGAATAATTTGAAAAATAATGTTTCACAAGGAAAAATTAATGAAGCGAAAATCATCTGTTCTCAAGAAAACACACCTGTGGGTAGAATGTTACATAAAGGGATATCGCGTTTGGGAAGACCTTTGGAGGACATTAGTACATCAATTGACAATGTGGCCACATTAGAAGTTTCAAATATGGAGAAAAACCTTTCCATCTTAGCCACAATTTCCGGAGCTGCTCCAATGATTGGATTTTTGGGAACGGTACTAGGAATGATGAATACGTTTCATAAAATGGCGGACGGAGCGAAAGATTCAGGAGTTGAAATTGGAGATTTGTCTGAAGGTATTATGTATGCTATGACAACAACCGTTGCTGGATTAATTGTTGGGATTGTTGCCTATTTAGGGTACAACCTACTCGTTGCTAAAGTAGACAAAGTAGTGCACAAAATGGAAGATTCCTCATTAGAATTCATGGATTTGCTTAACGAACCAGCGCAATAAGATGAAAACGAGAACAAGAAAAAAAGTTGATGCTACTTTTAACATGTCGAGTATGACCGACATTGTCTTTCTTTTATTGATCTTTTTCATTGTCCTTTCTACGTTTGTTACTCCACCTGGAATAGGTGTAGATTTACCAAACACCCACCAAAACACAAAAGATAGAAATGTTCCAAAGATTGTAGTATCAATTGATTTAGATGGAAATTACTATTTGGATCAAGTAAAAATGTCTTATGATTTATTACTTTCTAATTTGGGAACAAAAGTTTTTCCAGAGGGTAAACAACCTGCCATTAAACTAGAAGCAGATGGAGGAATTCCTCTAGAAAAAGGAGTTTCATTATTTGCAGACATTAAAAATCTAGGCTATAAAAAAGTGGTTATTGCAACGGAAGCCGGTACAAAGTAAAATGGAATCAAAACAAGAGGTAAAAAACAGAAAACGTAAAGGAGCAATTATTACAACAGTTGTTCATGTTATTCTTATACTTCTTCTTTGTGCCTATAAAATGGATAAAATTGATCCAATACCAGGCGTAATTGAAATAGGTTGGGAACTTGATGGTATGGACAACACTGAACTGGCATCCAAAGTACAAAACACAGATATCACACCACCTGTTGAACAAACTCCTCCACCAGAAACAGTTCAAGAAGAATCTCAAACAATCACGGATGACTTAAGCGATATTTCCCTGAATGAAGATGATAAAATCGCCAAGAAAAAAGATACTCCTTCGGTGGAGAAACCAGAAGAAAAACAACCTACAAAAGAGGTAAAGCCTGAAGTTTCAAGTTGGTTGAAAAACCTCCCATCAGGTGGTGGCACGCCAAAAATAGGCGATCCAAGTTCGGGTCCAGGAGCCTCTTCCTCACCTGGTCCGGGTGCTGGATCAGGTGGAGCAGTAAGTGGTCCATCCGGTGCAGGTGGAACAGGCGATCAATGGGTAATTGATAATAGAAAACCTGTAAATCTAAATTTGAAAGAAAACAGATGTACCAAAACAGGTATTATCAAAATTTACATTAAAATTGATCGAGCAGGAAAAGTAATTTATGCTGCTGACAGAGGAGGCACTTCTCAAGATCCCTGTTTAATTAATATTGCTATTCAACAAGCAAAAAGTATTGAATATGAACCTTCAAACACCATTAATGAAGGTACGATTGAAATTGATTTAACCCTCTAATCATACTTATTTCTTAAACTATCTTAAACCGCTTTCCCTCCTTTTTTGTTTTAGTTACATTCACTAAAATGAAAATGATTAAGCGATTTAAAACGTTTTTTTTGCTCTTTATAATTTTGGGAGCGCTTTTCTTTTTGATTACCTATTGGCTAACACCCAGAATGATTGTTCAGGTTCAACCCCCTATCGTTGGAACAGAGGTAGAACCACTAAAAGATCTCTTCTTTAAATCTAATAAAGGCCATTACTTTAATTGGTACTCTGAGGATCAGTTAAAGCTTGAAGGATTTATTTCAGATCGTCCAACACTATGCAAAGGAACAATAATCCTATTGCACGGCATACGATCTAGAAAAGAGTCTTTTTTATCATTAGGTAAGTGGTTATTCGATCATGGCTATCAATTTGTAGCAATTGACCTCAGAGGACATGGAATGAGTGAAGGTACCTATTGCTCTTTTGGATACCATGAAAAAAAAGACATTCATCTACTCATTGATGAACTTGAAAAAAAAGGATGCTCGAGAATTGGAGTCTTTGGTCAATCATTGGGGGGAGCTATTGGTCTGCAGGCTATGGCATATGACCATAGAATAAAATTTGGTATAATAGAAAGTACATTTTATAATTTTAAAGCCGTATGCACTCATTATTTCTCCCGATTAACAGGAATATCAACTCAATCATTCATTACACAAAAAATATTTCCCTTTTGTATAGATAAAGCATCTGAATTGGCAGGTTTCCCTTCAGATAGTGTTAATCCATCTCATTATTGCAACCAAATAGAGTCTCCAGTTCTACTGGCGCATGGGAAAAGAGACCAACGAATCCCACTGTTTCACGCCCAAAAGAATGCAAAAAAAATTAAGAATGTAACTCACTTGGAAATTAATGAAGCCGGTCATTTGAATCTTCATCAAATTGGAGGGAAAGAATATCTTAATGTAATTCTTGAATTTTTAAATAAGTCGAGTACCCGCTAAAAAATTAAACCTGTTCCTTTTCAAAATTTCTTGATTGAATGTCAAGAATGAGTATAATAACCGAGAATCCCCAAAACAAGGCAGAGGCCTTATCCGTATCCAAAAAGTTATTTAAAATCCCGTGCAAATAATACGTAATTAATCCTAAAAAAACCGATAAGCCGATCATTCGTGACTCCTTGGGTAAATTACTTTTATACACGCGCACTCCAGCAATAATGACACTTATTACAATGGAAATCATTAAAAGCGAGCCAATCAAACCTTGCTCAGACAATGGCCCAAGGTACTCACTATGAGCATTACCTCCATCTCCTGCATTGGTGCTTATGATTGTTTTGTCTTTACTCTGTTGATAAGGGGCGTATTCAAATGCATAGGTCCCTGGTCCAAATCCAAAAAGAGGTTTATCTTGAAACATTTCCCAGGCAGATTTCCATCGGTTTATTCGTTCGAGATTAGAAGCATCGGAACTTACATTAGAAATCGACTCCACATGTTCGGTTAGGTTTGAAGATGAATCTTGCTTGTTTTGTTCCATATTAATTAATAAAGAATCAAGCGTTGAATACAACAATACAAATACAGTAAACGCACTCGATAACACAATCCAAGATTTTATTTTAAACCTTAAAATTATAAACACTCCTAAAGCTCCTACCAAACTTACCCATGCAGCTCGCGTGTAAGATAAAATTAATGCAACCGCAAATATAATGGTTAACACAAAAATCAATAGTCGTTTAACTCCCTCTATACGAGGCGAAAAACACTGCCATAGAAGGAAAGGAATCACCATTGCTAAACAGGCACCATAGGAAGTATGATCATTAAAAAATGGATTCATTACCCAATTGGCGCTAGCCTGATCAAAATTTCGGACAGCATGCTCACTGAAGGTATATATTAACACGGGTAAAAATCCTAAAATATATAACCAAACCATTTTACGTTGATTCTCAGGCGATTTTAATACTTGGGAGGCTATGAAATAAAAAACACTCACAAACCATATTCTACTAAGTAGAAACTTTATCGAAACAATAGGGTCTGAACTCGTGATAGCAGTTAATGCAATCCAAGCAATATGAAAGAGAATTAATTGAGAAACAGGATGTTTAATGACCGATTTTTCAAAACCACCATCAAAAAAAAGTTTTAAAATGAACATAATCATCATCCCTACTATGAGCGGCTCAGTAGGTAAAGCAATACCGATCCCCAAATCTATTCCCGCATCATCGAGATTAACCGACAAAGGCACAAGGAACATAACAATGTAATACAACACATCCAACTTAAAAACAGCGAGATAAACAAGAAAAATTAAAACAGGAAAACCTAATAATTCATATCGTTCATTATACAACAAAGCACCATTAGCAACAATAAAAAGAATACTAAGACTGTAAAACCATATTTTTTTTGCAGAATCTAACAAACTAAGCTACTTTTTTACGCTCAAGTCTATCTAAAAAGGAAACTAATCCTAGTGCACCAAACAAAGAGATAGCAACAGACACTACCACAATAAGCCATCGAATCGGATACGTTTTTTTATCTGCTTCATATGGGTTTACAATATTTACAGCGTATTCCTTCTTTCTATTTAATTCTTTAACATGTTCTTCATACTTTAATTTATAACTGTTATAGGAATCTCGAGCACTCCATAATCGTCCAGATAAATTTTCATATTCAACTCCCTTTTGCTTTAAATTATCTAGCTCATCTTTTACTTTTTGAACCTTTCCAGGAGAAGAATTTCCTTTCGCTAACATTTTATAGTATTCTTTCGATAAATTTTTAACCTGACTTTTATAATCAAGTATACCATACTCTTTTCGTAAAACACCTAATCTTTCTTCCAAACGATCTCTCTCCTCTCTTTTTTGCTCCATCATCTCCTTTACTGTATTAACAGCCTCTATCAACTTTTCATCTTGTAGTCGCTTTACCTCCACATTGTACAAATCAATAATAGATTTCACCGCCTCATAAGCTACCTTAGGATTTGTACTCAACACCTCGATTTCCACAGACTCAAACTTTGTTTTTTGAAATTGAACATGATCTGAATATTCTTTATACATTAAATCTCGATAATGAGGATCATCCTTTTCAATATCAAAAATTGTATCCAGCTGAAATTTTTCACATACTTTATCTCTAATTGCATCAGACTCTAACAACTGAATCATCTGCTCGGTAGGCGACTCTTCAGAATATTTTTTCAGGTTTGTAGGATAAACTCTGGCGAAAGATTTGAATTTTGGTTTTATGAAAATAGGAGAGGAAAAAATTGCTGCGCCAAGAAACGAAACAACAAAAACTATAAGTAATGGTTTTCTCCACCTCCAGAGCAAACCAAGAATTTCATCATTTTCAAAATACTTTTTCATGCTTTCTTTTTTAAAGTTGCGCCTTTACTCTTTGAGCTTGTTCAAAGAAAAAGATCGCAATGATTCCAGTTAATAGAGCTCCAAAAACACTTACCACTACAATAAGCCATCGAATGGGGTAACTTTTCTTCTCCGCTGCAAATGGATTAGTAACGAGAAAAAAGTTTTGAATTCTAGATTCAGCATCCACCTTAGCTTCTTCATACTTTCCTTTTAATTCCGATAATCGAATACGTTCATTTTCTAATTTTTCACTCAAACTAATGGAAGCTGCACCATATTTTGACAATACGGCTAACTTTTCTTCCAATGCCTGTACGGCCTTCTCATTTCCCTTGGCAATTGCCTGTGCATAAGCATCCCCATAAACCTCAGCTTGGGATTCTAAATCTAAAACACCTTTGCTCATTATATACGCGAGTGAATCCTCTAAAATTTTCAAATCAGCCAACAAATCAAAATACGCCTGTTCAACGACTTGATATCCCTGTTGTGCACGCTCTTTTTGAATATTATTCACCACATCATCTAATATGGTTAAAATGGACTTCGCAATAAGCGCAGCGGTATCAGGAGAATGATCCAACACAACGATCTCTACGGCCATATTTTTGTTTTGCTTGAACGAAATATTTTCTTCAAACAGTTCATGTAAATCGTAATTAGGTGTTTCTGTTTCCTCTGGATGAATTCCATAATGAGCCATCAAATTAAACTGCTCAATAACCTTCGCCTTTACTTTATCAGAATTCAAAATCTCCAGCAATTGTTCTGATTTTTCCTCTTCTCCAAACTCCATAATATCCGTTTTACCGCCAAATTTTGTACTGATTAATGCTTTAGCAACGGAACTTGTATTGGATGGATATATAACAGCTGTAGATTTATATTTTTCTTGGATGTAAAGGGAAATCGTTGCGCTAATTATGAAACTCATCAAAAAGATCACCAACAATTGAAGTTTATACTTAAAGAGAAACACATATAAACTGGAGGAATCAAAATAACGCTCGTTCACCTCATTAATTTCCTTATTCATCCTAAAAATTTAGGGCTCAAAAGTAGTAAAAATAAACGGGATTGCTAAGCATTTGATCTAAAGCCTTTGGCTATGCTCGCCGCACCTTTCAGATCAACCGAAATAAGGAGGCCAATAAGCAAACATACCAAAAGGGAAAACAAACGTAAAACTAACGCTAATTCATTGATTAACAATACACTAAATAGCAAAAAGACAATACCAAGAAAGAACCGTATCAGCCCCATAATCCTAAGGTCTAAATGAAATAATTTAACCGCAAACCCGATTTGAAAAACACCACTAAATGATTGCGTGATCAAACTGGCAAAAGCTGCACCATAAGCCCCATAAGAAGGAATTAAAACTAAATTTAGTATTACATTAAGTGTAAGTGAACTTGCAGCAATTTTATTTAATAATTTCATGTTCCCTGAAGCAGTTATTAATGTTCCAAAGCAATAATTAATACTCATCGGAATTATTCCAAAAATGAGGAGTTTAAAAATATCCGAAGAATAATAAATGTCATCCATATTGGTAACCGCATCAATGTTTAGTTCACTGTTGATGAAATATTCACCACCATTAAATTTACCATAACATAACGCGATGACATCCTCAGAATAGTATGCTAGAAGAATAGATAAAGAAGAAACACCATATATTAATAAAGCTGATGAGGTAGAGATTAAGGACTGAACACGCTCTTTTTTAGCTAGAATTTTTGAAAACATTGGCAGAAGAAGAACAGCAAAGAGATAAGCGTAATTATTAAGCGCCATTAAAATCCTCATTCCTTGAGCATAATAAGAAGCTTCCTGTTTTCCATCCGATAGAATTCTTTCAATCATAACGGAATCAACACTATGGTAAGCAGCCATAAGAATTACAATTAATGCATAGGGTGCGCTCTTTATTAAAAGCATTTTAGCAAAACGCTTCTCTAATTTTGGCAAACCAGGCCTACCCAAAAGTAAAAGAGTGAATAGCCCAATAATAAAACTTATTCCATACCCAAGAACTTGAACATAAATGAAATTTTTAATTGTAACACCATAATCACCTTTATTGACCAAAAGATATAGTACCCCTCCAATCATAAAAAGACGATCCAGTACGGAAAACAAACTATCCAACTTAAACCTTCCAAACGCTGTAAAATTCGATCGAACATAGAGTATTGAAGAAAGAAAAACCTGTGTTAAACCAAGAAGGAAAAGCATCCATTTTTCATTTCCGGAATACCCACCCAAAACGCCCCAAAGCTGAAGTATAAAGAGATACAATACCGATAAAAGCAACCTGATAATCAAAATGTTTTTGAAATACCGAGAAAATCGATTGTTGTTTATCGACACTTTTCGATTATTATAATTGCTTATCCCAAAATCCAAGATGATATTTAAAATTAATGTGGAGTTAAGAAGCGCAAAATAAAGTCCATAATCCTCTCCTACTTCCTTTTGGATTTGCATATCCAAAAAAAGCCAAACAGGCTTAACAATAATGTTAAGTGTAAAAAGTATTATTAAATTGAATAGAAAAGACTTTTTCAAACTTTGGTTTGTAAACGTTAATTTTGAGTAAAATTACTAAAATGAAGAAGGTAATTGCGGTGAACACCCGAATTTTAGTTTCTGGAAAATTAGAGGGTATTGGAAATTTTACCGCTGAAATTTTCAAACGTCTTGTTGAATGGCATCCAGATTATGAATTCCATTTCATTTTCAATTATCCTTTTGACCCTTCCTTTAAGTATGGTGAGAATGTAATAACGCATGTAATCCCACCCCCTGCTAAACACCCCATATTGGTGAAAATTTGGTACAACTTCAGTTTGAAACGATTACTTAAAAAGATTGAACCAGATGTTTTCATAAGCCCCGATGCGATTACATCACTCACAACAAATGTAAAAATGCTTACTGTTATGCACGACCTTGGATTTGTTCATCGTCCTCAAGATTTACCCAAGACCTGGTCAAAATTTTACAACAAGTACAGTAAAAGGTTTGCTGAAAAATCCAAAAGAATAGCTACTGTTTCGGAGTATTCCAAAAAAGATATTTGCGAAACTTATGGCATACCCAATGAAAAAATAGATGTTGTATACAACGGGATTAAAAATTCTTTTTACCCTGCAAATCAGGAAGAAATTCAGCGCCTTACCCAAGGCCAATTATATTTTTTTTACATTGGATCACTGCATCCAAGGAAAAACATTCTAAATCTTGTTAAAGGCTTCGAAGCATTCAAGACTCAGACAAAAAATGAAATCAAATTAGTCCTTGGAGGCGACTTCTTATTTCGTTCAGAAGAAATTAAGAAATTGGTGAATTCATTAACTTGCAAAAAAGATATCATTCTTACAGGAAGATTATCAGACAAGGACCTAAACACGTGGCTTTCTGGAGCGATAGCCTTAACATACATCCCTTATTTTGAAGGTTTTGGCATCCCATTAATAGAGGCTATGAAGTGTGAAACACCTATTTTAACCAGTAACATTACATCCTTACCCGAAGTTGGTGCCGAAGCTGCCATTTATGTAGACCCTTATTCTATACCAGAAATCACGAAAGGGATGATACGAATTGCTGAAGAGCCAGATTTAAGAGCTATATTAATTAAAAAAGGAAAGGAGCGCTTAAAAGATTTTAGTTGGGATAAATCTGCAAAATTACTTTGGGAAAGTATCCAAAAAACCATTCACTCATGAGTTTAAAAAACTACAAACATATTGATTTAATTGAGGCCGGGTGCGATGAAGCGGGCAGAGGATGTTTAGCAGGGCCTGTTTTTGCTGCAGCAGTTATTTTACCAAAACATTTAAAGGCTCCTGAACTAGACGACTCAAAAAAATTATCCGAAAAAAAACGGAAGGAATTAAGAGATTTTATTGAGGAAAAAGCCATTGCCTTTAAAGTAGTAAAGATTTCTCCCAAAAAAATTGACGAAATAAATATTTTAAACGCCTCTATTTTAGGAATGCAGGAAGCTGTTTTAGGTTTAAAAAAAAGACCTGAATATATTCTTGTTGATGGCAATAAATTTAAACCAACAGAAGATATTCCACACGAATGCGTTATTAAAGGAGATGGAAAATATAAATCCATTGCCGCAGCTTCCATCTTGGCAAAAACTTATCGAGATGAATACATGGAAAATATTCATGAAGAGCATCCCCATTATCATTGGAAAAAAAATAAAGGATACCCCACTTCCCCACATCGAGAAGCAATTGCAAAGTATGGATCCACGGAATACCACAGGCAATCATTTAAATTACTCCCTGACGCGAAGCAATTATCCTTGTTTTAAAATCCTTCAGGAAGAATTGAAATCGTTATTTTCCTCTGAAAAAGAACCTTTTTAATACATAAGGGACAGCTCTAGGTTGTTTCATTAAATAAGGATGAATCCCACCTTTAATCGTTTTTACTTTTCCAGTATGAAAAGCTTCAGTATTATGGTCACGCAAGTCATTGATCAATTCATAAGGAGTACTAATTAAAAATGCATACCCCAAATCAAACGTTGAAGCTCTAAATGATTTTTTTACTAAATCAGCACAATTTAAATTAAAAAGTGACCATGATTTTTTAACATTTCGTTTCGCCGCTTTTTTCATTTTTTTAAACGCCTTAGAGGACACCGAAAACTCAATAATCAACTGAGCATTATAGGCTTGAATTCCCATCAAAGAATCAATTGATAACAGATGTTCAAAATTATGGATAACCGTGTCTATTGATCCTACGCTTTTGGGATAATGCGAAATATAATGAATCTCATTTGAATCATAAAAAGCAACAGCCATATGACCTGCACCAGTATACGTTTGTGTACTTCCCCAAACCAACAAATACACCTTTTCATTGGACGCATATAGCTGGGCTGATAAGAATAGAATGATAAAAACGATCCATCTCATATTACAAAGAAACACGATCAATGGAAACCTGTCCAATTAATCATTGCAAAACGAATTAACGTATTTGCATTTTTTGCAAAAAACGATCTTTATCGTGGTTGCCTCATGTTCACCAATGAAACAAAATCGTCCACCGAAAGTTGCTCAGGACGTTTGGTGAAAATTTCTTGTGTGAGTGTTTTAGGATCAAAAAGTGGTTTTAGACTCTTTCTTAACATCTTTCTTCGTTGATTGAACGCTGTTTTTACAATATGTTTAAACACACCATAATCACAATCAATAGGGTCATCTCTTCGAACCAATCTTAAAACACCACTTTTCACCTTTGGAGGAGGGTTAAATACATTTTCAGGAACAGTAAAAAGGTATTCAGCATTGAAGAAAGCTTGGGTCAAAACACTAATAACTCCATACGCTTTACTTCCTGGGACCTCACATATTCTCTCCGCAACCTCTTTTTGAAACATTCCACTCATCTCTGGAATCAAATGTCTGTTATCAATTACTTTAAAAACAATCTGTGAAGAGATATTGTAAGGGTAATTACCAATCACAGCAAACTCATGATCAAAAATACGCGTGAAATCCAAGGTTAAAAAATCTTCATTATACACCTTAACTGATGGATAATGTTTCTCTAAATAAAGAACACTTTCTTTATCTAACTCAATTAATCGAAAATCATGATTAGAATACTTTTCAAGAGTGTACTTTGTCATCACTCCCATACCAGGTCCTACCTCTAGAATCCCTTGATATTTGTTGGGGTGTATAAGGGACTCTCCTATCCTTTGAGCAATGGCCTCATCTGTTAAAAAATGCTGCCCTAAATGTTTTTTTGCTCGTACATCTTTCATTTTCGCACACCTTCCTCCACTTGTTCCAATACACTTTGAAAAGATGCATATTTACCTTCGAAATTACGATTTAAAATTTGCTCAAGCTCTTTCTCATACTTTGAACGAAACTCAGAAAGTTGAGGATGCCCTTCACATCTTAGTTGAAGATTATAGGAAACATCAACCCCTTGACCGGGTATAATCCGAACAAATCGATAATCTATAAAACAACCTGTTTCCATAATAAGAGCGATATGGCCAGCAACCATGAATTCAACCCATTTTTGCTCAATACTACTATCTAATGCGGAAGTGATACTATAAACGATCATGATTCTAAAAATTGCTTGAGTTCCTTAATCCCTTCTTGGGTAAAAAACTTCAAATGATGTTCAACATGCAATGTAAATCCTTTCCAACCTCTTATTCTTATAATAAATCGCTTTTTTGTAATCTGAAAACCTTTCACATCACTTTTCTTTAGCACAGTCGGTTTAGTCTTTCGAACAAACCTTAAGGGGATGAGCGCAAGAAGTATAAAAAATAGAACAACCATGAAATCGATAATATAATATTGATGATTAACAACAATATTGTAAATCTTGATTAAAGAGGCTCCAAAAACACCTATAAACCCAACCAGAGCTACGAATCTAAAATACTTAAATGGATCTATTCTTTCTTCATTAAATCGATTGTTTTCAACGATCAACAGCTGATCGCCATCAACGGCATACTCAATACCGTTTCCAACGGTTATTCTTTGCAAATCATTAATTGGCTTCAACTGTTTTTCATTGTAATTTAATTTTCCTATCCTCCTAAATAAAAAAACAGCTCTATCCCAACCCGACCTACTATCGTAAAGTTTTATCTTTTTTAATGATTTTGTTCCTTGATCATCTACAATGATAATATGGGCATAATTAAACCCTAATCTACCTTTAATTAATTTCACCTCTTCAATATTTCGATACGGAATAAAATCACTTTTATTCAAAGGCAGATCAATCCTTTGCACACTTCTTAAATCAAAGAGGGATAAAAACAATAGAAGACTAAGTGGATAGAATCCCGTAACAATTGCACTAACAAAAACAGCAATGGAAAACACCGTATTCAATGTTAACCTCAAAACACGAACATTAATGGTTTTATGAATGTTATTCATGCGATGACGAGGTTCAAAGGTTTTCACATCATTAATTCCAATACCGTCCTCAACAAAATGGGCAAAATCACCACTTTGTAAATTCAATAAATCCTCCGGTTTAGTTTTTATCAATTTCGCCATTACAACTGAATCGAATTAAGTATTTTTGGGAGTCTACACATTGTATACTACAAAAATAAACTAATGGTAACAGCTGAACAACTTAAAGAGTTGCTAAATCGACTCGAAGCGCTGAAAGGATATCTGGAACTTGACAAAAAGGCAATCGAAATTCAAGAGGAGGAAGAAAAAACGCAAGCTCCTGAGTTTTGGGATGATCCCAAAAAAGCTGAACAAATTTTAAAGTTGATCAAAGGTAAAAAAACATGGATTGAAGAATATGAAATAGTAAAATCAGCCTTTGATGATGTCTCTGTACTAAGAGAGTTTATGGAATTGGAGGAATCTACGCAAGAAGAGGTGGACGAAGCAGAAAGCAAAGCTATAGAGCTTCTTGAAAATTTGGAATTAAAAAACATGTTAGGAGAGAAAGAAGATGCACTCAACTGCATTGTAGAAATTAATTCTGGAGCGGGCGGAACAGAATCGCAAGACTGGGCATCAATGTTAATGCGAATGTATATAATGTGGGGTGAAAAAAACGGTTTTAAAGTACGAGAGGTTGAATTAACAGACGGCGAAACTGCTGGAATCAAATCATGCACCTTAGAATTTGAAGGAGAATTTGCCTATGGTTATTTAAAGGGCGAAAATGGTGTGCATAGATTGGTTCGTTTATCACCATTTGATTCCGCTAACAAGCGTCATACATCTTTCGCCTCTATCTATGCCTACCCTGTGATTGATGATACTATTGAAATTGTTGTTCCTCCATCGGATATTGAATGGGACACATTTCGATCTGGTGGTGCAGGTGGACAAAACGTAAATAAAGTTGAAACAGGTGTGCGACTTACCCATAAACCATCAGGAATAATCATTAGAAATACCGAATCTCGTTCTCAATTGGCGAATAAAGAAAAAGCAATGCAGCTTTTAAAATCTCAATTGTATGAGTTGGAAATGCGAGAGCGTCAAAAAGAAATCGATGCAATCGAAGGATCAAAAATGAATATTGAATGGGGATCACAAATTAGAAATTACGTTTTCCATCCATATAAATTAATCAAGGATGTGAGAACAGGGCACGAAACAGGAAATATTGGAACTGTCATGGATGGAGGTTTAATGCCATTTATTAAGTCTTATTTAATGGAATTTGGAAAGTCTGGACAAAAATAAAAACATGAAAATATATCATAATCCTCGTTGCAGAAAAAGTAGAGAAACACTTCAAATTATCCAAGATGCTGGAATTGAAGTTGAAATTGTAAAATACTTAGAAGATGCCCCAACTGAAGCTGAACTTAAAGATGTTTTAAGGAAACTTGGTATTCCAGCTGATAAATTACTTAGAAAAGGTGAGGCTATTTTTAAGGAAAACTATAAAGGCAAAAATTTATCGGAAGATGAATGGATTAAAGCTATGGTTGAGAATCCAAAGTTAATTGAGAGACCAATTGTGGTAAAGGGAGATGAAGCTGTTTTGGGAAGACCACCTCAAAATGTTGAGGAGTTATTTTAAACAAGTAATTCAATCCATAGCGTAAACGAAAAATCTTCAGGTACCGAATTAATTTAATACTTAAAGTTCCTTACGTGACTCAGTTAGGATTATATACACTACTTGGAAATAGTATAATCAAATATCTGCGGTGGTAAACATACACCAGAAGTCAAATTACAACTCATATACTCTGCAGAAATACTTCCAGAATACGCGTTAGCATCTGAAATCTTGAACTTAAGTTCATACTTGGCTTCTTTTAAGAAGTACCAAAGATCAACTTCAAATATATCATCAAACTTATGTTTCGTTTTTGGCTTATGAATACTAATTAATTCAAGTCCTTTCAAATCATCATAAGTAAACGAAAGAGGAATTGGTCCAACTTCTCCACCAAGCGAATCATAAACCATCCAATCATTTTCAACTTTAAAATCAATAACAACAGTTAAGGTGTCTCCCGAAACTAAAGATTCTGATTGAATAGCTACTGGCTCTTTTGTATTCTGCCCTTTAACAGAGCATACAATCAGTAAAGCAGCTAATATTGCAGTTATTCTTTTCATGGATTGCGTTTTTTGTATGCCGCTATTGAGCTCATTAAAAATTTTCTAAATTTTACCTTATCACTTGCTTGCTGGAAGGCGATAGGAATATTTAATAAATTCTGATCATTATCAAAAGTTACATAATAAGGTTGTGATATTTTATTAAACCAAGACTTCTGAATATCGGCATTTTTTTGGCCTAAGGTTTTTATTTGAGTATTTCCATCAAAAACCGAAGTATATTGTTGAGAAACAGGAAGATCAATTGTGTGTTCATCAATGTACAATGAAATAACAACAAACTCTTCTTTTAAAAGTTGTAGAATATCTGAATCACTCCAAATACCATCTTCAATTTTTCTGCAATTTACGCAGCCATGACCGGTAAAATCAATAAAAACAGGTTTGTTCTGTTCTTTTGCACAGCACATTCCTTGCTCATAATCAAAATAACCTTGAATGCCATGAGGTAAGTGTAGCTTTTCTGAATAATTAGATTCAGAACAAATCACTCCTCCTTTTCCTTGTATTAATTGCGGTATATTAAAATCCATAGTACTGGTTGGTGGCAAATACCCGCTTAATCCTTTAAGTGGGGCTCCCCACATTCCAGGCAATAAGTATACCACAAATGCAAAAGTCACGATAGCAACAATTAATCTGGGTACTTTGATAAACTTAAGATCTGAATCATGAGCAAATTTTATTTTGCCAATAAGATATAAAGTCATCAAAGAAAATATAGCAATCCAAAGCGCTATATAAACTTCTCTGTCAAGAATATTCCAATGGGCAGTTTGATCTGCAACGCTTAAAAATTTTAATGCAAGTGCCAATTCAATAAATCCTAAAACGACTTTTACCGAATTCAACCACCCTCCAGACTTTGGCAACTTATTTAGTAACGAAGGAAAAAACGCGAAAAATGTAAACGGTAAAGCAAATGCAAGACTAAATCCAAACATCCCTATGAGTGGTTTTATACCACCAGTTGCTACAGATTCAACAAGAACATTACCTACAATTGGACCTGTACATGAAAATGATACAATTGATAATGTAAGAGCCATAAAAAAAGCACCCGCTAAACCACCTTTCTCTGCTTTTCGATCAGAAATATTCCCCCAATTACTAGGTAAAGTGAGTTCAAACATGCCAAAAAAGCTAGCTGCAAAAAACAAAAACACACTAAAAAACAATAGGTTAGGTAACCAATGTGTAGCAATATAATTAGCAGCGTCTGGACCAGCAATTAAATTAATTACAGAACCAATTAACATGTATATTACAATAATGGATAAACCAAAAATCAAAGCGGTAAACTTTCCTTTCGATTTATTCTCAGATTCCTTTAAAAAAAAGGATACTGTCATAGGAATCATAGGAAACACACATGGGGTTAATAAAGCCACTAATCCCGACACAAATGCAAAAATGAAAAACCAAAAGTAAGACTCATTTTGACCTTCATCTATGGACAAACCATTGAATGTTTTTAATTCTTTTTTTTCTTTTGAAAAATTATAACCACACTGATTACCTGAAGACTCTTTCCTTTCCAAGGATAAAGTTGTCGATTGCATTGTCAAATCTTTTTTCCCCTCACCCACCAAAACTGAAAACGTAGGATTAGGATAAGGTGTAGTAATACACCTTCCTTCCTCGCATACTTGAGCTTGGTAATTTCCTGAAACAGTAAAATCTTTTTTAAAGCCTTTTAAAGCCCGAGTCATAATGAGCTCTTCTCCTTGATAATAACTTACATCGCCTTCAAATTCTTTAATAAATTTCGTTTTAAAAGGAGGTTTAATCCAATCACCTGTAAACTGAAATGCATTGGAGGAATCTATATTTATAATCAATTCAGGAGGTGAAATCATAGCTCCTTCTACAGGATCTCCATAAACGATCGCGCCTTCCTTTAATTTTAATTTAAACGTTAGTTGATAAAGATCCTCTTTATCATGTTGAATTAAAAAATCAACCGTAGCAAGATCACCTAACTGGGCTTTAAGAACAAGCGAAAAGAAGATGATAAATAATAAAGCAATATATCGTTTCATACTAGTAATTGAACAAACTCAAACTATAAAAGTAACTCGAGTAAAAGTTAAAATACATTAAATCTGAATTTCCTCCCCAGGAGCGAGTTTAAAATATTTTCGAATCAAAAATACAGAAACATAAATAATTGGGGTGTCAATTAAAGCGCAAATCACCTTAAAAGTCCATCCATCAAGTATCAGTTTTCCAATTTCACTCAACGTTTTAACGCCCAAAAAAAGAACAAGAACAACTAGAGTCGTATCAAACAACTGAGAAAATATTGTGGAGCCGTTGTTACGCAACCAAAGCATTTTCCCTTTCGTTAACTTTTTCCAAAATTCATACAGATAAACATCAATAAATTGAGCAGACAAGTACGCCATCATACTAGCTGATATTACTCGCCAGGAGTTACCAAAAACACGATCATAATCACCATCGGTAACAGGACTTCCGTCTATCGCAGGAAATAAACCTCCCAAATAAAGCACAGCCACAATAAAAATGGATGCAATAAAACCAGTAAATATAATTTTAGCTGTTTTTTTTACGCCATAAAACTCTGATAGTAAATCAGTAAGCAGAAAGGTTATAGGGTATGGAAGCACACCAGCGGACAAAATAAAAGGTGATTTCCTAAAGGGCGTTTGAACGGAGATAAATTTATTCGCAATAAGATTGCAAACCACCAAGAAGGCAATAAAAACACCGCCTAGAAAAACATACAAAAGGACGGCATTTGATGTATTATTTTTTGTTGTTTTAATTAGAAAAACCCTACTTTATAAACCGATCGCAAAGGAATCATTATTTCCTTTTTTAGCGTTACATTTTTCTCTGTAGCTGCCCAAACTGTTGCAATGACTTTATATTTTGTCCCTTCAGCATCCTCAAAGTAGATCTTTATGTTTGATTTACTTTGGGCACCAAGTGCAGAGGCTCTATTTAAGTCAACCTTTCTTTGAAAAATATCTTCCTTTTGAGTGAGCACATCATCTTCACCAAACTTGATTTTTTTAAGATCTTCTTTTGGTATTTCTATTGGTTGAGTGCTTGTTGATTGGGACATATATCAAAAATTTTGGTTAACTACGGGGTAAAAATACAAATCGTTCCAATTAATTGGTAATTTTTTGATTAATGAGTTGATTTAATTCCTTATATCGCTGGGAACCAACCTTATATTTTAACCCATCTTTATCTGTTAATTCTACCGCCCAATTACCATGTGTAAAAAACTTTATTTTTCCTCTCAAATGTAAATTATATACAGGACGATTAAACAACATTTTACTATACTTTAATGTTTCACATTTCACAATATTATTCAAATCAATTTTCACTTTTCGAGTCGTCCAAAATCCATCGAGTTCTAAAATATTTCCAAATATTTGAGTTTTTAAATGCAAAACAAAAAAAGATAAGAGACTGATCACTAAAATTCCTAAACCGATAAATAAAAATAAATCAGCTGTTTCATCTTTGACATTCGATTCAGAAACAAAATAACTACCAAATGCTCCTAAGGCGATGAATAACCGAATGAATAAATTGAACTTATTATACCCTAAATATTGCTTCTCCTCAAATTCCATAATTAAATTAACCAACTTGTGTGTGGAAAGATACAAATTTTGATGTTCAGTAATCACCTACTCCGGTTGATGAACATATTCCAGAACAAAAATATTTTTCGTTCCTGATTCAATTCTGCACCTATTATCCAATCGATGACCAATAATCCAAACGACTTTTTCTTCGTCACACAGTAACCAGGCGTCTTTTTTTTGCTTTATATTAAACTTGTTATTTATGAAATAATCACTCAATTTTTGCTTCCCCTGCATACCAAAAGGAATAAACCAATCTCCTTTCTTCCATTTTCGAACACGAAGTTTTCCTTTTATTTTATCGGCATTGATGTATACTTTATCGGGTGAAGATTCAATTTCAACAGGCGCAGTCATAACCTCTAAATTGAGATCAATAGGCAGCTCCTCATTAAAGAAATATACCCTTTCATCCGATTCTATGTCACTACACAACTCAAAACCTTTATCACTTGCAACCAATATCAAATTATCTGTCCCTCTGAATATCCTTCCTTTTTTTCGCGAACTTAATGCATCTTCAATATCAGAGTAAGTAAATCCTTTTGAACGTAAAAATTGTTGAACAAAGGAACGTGTAGAAGGATAAATATCTTCATAGCCAATGAACGTTCTATTTTTCACCCATTCAGCATACTGCAATTCCCAGTTATCCTCAATTGCCTTTATTCGTTTTGTGGTATTATGAACAGCATGAAACACCGATGGATTTAACTCTTTTAAAACAGGGACTACGTGATGCCTAATTTTATTCCTCAGATATTTAGTAGACGCATTGCTATTATCTTCTCGAAAAGCAATTTGATTTGCATAAATAAAATCATTGATCTCATCTCTAGTCACACAAAGTAATGGTCTAATAATATTATCACGTTTTACCTTCATTCCTCTCAACCCCTTTAATCCCGTACCCCGCGTTAAATTAATCAGAATAGTTTCCAGTTGATCATCTAAATGGTGTGCTGTTGCAATTTTGGATAATTTATTTGTCTTTAACAACTCATTAAACCATGAGTATCGCAACGCTCTTGCTTTCATTTGGATGCTGACCCCTTCTTCTTTTGCCGATACGCTCGTTTGAAACCTTTTAACATGAAAAGGAATCTTTAATTCATCACATAACTTTTTTACAAAAGATTCGTCTTCTTCTGACGCATGTGCCCTCAACTGATAATTACAATGGGCTACCTCAACATAAAACTTTAAACGATGAAGCAACAAAAGAAGGACAATTGAATCACGTCCACCACTAACCGCAACGAGTATTTTATCGTTTGAATCAATTAATGATTCTTCTCGAATGAATTGTTCTATTTTTTTTAACATAACCTATTAACCATCTTGAAAAGATCAACCTTTTTAGTGAACTGCGTCAAAAATTTCAAAGATAGCTTTTGCTTTGAGAAGAGACTCCTCATATTCATCTTGAGGTTGAGATTGACTGGTGATTGCTCCCCCAACCATAAATGATAAATATTTCGATTTTTCATTGTAAAGCACACTGCGAATAACAACATTAAAGTCGAAATCTCCATTGGGTTTTATGTAACCTATTGCTCCACTATACAATCCTCTTTTCGTTGATTCATATTCCTCAATAAGTTTCATAGCACGAACCTTTGGAGCTCCAGTCATACTTCCCATGGGAAAAGAATTTTTGAGTATTTCAACAGAAGACAGAGCTTGATCCACTTCACAGCTAATGGTACTAATCATCTGATGAACTTGTGGAAAAGAATAAACACCGAATAACTCCTCTACTTTTACTGTTCCCTCCTTGGCAAACCTACTCAGATCGTTTCTTACTAAATCAACAATCATTACATTTTCGGACTTTTCTTTATCACTTAATAAAAGTCTTTTTTTAACCTCGTTGTCTTCCGTAATCGTACGTCCTCTTTTTACCGTCCCTTTGATAGGCTGACTCACCACTTTTAATTTTGACTTTTTTATAAATCGTTCAGGGCTTGCTCCCAAACAATACTTTTGGTCAACCTTAAGAAAAGAACCAAATGGCACGGGCGATTTCTGATTTAAAAGAGCATAGATACTTTCAGGACTGCACACTACATTTTCAGCATAAAACTCTTGACAGAAATTCACTTCAAAAATATCACCTAGTTGAATATGAGAAAGTAACTGAAGAACATTTTTTATATATTTTTCTTTCGTTATTCTAGATTTTATATTCACCTGTTGTAAAGGCTCAAAACGGACATTAACATTACAAACTAACTCTTTAAAGTTTTTTGCGTGTTCACCCGTTATTTTAACAACACTATTTTGAACTTCCACCAAGATTTCTGGTTCAAAAAAACACAGATCTGAGAATTCTAACCCATCGTAATTTTCACTTTTTAAGGATTCCAATTCGTTTTTCAAATCATAACTCAAATACCCAAAAAGCCAAGAACCTTTTTTAATCAGCGCAGCTAACTCATAAAACCGATTAGATCGTATTATTGACTTTGCTCCAAAACCAGCCAAAAGATCATATTCCTTGTAAGGCGTATTTTGATATTCATTAGAATCAAGAATCGTGGCGTAATTGTATTGGCGCGTTAATAGTAAAAGCCGCTCTCTAAACTGGGGGATTTCACGCGTATGAAATGCTATTGTCTCCAATTACTTGTACAATCTGTTTTTTTCCACAATGGATTGGACAGCGTCAACCCAAAAATCATTACTATTTAAACTCGGAACAAGTTGAATTTTTTCCCCTCCATTTTCTTCAAATACCTCTTGATACTCCTCACCAATCTCTACAGTAGTTTCTAAACAATCGGCTACAAATGCTGGAGAAAAAAACAATAACTTTTTCATCCCATCCTTAGCAAGCTGAATAACTGTTTCTTCAGCATATGGCTGGAGCCAGGGATCTCTCCCTAAACGACTTTGAAAGACTTGCAACCATTTTTCTTCAGGAATACCTATTCGAGCTACTATTTGCCTCGTAGTTTCATAACATGCAGAACGATAACAATACATTCTTTCATTTGAATATTCCGAAATACATCCTTTTTCTTCGCAACCCGGAACCTTACACGATTTTTTAATATGCCTTACTGGCACACCATGGTAACTAAAAACAACCTTATCAAATTCACTAAAATCATATTGTTTGGCTGTTTCAACCACAGCGTTAATATAGGCCTCCTCTAAAACAAAATTATTGATGAAATTTACTGAAGGAATTACCTCCCATTTACTCATTATCTCCATCACCTTTTGCGCTGTTGACCCGGTTGTTGACGAAGCATATTGAGCATACAAGGGCAACACGATCACTTGAGCGTAAGCTTTCTTTTCTATTTCACCCATTACCTCCGGTAATCCCGGATTTTGATACCGCATTGCTCCATATACATCTACATCATCATTATATTTCGCTTGTAACTTATCTACAAGTTCATGCAAATAAATCTTCAAAGGCGAACCTTTTTCTGTCCATACATCCTTGTAAGCCTTTGCGGATTTAGGCGCTCTAAATGGAGCGATAATTCCATTTACAAGCACATATCGCCCAACAGGATTTATATCAATTACCCTGCCGTCTCCTAAAAACTCACGTAAATATCGTCTCACAGGAGCAGTATCAGGAGCATCAGGAGTTCCTAAATTGATAATAAGAATAGCTGTTTTCATGATTATAACTTTACAAGTCTAGTTTATCGTTAAATATTGACAATACAAACAACAAACATTCTATTTTAACTATCACTACTAAATAAAAGCTGATCAAGAAAAAAGCCCCTCAAAGGGGCTTAATTTTTATATGTGTAATGCTCTTTTCTCAGTGGCATCTAAAGCAGCCTCTTTAAAGGCTTCTGTAAATGTTGGGTGAGGATGGCAAATCCTTGAAATATCCTCAGCAGTTGCTCTATATTCCATGGCAACAACGGCTTCAATAATTAGATCTGCACAACGTGGACCAATCATATGAACACCTAAAACCTCATCGGTTACTTCGTCTGATAAAATCTTTACAAAACCATATTTTTCATCCATACTTGCTCTCGCTCTACCAGAGGCCTTAAATGGAAACATACCTGATTTATATTTTGCACCAGCAGCCTTTAATTCTTCTTCTGTTTTTCCAACAGCAGCCACCTCTGGCCATGTATAAACAACACCTGGAATTAAATTATGATCAATATGAGGCTTTTGTCCTGCCAAAGCTTCTGCAACAAAAACGCCTTCTTCTTCCGCTTTATGTGCTAACATCGCCCCTTTAACAACATCTCCAATTGCGTAAATTCCAGGCACGTTTGTTTGTAAGTGACCATCTACATCAACTCTACCTCTATCGTCAACTTTAACTCCAGCGTTCTCCAATCCCAAATTATCTGTATAAGGTCTTCTTCCTACTGAAACCAAGGCATAATCTGCCTCTAATTCTACCAACTCACCTTTTTTATTTTCAGCTTTTAAAGTCGCTTTTTTAGCTTCTCCTTTCACCTCAGTTACTTTGTGGGACATATAAAACTCAAAACCTAATTCTTTTTTTAAGTTTTTTTGTAATTCCTTTCCCAAAGATTTATCCATAGTCGGAATAATACCATCCATATATTCCACAACCGATATTTTAGATCCTAAACGTGCATAAACAGAACCTAATTCTAATCCAATTACACCTCCACCAACAATTATCATATGTTTTGGAACCTCATCCAGTTCTAACGCCTCTGTTGATGTTATAACACGTTTTTTGTCTAATTGAATAAACGGAAATGAAGCGGGTTTAGACCCTGTGGCAATAATCGTGTTTTTAGTTTTCAACTCAACTGAATCTCCTTTTTCTGGAGTGACTTGAATCGTATTTTTATCTTTAAAAGAACCAAAACCGTTATGAACATCAATTTTATTCTTTTTCATTAAAAAATCGATTCCTGCGCAGGTTTGCTCCACAACCCCTCGTTTTCTTTCAATCATTTGTTTGAAATTAACTTTCAAATCTTTGATATCAATTCCATGTTCTTTAAAAGAGTGAGAGGCATTATGAAAATGCTCTGAAGAATCTAATAGTGCTTTTGATGGAATACATCCTACATTTAAACATGTACCTCCAAGAGTATTATATTTTTCAACGATCGCTGTTTTCATCCCTAGTTGCGCGCATCTAATCGCTGCAACATAACCTCCAGGACCCGATCCAATAACTACTACATCGTAATTGCTCATTTGTAAAAAATTTGGAGTA
The DNA here is from genome assembly GCA_002722245.1 of Flavobacteriales bacterium. Classification (GTDB taxonomy): domain Bacteria; phylum Bacteroidota; class Bacteroidia; order Flavobacteriales_C. Next base: position 44,094 of record PBLA01000027.1, on the reverse strand, counting down.
CTAAAATAACGAAAAGAATTCTTTGAAACATTGAGTTATTAAGAAAATGAAACGATGAATTTATATTTTTCTTCATATTCCTAGGTCGATTATTCAGATTTCTCGCTTTAGGTTCTTCCGACAGCAAGAAAAAACAAAAGTTTTCCACGGATTCTTGATAACTTTTCTTGTTAAACCCTCACTTCACATCCCACAAAACCTCTTTTTCTCTAAATTTGTTCTTGATGGAAAATTTCGTTGTTTCTGCCAGAAAATATCGTCCCGACAGTTTTGATACTGTTGTTGGGCAATCGGCCATTACATCAACGCTAAAAAATTCTATTTTATCTAATCAGGTCGCTCAAGCGTTTTTATTTTGTGGACCTCGTGGAGTTGGTAAAACAACATGTGCAAGAATCCTAGCTAAAACAATCAACTGTACCGATCTTACTAAAGAGGGTGAGGCTTGTGGAAAGTGCGAAAGCTGTACTTCATTTGCAGAAGGTAATTCATTAAATGTGTTTGAATTAGATGCTGCATCAAACAATTCTGTTGATGATATAAGAAACCTAATCAATCAAGTAAGAATTGCTCCAACAATTGGAACGAAGAAAGCCTACATCATTGACGAGGTACATATGTTATCGCAGGCTGCATTTAATGCATTTCTTAAAACATTAGAAGAACCTCCGAAGCATGCTGTTTTCATTTTAGCAACAACGGAGAAGCATAAAGTGTTACCTACTATTCTTTCTCGTTGTCAGATTTTCAATTTTAATCGAATTACTTCAGAGGATATTGCCCAGCATTTAACCGGGATTGCGTTGAAGGAGAATGTAAATGCTGAGCCTGATGCATTACATATTATTGGCCAAAAAGCTGATGGAGGTTTACGAGATGCTCTTTCAATTTTCGATCAATTAATTTCTTTTTCAGGAGGCCAACTCACTTATGATAATGTCATTAAAAACTTAAATATTCTTGATTACGACTACTATTTTCAGACGACGGACTTAATTAAGAAGAAAGACTTGAGTGGACTGCTTATTTTATTGAATCAGATTATTGAAAAAGGGTTCGAGGATAATTTATTCATGAATGGACTAGCCTCTCACTTCCGTAACTTATTAGTAAGTAAGGATGAGAGCACCCTTCAATTATTAGATGTAGGAGAAAATATTAGAGAGAAGTACAAAACTCAATCGGCCGATAATGATCTGGCATTCTTAATTTTAGGATTAGAAGTCTTGAGTAATTATGATGTTCAGTATAAAACATCTAAAAACAAACGCCTCTTAACCGAAGTTACATTAATGCAACTTTGCTCGGAGGATTTAGTAGAGACTAAAAAAAAAAGTCTCGTAGAATAATTCTTCCTATTCCTGAAATCTGGGGTAAAAAATCTGTTGCAAACCCAACTCCCCATAAAACAGCTAAGAAACCCATAACACCAATACGAGTCCGATTAAAAGAAGAGGAAACTATACCTGCAACGAGAAAAATTAAAGTTGTTGATCGTCCGCAATCTCAAGGTAATCTTTCCTTGAAGAAATTACTAGATCCTAATCAAGGTAAAGAAAAAGAAGTTCAATTAGAAGTTAAAACCGAGTCCTTTTCACAAGAGGAATTGGTTGAAAAATGGAGAAAATTCGCCTACTCTGTTAAATTGAAAGACTTAGATCTATACTCCACTTTGAGTGCAAATGACCCTGTTTTAAAAAATGATTGGAAAATTGAACTACCTATCTATAATTCAGCTCAAGAAGCGGATATTAATAACCGAAAAGCGGAGTTGTTAAGCTACTTGAGAAAACAGCTGAATAATACAATTCTTGATCTGGATTTGGTAATTGATAATTCTAAAGCACCGAAGGGAGTTTTTACAGAGAAGGATAAGTACAAAAAGCTGGTTGAGAAGAATCCCAAGATTGATGCGTTGAGGAAGAAATTTGGACTTTCTTTTTAATCGATTACAATTAAAACATCTTTAAGTCACCATTGTTCTCTCTGATTAATTTCATTTGAAAACTAATATCTGCGCTTATGATTTATTATTTAATTTAATTTTATTCCATGAAAAGATTGCTTTTAATTCTTACATTAACTTTTTCAGTTTTTTTTTCTTCAGTAGCTCAAAAAAAAGAAGGATTTTCAAGGTTTCAATTTAAGTCTGAATTATTATCTCCTGTCCTAATGCAAATTGTTCCCAAGTCTTACTATTTCGATTACCAAATTCAAGCTAGGCTATTTGGACCTATATATGGTGTTTTCCAAAATGGTTTTGGATGGCATAAATTTGAAAATATCGGGATGAAATTAGCCTATTCTGAACTCTATGAGAGTCAATTACTCACAGGAACATCTACGAAAGATTTTTATGGAGGTTTTAGAGTTTATCCATTGTTTTGGTTGAAAAACGAAGGTTTAAAGTTTACTTTTCTAGAAATGGGGTACCGAACAAGACTTAGAGATGAAAACTCACACTTTTGGCAATTTAATGAGAACTTAGTAGTTGAGAATGAATGGACTGTATATTATAAAGCTAATGAAGTAGGCTGGTTTTTCTCAGGCGGATTATCTGTTTTCAATGATATTATTGTAGGCCCTCGCTCAAAAGTTTTCTTTACCCCCGAAATACTCATTGGACTTGGTAGAGTATCCAATAAAAAACTCACAATTGATTTAAACACAATAAATGGTACTTCACGTGACTTTGAAAACAAAGACAATAAATGGCACCCCATTATTAGAGGCAAATTGGGAATAGGTTTTTTTAGATGGTAGAAAAACAAATATTCTTAATTTTTAACTCGATGACAAAACTTGTTGGAAGTAACTCAAACGCAGATGAACTTTTAAAAAAGTCCGACTTTTGTTTTAATATGATTTTATAATTGATTCAGTCAAGTAAGTAGATCAAAATTAACTCTTCACCTCCAATTTTGATAAAACATGATATATCGAATTCAAAATACCTTTAAGAAATAAAAAAATGTGACGTTTCCTTTTTTATGTGTTATACTTATAAAACCGGGATAAGTTGAAAACAATAGCAGTGAATATCAATCCTCAATATCATAAAACTAAAAATCAGATTAATTCTGAACAACAGTTAATTGAAGAGGCAAAAAAAGATGCTAAAAATTTCCGTCCAATCTATAATCAGTATTATGAAATAGTTTTTCGTTTTATTTTCCAAAGGATAGGAGACGAACAAATTACAACTGACATTGTATCGGAGGTATTTTACAGAGCACTACACAATTTAAAAAAGTATGAATTTAGAGGCCTACCTTTTTCGAGCTGGCTATTAAGGATAGCACACAATGAAACCATAAAACACTACAGAAAAGTAAGTAAGTCTCGCGTAGTAAAATTGCAAACTGAACATCTGCAAAACCTAACCCAAGAGGAGGAAACAAATTATTTAGAGGATTTTAAACCTGTTTTAATGAATGCATTAAAAAAGTTAAAAATAGAAGATATGCAACTCATTGAAATGCGCTTCTTTGAAGAGCGGCCTTTTAAAGAAATTGCAGAAATCATGAATAAAAAAGAGTCAGCGATTAAGATGAAGGTGTACCGAATTCTAGAAAAACTAAAAGTTTCACTTCAAAAAAAGTAAAAATGACCGATTATAAATTCGACATAGACGGCAAAAAATTCTCTTCCAAAGAGATTAATGCCAAAAAAGATTTCGACTCCTTTTATAAAGGCGTCCAAGCCAAAGGCAAAGCCTTTTATCAAAAAGGATGGTTTTGGGCTAGTACAGGATTAGCTACTATAGTACTTGGAACTCTTTTAATTGCAAACATTGGTGATCTTAATACTACTTTAAATGAACAATCAAAAACAGATCCTGTTGCACCGGATAATTTAACAGAGAAACCATTTATTAACCCGCCATTTGATGATTTAAGAGTTGAATCCGATGTATTTCAGGTTGATGCAAACAAAGGTGGAATTTTTAAAAGTAGACATGGAAGTATTTTAAGAATTCCAGCATTCGCTTTCTTTAATAAAAAAGGTAAAACGATAACTAATCAAACCGTCGATCTAAAATTTACTGAATATAAAGATGTAGCGGATCAAATTATCTCGGGAATTCCAATGACCTATGATTCAGCTGGAATAAAATATATGTTTTCTTCAGCTGGAATGGTTGAAGTAAGAGGATACATAGGAGACTCTGCTGTAAATTTAAATCCTGAAAAACCCATTGAGGTTGAAATGAAATCTAATTACAGCATTACAGAATACAACTTTTACTGTTTAGATGAAAAGAATAAGAAATGGGAATATTTAGGTAAAGACAGTGTAAGCAAACCAGAGCCTAAAAAGTTAACTCAAGAGGAAATCAACGCTAAAATCCCAATTATTAAGAAAGAGGATATTGTAATTCCTAAAGATCAAATTGACGCTGAATTACAAAAGGCTCCAGAATACCAGAAAAGAAAAAGAAAGCGTATTCAAATTCAAGCTCAAATTGATGAATTAAGCCTTGCTATTCCCTCCCCTCCAAGAAAGGCCGATGAAAATACACAAAAATTTAGTTTAGACATTATAGAGAAAGAAAATCCAGAACTGAGCCCTTACAAAGATGTTCAATTTCAACTTGCTCCTGGCGAAACAATTAATCCAATTCATGCAAATACAAATTGGAACAAGGTAGATTTAAAAAAACTAGAAGGAGAGCAATTGATGGTTACCTTTTCTAAAACCAATTCAGCAGAGGAGGTTAAATATAAAGTTATTCCTGTTTTAGAAGGGTTGGCTTATGAAAAAGCGCATGAAGAATATTTGAACATGCAAAGCAAACTCCAAAATCACAAAAAGGCCCTAAAGGAAGTAGAAAAAAAAATAAAGTTCTTTGCAAAGCAAATTCGATCACAAAAAATTGACGAAGGATTGGTTAAAGCAAAACTGGAACGTCTTGAGCGAATTGCAACACTCGAAAAAGCGCAGTTTACAAATAAAAAAATAAAGGCAGAGGTAATCCGATTTTTTCAAGTTGAGAATTTTGGTGTCTATAATTGCGATCGAATGAAAAAAATGCAAAAAAAGGAGCCCGAGTTCTTAACTACAATTCATTTTAAAAAGGATGTAAATGAAGCATTGATTATTGATGTTTTCCCTGAATTAAATGGTATTTTTTCGCATCAAGCAATCATCAACGAAGCCTATGAAGGGTTTGAAAACAGTAAGAGAACAATTGGTCTTGTAAACAACCAAATCGGGATACTTCAACAAATTGATAATGGGCAAATGGTTTTTAAGGTCATGGGTAAGCCTCGATCAAAATCGGATTTAGCAAAATGGTTAGAACTTTAATTCTTTTCCTTTCTCTCCAGGTTAATGTAAGTGCTCAACTTTTTACCTTTAAAATAAGAAAAGTTCCAGAGCTCAAATATTTTGTTTTTGCAGACGAATTCTCAAACCATAATTTGAATAAAAAAACAAATGAAGCGCGCATTTTTCCAATGCGACTTTATTTACAAGTTTATGATAATGATACGTTTTTAATTCGATGGAGTCACTGGAAATTAAAAGAGGCTAATACAAAACTGGATTACTTATTAAGAGATTCTTTGACCTATGCTGGAAAATTAATTCGATCTAAAAATGAAGGAATGAAATTCACCTTTCCTTTTTTTGAAAAAACATACAATATGTTTACCATGGCAGAGGAACCATTAGTTCAAAAAAGAAAATATGAAGTAGGTCCACCTGATGACCGTGAGAAAAGGATAGAATTCTTTTTCGATTATAATAAAAAACGAATAATACTTGCTGATTTAAGTAAAAAAGAGGCAACTAATCATCCTGAAATTGAAGAAGCTCTAAAACTTAGCAATAGGATAAAACTAGGCTTTTTTTCCAATGATCTTTATGATGAAAATAAAAATTCTGTTGATTTACCACTAAATATAGTTCGTACATACCCTGTTCATTTTGTACTTGCAAATTCAAATTCATGTGAAAGGAAATTATATTGGAATGGTGTCACTACCACAAGAACCCTAAATCTTAACGACACTGCTGTTTATCGTAAAGAGCGAGAGTGGACAGAGCGTTTACCTTCAGATGTTCTTGTGAATATCAACGGTCCGGATGTTGTTTATTATAAGTCCAGAAGATATGTTTATATTGAGAACGATTCCATGGTTTATGTGAGTAATTTAAATCGAGGATGTGATATATTTAAGGATTCACTTAACCAATTAGATGCGTTTTCGAATGCAGATTACTGGGATGTTCGAGATGGTGTCAATAACTACCTGGTGCACATCGATAAAAATTTATGGGGTTGGATTTCTCGTTATGGTTGCGTGGTTGAATGGCGAGTCTATGAGCACAAAAAAATAAAAAAACACTTATCAAAAAACAGCAATCAATTGTTTCAAAAACTAATCGATGTCACCCCACTAAATGCCATTTTATTGAATGAAAGTTGCGAATAAATGTATTATTCTTATTTAATTCAAAATCTAACATTTAAGACTCTTTAATCCAGATCAATAGTATTAACCTATTTATCTTAACAACTCTCAATAATTGCCTCCCTAAAAGCCACATATTTTAGTAAATTTAGTCTATGTTTTTTCTACGGGTTCTTTTACTACCGTTTGCTTTTTTATTTGGAATCATCACCAAGGCAAGAAATCTTCTTTTTGATCTTGGAATTTTTAGATCACAAGAATTTGAAACAAAATCTATTTCGGTAGGGAATATAACCGTGGGTGGCACGGGAAAATCTCCTCATATTGAATATTTAATCACACTGTTAAACCCCAAATATTCGTTGGCAACATTAAGCCGAGGATACTTAAGAAAAACGAAAGGTTATTATGTTGCAAATGAAAAATCAACATATGCTGAAATTGGGGACGAGCCCATGCAATTCCATTCTAAATTTACTGACGTAACTGTTGTAGTGGATGAAAATAGACGAAGAGGTTTCACAAATATTGAAAAAGAAATACATCCAGATATCATTTTATTGGACGATTGTTATCAGCATCGTTGGGTAAAACCACAAATTAATATTCTCTTAATCGATTATTCTTCTATTGGAAAAAAGCAATTTATGATGCCCTCGGGAGAATTGAGAGAATGGAAATCTGGAAAAAAACGAGCTAATATTATTGTTGTCACAAAATCACCAAAGTTATACTCACCTATTGAACACAGAAGAATAAGTGGCTTAATTAAACCACATCATGATCAAAATTTATTCTTTAGTTACATTGATTACAAACCAATTTGCGCATTTAATGATATGGCAAAGCACTTACTTTCCGATCAATTTAAACTCCAAGAGTATAAAACCATTGTGTTTGCCGGAATTGCAAAAATAAATCCGCTAATTGATTATGTGAAACAAACCGCAAAAGATGTTATTGTTACTGAGTTTAGTGATCATCACAATTTTCAACCTGTTGACATCGTTCGTTTAATTAATCAATTCAAAGAGATAATATCCTCCAAAAAAATATTAATCACCACGGAAAAAGATGCCATGCGGTTAAAGGATGAGCGTTTATATCCTTTGTTAGAGGAAGTGCCGTTATTTTACATCCCCATTGAGGTGAAATTCCATAAAGGACAAGAGGATGACCCTACTTTTGACGAAACTATTTTAACCTATGCTCAAGAAAATTAAAAATACTGCTGAATTTATTCAGGATAGTACAAATCAATTTCAACCTCAAATAGGAATTATACTAGGCACGGGTCTCGGGGGGTTAGTTAATGACGTAAATATTGAACATGAAATTGAATATGAAGATATTCCGTCATTTCCTATTTCCACAGTGGAATCTCATAAAGGAAAATTAATTTTTGGCGAATTATCAGGGAAGAAAGTGATTATAATGCAGGGGCGATTTCACTATTATGAAGGTTACTCTCTCAAAGAGGTTGCATTTCCTGTGCAAGTCATGAAATTTTTAGGGGTAAAAACACTTTTAATATCTAATGCAGCTGGAGGTTTAAATTCATCGTATAAAAAAGGTGACTTAATGGTTATAAAAGACCATATAAATCACTTCCCAGGGAACCCTTTGATTGGTGAAAATATAGAAGAAATAGGCCCGCGATTTGTAGACATGTATGAACCATATGCCAATACACTAATTTCAAAAGCTGAGGCAGCGGCAAACAAACACGAATTCACAATACAAAAAGGTGTTTATGTTGGGCTTCCGGGACCCATGTTAGAAACACCTGCTGAATATAACTATTTAAGAATTATCGGTGCAGACGCCGTGGGTATGAGCACTGTTCCTGAAGTAATTGCTGCCAAACATGCTAATATTAATTGTTTTGCATGCTCAATAATTACCGATATTTGCTTTGGAGAAATTAAACCTGTAGATATTCAGGACATTATCAACACAGCTATGGAAGCCGAACCTCGGTTAACCTTACTTTTTAAAGAATTAATTTATCATATTTAGTATGAAATATTTTTGGTATACACTATTTACTCTTCCTCTTCTAGTTGGATGTGGAGAAAAAAAACAATCATTCTCCAGTGAAAAAGATATTCAAGTAAACGTACAATTGGACAGCATGTTTTCTAAAAAAGTTGTTCTGGAGCTGTTATCCACCTCGAAAACAAAAACTATACAATTAGACACGGTAGAGGCAAATAATAAAGGAGAAGCCCAATTTCTTATAAATCAATCCAAAACTTCATTTTACTCCATTTATCTTCCAGAAGAAAAAGAAGGTAATGGAGGAGTTATGTTTATGGCTGAACCTGGTGATCGAATCAAAATAACCGGAAATGCGCGTTCCTTATATGCAACTAGCAAAATTGAAGGAACACCAGAGATTGCTCGATTAGATTCCTTAATCACCTTTTTAAAAGCGTCAAAATATTATACCGACTCGTTAAGTTATGTTTTTGAAAAAGCAAAATCAAAACAACTTCATCACGCACTTCTCAAGGAATTTCAAGTACTTTACGCACAAGCAAAAAAGAAAGAGGAGAGTATTGTATTGCGTTACATTAAAAAACACCCAGGGCAGTTTTCAAATTTAGTCGCCCTAAGTTCGCTCGATCAAAAAAGATATAAATCGATTTATCAATTGGTAGATAGCGCAATAATAATTAATTACAACGGCAATGAGGATGTAATGAACTTCCACAATAAAATAGAATCATTATACGCCAACTCTATTGGACAACCAGCCTATAACTTCACGCTAATGGATGTGAATAATAATAGCGTTAGCTTATCCGACTTCAAAGGAAAATATGTTCTTCTTGATTTTTGGGCAACTTGGTGCCGACCATGTATTGCCGAAATCCCAAATCTAAAACGAATTAAATCAGACTTCGGAGGTGATCAGTTTGAAGTTATTAGTGTATGTATTGACCGTGGTAATCCATCAACAATTAACTCTTGGAAAAGAATTAATGAAAAATTCCAAACCAACTGGATTCAATTATTTGATGCAAATGGAGAAGGCACATCCAAACAATATAAAATTGAACATTATCCAACATTAATGATTATTGACCCCAATGGAAACATTCTCGACGAAGGAGATCATATAAGAGGTGAAGTAGCTCATCAATTGGTAAAAAAACTTGTAGGAAATGAATAAACTCATTTCAGTAGTCCTTCTGGTTTTTATACATCTGCAAGTTAACGCTTACTGGCAACAGGAAGTCAATTACGACATTCATGTTGAATTAGAAGATCAAAACCACCTACTACATGCCTATGAGAAAATAATTTATGTAAATAACTCGCCTGATACGCTCCATGAAATGTTTTTTCATCTCTGGCCAAATGCGTATCAATCCGGTACTCCACTAGCAAAGCAAATACTTGAAGACAACAACACGCTTCTATATTTTGGTGATTCTAAATATATCGGAAGGCTAGATAGTCTGTCATTAAAAGTGGATGGAACAGCTGTTCAATTGAAAAATCATGCACTAGGAAACGAAGTAGCATGGTTTAATTTACCCAATCATCTTCTTCCAGGAGGCTCCATTGAAATCACAACTCCTTTTCGAGTAAAAGTTCCTTATGGGGAAGTTTCAAGAATGGGACATTTAGATGATTCCTATCAAATTACTCAGTGGTATCCTAAACCTGCTGTTTATGATCATAATGGATGGAATGTAATGCCTTATTTAACCACGGGAGAGTTTTACTCTGAATACGGTAAGTTTGATGTCACTGTAACCGTACCTTCAAAATATAAAATTGCAGCATCAGGAAATCAAATTGAAAACACATTGTTACATGAAGGAAAAAAAACAGTTCGTTATCAATTAGATAACGTTCACGATTTTGCTTGGTTTGCCGACACTACTTGGCAAGAAGAGGTTAGTGAAGTTGTTTTGCCCTATTCAGGCAGAACCGTTAAAACATACATAAAATATAGACCTGAAAACAAAAATATCTATGAAAATTCGGTAAAATATGTGGATAGCGCAATTTACTACTACAGTTTATGGGTGGGTGATTACCCATACAGCATATGTGGAGCTGTAGATGGTGGATTAACTGCCGGAGCAGGAATGGAATATCCAACAATAACCGTTTTAGGACCCGGTGACTCACGAAAATTTCATGAAGAAGTCATACTTCATGAAATAGGGCATAATTGGTTTTATGGTGTTTTAGGATCAAACGAAAGAAAACACCCTTGGATGGATGAAGGTATGAATTCTTACTATGAGCGAAGGTATTATGAAGAAGTGAAAACGGAGGAAAGATTTGATGATTTCATTCCTGTTTTGCGAAAATTTGTTAAAAGCCAAACACCAAAACATACAGAATACCACCACTATCTCCACGACTTTGTCAATACGCGAAACAGTAGTCAGCCCTTAAATCTATCGGCTGATCAATACTCTAATATAAATTATGGTGCTGTCGTTTACAGTAAATCAGCGGTTATTTTAAATTACTTAGAAAAATATCTAGGAAAACCCTTTTTCGATCAAATTATGCAAGACTACTTCGAAACTTGGAAATTTAAACATCCACAACCAAAAGACTTTCAGGCTATATTTAAAAAACATACCTCTAAAAATTTAGATTGGTTTTTCGATGACCTACTCACTACAACCTATACTCTTGATTATAAAATCAATAATGCAGGTTACTCTTGGGACAACAAAGAATTTGATGTTGTGGTAACGAATGTTGGTGAAATCGCTGGACCTTTAGTAATCACTGCACTTAAACGCGGAAAAGTAATAAATACAGCCTGGTATGAAGGCTTTTGGGGTACTCAAAAACTATCTTTCCCTTATGGGGATTACGATAAAGTTGTAATTGATTTTTACCATGATATGCCCGAAATAAATAGAAAAAACAACTCTTTTACGTTGTTTAGCTTCATTGGAAATATAGAGCCTTTGGAAGCTTCTTTTCCCTTTGATTTTGAAAAACCCGATAAAACTCAAATCTTCTTTTCACCCATTATGGGGTATAATTTACATGACGATTTGCAATTGGGAGTAGCAGCAACTAATTTAAATATTCAGGAACGTAAATTTAGATTTCTTGTACTACCGCAATTCTCTTTTGGAACGAACAAACTGGTTGGAAATGGACAATTTATTTACTCCATTTACCCTGGAGAGTACTTTGATAAAATTAATGTCAATATCAACCTTAAGAGACAGGGACTTGATCTGGGAATTGTACCTGGGCAAATAGAGAAAATTGAAGCAGGGTTAGATTTTAAAATTCACCAACCCAATGCTCGATCTTCGTTTAAATCTAGTATTGAAGCTAAACTTTCCGCAATAGAAATTGGTTTTGATAGAAGAGAATCCATCAAAAAAAATTACATCACTTTTCAGTATTCGGCAACAAATAAAAAAGCCATAAACCCCTATTCTGGAAACATTAGGCTCCAGGCATTTGATCAAAACTGGAAGTTATCTACCGAATTCAATTATGGCATCACACTAAATTCTAAAAAACAAACTATAGATATAAGAACTTTTGCTGGCTGTTTTTTACAGAGCGTAAATGCGTACACGGAACGTTTCAATCTAAGCGGTAATAATGGTACACTAATCGCCTCTAGTGATCTTGAAAACTTTAACTATACTACCCCAGATTACTTATTGGAGCATTCAACATACGGTCGATTTATATCCGAAGGTACGAGTTTAGCTCGTCAACAAATCTTTATTCAGGATGCCGGATTTAAAAGCGGGATGAGTACAATATCATCAACTATTTGGATGGCTAGTTTAAATATTGTTGTCCCTTTTCCAATTAAATACATTTCCTTTTTCTCTGATATTGCCTCTTCGGAAAGAATTATTGAAAACTACTTAAATAATCCAGGAAGTGTTCCCTTCCTTTATGACTATGGTCTTCAACTAAACATAAAGAAGAACTATTTTGAAATATACTTTCCTTTTGGTTATTCCGATGCTATTGATGAGGATTATAACATTTCTGGTTTAGGGAATAATCCTTTAACAGCTGAAAATGAATTTAATTTCTTCAACCGGATTAAATTTATGATTCACGTTGACCAATTGTATAAGTTATTAAAATGATACAAAAAGGTAAAAAAATATACTTTGCTTCTGATTTTCATTTAGGTGTCCCCAACTATGAAAAAAGTAGAGAACGTGAAAAAACATTAGTAAACTGGCTAGAATCTATTCGTTCAGACGCACAGGAAATATACCTTGTTGGAGATCTATTTGATTTCTGGTTTGAATATAAACACACAATTCCGAAAGGATATACTCGATTTCTAGGGAAAATTGCAGAATTAAATGATTCTGGAATTCCTATTCATTTTTTCACAGGGAATCATGATATGTGGATGTTTGACTACCTGCCTCAAGAATTAGGAATAACGATTCATAGGGACTCTATTCAGAGAGAATGGAATGGAAAAAAATTTTTCATAGGACATGGAGATGGATTAGGACCTGGAGATCGGTTTTATAAATTCATTAAAACCTTTTTTCAATCTAAAGTTTGTCAATGGTTTTTTGCGAGATTACATCCCAACCTTGGTATGGGAATCGCAAACTTTTGGAGTAAAAAATCGCGTATATCGAACATTAAAAAAGGAGAGGAATTCTTGGGCGACGAAAAAGAATGGCTATACATCTATGCTCAAAACATCTTAAAAAAAGAGCATTTTGATTACTTTATTTTCGGTCACAGACACTTAGTACTAGACCTAAAGATCAAAAATAAAAACGCCCGATATATTAATCTTGGCGAATGGGTAACAGGAAATCCGCATTTTGCATGGTTCGATGGAGATGAATTAACTTTACAACCTGTTCAACAGTAAATAAGAGAACAATGGAATTTGAACAAAAATCAGATTTAGTATTTGGTATTCACCCAATCTTGGAAGGTTTAGAATCAGGAAAAAATTTTGATAAAATTCTAATTTTAAACACATTAAGGACACCACTAGCAAAAGAAATCATGACACATGCTAGAGAACGAGGTATTTCGTTGAATAAAGTTCCTCAACAAAAGCTTGATCGGATTACTCGAAAAAATCATCAAGGTGTGATTGGTTTTATTGCCCCTGTAGAATTCCAAAATATAGAAGAAATCATCCCTAATTTATTTTCTGAAGGAAAAACTCCCTTTTTACTTTTATTAGACAGAATTTCGGATGTTAGAAATTTTGGCGCAATCGTTCGAACCGCAGAATGTGCAGGAGTAGATGCGATAATAATTCCTAAAAAAGGTGCTGCTCAAATTAATGGAGAAACAATAAAAACATCAACCGGAGCAATTTTTAACATTCCAATCTGTAAAGTTCCTGGTATAGATTCAGTCATTCCTTACTTAAAAGAATCCGGTATTCATTTAATCGCTTGTACGGAAAAAACGCCTACTCCTTATACAGATATTGATTATACGGTACCTGTAGGAATTATTATGGGTAGTGAAGAATCAGGAATTGCACGTTCAAATATTACCAAATGCGACTCAAGCGCAAAGCTACCCCTTCAAGGTAAAACAGACAGTCTTAATGTATCAGTTGCTGCAGGAATTATTCTTTATGAAGTAGTAAGACAACGAAATTAACTTGTACTTACTCCATTAAATAAGTACCTTTATTTCATATTATTTATATCGGTCTTTATATAAGCATTCTGTTAAAGTTTGTTGAACATTAGGTCTATTTAAAAAAACAAACTTTAAACATGGGAAGGTCACAAGAAACTTTTGGGAAAAAAGATCGCGAAAAAAAAAGAATCAAAAAGCGAGAAGAAAAAGCACTTCGAAAGCAACAAAGGAAAGAGAATGCATCGAGTGGGAAATTCGAAGACATGTTAGCCTATGTTGATGAAAATGGGCAAATTGTAGACACTCCTCCCGATGAGAGCAAAAAGAAGAAAATCAAGGCTGAATCAATTAATCTAGATTATTCTAAAATTGAATCCGAACCCACTGACTCTCTATTAAATGGTAAGGTAACCTTTTTTAACGACGAAAAAGGCTATGGTTTTATCAAAGACCTTGATTCAAACGAGTCATATTTTGTGCATGTTAATAAAATAAATGGGGAGATACATGAAGGAGACAAAGTGAGTTTTGAAATAGAAAAAGGACCAAAAGGATTTGTAGCATCCAATGTTACCAAAATATAAAATTCTCATATGACATTAGACTTTCTGGCTAATGATCACGGTAACCTTTTAACGCTTAATATTAACATGTTGTTCACAACATTCTGTGAATAGAAAAGGACAATACACAAAACCTTGATAACATCCATCAGTTAGATTTGTTTAGGATCAATATATCCATATGCAATTTTAAATACTTGTTAATTGTTGGTTGTGTGTAGCGAGTCGTTTAGAGGTGTATATGGTCTAAACAGGCTATTATGAAAAGTATTTTTGCGGCTTCATCAATTCTAATTTTAAGTATAGCAAGTTTTTTCACCCAATCAGAAATGAATATCTCGTTTGAGACTCCAAACGAAATCGCAGCAGGAGAATCATTTATTATGGATGTAAAGATCAATAAGGGTGAGATTTCTAATTTCGCAAAATTACAGTTAAACTTTCCAGAGGGATTTACAGCTGAATTGTTAGAAGGAAAAGGAGGTACATTCACATTCTATGATCAAAAAATGAAATTAATTTGGATTTCATTGCCATCAGATCCAGAATTTACAGTAAAATTAAAAGTAGCCACAGATCGATCCATTGCAGGTGATTTCAATTTCAGTGGTAAAATATCTTTTGTCAAGGATGGTGAAAGAATGAGCAAGGATTTAGTAACAAGTAATATCAACGTCTCTCCAAATACAAATACTGGAGCTCCAAACCAAGCAAATGCAGAAACATCTGGAACAGGAATTAATGTCGCATCTGGAAAGAGTTCAACAGACTTAAGCTGCACAAGAACGTTTGATGCCTCCCAAATTGTATCCGGAGGTACATTCGTAGTTAAACTTAATATTAAAAAATCAAACGTATCGGGTGTAGGAAAAATCATTGAGAATGTTCCAGAAGGATTTACGGCGCAAGAAGTAGAGGCAAATGGTGCAATTTTTAGTCAAAAAGGATCTCAAGTTAAATTCTTGTGGATGACACTTCCTGCAGAGGATGACTTTACGGTAAGTTATAAAGTCGCTGTGGACCCAACCCTTAGTGGAAATAAAGTCATTGATGGAAAAATTTCATATTTAGACGGAAGTGACACAAAGCAATATTTAATTGATGGAACCTCTATTTCAATCAATAAAACCTCTGACGAAACTTTAGCAGTAAATACAACAGAGCAAACAAACGCTGAATCAACACCAGAGAACCCTGACGAAATCCAAAAAGAAGATGAGGTAACAGATACAGAAAACAATACGCCAGAAGGTAATAAACCTCAGAAAGACATGCCAACCGATCAAATAGCCACAACTGATCAACCGAGCGAAAAAGACACACAAGAAACGGCCTCATCAGATAATACCGAAGCCTCTACAGCCTCTAATACATACGATTCAAATGGTCCAAAAGTAGATGATAATGGGAATAGTTTAGTGCCATTAGGACAAGAGCCAACTGAAAATGCAAATCATGAAGTAAATTACAGAGTTCAGATATGTGCACTTAAAAAAGAAGTGTCTACAAACCATTTTGTTAAGAACCATAATGTCAATGAAAAGATATACAAAAACATGCATGAAGGATGGCATAAATATACCGTTGGTGACTTTAAACAATATATGAGTGCTAGTGCACACAGAACACTAGCCAAAGAAAACTATAATATTAAAGGACCGTTTGTCACTGCATATAACGCAGGAAGTCGCATAACTGTGCAAGAGGCCTTAATGATCACAAAAGATGCTTGGGAGGCTCCCGTTCAATAGCACTTTAATCCGTGGTAATTAACATTCTGTTTTACTGGTTAATCCCATGAAGTAAATCATAGATCTTCTGCGCTTCGTTGAAGTGTCCCTTACGCTTTAGTATAATTCCTTTTAAATTAAGTATCTTTTCATTACGTGGAGCTTTATTCAAAAGCTGATTACACAATATTAACGCAGTATCAATTTCTCCGATCTTATTTTTAAACACAGCGTAGTTTGACTTAACCTCCATATAATTTGGAAAATCTCTCACCGTTTCAAAATAAATTTTATTGGCCTGTATTGGTCGGTTAAATTGATCAAGTGCCCATGCAAAACTTGCCTTTAATCCAACATCATTTGGAGTAAGACGTAATCCGTTTTCATAATACGGAAGAGCAAGGGAATCATTTTTTAACGTTAAAAGTAACCCAAGCTCATAATACACTGGAGAAAAATCGTGACGTAATTCAATTGCCGTTTTAAAACTTGATATTGCTTTTGTAGTATCTCCGATATGTTTGTACGCAACACCTTTCATAAAATATCCGTGTGGCAGTTGCGAATTTATTTTGAACGCTTTGTTAATCGTTTGAAAAACTTCACGATACTTCCCTAACATCAGTTTAATCTCTGCTAATTTTAAGTAAACATCTGGTTGAATTGAATCCGCTCGTATAGAGCGTGTAAAATAGCGGAAGGATTTTCCTATTTCAACCTTTTTAAAATGAATATCACCAAGGTGATTAAGTGCCTTAAGATTGAACGAATCCAATCGGCAAATCATTTCAAACCGTCTCTGGGCGGAATCAAGCATATTTTCCGAAAGAAACTGTTCTCCCTCTTGAATCAAATCTTTTACTTGATGCTTAGAGGAACAAGAAAATAAAATACAAAGCACGAAAAAAAAAGACACGTATTTCTGTATAAAAACCGTCATAGTCAAACGTTTATGCGTCATTTATTAAAGATAAAAAAGGGCTTCTTAACAGAAGCCCTTTTGGTCTATATTCAATCATAAACTGTATTATTCCTCAGTTTCTATAGCAGTAAAAATCTTTTCTTCTAACTCAAGAGATAATTCCTCATTATCCTTAATTAAAGCTTTTACAGCATCTCTTCCTTGACCAAGTTTAGTATCTCCATAGCTAAACCAAGATCCAGACTTCTTAATGATACCTTTATCAACACCGAGATCAATAATTTCTCCAGCTTTAGAGAAGCCTTCTCCAAACATAATATCAAATTCAGCTTTTCTAAATGGTGGAGCTAGTTTATTTTTAATCACTTTCACTCTTGTTCGGTTACCGATAACCTCATCACCAGATTTAATTTGACTAATTCTTCGAATGTCAATTCTAATCGATGCATAAAATTTAAGCGCGTTACCACCAGTGGTAGTTTCTGGGTTACCAAACATAACCCCTATTTTTTCCCTCAACTGGTTAATAAAAATAACACACGATCCACTCTTTTTAATTGTAGCGGTTAGCTTTCTCAATGCTTGAGACATCAAACGCGCTTGAAGTCCCATTCTAGAATCTCCCATCTCACCCTCAATTTCGGCTTTTGGTGTTAATGCAGCAACAGAATCTACCACTAACAAATCAATTGCGCCAGAACTAATAAGATTATCCGCAATTTCCAATGCTTGCTCACCATTATCAGGTTGAGATATTAATAGCTCCTCAGTATTCACCCCTAAAGACTCAGCATAAAATCGATCAAAAGCGTGCTCAGCATCAATAATAGCACAAATCCCTCCTTTCTTTTGAGCTTCTGCGATAGCATGAATAGCTAACGTTGTTTTACCGGAAGATTCTGGACCATAAACCTCTACAATTCTTCCTTTGGGCAATCCCTTTATTCCTAACGCCAAATCTAATGAAATTGAACCAGTAGAAATCACCTCAACATCTTGCGTTGAATCATCACCTAGTCTCATTACTGTTCCTTTGCCGTACGCTTTATCCAAACGATCCATTGTCATTTGTAAAGCTTTCAACTTTTCCTGATTTACTTCAGCCATTTTATTGCTTATTTATATGATTCTAAAATTTGATTTGCATGCTCTTTTGTTTTCACCTTTGTAAAAACACGTTCAATTACACCCTCCTCATTAATTACAAAAGTAGTTCTGTGAATTCCATCAAATTCTTTTCCCATAAATTTTTTTGGACCCCACACTTGATAGGCTTTAATCACCTCTTTTTCTTCATCCGCAATAAGAGAAAAACCTAAACTATATTTTTGGATGAAATTTGTATGCTTCTTTGCTGAATCCGCACTAACTCCTAATATTTCAAACCCTGCTTCTTTTAAAATAGTTTGGTTTTCTGTTAAATTACAGGCCTGAGCAGTGCATCCAGGGGTATTATCCTTGGGGTAAAAATACAATACCAACTTTTTACCTTTATAATCTGATAATGTTATTTCACTACCATTTTCAATAATTCCCTTGAAATCTGGAGCCTTATCTCCTTCTTTTAATGCTGTCATTTTCTACTTTTTTTTAATTGACAGTTTTTTTGTCAAAACTATCTTTCTATAATGTAAGAAAAGAAGAATCAATCTAACAAATATTCTTAAAGAATTTTTGTAATATTTTTACAGAAAATACGATTTTGAAAAAAGATGCCCTTAGAATAAGATTTAAAAATTTACGCGATAAATTGAGTGAAGAGGATCTTGAAGTCAAATCAACCTTAATTAATCAACAATTAATTCAAAAAATTGAGGCGTTAGAGCCTAAAATGATTCATTGCTTTTTACCAATAAAAGCAATGAAGGAAATTAATACACAAGTAATCTTTGACTATTGCTGGAGGAATCAAATCAACATTGCTGCACCAGTAAGTGATTTTTCTACTCAAACAATGAAATCAGCATTAATTACACAAAATACAAAAATAGTAAAGGGAGCCTTTAACATTCCTGAACCTGAATCGCCTCAATGGATTAAAGAGTCTGAAATTGATTTTGTAATTACTCCCTTACTAGCATTTGATCAATCCGGTTATCGTGTTGGTTACGGCAAAGGATTTTATGATAAATTCTTCAAAACATTATCTCAAAATATCCTTAAAGTAGGTGTTTGTGTATTTGAAGCCATTCCTAAAATTGATGATTTACAGGATATGGACGTTAAACTTGATCAATGCATAACTCCAATTAATATTTACACGTTCTAAAAAATGAATTCCATTCAAAAATTCTAACTTTGTTACATGACAAGAGGTAGACGTTTTTTTATATTTTTTTCAAGCGCTGGAATAATGACTTTTTTTCTACTTTTCACTCTGTCTTTACGTAAAGATAAGCCTCTAGAAAAATATATGTCATGGCTTCCTAATAACAAGGTCATCTCTATGGTACTTGAGTGGAGAAACGCAGTGAATGAAACCTACCCGAAAAAAATCATCTTTTTAGAAAAAGCACAAGATGAACTTGAGAAATTAAAATTAACCCAACTTGAGGTTACCCATGCATTAAAAGACGGTGATGTTGAGTTTATGCATGATTTAACTCTTCCTCGTCAAACGCCAAAACAATATTACATCCTAATAGAAATCAATGAAATAGAATATTATACACTAGTCCATGTATTCCCAGGAAAATCTGAGATCATTGATTTTGGGATTCCAAGTGACGACTAAAATTCTTCGAGAACGTCAAGTTGTTTCACATCTAAATAACTTAAACTAGGTGAGTAAATGTTAAATTTTTTAAACAACACCTCCACTTTTGCACGATGCTGATTTGAAAATAAGATAATTTCATAAAGAATAGCTTTAAGCGGTTTCTTTATTTGATCATCTCCTTTTTCAATTAAAAACAGTTGATCCATTTCTTGTGCTAAAAACTCTTCCGTTTTTTGATGAACTAGGTTGTTTGCTTTAAACAAATCGTCAGTAGAAATAGGTTGCCATAAATTTTTATTATAACGTTCTCCTTTCAGTTGAGCAATCCACATGTAATGCGTATTTAATATATGAGATATTTCCTCAATTACACGCTTATGGGCAAAGCCAGCCTCCAACATAGAATGAATAATTAGATCGTTGGATTTTTTGTTGTACAAAAACAAGTCTTTCATAGCTCTATAATTTTGCTTTCCGCAAATTAACCTTTTTATTTAATGAAATCAATCCTAACGCCCGTCAATTTAAACTGATCAATAAAATTTAAATTCCGCTTCGATGAAGTTTACAATTTTATGACCTCATAATAACGGAATATTGGGTAGTTTTACGTTAAATAAGAAGGTTATGAGTTATCAAAACGATTTGATTATACGAGCAGCTAAGGGTGAACAAGTAGAAAGAACACCAGTATGGTTAATGCGTCAGGCTGGACGAATATTGAAAGAATATCGTGAAGTAAGAGCTCGTCTCTCTGGATTTAAAGAGTTGGTGGAAACTCCAGAATTAGCGGCAGAAGTGACCATTCAACCTGTTGATTTACTCAATGTAGATGCCGCCATTATTTTCAGTGATATCCTTGTTGTCCCAGAAGCAATGGGATTAACCTATGAAATGGTTGAAAAAAAAGGACCACACTTTCCAAAAACAATTGAAACTGAATCGGATTTAACAAACCTCATTATTCCAGACGCATACGAAGGTTTAGCCTATACATTAGATGCGATAAAAATTACTAAGAAAGAACTTGCAGGTAGGGTTCCTATTATAGGGTTTGCAGGAGCCCCTTGGACGATTTTTTCCTATATGATTGAAGGTGGTGGAAGCAAAACGTTCTCAAAGGCAAAAAAAATGCTGTACACAAATCCAATGTTGTCGCATAAATTATTGGAAATGATCTCAGACACCACCATAAAATACTTAAAGGCCCAAATTGAATGTGGTGTTGAAATTGTTCAAGTATTTGATAGTTGGGCAGGAATTTTATCAGAAGAACAATATAAAGAATTTGCATTACCCTACATCGCTAAAATATGTGATTCAATAGAAGAAGTACCCGTAACTGTTTTCGCCAAAGGAGCTTATTTTGTTCGAAGAGAAATTGGTCAATTAAATTGTAGAACAATTGGTTTAGACTGGAATATGGACCCAATACACTCCAGAGAATTAATTGGATCAAATAAAACCTTACAGGGAAATCTTGATCCCTGTGTCCTTTACTCTGATTTTAGGACAATTGAAAAAAAGACAAAAGAAATGCTTGATAAGTTTAAAGGAGGCCCCCACATTGCTAATCTTGGACATGGTGTTTATCCAGATATTAAACCTGATGCTGTGAGATGTTTTATTGATACTGTTAAGACTTATTCATAGAAACGTCTTCTTTATTTTTAAAAGCCCTTTTCAACATTTTTAAATACACATAACAATGTAACCAAAGTAAATAGAGCGCAAAAAGACCGAGATTAAAGTGCTCTATCATTAATTTATCTTCCCTGAAAGGTGCCAAACAGATTTTCGCGGGGTAAAGTAAAATCTGAAATACAATCCCTTTGGACATATTCATGTCAATAATTATAAGGGAAACAATTAAATAAATAAGCGCTAAAACAACAGCTTCTAAATAAATCTTCTTCATTATTCAGTTTATTGATTTTTTTCAAGAACTATGCCATAACTCACCCTTATCTAAAGAAAGAAAACCCATAAAGAAACTTAGAACGAAAAAGTCCGTTTACCATAAAATTGTGTTTTTCTATTCATGCCTTACATTAGAACTTCGTGCCATAAATTTTTACATTTATCATTATGGAAAAACAAATAACAAGAAAAAAGCAAATTACGGGGTGGATAATATTTGACTGGGCCAACTCAGCTTATAATCTGGTTATCGTTTCCACTGTTTTTCCTGGTATTTTCAAATACTTTTTACCTAATGGTGTAAATTTTCTTGGAATAGAATTTAAATCATCTGATTCTTTATACACTTATGCAATATGTTTTTCTTACTTAATTATAAGCATTATAACTCCAATACTTTCTGGAATAGCTGATTTTGGAGGATACAAGAAAAAATATATGCAATTTTTTAGTACTATGGGTTCAATGGCTTGTGTAAGCCTTTACTTTTTCGATAAAGACAATGTCTGGATAGGAGTTTTTGGTGCAATTATAGCCAGTATAGGATTTAGTGGTAGTCTTGTTTTTTACAACGGCTTTCTATCAGAAATTGTCCCTAAAAAGTTTCATGATAAGGTAAGTGCAAAAGGTTTCTCCTATGGCTATTTAGGATCATCGTTATTACTAATTTTAATTATTATACTAGATGCTTCAAAATCATTCTTTGGAGTTGAAGGACCGGGTATTTTCCGATTTGGATTCATTTTGGTAGGTCTATGGTGGTTTGGTTGGGCAAGATGGACTTTTTCTGTTTTACCAAAAGGAAATAAAAGCCTTTTACCAAAAGCAGAGTTAGCAAAAAAAGGATTTTCAGAACTTAAAAAAGTTTGGAAACAAATTAAAGAATTACCGAGTTTAAAAAGATTTCTTTCTTCTTTTTTTATTATTGATCTGGGCGTACAGACAATCGTAATTATTGCACCATTATTTGCAATAAAAGTCTTTGGAATGAAAGCAAATGAATTAACATTAATTGTTTTAATTATGCAATTCGTAGGAATAGGAGGAGCTTTAATATTCTCGAAAATTTCAAGTCGATATGGTAATGTTTTTGGTTTAAGAGCAGCTACATTAATCTATTTAATTTTATGTATTGTCGCTTGTGTAGCAAATCAAAAATGGATGGTATATCTAATTGCAGGATTGATTGGGTTTGCCATGGGAGGTATCCAGTCTCTATTCCGATCAACTTATTCTAAGTTATTACCAGAAACAAAGGACCACGCTTCATTTTTTAGCTTTTTTGACATCACCGAAAAAGTTGCAATTGTAATTGGATTATTCACTTATTCAGGTGTTGAGCTTATTGCCTCAGAAATGGAAGCTGGATATTCAGAGCGATTGGGTGTTGCTACTCTTGGAGTGTTTTTTATATGTGGTCTTATACTACTGAAAAGGCTCAATAAATTCAAAAATCTTTCCCCAACCTTTTAGATAATGGTAAATTTTGATTTTGCTATCGTTGGAGGAGGTATACTTGGTTTATCAACTGCATATAAACTTCAATTAAAATTCCCAAAATCAAGTATCGTCCTTTTTGAAAAAGAAAAATCACTTGCTTTTCATCAATCAGGAAATAACTCTGGAGTTATTCACTCTGGACTGTATTATAAACCAGGAAGTAAAAAAGCCAAGTTATGTCATGAAGGAAAACACGAACTCATTAGGTTTGCGAACGAATTTAGTATTCCACATGAATTATGCGGTAAAGTTGTTGTGGCAACTGAGCAATCAGAAGTCCCACATCTTGAAAAGATATTCCATAATGGTAAAGCAAACCAATGTGAGGGAATCGAATTAATAGACACCAAGGGAATTCAAGAAATTGAACCATTTGTAAAAGGAGTGAAAGGAATCTGGATTCCAACTTCAGGTATTATCGATTACAAAAAAGTATCGTTTGTTTTATCTGAACAAATTCTCAAAATAAATCCCTCATCTAAAATCTTATTAAGTCATAAAGTTTCAACAGTAAATCAAACTGAAAATCAAAGTTATATTAGTGTAAATAAGCATACTTTCTTAGCCAAAAAAGCCATTTTCTGTGGCGGACTATTTGCGGATAAACTCGCTCTAAAAGACCAACTAAACCTTGATATGAAAATAGTTCCTTTCCGAGGTGACTATTATGATTTAACAGAAAAAGGGAAACATAAAGTAAAGAATCTAATATATCCTGTCCCTAATCCCAATTTCCCCTTTTTAGGAGTACATTTTACAAGAATGATTAACGGGGGAATAGAATGCGGTCCTAATGCTGTTTTCAGCTTTAAAAGGGAAGGATATAATCGAACCGACTTTGATTTATCCGACAGTATTGATGCCCTCAGTTTCAAAGGAACCTGGAAACTATTTCAACGCCACTGGACACAAGGATTAAAAGAATACAAAAGAGCTTTCTCAAAAAGACTTTTTCTTCAATCTTTACAAAAAATGATTCCTTCATTAGATCAAGAAGATATTACGCCTGCAAGATCGGGAGTTAGAGCACAAGCTTTAGATCTCGATGGAAACTTAGTGTACGATTTTAAGATTGAAAAAAATCGAAATCACTACCATGTACTAAACGCCCCATCTCCTGCAGCAACAGCTTGCTTGAGTATAGGTAAATATATTACTGATCAAATTGAACCTTAGAAAATCAATATAGGATTGTAAAGGCTGCAATAAAAACAAAAAAAGGGCCGATCAAAGAACGGCCCTTTTTTATATATTTTAACCAATTAAACGAATTTCAATCCCTTTCCTAAGTACTGAGCTGAAGATCCTAATTCCTCTTCAATTCTTAATAATTGGTTGTACTTAGCAATTCTATCCGTTCTTGAAGCAGAACCAGTTTTGATTTGACCACAGTTTAATGCAACCGCTAAATCAGCGATAGTTACATCTTCAGTTTCTCCAGATCTATGAGACATTACTGAAGTATAAGAAGCTCTGTGAGCCATTTCAACAGCATTAATCGTCTCAGTTAAAGAACCAATTTGGTTAACTTTTACCAAGATTGAGTTACCAACACCCTGCTCAATACCTTGAGACAATCTATCTACGTTAGTTACAAATAAATCATCACCTACTAATTGAACTTTATTCCCCAACTTATTCGTTAACTCTTTCCAACCAGACCAGTCATCTTCATCTAAACCATCTTCAATTGAAATAATTGGGTATTTAGCTGCTAATTCAGCCCATAAAGAAACTAAGTCTGAAGAAGATAATTTCTCACCTGAAGACTTATGTAAATGATAAACACCTTCATCTTTTAAGTAGAACTCAGAAGATGCAGCATCCATAGTAATGAATACTTCTTCACCTGGCTTGTATCCTGCCTTCTCAATAGCTTGCATGATAACTTCTAAACCTTCTTCATTAGATCCTAAGTTTGGAGCAAATCCACCCTCGTCACCAACATTTGTTCCTAATCCTTTTCCTTTTAAAACCGATTTAAGGTTATGAAAAATTTCAGCCCCCATTCTTAACGCGTGTGAGAATGACTCAGCACCAACAGGGGAAATCATAAACTCCTGGAAATCGATTGAGTTATCAGCGTGAGATCCACCATTGATAATATTCATCATTGGAATTGGTAACGTGTTGGCGTTAACCCCTCCGATGTACTTGTATAACGGTAAACCAGCGTTATCAGCAGCACATTTAGCAGTTGCTAAAGAAGCTCCTAAGATCGCATTCGCACCTAAGTTTCCTTTATTTGCAGTACCATCTAATGCTAACATTGCAGCATCGATAGCGTTTTGATCAAATACGTGCTTACCAACTAATGCATCGTTGATCGCAGAATTAACGTTTTCAACAGCTTTTAAAACTCCTTTTCCTAAGTAAGTTCCCTTATCACCGTCTCTTAATTCTACAGCTTCGTGCACCCCAGTTGAAGCTCCTGAAGGAACCGCAGCTCTTCCGTATACACCATTATCTGTAATTACCTCAACTTCTACAGTAGGATTACCTCTGGAATCAAGGATTTGTCTTGCGTGAACTTTTGCAATGTAACTCATAATTAATTCTTATTTTTTAGACTGTTTGTGTTTTCTTTACCTTCTTAATATTTTCCACGAATGTGTCGAACAAATATCGTGAATCATGTGGACCTGGCGAAGCTTCTGGATGGAATTGTACCGAGAAAACTGGCTTATCCTTAATTCTAATTCCGGCTAATGTATTATCATTTAAATGAAGATGCGTCACTACAACATTATCATGCGCCTTAGCATCATCCATTTTCACAACAAACCCATGATTTTGTGAAGTCACCTCACATTTTGTCGTTTCTTCATTTCTAACTGGATGATTACAACCTCTATGACCATTATGCATTTTATAGGTTGATAATCCAAGAGCTGTACAGATCATTTGATGACCTAAACAAATTCCAAAAACAGGGTAATTAGAAGCAATGACTTTCTTCACTTCTTCTTGAACATCTTTCATAGCCGCAGGATCCCCAGGACCATTTGAAAGAAAAATTCCGTCTGGGTTCCAGGAAACCAATTCTTCATAAGAAGTGTTGTGAGGAAAAACCTTCATGTGCACTCCTCGTTCTTCCAAACATCTCAAGATATTCTTTTTCACACCTAAATCGAGAACAGCAACTCTAATATCAGAAGATTCACTTCCAATTAAATAAGGCTCAGTACATGAAACCTTTGACGCCAATTCTAATCCTGCCATTGAAGGAATTTCAGACAATTGCGCTTTCAACTTATCCACATCAAGCTCTTCTGATGAAATAATAGCATTCATCGCTCCTTTATCTCGAATGTAGCGAACAAGAGCTCTTGTATCTACATCGGAAATGGCAACCATATCTTCACTTTCAAAATAATCTTGAATCGATGAGTTTCCAGCAGGTCTACTATAGTATGGAGAAAAACTCTTACATACCATCCCAGCTATTTTCATCCCATTTGACTCTATTTCATTTTCAGCTGAACCATAATTTCCAATATGGGAGGTTGTCATGATAACAATTTGTTTGTAGTATGATGGATCTGTAAAGATTTCTTGATACCCAGTCATACCCGTGTTAAAACAAATTTCTCCCGTTGTAGTACCAACTTTTCCGGCAGCTTTCCCGTAAAATACTTTACCGTCTTCTAAAACAATAACCGCTTTCTTCTTCGCTTCGTATTTCATGCTATTTATTTGTAAGTGCCCTTTTCAGGCATATAATTTAATCGCGTGCAAACATAAAAAAAGGATAATGATTTAACCATTACCCTTTATCAATTTTATTAACGAATCATCAACATTACTCTGATTTATCTTCGTCTTTTTTTTCTTCGGTAGATTCTCCCTCAGCTTTAGGCTCTTCATTCGAAGATTCTTCAGCTTCCGAAGTTTCAGCAACATCTTCTTGTGCTTTTACCTCTTCCTTGCTAGACCCTTCTACTTCTGTAGAGTCAACTTTCACTTCTTCTACAACGGTAGCATCTTCTACAGCCGCAGATTCTTCTTGAACTTCAACAGCAACTTCTGCCTTAGGAGATGCTTTTTTTGTTGATTTTCTTCTTCGTTTTTTCTTTGGCTTCGCAGCAGAAAGGAGGTTTTCATTAAAGTCAACCAATTCGATAATGCACGTATCAGCATTATCACCTAAACGGTTACCTGTTTTAAGAATTCTTGTGTATCCACCTGGACGATCTGCAACTTTCGCAGCTACCTCTCCAAATAGTTCCTGAACAGCCTCCTTCTTTTGAAGGTATCTAAATACTGTTCTTCTCGAATTCATATCGTCTGTTTTGGCCTTTGTAATTAATGGCTCTACAAATTGTCTTAAGGCTCTGGCCTTTGCAACTGTTGTACTAATCTTTTTGTGTTCAATTAAACTCACCGCCATATTAGCTAACAAAGCCTTTCTATGACCCTTCTGTCTTCCTAAATGATTGAACTTTTTACCGTGTCTCATGTCTATGAGTATTATGGGTATTCACCCGTGATATTAATTATTCTTTATCTAAATACTTTGAAACGTTCATTCCAAATGATAATCCTTTACTAATTACCAATTCTTCTAATTCAGTAAGTGATTTTTTACCGAAATTTCTAAATTTCAATAAATCATTCTTGTTGTACGAAACTAGATCTCCTAGAGTCTCAACATCAGCAGCCTTTAAGCAATTAAGGGCTCTAACAGAAAGATCCATATCTACAAGCTTCGATTTCAATAACTGTCTCATATGTAATGAGGTTTCATCGAATTCTTCAGCAGCAGATTTCACTTCAGTGTCCAGTGTAATCTTTTCATCAGAAAACAACATGAAATGATGAATCAAAATCTTAGCGGATTCTTTCAACGCATCTTTTGGATGAATAGAACCATCAGTTTTAATATTAAAAACTAATTTTTCGTAATCTGTCTTTTGTTCAACTCTATAGTTTTCGATGCTGTAGTTTACATTCTTAATTGGTGTGAATATTGAATCTACCGCAATCGTACCTATACTAGCATTTGCTTGTTTATTTTCCTCAGCAGGAACATATCCTCTTCCTTTTTCTATGGTAATGTCCATATCTATTTTAACGGAAGACTCCATATTTGCAATAACGTGGTCAGGATTGAGAACCTGATACCCAGAAATAAATGTACCTAGATCTCCTGCGGTTAGTTGCTCCTTACCTGATACTGAAATGGACACTTTCTCAGTTTCTGCATCCTCAATCTGCTTTTTGAATCGAACTTGTTTTAAGTTCAAGATGATTTCCGTTACATCTTCTACTACTCCTTTGATAGTAGAAAACTCATGATCAACACCTTCAATTTTTACAGAAGTAATTGCAAAACCTTCCAAGGAAGATAATAATATTCTTCTCAATGCATTTCCGACAGTTAAACCGAACCCAGGCTCTAAAGGTCTAAATTCAAATTGACCTTCGTAATCATCCGATTCGATCATTATAACTTTGTCAGGTTTTTGAAATGCTAAAATTGCCATGATATAATTTTTTATAAAATATTCAATTAATTATTTAGAGTATAATTCAACGATAAGTTGAGTATTGATATTCTCAGGAATATCCTCTCTGATTGGTGATTGTAAAAACTTACCTGCAACTGCTCCTTTATCAAATTCTAACCAAGGAAAAGTACGCGTATTTACTTCAACAGAAGATTTCACAACATCTAACGATTTAGATTTCTCTCTTACTGCAACAATATCACCTGCTTTAAGCTGGAAAGAAGGAATATTTACAACCTCTCCATTCACTGTGATGTGCTTGTGGGAAACCAATTGTCTTGCACCTCTTCTTGAGGGAGAAATTCCCAAACGGAATACAGTATTGTCAAGACGAGACTCACATAACATCAATAAGTTCTCTCCTGTAATACCACTTCTTCTTGATGCTTCCTTAAATAAATTTAAGAATTGTCTTTCAAGAATACCGTATGTGTATTTTGCTTTTTGCTTTTCTTGTAATTGAATAGCATAGTCAGATTTCTTTGCTCTTCGCTTACCATTACCGTGCATACCTGGTGCATACGGCTTTTTTTCTAATGCTTTATCTGGGCCAAATATTGGCTCACGAAATTTACGTGCAATTTTTGATTTAGGACCTGTATAACGTGCCATAATTAATTTCTTTAAAAGTAAATATTAAACTCTTCTTCTCTTTGGAGGTCTACATCCATTATGAGGTAGAGGTGTAACATCAATAATTTCCATTACTTCTATTCCAGAGTTATGAATCGCTCTAATAGCTGATTCTCTTCCTCCTCCTGGACCCTTCACATATACTTTTACTTTTCTAAGCCCTCTTTCTTGAGCGACTTTAGAACAATCTTCAGCAGCCATTTGAGCAGCATAAGGAGTGTTCTTTTTAGATCCTCTAAACCCCATTTTACCAGCTGATGACCAAGAAATTACTTGACCGGTAGCATTGGTTAAAGAGATAATAATGTTGTTAAAAGAGGCTTTAATGTGAGCTTCTCCAATCGGATCAACTTTCACTTTATACGAACTTTTCTTTGTAGCTTTTGCCATAACTTATGATTTATATGATCGGAAGAATACTATTATTTAGTAGCCTTCTTCTTATTTGCAACAGTTTTTCTTCTACCTTTTCTTGTTCTCGAGTTATTTTTCGTGTGCTGTCCTCTTAACGGTAATCCAGCTCTATGTCGAATACCTCTGTAAGATCCAATATCCATTAATCGTTTAATGTTTAATTGAACCTCAGATCTTAATTCACCTTCAACAGTAAATTCATCCGAAATTAAATCTCGAACTTTTTTAGTTTGGTCATCTGACCAATCTTGAACTTTAGCGTTTCTATCTACACCAGCCTGATCTAAAATAGCCTGAGCAGAGGATTTTCCAATCCCAAAAATATAGGTTAATGAAATCTCTCCTCTTTTATTATCTGGTATATCTACACCTGCAATCCTTGCCATAATAAAATTTTAATTTATTCTTAATTCAATTAGTTTACCCCTGTCTCTGTTTAAACTTCGGGTTCTTTTTGTTAATTACGTAAACTTTTCCTTTTCTCTTGACGATTTTACAATCGGCACTTCTTTTTTTAACAGATGCTCTAACTTTCATGTTTAATCAAGTTTTCTATTTGTATCTAAAGGTGATTCTACCTTTTGTTAAATCATATGGAGACATTTCTACCTTCACACGATCACCGGGTAAAATCTTTATATAATGCATTCTCATTTTTCCAGAGATATGAGCAGTAATTACGTGCCCATTCTCAAGTTCTACTCTAAACATTGCATTTGACAATGCTTCGATAATTGTTCCGTCTTGCTCTATAGATGGTTGTTTAGCCATGCTTTACAATATTTCTATTTTGTTTTTTTTGAGCTCCTCCTCAATAAAGGCGAACGAAGATAACACTTCTGGACCAGATTTCATAATCGCAACAGTATGTTCAAAGTGTGCACTAGGTTTTCCATCCTGTGTAATTACACTCCAACCATCATTTAAAAAGCGAACTTTCTGAGTACCCATATTAATCATCGGTTCGATTGCCAATACCAATCCCTCCTTTAATTGTATACCCCTACCTCGAGATCCATAATTAGGCACCTGAGGTTCCTCGTGTAGTTCTCTTCCAACGCCATGCCCAACTAACTCACGAACCACACCATAGTTAAACTCATGCGCTTTTTGTTGAATAGCATAGCTTATGTCTCCAAGTCGATTACCAATTTTTGCAGCCTCTATACCCAAATAAAGACAATCTTTAGTAACTCTAAGAAGCTGTTTTGTTTCTTCTGCAACCTCTCCAACAGTATAGGTATAAGCAGAATCGCCATAAAATTCATTTTTCAAAACGCCACAATCCACTGAAATAATATCACCATCCTTTAGAGGTTTATCCTGTGGTATTCCATGTACTACTTCCTCGTTAGGAGACATACATAATGTATTTGGAAAACCAGCGTAACCTTTAAAAGCAGGAATAGCATCATGATCCCGTATGAATTCTTCCGCTATTTTATCCAATTCAAGTGTAGTAACACCCGGCTTTATTAATCCTGCAATTGCGCCATGAGTTTTAGCAACAAGCAAAGAACTTTCTCTAATTAATTCAATCTCTTCTTTAGTTTTATAAATCTCTCTCCCCATAATATGACTAAATCATACCCACTGAGGAAGATTCACTTAAAGAAGATTCTCCTCTTACTTTTCCAGTTTTCATTAATCCATCATAATGACTCATTAATAAATAACTGTCAATTTGTTGAAGAGTATCCAACACTACACTTACCATAATAAGAAGTGATGTACCTCCAAAGAAGTACGAAAAGGACTCTCCTACATCAGCCATTCTAGCAAAAACTGGAAGAATAGCGATCAATGCTAAGAACAATGAACCAGGAAACATAATCTTGGACATAATTCCGTCAATATAATCTGCGGTTTCATTCCCTGGTTTTACTCCAGGAATAAAGGCACCTTGCTTTTTAAAGTCTTCTGCCATTTGACGAGGATTTACAACCATAGCAGTGTAAAAATACGTCATCACCACAATAAGTACAGCTGTGGTAATATTATACCAAATAGAATTAGGGTTACCAATTTCAGTCATTACACCCTTTGCTCCTTCACCTAAAAAGTCAGAGCTGGCCAAACCAGTAGGTAAAAACATAATTGCTTGAGCAAAAATAATTGGCATAACACCTGCCATGGCAATTTTAAGAGGAAGATATCTTCTACCTCCACCTTGAACTTTGTTAATGGCACCACCTGCAACCATTTGTTTTGGATACTCTAACGGAACCTTTCTAACACCCTTTACAATTAGAATAGTAAAGAGTACTATAAAGAACCATCCAATAAACTCAACAATAAGAAAAACTGATCGACCTCCTGATGCATCACCAGAAAAAGCTTCCTTAAATTCTCCTAAAATTGAGGTAGGTAATTTCGTAAGGATACCTATTGTAATCAAAAGAGAAACTCCATTACCAACTCCCTTTTCAGTGATTTTCTCACCTAACCACATCAAGAATAGGGTTGCAGAAACCATTATGGCTACAGAGGTCACATAAAACAATGTATTTTCTTGTACAATTGCTCCTTTTGAACCAACATAAAGTTTTAAATAAGATGGAGCTTGAACAACGGTTACAGCCATCGTTAGAAACTTCGTGTACGTTTCCATTTTCTTTCGTCCGCTCTCACCTTCTTTTTTTAATTTTTGAAATTGTGGAACAGCCATACCCAAGAGTTGGATCACAATAGAGGCAGTTATGTAAGGCATAATCCCTAATGCAAATATAGAGGCATTAGAGAAGGCGCCTCCTGAAAACTGATTGATTAAATCAGTCCAATCTGAACCTGAACGTTTATTGACTGCATCTTGGAGCACATCGCTATCTATTCCAGGCAAAAGAATCTGAGTTCCCGCAACGTATACCGTTAAGAATAAAACAGTATTGAGGATTCGCGTTCGCAAATCCTCAATAGCCCAAATATTCTTTAATTTTTGAATAATATTATTCATAATTTTTATGCAATGGTTGCAGTACCACCCTTACCTTCAATCGCTTCTTTTGCTGAAGCAGAAAAGGCATGTGCAGTAACGTTAATCTTATCGCTCAACTCACCTGATCCTAAAATCTTGATTAATTCGGTTTTGGAAGCTAATCCATTTTCAACCAACACATCAGGTGTTATATCAGATATACCTTTTGTGGTTGAAAGTGCTTGAAGCAATCCTATATTAACAGCTTTATATTCAACTCTATTCGGGTTTTTAAATCCGAATTTAGGAAGTCTTCTTTGAATAGGCTGCTGCCCACCTTCGAAACCAACCTTTCTAGAATATCCAGAACGAGATTTTGCTCCTTTATGACCTCTTGTAGAGGTTCCACCTCTTCCTGATCCTTGTCCTCTACCTATTCTTTTTTGAGACTTGGTAGCTCCACTTGCTGGTTTTAAGTTATTAAGTTGCATTGTACAATATCTTTATTATTTTTCAACTTTTACTAAATGCTCTACTGCTCTAACCATACCTAAAATTTGAGGATTTTCCTCTTTTTCAACTGTTTGGTTAAGCTTTGAAATTCCTAAAGCTTTTAATGTATCCTTTTGTTTTTTTGGATAATTAATAGCGCTTCTTACCTGTGTGATTTTAATCTTCGCCATCTTTTTTTAATTAACCGTTGAATACCTTTTCTAATTTAACACCTCTGTTATGAGCGACAACCAAAGGAGATCTTAATTCCTTAAGTGCTAACATAGTAGCCTTTACTACGTTGTGAGGATTTGAAGAACCTTTAGATTTAGCGAGTACATTTTTAACTCCAGCAGATTCTAGTACGGCTCTCATTGCTCCACCCGCAATAACTCCCGTACCGGATGATGCAGGCTTCATAAATACTCGAGCTCCCGAGAAAGTACTTTCTTGCTCATGTGGAATTGTCCCATTGTAGATAGGAACCTGAACTAAATTCTTTTTACCTTCATCTATCGCTTTAGTAATAGCTTCAGTAACTTCATTTGCTTTTCCTAAACCATGACCTACAATACCATCCTCATTTCCTACAACAACTATTGCTGCAAAAGAGAAGTGTCTACCACCCTTAGTTACTTTAGTTACTCGATTTATAGCTACTAAACGATCTTTTAATTCGATTTCGCTGGATCTAACTTTATTTTCGTTATTATTTGCCATCTTATTAGAATTTTAATCCACCTTCTCTAGCTCCTTCTGCTAAAGCTTTAATTCTTCCGTGGTATAAGTATCCATTTCTATCAAAAACTACTTGTGCGATTCCCGCCTCGATTGCCTTTTCTGCAGCCTTTTTACCAACAGCATTGGCCAATTCAACTTTGGAACCATTCTCCTTGAAGTCTTTATCACTAGAGGAAGTAGAGATTAATGTCTTTCCTGATGCGTCATCAATGAATTGAACATAAATTTCTTTGTTACTTCTGAAAACAGACATTCTAGGTCTATCAGCAGTACCCTCAACATTTTTTCTAATACTCGCTTTAATTCGAGCTCTTCTTGCTTCTTTACTAGTTGCCATAACTAACTTTCTTATTAAGCAGACTTACCAGCCTTTCTTCTAATTTGTTCACCAACATATTTAATTCCTTTACCTTTATAAGGCTCAGGTTTTCTTAATGATCTCAACTTTGCAGCAACCTGACCAACTAACTGTTTATCTACAGATGTAAAAGTTACGATTGGAGGTTGTCCTTTAGATTGCTCTGCTTCTACCTTAACTTCAGGTGGTAAAGCGAAAACAACATTGTGGGAAAACCCAAGATTCATCTCCAGCTGTTGACCACTAACTTTTGCTCTAAAACCAACTCCAATCAACTCTTGCTTAATGGAATATCCTTGTGATACACCTATAACCATGTTATTGATTAAAGATCGATATAATCCGTGTTTCGATTTTAGCTCTTTAGTATCTGACGCTCTTTTAACAATCACATCATTATCAACTACTTCAACTGTAATTCCTTCTGCAACGTCCTGTTTCAGTTCTCCTAATTTTCCTTTAACAGTAACCTCTCCATTATTGAAGGATACTTCAACTCCTTGAGGCAAAGCTACTGGCGCATTTCCTATTCTTGACATTGTTCTAAATCTTTAGTAAACGTGACACAATACTTCTCCACCTACGTTTTCATTTCTTGCTTCTTTATCGGTAATAACACCTTTTGAAGTGGAAAGAATCGCAATTCCCAAACCGTTTAATACTCTTGGTAACTCTTTGGCACCAGTATAGGTTCGTGAACCTGGAGTAGAAACTCTTTTCAATACTTTTATCGCTGGGTTTTTTGTTTTCAAATCGTATTTTAACGCGATTTTGATATTACCTTGTGGCCCATTCTCATCTTCGAACTTATAGTTCAAAATGTATCCTTTATCGAACAAGATTTTTGTAATCTCCTTCTTCAAATTTGAAGCAGGTACATCAACTACTCTATGCTTTGCAGCAATAGCGTTTCTTAGTCTTGTTAAATAATCTGCTATAGGATCCGTATTCATAACTTAATCTTTTTCTCTTAAACAATAATTACCAACTTGCCTTCTTAACACCTGGAATCAAACCATTGTTGGCCATTTCTCTAAACTGAATTCTCGACAAACCGAATTGTCTCATGTAACCCTTTGGACGACCAGTAATCTTACATCTATTATGCATTCTGATCGGCATAGAGTTTCTAGGAAGTTTTTGTAATGCTTCGTAATCTCCAGCCTCTTTTAAAGCTTTTCTTTTCTCAGCGTATTTAGCAACCAGTTTAGCTCTTTTAACCTCTCTGGCTTTCATTGATTCCTTTGCCATGACTCAATTAGTTTTTAATGTTTTTAAATGGAACTCCAAATTCTTTTAATAATGCATATCCTTCTTCATCAGTTTGGGCAGATGTAACAAAAGTAATATCCATACCCAAAATTTTATCAACTTTATCAATATCAATTTCAGGGAAGATAATTTGCTCTTTAATACCTAAAGTATAATTACCTCTTGAGTCAAATTTAAAATTAACTCCTCTAAAGTCTCTAACACGAGGAAGAGCTATTGCTACTAATCTTTCGAAGAATTCATACATTCCTTCTCCTCTTAAAGTCACTTTAGCTCCAATAGGCATGTTCTTTCTTAATTTAAAAGTAGAAACATCCTTTTTAGAGTAACATGTTACTGCCTTTTGACCTGCGATTGTAGATAATTGCTTCACGGCATTTTCTACTAATCTCTTGTCTGCAACACCGGCTCCTATTCCTTGGTTAATTATAATTTTCTCCAACTTAGGTACCTGCAT
This sequence comes from Flavobacteriales bacterium, assembly GCA_002722245.1. Lineage (GTDB taxonomy): Bacteria > Bacteroidota > Bacteroidia > Flavobacteriales_C. The sequence continues at coordinate 7,919 of PBLA01000027.1, read as the reverse complement.
AACGTTTTTATAACCAAACTGCTCTTTGAGGGCAGGAGCTACTTTTTCGTCATATTGCTTTCTAAAATTTGGTACGTACTGTTCCATTAGTCTAAAATCTTATCAGTTTTTTTAGCGTATCTCTTAATTTGTCCATCCACAACTTTTCTTCCAACTCTAGTGGCAGCATCACCATCTAATAGCATCACGTTGGAGATTTGAATTGGTGCCTCACTTTCAACAATTCCTCCTTGTGGATTTTGTGCAGAAGGTTTCGTGTGTTTTTTTACTTTGTTAACACCAGCTATAATAACTTTATTTTCACCAACTAAAATCTTCAAGATTTCACCTGTTGATCCTTTGTCATTTCCAGCTATAACCTTAACTGTATCTCCTTTTTTTAATTTTAACTTCGCCATTGTTAAATAATTTATAGTACCTCAGGTGCTAATGAAACAATTTTCATAAAATCTTTTTCACGCAACTCTCTGGCAACAGGCCCGAAAATACGTGTACCTCTCATTTCGCCTGCGGCGTTCAATAGAACAACTGCATTATCGTCAAACCGAATGTATGATCCATCTGGTCTTCTAACTTCCTTCGCGGTTCTTACTACTACAGCTTTTGCCACAGCACCTTTTTTAATATTTCCTGCAGGCATTGCTTTCTTAACAGAAACTACAATCTTATCACCAATTGAAGCATATCTCTTTTTAGTACCTCCTAAAACTCGGATACATAATGCTTCTTTAGCACCACTGTTATCTGCAACTTTACACCTAGATTCTTGTTGTATCATGACTAAATATTAATCTTCTTAATCAAAATTATTTTGCTTTCTCAACGACTTCAACCAAACGCCAGTTCTTTGTCTTGCTTAATGGTTTAGTTTCCATGATTTTCACAGTATCACCAACATTACATTCCTCTTTTTCATCATGAGCAACGAATTTATTGGTTTTCTTCACGAATTTACCGTACTTATCGTGCTTCTGTCTTCTTTCGATAGATACAACGATTGATTTGTTCATAGATGTACTGGTAACAACGCCTACTCTCTCTTTTCTTAAATTTCTTGTTGACATAGTTTAAAATTTTATAAAGATTAAGCTTGCTCTTTTTGATTAAGAACAGTTTTTAATCTAGCAACTAATCTTCTTGTATCTTTAATTACTATTGGATTTTCAATTGGTGAAACAGCATGATTTAGCTGTAACGTTTCCAATGCTTTTGTGTGTTCCACAATTTTAGCCTTCAAATCCTCAACCGATAATTCTCTAATTTCTGCAGCTTTCATCTTTAATTATTTTTAAGCTTCTGAATAATCTCTTCTTACAATAAACTTCGTTTTCACAGGTAGCTTTTGGGCCGCTAATCTAAGCGCCTCTTGCGCAATATCCAAAGGAACACCATCTGCCTCAAATAATATTTTACCTGGTTTTACAGGAGCTACCCAATACTCCGGAGATCCTTTACCTTTACCCATCCTAACTTCAGCAGGCTTTTTGGTTACAGGTTTATCAGGAAAAATTCGAATCCAAATTTGACCTTCTCTCTTCATGTATCTAGTTACAGCAACACGAGCAGCTTCTATTTGTCTACTTGTAATCCAACCTTGATCCAAGGTTTTTATACCGAAAGATCCAAATGCTATTTGAGATCCTCTGTGAGAAATACCCTTCTCATTTCCTTTCCCTTTTTGAACCTTTCTATATTTTACTCTTTTTGGAGATAACATCTCTTAATGATTTTTCAATGAATAATTAACGTCTCTTCTTTCCTTTAAATTTACCACCTTTAGATCCTTGTTTTTGGTTCAAAGCGGTTGGAGTTAAATCTACTTTTCCATAGATCTCACCTTTACAAATCCATACTTTAACACCTAAACGACCATAAGTTGTATGTGCTTCAGACCAACAATAATCAACATCTGCACGAAATGTATGTAATGGAATTCTTCCTTCTTTCTTCATTTCAGTACGAGCCATTTCAGCACCATTTAAACGACCTGCTACTTGAACTTTAATTCCTTCAGCACCCATTCTCATTGATGAGGCTACAGCCATTTTCATCGCTCTACGGAAAGATATTCTACCTTCAATCTGACGACAAATGCTATCCGCTACGAGTTTAGCGTCTAATTCAGGTCTTTTAATTTCGAAGATATTAATTTGAACTTCCTTACCTGTTAGTTTCTTAATTTCCTCCTTTAACTTGTCAACCTCTTGACCACCTTTACCAATGATAATACCTGGTCTGGCAGTATGTATTGTAATCGAGATTAATTTAAGTGTTCTCTCAATAACAATTTTAGACACTGAAGCTTTTGCCAAACGTGCTCTTATGTAGTCTCTAATTTTAGAATCTTCATGAATTTTATCCGCATATTTTTTACCTCCATACCAATTAGAGTCCCATCCGCGAATAATTCCTAATCTATTTCCTATAGGGTTAGTTTTTTGTCCCATTACTTAAATTCTTTCTTAATTAATTTTATCTACAAACAAGGTTACATGATTCGAACGTTTTCTAATTCGGTGAGCTCTTCCTTGAGGAGCTGGTTGAATTCTTTTTAACATTCTCGCTGAATCAACAGTGATATTTGTCACGAATAGCTCTCCACTTTCTGGCGCATCACCCGTTTTAGCTTCATAGTTATGAATAGCCGACTTCAACAACTTTTCAACTTTACTTGCGGCCTCTTTATTCGAAAACTGAAGTACCCCAAGCGCTTTGTATACTTCCATTCCTCTTACTAAATCAGCAACTAGTCTCATCTTTCGAGGAGAAGTTGGACAGTTGTTCAACTTGGCGAAGTATTGTGACTTCTTCGCTTCTTTTGCTGCCTCTGCTGTATTTCTTTTCCTAGCACCCATGTTTTAAAATGCTTTAATTAATTATTTTTTCTTCTTATCAGCTCCGTGTCCTCTGTAGGTTCTTGTTGGAGCGAATTCACCTAACTTATGTCCGATCATATTCTCTGTTACATACACAGGAATAAATTTATTTCCATTGTGAACGCCTATGGTCAATCCTAAAAAATCAGGAGTAATCATTGATGCTCGAGACCAAGTTTTAATTACATTCTTTTTTCCTGACTCTTGAGCTTCTTCAACACGCTTTTGTAACTTGTAATGCACAAAGGGTGGTTTTTTAAGTGATCTAGCCATATCTTAATTATTTTTTACGCTTTTCAATAATGTACTTATCAGAATATTTTTTCGGAGCTCTAGTCTTATACCCTTTAGCAGGTAATCCTTTTCTAGATCTTGGATGTCCTCCTGATGAACGTCCTTCTCCACCTCCCATTGGGTGATCAACTGGGTTCATCGCTACTCCTCTAACACGTGGTCTACGACCTAGCCATCTACTTCTACCTGCTTTTCCAGAAACAACAAGTTGGTGATCTGAGTTAGATACAGCTCCAATTGTAGCAGAGCAAGTAACCAATACTTGACGTGTTTCACCAGAAGGCAATTTTAATGTAGCATATCTACCTTCTTTTGCTGCTAACTGAACGTATGACCCAGCAGATCTCGCTAATTTACCTCCTTGACCAGGTTGAAATTCAACATTATGAACTACTGTTCCTAATGGAATGTCCGTTAGTGGTAATGAATTACCTACCTCAATCGGAGCTCCCTTCCCTGCTTGAACTGTAGCACCAACTTCCAATCCATTGGGTGCTATGATATAAGATTTCTCTCCATCAGCATAATACAACAATGCAATTCGAGCAGTTCTGTTTGGATCGTATTCAATTCCTTTTACAATAGCTGGAACACTTACTTTAGTTCTTTTGAAATCAATCACTCGAAATTTCTTCTTGTGACCTCCTCCAATATTACGAACAGTCATTCTTCCAGAGGAATTTCTACCTCCTGAACTTTTCTTTTTTGCAATCAAGCTCTTCTCAGGACTCCCTTTAGTAACATCTTCAAATGTATCAGCTACCTTATGTCTTTGTCCCGGCGTATTTGGTTTTAATTTCTTTAAACCCATCTTCTTAAATATTACCGTAAATATCTATTACTTCACCTTCCTTAAGAGTGATGATAGCTTTCTTAAAAGAAGCTGTTCTACCATCCATCGCCCAAGTTTTTCTATTTCTTTTTGCTTTACCAGCGTAACGCATTGTGTTCACTGATTCAACTGTTACACCGTAAGTTGATTCAACCGCCTTTTTGATTTGCACCTTATTGGCAGCGTTGTTTACGATGAATCCATATCTTCCTAGCTTTTCTTCTAGGTTGGACATCTTTTCTGTTATAATTGGTTTAACAATAACACTCATCTCTTACTAGCTTAAACTGTTTTCAATTTCTTTCACTGAACTTTCAGAAAGCACAAGCTTACTGCAGTTGATTAAATCGTATGTATTTACCTCAGAGGTAGCTACTACTTTTACTTTTTGAATATTTCTTGAAGACAAATAAACATTCTTATCATTCGCAGCAGTCACTAAAGTAACTCTCTTTCCTTCTAAGTCAAGACCCTTTAATACAGCTAAAAAATCTTGTGTTTTAGGAGCATCAAACTTCAAATCCTCTAAAACAATTAATTTATCTTCCTTTAACGAAGATGAAAGAACTGACTTTTTAGCAACAGCCTTTACTTTTTTATTCAATTTGAATCCGTAGTATCTTGGTTTAGGACCAAAAATTCTACCTCCACCTCTAAATACTGGGGATTTAACATCACCGTATCTAGCTGCACCAGATCCTTTTTGCTTTTTCAATTTCTTAGTACTCCCAACAATTTCGTTTCTTTCCTTGGATTTATGAGTACCTTGTCTTTGATTAGCTAAATATTGCTTCACATCTAAGTACACTGTATGCTCGCTTGGCTCAACACCAAAAACAGCATCACTCAAAGTAACTTTTCTACCGGTGTCTTTTCCTGTTTTATCTAATACTGCTAATTCCATCTTATTTCTCAATTACAACGTAAGACCCTTTTGCTCCAGCAATATTCCCTGAAACAACTAATAAATTCCTATCAGCAAAAACTTTTAAAACCTTTAAGTTTTGAGTTTTCACAGTGTCTCCACCCATTCTTCCGGCCATTCTCATTCCTTTAAATACTTTAGAAGGAGTAGAAGCACCACCTATTGAACCAGGAGCTCTTAATCTGTTGTGCTGACCATGAGTTTGACCTCCAACACCTCCAAATCCGTGTCTTTTAACAACACCTTGGAATCCTTTTCCTTTAGAAGTTCCAGCAACATCAACAAATTCACCCTCAGCAAAAAGCTCAACAGTAATTTCATCACCCAATGCTTTTTCTTCTTGAAACCCTTGGAATTCAACTAGTTTAGCTCGTGGCGTTACACCTGCTTTTTTGAAGTGCCCTTTCATTGGCCCTGAAATGTTCTTCTCGGTTTTTTCATCAAACGCTAATTGAAGCGCTGAATAACCGTCAGTCTCCTCAGTTTTTACCTGAGTAACTACGCATGGACCAGCCTCAATAACAGTACAAGGAATGTTTTTACCATTCTCATCGAACATGCTCGTCATACCGATCTTTTTTCCTATCAATCCTGACATCGAATAACAGTTTTAAAAGTTATCTTATCTATTTAATTACTATACCTTAATTTCAACTTCAACACCTGAAGGCAATTCTAGCTTCATTAATGCATCAACGGTCTTAGAAGAGGAACTGTAAATGTCCATTAATCTCTTGTAAGAACTCACTTGAAATTGCTCTCGAGCTTTTTTGTTAACATGAGTCGATCTTAATACTGTAAATATTCTCTTGTTTGTTGGAAGTGGAATTGGTCCACTTACAACAGCACCTGTAGATTTTACAGTTTTAACAATCTTCTCAGCTGATTTATCAACTAAGTTGTGGTCGAAAGACTTTAATTTTATTCTAATTTTCTGGCTCATATCTAATGTACCTTAAACTCTTTTTATAATTATGCTTCAACTTGTCCTTTAGCAGCTGCTATAACTACTTTTGAAACCGCAGCAGGCGCTTCCGCAAAATGACTAAATTCCATCGTTGATGTTGCTCTTCCTGAAGTTATTGTTCTCAATGAAGTAACGTATCCAAACATTTCAGATAACGGAACTTTTGCCTTAACAACTTTTGCTCCATTCTTATCATCCATTCCTTCCATCAACCCTCTTCGCTTATTTAAATCAGCTACAACATCACCCATGTTTTCTTCCGGTGTGATGACTTCTAACTTCATCATTGGTTCAAGTAAAACTGGGTTCGCTTGAGGACATGCATTTTTGAAGGCCATTTTAGCAGCAACCTCAAAGGATAATTGATCGGAATCTACTTGATGGTATGAACCATCATGTAAAGTAACTTTTAACGAATCAACATTAAATCCAGCTAATACACCAGCTTCCATCGCTTGTTTGAACCCTTTTTCAACTGAAGGAATGAATTCCTTTGGAACGTTTCCTCCTTTCACCTCATTCACAAATTCAAGTCCATCTTTATCATCTTCTCTTGGACCAATAGTAACTTGAATATCGGCAAACTTACCTCGTCCACCAGATTGCTTTTTATAAACTTCTCTATGCTGAACAGCATTAGTAATTGTTTCTTTATAGTTTACTTGTGGTTCACCTTGGTTACATTCTACTTTGAATTCTCTCTTCAATCGATCAATAATAATATCCAAGTGTAACTCTCCCATTCCTGAAATTATTGTCTGACCAGAATTTTCATCTGTTTTAACTTGGAATGTAGGATCTTCCTCTGCTAGCTTTCCTAACGCTAATCCTAATTTGTCAACATCAGCTTGGGACTTTGGCTCAATAGCTACTCCAATTACAGGATCTGGGAAATCCATTGATTCTAATACAATTGGTGCATTTTCAGCACATAGAGTATCCCCTGTTCGGATGTCTTTGAATCCAACTAATGCTGCTATATCTCCTGCATGTAATTCATCAATTTGATTTTGAGAATTGGCATGCATTTGGAAAATTCTAGAAATTCTTTCTTTCTTCATTGTTCTTGTGTTTAACACATAAGAACCTGAAGGCAATGTTCCAGAATAAGCTCTCGTGAAACATAAACGACCTACGAATGGGTCAGTAGCGATTTTAAATGCTAATGCAGAAAATGGTTCATCTGCAGAAGGTTTTCTTGAAGCAGGTTCTTCTGTTTTTGGATTAACTCCTTCAATTGCTTTTTGGTCTAAAGGAGATGGAAGTATTTCCATTACCACATCCAACATGGCCTGAACACCTTTATTCTTAAAAGCTGAACCACACATCATTGGAACAAATTTAGCATCCAATGTCGCTCCTCTTAACGCATCTAAAACTTCTCGTTCTGTGATTGAATCAGGATCTTCAAAGAACTTCTCCATTAAGGACTCATCATATTCAGCAATCGCCTCCAATAATTTTTCTCTGTACTCCTCAACTTCATCTGCCATTTCAGCTGGTATGTCAACTTCTTCGAAGGTCATACCCATATCATCTTCATTCCAAACGATTCCTCTGTTGTTGATTAAATCAACTACTCCTTTAAAATCGTCTTCAGCACCAATTGGCAATTGCAAAGGAACTGCCTTGGAACCTAACATTTCTTCTACCTGCTTACATACGTTTAAGAAGTCGGCACCTTGACGGTCCATTTTATTTACAAATCCGATTCTGGATACGTTATAATTATCGGCTAATCTCCAGTTTGTTTCTGATTGAGGTTCAACACCGTCAACTGCAGAAAACAAAAATACTAGGCCATCTAAAACTCGTAAAGATCTATTTACTTCTACTGTAAAGTCTACGTGACCAGGAGTATCAATAATATTCACTTGGTATTTATCTCCTCTATAAGGCCAAAACACAGTGGTTGCAGCAGAGGTGATTGTGATTCCTCTTTCTTGTTCTTGCTCCATCCAATCCATTGTAGCACCACCATCATGCACCTCACCTATTTTATGTGATACACCAGAGTAATATAGA
>PBLA01000026.1 GCA_002722245.1 Flavobacteriales bacterium | reverse complement strand
GATAGTAAAATTATTCGAAGATGGAATCTGGATCCTGTTTATAAACATTATTTAAGTAATTATGTAGTATTAGGTAATAATCCAAATATCTTTATTGACCCTAGAGGAGATAACTGGTATGTTTCTAATGGTAAGTCTGATAATAAAAAAGCGAATGACGATAAAATGGTTTGGTTTCCTTCCGATGCAGAAGCGGATAAATATTTTGGTACTGGTAATTATATTGATTTAGGAGAAAACGTTGTTCCAACTGTTACTATAAACGTTCCTAAAAAAACTGGGGATAAAAAAACTGGGGATAAAAAAACTGGGGAAAAGAAGAAGGCAGAAGTTAAGAGCCAAGATACTTATGTGCCAGCTTATGTTCTTAAAGCGAAAGGAGAGTATGGTCAGAAAGATAGTGAACATAAAGACCAGAAGAGTGAAAATCCAAGAGTAATGGAATATCACAAATCATCTTTGGACGGTTCAACAGGTAAGCCATGTACTTCCGATGAAAATGCTTGGTGTTCTTCCTTTGTTAACTGGTCTTTGAAAGAGTCTGGGTATAAAGGTAACGAAACTGATTGGAGTGCTTCTGGTTGGTCATGGAAGGCATCTAAAAACATGACAAAGCTTAAAAAGCCTGCTGTAGGTGCTAATGCTGTTATTAAAATAGGTAAATGGTATCATGTTATTATGGTTATAGGGGTTTCCAAATCTGGTAATACCATTTATGGTTATGGAGGTAATCAAGGTAATTCAGTTAAAGTATCCTCTTATTCTAAAGGAGGTAATACAGTCTTTAAAGGTTATTATTATCCGAAAGGAGAAACACCTAACTATGATGTTCCTATTTTGAATTATAAGAAAAAAAGTTCTTCTAATGAAAGCGTTAACTAAACACTATTTCGCCTTATTGTTTGTAATTAATAGTATAACCTGCTGGAGTATCAATGATAGTATTGTTCGCATTAATGAATTAGAGTCTTGCTTTTTCTCCAGTTGTGAAAATGATTTTATTGATGGTTTTAGAACTTCTGATTCGATTGTATTATGTTCTATTGATAAAAATGAAATAGGTAATTACTCGATTACATTCATGGAGAATGATATTGTTAATTTGAGTAATTCTACTTTGAGCTATAATTATGTTTTAAATAGTTTGGTTATGTTTAATGAAAACCATTCTTATTCAGGATTGTGCCTATTTAGTAGAAATAATGGTTTAAGTGGTATCGACCCTAAGACTTATGAATTTATTATTTTCGAAAAAGATAAGGTTGTTACTGTTGACTTAACAGTACCTATACATTGTGACTGGAATTGGGATGAATACTTCAATATATCAGATTACAATTTAAGTGATGCACTGACTGATATTATTGAGAATTACATTAAAATGTTTAAACATTATTATGTAGAATCATGCTAATGCTAAATAAATAGGGACGCTGTGTGCCGTGAATCAAGCTCTCTTTGTACGAAGAATTGGGGTCAGACGGTCTTGTTGCATGGATAAATGAAAAATCAGAAGTTCTTTAGAAAACCTGGTGACTGTCACCAACTGAAAAACAAGCCAAAATCATTGTTTTTATTTGATTTTAGAGGTGTTTTACCTATGTTGAAAATGGTATTTTCTGCATAGGTGAATTCATAGGTTTATTATGCCGGGTTTATTCATTATTGTCAAAATTCAAATAAGACTTTTCTTAATTCAGGAAATTCATAGTCAACAGAGTTTCTTTTGAGTATGAACTTTAGATTTGTTTCATGCCCAGACAAGCCAGAGAAATAGAAATTGGTGTTCCGATGCATATTACTCAAAGAGGTAACGAAAGAAAAAATATATCCCCGTCCCTCTTAGTTTATAACTAAGAGGATAGATAGAGTAAGTTTGTAACTTACTTTCTTGAAGAGAAGAAATACCAGCGAAATACTGCTCTACTGAGAAAGTTAGATTCAAAAGATTAATCTCAAGAAGTTTTAACCTTTTTCGGTATTTTATTTAATCCTATTATCCCAGTTTTTAGGAGACCTACTTGTGTGAAAAACAGCAATTACTTTTACTTCTTTTCCATCGATTAAGTAATGAATACCGAATGGAAAACTCTTTGTAAAAACGATTCTAATAGTTCGTTTATATCTAAGTTGACAGATTTTTGGGTTATCAGCTATAGCTTCAAAAGCAGTGTTTAAGTCTTCTTCAAACTTTTCTCCAAGCCCCTGTTGAGCAGCTTCATAAAAGGCATAAGACTCCTCAATGTCCCATTGGGCTTCCTGTGATATTAAAACATTAAATGGCACTGAAATTAATGAAGGCCTTTTTTTACTTCATCCCAAGATTTGAACGAAGTTTCACCACTTTTAACTCTCTCTAAACGAATGTCAAGTTCCTTCTTTTGCTCATCAGTAATTTCAACGGAAGAAGAATCTATACTCTCCCATATCTGTCTTATAACAGCAAGCCTTTCACTTGTCGAAAGGTTAAGTATATCATTGAGGTTGTTCATACTTCAAATATACGTAAAAAGGTAATGTAATGTTGTTGTCGTGATGCTTTCCTGCTAACTAATCAATGTTAATCACTTCTAATCCTACCCCTACGGTATGACCATGCCAGGCAGAAACTGGACATCTGCTTCCGATAAGTACAGATACGGTTACCAAGGTTCAGAAATCAACCAGGAGACGCATAACAACTCGAATCAGTATACGACTGAGTTTAGACAGCTTGATGCGAGGTTTGGTAGGTGGTTTAGTCCTGATCCGGTTTTTCAACCGCATCAGAGTCCTTATAACTCGATGGATGGGAATCCGATTAATTTGACTGATGTTGGAGGTGATAGAACTTACGATAAGGTTTATTCGGATGATGACTATACCTATGGAGAGTATACTGAAAATGGAGAGGTCTTTAGAGATATATTTGATCGAAATGGTGGCTATATATATACCCAAATTCAGTCTCAATCAACAGGTGATTGGTTTGATTTTGGGATGGTGTCAAATGTTGTAAGTACTTATCCTGTTAAAGTTAAAGTTGAATGGACAGACACAGATCCAACTGATTATGCAGCAATAGGTGAAGCGTTATTTGAAGTTGCAATGGGATTCACTCCTGCTGGTATTTATTACGATGCGAGAGATTTATATCAAGCTATTGAAAGTGGGGACGGTTTAGCTATAACTATAGCATTGGCTGGTTTCATTCCCGGTGGAGACATATTAAAAGCAGGTAAGAAAATGGCTGATGCGATGGGGACAGCAGCTAAAAAGATTGCAGATCAAGCTACAACTATCGCTAAGAAGACTCAAAAGCAAGTGAGGAAAGGTGTAAATCATCTTAATGAAAAGGCGAAGAAAGTAATTGGAGGTAAAAAAACAAAGAAAAAAATTGGTTCAGCTGAAGATGTTGGGGAAGTCGTTCAAGTTGGGACAGCTAAGAGCATAAATAAATCTCAGGGGGAACTTAATTGTGTCGATTGCGCTATAGCTACTTATGATTTATTTAAAAATAAAAAACTTAGAGAAGCATTAGGGGATGATCTAGCTGAGGGACAAATGGGAGATTATGTAAGAACGTTATATGACTATTTCCCTAATGGTGATTTTCTTGAAGATGTAATTGAAGTAGATGAAGTATTGTCAATAGCATCAAGAAGGTTAAAAACTAAAGGTGATGGATTGATTCTTATCGGGTCTTTTAGAAATGGACCTAGAAATGGTGCAAATGGACATGCATTTAACATTGTAAGGACAGGAAATAAAAATGTAAGACTGAGGTTTTTCGACTCACAAACAGGTAAACGATACAGTAAATCTGATTTGGAAAATGTGTTTCGTGAATTTGAGATATTTGATCCTACGGCAAATTAGTAAATTTATAATTATGACTTATAAAGAGTTTCTAAATAGTGAGGTTCAATTAGATTGTCTAAACCTTCAAATTTTATTTGATCAAATATCTAAGTTTGAAAACGACATTGCTTTGACTTTTTCAAAGTATTTTTCAAGCTATGAGTTAAGAGAGATTTTAGTAGAATTAAATTATTCTACCCCCATTGACGTTCCTGCTACTTTTAAACCTAAAGAGATCAAGGTGTATGAAACTTCTATGAGTTCAGATAAAACTCCCAAGTATTTACTGAAAGTTTTAGATAATTCGGGTACTGAGTCTTATTTGAGAAACTATTTGAGTCAATATAAAAATATTCCAATAGTTATTGTTTTTAATGAAGTTGAATTTAAAGAAGATTTAATAGGACTTTACCCATCTAAAAAAAATGGAAATAAATTAATTAATTGGTATAATCTAATTGATGTTGTTCTTTATTCAATAACTCGTCATGGTAGTTCGGAAAAAAGAGTAGCCCAATTATTTCTTTTTGACAGAGATAGTAGGGCTAAATACCCTAATGTACATCTTGAGAATAAGTTAAAAAAAGTGTGTGAAGGGAAACATTTAGTTACGAAAATAAATCAAGATTGTCATTTCTTTAAGATTGATAATGGAGTGTTAATTTCGCAGAGACTATTTGATTTAATTAAAGATATATTTTCTGTTAAATTAACATGGAATTCTTTAGAGAGTATTGCAATAGATGGTGACTTATATTCGTTTTATCATCTTCCTTTCGGGACTTATTTAGAAGAAGATAATTACCGTCTTCTTTTTGATGAAGTGGCAATGTTTATGTCAGGAGAGGTAAGAAAACGAATGGTTTGTAGTGGACTTTTCTTTAATGCTAATTCACTGAAATTAGGTCACTTTAAACCACGCTAACCCGTATACTTGGGGACATTGGGGACAGTCCCAATACTTGGGGACAGTCCCCAACTTGAAAAACGTTTGAAAGGTTGATTTTAGCTAGTGTTTCAAAGCCTAAAAAGGTGTGCGAAATAGGGTGGTTTGGCACAGTTGAATTAAAAATAAATTTGGTAAAAATGACCAATTAAAATTTGAAAAAGAAACTATACATATTGCTCTTATTCCAAACGCTGATATTGTCAGCGTTTGGAATAACCGTTACTACAACTGCTCCCAACACCGGAGTAAGTAAAGTTATGACCGTTGACAACGGTAAGGTATATGAACTGAACTTCAATACCGATGTTCTTTCAAGTAGTAAAGTGGAGGTAAACATTAAGGAACTAGGGTCAACCATAGCTTCGCAACAAATATCCACCAATGGAAATCACGAATTAACATTTACTCCAACCTCCAATGCAATAACCATAGAGTTTAACCGAATTAATTCAGGAACAGCATCTTTGAAGTTTGAGGTAGATAACATTCAACTCAAAGAAGTAGTAAGTTCCAGATTAACCCATGAAGTAGGTACAAAAAACTACGAACTCTCCGATCACTTAGGGAATGTAAGAACCAGTGTTTCCGATAAAAAAGTGAGTGGTTCATCGAAGGTGATTTCAGCAAACGATTACTATCCTTTTGGGATGGAAGCTAGGAGTGTTTTTAGTTCGGAGTATCGATATGGGTTTAATCGTCTTGAACTAGAAAGAGAATTTAATAATAGCAATTCGATTATTGATTATGAATCAAGATTGTATAACAACAGATTAGGTAAGTTTTTAAAAATTGACGTTAAATGGAGTCATTATCCTTCACATTCACCTTACTCGTACGCTGTTGATAATCCAGTGAGATGGATTGATCAGGGTGGTTTCGGAGCTGATGATGGTAAGCTTCACGCGAATGTTGTAAAGATTAAAGTTACAACTAATCAGGGCGTTAAAATTATATATTTAAAAAAGAATTTTTATGAAAATTTAACAAAAGAGCAGGCCGATGATTGGGACAAATATGGGGCTAATGGATGGTATGAAGCAAATCCATCTACTTTTCAAAAGAAAAATAGACTAATAAAAAAAGGAGAAGATGGTCGAATAACATCAACCACATGGGGAGCAAATACACCAGCAAAACCAAATGAATTGAGTAAAAATGATCACAATCCATCAAACATCAATCCAGAAAATCCTCAAGGTATTTTAAATATAAAAGTAAAAGGGAAACCTGGAAGTATTGTGAAATACGGAATTAGAGACCCTAATGGAGATATAGAGTTAGGAAGCATAAAAGTTGGAAAAGACGGAACAGCGGAAACATCACAGCAATTTGGTTTGAAAGAAGGGCAATCACTATTTGTTCAAGAGGAGTCAAATGCTGAAATTACAGAAAAGAGCATTAACGCGACAACCGTTCCTGTAACAGGGATGAAACAATATGATAAAAAGTATGATAAAGATGCCGAACCCAGTATTGAGGATGTTCAGTTATATTTGAGAAAGAAAGGGTATAAAAAGATTAAAGTAAAAGATATTAAGGTAACTAAATAGCTATGAATAACATTATTATTTTTATTATGATTTTGTTTGTTTCTGAAACATTTTCCCAAGATGAAATCAGAAAATTTTATTACGCTGATACTGCCATAATGATAAATCTTGAAGATGATTTTTGGATGATCGACAAAGAGAAGTTGAATAAGACAAAATATACAGGAGATATTTGTTTTTTTTATGATAGTTTACAACAAGATACAGCAATTTATGCAGAAGTTAAGAAAGGGAAATTACAAGGTAAATATAAAAAGTGGGAAAAAAATAAAACATATTTAACGGAGGAAGCCGAATATAAAAATGGGCTAAGGCATGGAGTTAGTTCTCGTTATCTTAGGATATATCCCATTGGAAATAATATGGCCGAAACCGACAGTTTTTACGTTGAATCATACAATTATTTGTATAAATCGTTTCTGAAAAGAGAGAAGCTTCGTAAAGAATGGATTAGTGGCTATTATGTAAAAAAGAAAGTGGTTTATCGAAGGTGATTTCAGCAAACGATTACTATCCCTTTGGAATGGAAGCTAGAAGTGTTTCTAATTCGGAGTATCGATATGGGTTTGGAGGAATGGAACAGGATATAGAGAATGGAACAGGGAAATATGATTTTATAGCTAGAATTTATGATGTGAGATTGGGGATGTGGACTGGTATAGATCCTATGGCAATTGATTTTCCAATGATTTCACCTTATGCTTCTTTTAATAATAATCCAATTTATTTTATTGATAGGGATGGAAACCAAAATTTAGCTGCTTTGGAATGGGCAAGATTAAACATGTCTAACAAAGGAATTCAGTTTAGTACTTGGTTTGGAGAGGCCTCTGCTTGGACTTATCAAGTTGGTACAGTGCCTACTGTAACTGTCTGCTATGAAGCTTGTTTTATGGCCTATATGAATTCTGGATCAAATGTAGTTGATTATTTAAAAAGCACAGGTTTTTCGAATAAATATAATGCTTTTAGAGGTCGGTCAACTCCAAATGGTGGACTTAATTGGTTTAAAAAAGGAGATGGAACTGATAGATCATTGGTATTGGATGTTTCCAAAGGAGAGAAAGGAGATATTATTTTTATGGGTGAAGCAGGTAATATGTTAGGACACGCAGTCTTATTAGGAGAACTTCCAATTTTGGGTACTGAAACTGATGCAAAAACTAAAAAATCTATTGAAACTTTAACTTTAAAAACATTGAGTACAAGTTCTGACTCTGATCCATCCGGTGGTTATGGCGAAAGAGAATTTTTATTTAAAAAAGTAAATGGAAAATGGTATTTAAATGGCGATGTAGATGATTATGAATTTAAAGGATATGGCCAGTTAAATGAAGAGTATTTCAAAAAACTTGCAACTGAGTCGGTAGAAGGAACAGTAACTGATTCAACCTCAAAAACAATTGGCACAACAGATTCTACATCGACTTCTACCACATCAACAGCAAGTACAACTGATTCAACAGTTACTGATTCATCTACTACAACCAATACCTCAACAACTACTATTGAAGAATAATTGTATTAAAATATTGATTGGCGTTTTTCTGTTTCTTCTTTGCAGTTGTATCGATAAAAAGCAATATTTGCGAAAAAGTAATAGAATTAATGAGAGAATTGAATTACTTCAATTAGCAATAGATTGCGATGATTTTAAGGAGTTTTGGATTCAGAAATCACATCCAGTTTTTTTTATCAATGAATTATTTATAGATCACTTTACCAAAAAACTTAAATACAAAGGCAAAAAAATTAAAAAAACAACATCGGAAGAAGAAAGCCCAAAAATTATTGTGGTTGGAGATTTCACTTTATTAGAAACCAAGGCTAGGTTACAATTAGTTTCTTCGGATGGAAAAAGGATGTTAAATATTTCCTTTATTAATAATGAATTAAAATGGAAGATAAAAAATTCATTGTTAATGGTTGAATAAAGCTTTAAAAGGTTTGCGAAATAGGGTGGTTTGGCACAGTTAAATTAAAAATAAATTGGTAAAAATGACCAAGTAAAAATTGAAAAAGAAACTATACATATTAACCTTATTCCAAATGTTGATAATTTCAGCGTTTGGAATAACCGTTACCACAACGGCTCCCAACACTGGGGTAAGTAAAGTTATGACCGTTGACAACGGTAAAGTGTATGAACTGAACTTCAATGCCGATGTTCTTTTAAGTAGTGTAGTGGAGGTAAACATTAAGGAACTAGGTTTAACCATAGCTTCTCAACAAATAACCACCAACGGAAATAAAGCATTAACATTTACTCCAACCTCCAATGCAATAACCATAGAGTTTAACCGAATCAATTCAGGAACAGCATCTTTGCAGTTTGAGATTGATAATATTCAACTTAAAGAAGTAGTAAGTTCCAAATTAACCCATGAAGTAGGTATAAAAAACTACGAACTCTCCGATCACTTAGGTAATGTAAGAACCACTGTTTCCGATAAAAAGGTGAGTGGTTCATCGAAGGTGATTTCAGCAAACGATTACTATCCCTTTGGGATGGAAGCTAGGAGTGTTTCTAATGGGGAGTATAGGTTTGGGTTCGGTGGACACGAAAAGGATGATGAGGTAAAAGGGTCTGGAAACCACTTGAGTTTTAATGATTTTGGGTATAATCCACGATTAGGAAGAAGATGGAGAACCGACCCAGCATTTAACGAATATCCATCAATTTCTCCTTATGCTGGTTTCGGTAATAATCCATTAATTTTCATTGACCCTGATGGTAAAAGGATAATTTTTATAAATGGTAAATTAGGAGGAGGATCTCCTGATGGAGGTGAGGAATACTGGAATGATAGTTTTGTTGAAGGAGCAAAGGATTATTTGTTTGATAATAAAACTTATTTTGTCAATACAGACTATAGTTATTTTTCATCCGCTAGTGGTAGAACAGATCAAGGCTATGAATACGCTAAGAATAATTATGATGCTTTGATCGAAGGTATGTCTGAGGATGAAGTATTTAACCTGGTATCGCATAGTATGGGAGGAGCATTTTCAAAAGGGGTCGAGAAATATTTAGAGGAAAAAGGATGGGAAGTTCAAACTAATGTAATGATTAATACTTTTCAAGTTGATGATATTGAAGTAGGGGATAATGATGGCACTTATAATATTGATTACCAGAACACAGATGATCCAGTTTTATTTTGGTTTGATACAAATCTTGGGTATGGGGAACTAGAAAATGCGAATGCTACAATTAGAGAAGAATCGGGAGAAGAAACAATATCATATAAACACCGCAGCCCAATAGATGGAGGTCGTGAATTTTGGGACAGTCTAGACCAAAAAATTATTGAATCTGAAAAGAAAAAATAAGTTGATTATGAAAATGGTAATTAAGATATTATTAATTCTGTTATTGATTTATGCTTTACTATTTCAGTCTTTTACAGGGGTGTTTGATTTTCTAAACAAGAACAAAGATATGGGTTTTTGGACTTCCTTTTTTGAGAGTGACTTACCTAACGTTATTGGTGTATTCTCTATAGGGTATGTGATATGTTATTTGGTGAAAATGACTAATTAAAACATGAAAAAGAAACTTTATATAGTACTCTTATTCCAAGTGCTGATATTGTCAGCGTTCGGAATAACCGTTACCACAACGGCCCCCAACACTGGGGTGAGTAAAGTTATGACCGTTGACAACGGTAAGGTATATGAACTGAATTTCAATACACATGTTCTTTCAAGTAGTGTAGTGGAAGTAAACATTAAGGAACTAGGGTCAACCATAGTTTCGCAACAAATTTCCACCAACGGAAATCACGCATTAACATTTACCCCAACCTCCAATGCAATAACCATAGAGTTTAACCGAATCAATTCAGGGACAGCATCTTTGCAGTTTGAGGTAGATAACATTCAACTCAAAGAAGTTATAAGTTCCGAATTAACCAACTGTGTTGGAGAAAAGAGTTATGAGTTAAAAGATAGAATAGGAAATATTAGAGTTGTTATTTCAAATAAGAAATTTTTGAATGTTGCAAAGGTAAAAAGCGCAACAGACGTTTATCCTTTTGGGGTTATAGCTCGAAGGAAGGAAGTGGATAAGTATAGATTTTTATTGAATGGAAAGGAGTTTGATGAGAAATTTGGAACCGCTCATGATTTTGACGCAAGAATTTACTTAGCGAACTTAGGCCGCTGGATGTCTTTGGATCCTCTTTCAAAAGAATATCCAATGCTTTCAAATTATGCGTATGTTGATAATTCTCCTTTGATTTTAGTGGACCATGATGGAAGAAGGATTGTAATTGATGATGGAATTAATACTTATGATTATACACCCGGAGCAAATCCGCCTAAAGAAGCATCTGACTTTGTAAAACAAACATTTAAGAACTTAAATACTGTAATAGCGAATGATCAATCCAAAAATAAAATGGCTAAAAGTAGGGCTATGGATTTAGTGAAATCCGACAAAATATTGAAACTTATGGAAGTTAGACCCGGTCAAGAAATGGGATATTATCCAAAAGGTCCTAGAAAAGACAGGAAGCTTTCAAAAGGATCGGAAAAGGCTAAACTTGGAATAATATATGTGGATAATAATTTAGTTATTGAAGAGGCAAAATTAGATGAAAGTGGAACTGCAATTATTAATAAGGATAGAAAATCTGTTTATAACAATTATATAAAAGGTGGAAAAAAACATACAGCAACAAGATTACTATTTCATGAGGTTACGCATGCTTGGCATAAAAATTTTGATTTTAAAGCTTTTAAACGGGATAGATTAAATAAAAAAACAGCTTTTAAAAATCTAAATACAGGTACTTGGACTAATAATGAAGAGAAGAGAACTATTTTAGAAATGAATGAAATAATTGGCGATGACAGGTGCGCACACAAGGCGAATAAAATTAGTCCAGGTCCTGTAGATAAAAAGAGTAAAAACGTCCTCAAGAAAAAGAAATGATAAAAAAGGGAGCTTCCTTACTGTTTTTATTTGCTACTCTTTTAAATAGTGCTCAAAATAATCTTTATTTGAATATTTCTACTAATAGAATTAATAAAACAAGTATTTATGATTCAGTATCGTGTCGTAAAGACTTGATTAAAATTTTTAATTACACTGATTTAAAACTTAATTTTTCCTTTGAAAAAGAAAAATACCGTCCATACGATGCTTTTGGAGATGAGTTTACAAAGGGAAAAGTGCTTATTTATAAAAAAGTTTTTATCAATTCACTTGGAGCAAGTTTAGGTATGTTTAACAATAACGACTCTGTATTTTGTTTAAAAAAAATTCTTTTCAAACAAAAAAGAGGAATAGATTTAAACTTCATTTTTAAAGATTCTAAAGGGGTTTGTGATACATTAGTTTTAGGAAAATCTAAATTCAATAGAATAAACAAAAAATATAATTTAAAGTATTACAAAACTGGATTAAAGATGGATATTAATGAGATTGCTACTTTGAAAAAAAAACATATCATATCTTACTATTTAGGTGATGATTATTGCTTGGATTTTAAAAATTACGGTACACGAAAAAAAACTGATTGGAGAGTTTATATGTTTTCTTTTAAAACTTGGTAACAGTTACTAACTGAGAAGGGAGTTAAAACCTTTCCCTATACTTAGGGATAGTCCCCAACTTGAAAAACCTCTGAAATACTTGTTTTTACTGGTGCTTTAAAGCTTTAAAAGGTGTGCAAAAGAGGAGGTGGTAAATGTTTTTAAATAAGGCAACTCTTCTTTATGGGAATTGGAGGTGAATTTAATAGAATAGGCATCTTTCTTTAAGACTTGGTGACAGTCACCAACTAAAAAAGGAGTTTAAACCCTTGTTTTTATTGAGTTTAGAAGGTGTTTTACCTATGTTGAAAATGGTGTTTTCTGCATAGCTACATGCATAGTTTTATTATTCCAGTTTTACTCATTATTGTCAAAATTCAAATAAGACTTTTATTAATTCAGGAAATTTATAGCTAACAGGATTTCTTTTGAGTATGAATTTTAGATTTGTTTCATGCCAAGACAAGCTAGAGAAATAGAAGTTGGTGTTCCTATGCATGTTACTCAAAGAGGTAACGAAAGAAAAAATATATCCCCGTCCCTCGTAGTTTATAACTACGAGGATAGATAGAGTAAGTTTGCAACTTACCTTCTTTAAGAGAAGAAATACCAGCGAAATACTGCTCTGCTGAGAAAGTTAGATTTAAAAGTTTAATCTCAAGAAGTTTTAACCATTTTTCGTTTTAGGTAGGAGTAGAGTAAGCAAAGGATTCCCAATGATGCAAAGAGGTGTTTTAAAGGATGGCCACTTATTCCTCCGAGTAAAACGTCAACTTCTTTATCAAAATGCTCAAATACTTTAGCTATGAAATACGCTATTGATAATCCCCAATAACCATAGGTTTTGGTATATCGAGATGAAAAACAGATTAAAATTACAGGAATAACCAGAATGGGATAAAATTGCACAAGAGCATAAATTCGAAGGTCGTTAAAATACTGCCAGTACAACACCGAAAACACACCAATTATAAGAGCAGGGAAGAGCAGTTTATTTCCTTTTTTAGGGCTGATAAATTCACTGACAACGATAGAGAACAACGACATAAATGCGATTGTCATGGGAAGTCTGTCCCATACAAGCGTGTTGTTATTTGGATTTAAGTGGTAGTAGCCAGAACCCAATGAAACAAGAGCGATCCCTGTAAAAAAAATAATGTATAAAGTTCGGGATTCCGTAAATTTTAACGCTTTAATTACACCTATTAATCCTAGTATAAGAAAAGGAACATTAGAGACAACATTCCAGAAATTAGGGATATTAAACACTGTTTTTGAGTCGCAAAAATTATGGTAGCTTGGATCTTGCTCCATTGGAGGAATAAAAAACAAGCCAATAATTGATATCAGTGCAAGCACAATGATTATACTATAACCTGTTTTTTCTCTTTTCATTTAAACTATGAACTTGTTTGTATGTCTTGTGCGCTAATCATAAAATGAATACCCATTTTCACTGGATTTACTTGCTGCACGTTCTCTACCAATTAAATTCAAGTGCTTTACCCAATCGTCAATTTCGTTTTTAATATCTGCTTCACTGTATAAAACAGATGCTTTTCGTTCGATGTAATCAAAATTCGTTTTTGGATTAATCACTGTGCTGTCTTTTGGTTGCAAACCAGCATAGTGGAGATACCATTTATGGTTGTAATTTGATTGATGTTTAAAGAAATACACATATCCCTCCTCATATTTGTTTTTAATGTATCTTCTTTCCACAAAGGCTACACTATCTTCAACATTAATGGAGGAAGAGGATAATATAACCGATTCCATCAT
The DNA here is from genome assembly GCA_002722245.1 of Flavobacteriales bacterium. Lineage (GTDB taxonomy): Bacteria > Bacteroidota > Bacteroidia > Flavobacteriales_C. Next base: position 134,292 of record PBLA01000026.1, on the reverse strand, counting down.
GTCTTTTTGTGATAAATAGGTAGAATCAAAATAATGCGCTTTATCAATAAAGTTTAGCGCTTTATAAAAAGCAAATCGATAGGTGGGGTTTTTAGATAAGGAAACGTAAACACTATCGTGCAGAGGTATGTTGTATTGAGTTAACAACACTGTAGCAACAAATTGATAATCTTTATCCTGATGATCAAGTAAAGAGTTTATATAGGCCTTTACTTTTTGATCTTTGGTGTAATACGGCATTAAAAGCTTTAAAAATGCTGTAATATTAAACTGATCAATTGGACTAATAGCATACTCTCTTTTTTTACCAAAACTATAGCTGTAGTCAGTGTCCTTTAATTTTATTGAAGAGCGATATGATCTTTTTGATTTTTTCTCAGCAGAATAGCTTTTTGCTGTCCTAAGCACCAATGCTTTTTGCTTTTTATAGGAATTAGCATTAACCAGATTACTGTCCAATAACATGGAGCCAAGCGGGTAAACAGATGAGCGATAATCCGTATACAATAACAAATCCCAAAGTTTAGGATACAGTTTTGATGTGAGGGCAAGGGAATCATCCAGGTAGTAAAAGAAATTCTCAACAGCGTCTTCATCAGGAGTGATTGGAGGTTCTTCAAGAATTAGGTCTTTCAATATTTTATAGGATTTTTTAGTGCCATATTTGGATAATGCCTTTAAAACGGCAAACTGTGCCTCAAAGTCATCTGTGCTTTCTTCATATTTACGTTTCAAATAGGGGAGAACAGCCGGATGTTTTAAATAACCCAACTGTTTCACCAAATAATTGGCAGTACCTTTTTTATCATTTTCCGGAAACTCAAAGTGATCTGCATACCAAATCATGCTATCTGCATAATCTTTGGTAAAAGAAATTCGATTGGAAAGATGAATTGCTCGTTTTATTCGAGAAGAATCCTTACTCGCAAGATCCGCAAAAAACAAAGGTGCATTGGAGGCTGTAATTGTTTTCCCCATCAGCGTGTCCATATCAGGATGAAAAGAATTGAAAAAAGTAGTAATAAACCGAGATTTTTCCTGTTTCGCATTATAGCTTGCACGTATCGTATATACCACACCTTTATTAACAATTGATTTTACTTCAATAACCTTTTGACTGCCTGTATCGGAAACAACTATCCACGCAGTAGGCGTAGAGTCATTTTCATCATACGTTTCTTGTTTAATGATATAATTGCCATTCAAATATTCTTCTAATTCTTTTTCCCAGAATTTCTCCATTGTTTCATAATGATAATAATCACTATGCTTTAAATATTTAACCTTAATGGATTCATAGTTTTTCTTGTAAAAGAAGTTTCGGTACTGCTTATTATAATCCCAATCTTCTTTTTTATCATCTCGCGTTTTTATTCGAACATAGCGCATTAAGTCTTCCATTTTTTCAGGTACAACGGGCGTGTTCACCGTATATCGTAAAAGCGTGTCGTGATAAACTTGGTATTCATCTTCTTCAATTTGAGAATTGAATTTTAAGGTGTTAAAAAAACGAATCGCTTTTGAATACTCACTTTTCGCAGCCAATACATAGTAAAAGTTCTTGTGTAAAAGGGTTCGTAAATAAATAGAATCTCCATTATTTAATAGGACATATCCCTCTGTGAAACGATCATTCACACGTGTGACTTTTACCTTTTTAGCCGAATCGAGTTGCTCACCAAAAACAGTAATTAAATACGATAATTCAAAGGTGTCTTCCTCAATATATCCAAAATCGTTTAACCAATCGGATTGAAGTAAATAATACGCACTATCATTCTCTGTGTACGATTGGACATCATAACGAGGAGGAGTGTTTAAAATAGTAAGCGCATGTTCGGTATGAATAGCAGTGCCAGGAAAATCAATTGAATAATCCTTTAAATGAGATTCGTAATGTGTAACATCAGGGTTTGCATGATTGATTTTAATGGAGTTAATAAATTGTTCACCATACTCTTTGGCCCATGTTCCTGTCCCCGCCATTTTAAAAAAGATAATTTCAAGAGGTGTAAAAACAATCAGTCTTCTTTGGTAATCACCCCTTCGGGTTTTATTCATTATTTTGATGGCTTCAAATCCCGAAACAGTAATCTCTTTTTGTTCAATAATTTTTCCCTCCACATTTTCAAACAATAACGAATCTAGTTTTTGTTTCCATGAATTGTATTCCCTTTGATGTAATGGCGAATAGGTTTGAAAACGAGAAATCAGGAAATTCCCCCCATTAACCATATCGGGCAGAAAATACTGCAAATCACCATGTTCTCCCAGTGTTTCATAAAGCTGACTTGGAAGGTTTGCCGTGATATACCCGTCATTCGTTGTAAATGGCTTGTATGGTATATTTAGAAACGCTTTTTCAATACTGTTTTTCCGATCTTTTGCGAGCTGAGATTTATTGCGATCTACAGGCCTTAAGGAGTAACCTCTATCCTTTAACATTTCAATCACCCCTTTTTTACCAGGTAAGTGTGCCGCTCCAATGCCAATGAAAACACTGTGTTTTTGAGCAAGTGTATCTATTCCTTCAACCATAATTCGGTTACGCTCATGAAGGAAATAATGTAAATAATTCTTGGAAGAAGCCGTCATTTTGGTAATGGAATCGATGATGTAAAGATTCCCGTTTCGATACGCATTTTCCATAGCCTCTCGAATGGTCATCTCTTTGCTCCATTTGGAATAATAATTTTTTCGCGTAGTCTTTTTTCGTGATTCTTCATCTGTGTTTTCCGTTTCATCGGGAAGTAATGACAAAGCCTGAAGTTTATTGGTTTCTTCATAATCCTCCAGATTAATCACCTCAATCTTGTTCTTTTTCGCATATTGATAAATGAATAAATCCAAATATGTATTTTCTTCATATTCCTTATTCTGTTCAGAACCCCGATATAAAAAACCATTCTCTAACGGATGCTTTTGACGCAGGGCATTTTCAAGGTCTTTTTTGTTAGGTGCCTCAATATTGGTGAGTGTTTCATAAAAGTTACCATTTTGAGAGTTATGCGATCCAAATCTTCCAGATAACATTCCATCTTTGGAATAATACATCTCTTCAATCCATTCTCCGGGATCTGATTCCAAACAAACTTTTTTAGCCTGATCTAGAGCAATAAAAAACGAATCACCTAAATGAAAAGCAATCTTATTACTCACATGCATCGTGCCGTAGAGGTACGATTTTTCCTTTAAGCCATTACCCGAAATCTCCCAAAGTAAACTGGTTGGTTTTTGCGCATACGCGCAAATAGTAAAACCTAGGAAAAGGAGGGATAGAATAGTTGATTTTAACATTATATGAGAATAGTATGCTAATGCAAGTTTAACCATTATACCCCTTAGGTCAAAGCAATAAGCTGTTAATAAAACTAAATTACTCCAGCCTTATAATCACGGGAAAACCTGTTGTCATTATTCTTTTTTTACCTAAATGTTTAGGAGGCACCATTTTAGGTAGTGATGAGAGTATTCTCTTGGTGGAGTTGATCAAATCAATATTGTTGGTTCCTTCTACTTTTATATGGTTAATTTTTCCAGTAGTATCAATTTGAAACTGAACAGCAAAACGAACATTCGATCCTAAAGAGTAGGGAATAACCAATTCATTTTTAATCCTATTTCGAATACTATTCATACTGCATAAGTACTTTGCATGATTATCCTTTTCACGTGCACATCTTTTGGATAAAAAATAGGGTTTGGATGCAGGGTTATAGATAGGAGTTAAGTAAGTCCAAGGTTCAAGTATTTCATCCGGTTCGTCACCAAATAAATCACCTTCACCCGGCGCTTCACTCACGTCTCCTTCATTAGCATCCTGTTTTTGCTCATCCCATTTGTCATCCAAAAAATGCGTTAAATCAAGACGTGTAGAAACATTCTTTTTAAAATTATTTACTGGAATATTCATAGGAATAACCTGTGGTTTTTCAGGCGGAATTAAAGGCGGTAATTCAAGAGAGTCCATATAATCATCTAATAACACCCACTCATTGTACAATGAGTGCTCATACGTTCGCCATTCAAACGCAAGTGTGATAGCTCCAAGCGCTACACATAAACCAATTAACTTAAAAACTCCCCGGTAGTTTTCTAAATTGAATTTTTCTCCTTTTTTCATAAGTTGATTTTTTCTCATCAACGAATTGGAAAAAATTCAATTGCCTCAATTTAAACACTTAACAATTTGTTTAATATAGATTGAATTACAAAAAAAGAACGATTAATATTCCCTTTACATAAGCGGTTTTAGCGAGTTGAGAAACTCGGCACGATGTTTGTTAATATTTTGTTAAAATAACCAATCGAACACGTATTATTATGACAAATCGTTTTTTTCTCTTCACCTTTCTATTATTTACTTTTGTTGCACAAGCACAAATGCATTTCTCGGCAAGTGGGTTATATACAGCGCCGCTTAAACATTTCTCAAAGGATCAATTTTCCGAAGGATGGGGTGGAAAACTAGGATTAGGGTATATTTTGAAGGAAGAAAATAAAATTGGTGTTGAATACGGTGTGGATTGGATGTTTAGTAACAATGGACGTCGAATAACAGACTTAGATTTAGGAGAATATACCTTAAGAAACCAATTCAACAGTTGGCAATTCAAATTAAACGCCTTGTGGGGTAACGGACCTTCCACTTTTTATTTTGGAATAAACGCAGGAAGAGGAATCTATTCCACCAAAGAGCACTTGGACTTTAAAGAAATACAATTTGATCAGTCATCAAATTGGAATGATGATTTATTCCACAGTAATGTATTTCAATATGGTTTACAGTTTGGAACCTATGTGAAACTTAAATCAACATCGTTGGATTTGGGCATATCTATTCTAAAAGCCGATGATGAAATGCAATTCATCAATTTTGATTCCTTTACTTTTGATGGAGAATCAATCGATTACCAAGAGCCAATTTCTAATCCCTACTTAATTACCATTAGTGCAGGACTTAAATTTGATCTTTCAAGATCCGAAAAGAAAAACAATTCAATATATGATGATTCCTACAACCAGGATTATATCATCGAGGATTACAGCCTTGAAGAAAACATTGATGATGAAAATACTGACCAAAACAATAATACGTCAAACGAGGGAGACCAAACCAATGAGTATGAATACCCTCAAAATAACAGCAACAATACCACGTATTATGAAGAGGAAATCAATAATTATGAATATCCTCAAAACAATACGAATTCAACGTCCTACGAACATGAATCTAATGATTATGAATACGAAGACGACTCTTCACCATCTCTTGGTGTAACAATCATAAGAATAATAGGAGCAGTTATAAGAAACTGGCCAACACCAGATACAGACAACAATTCCAGTTGTGGTGGAACATACAGTGGGAATTCAGGCTCATACAGTGGGTCTTCAAGCACATCGAGTTCATCAAGCTCATCAAGTTCTACCTCAAGTAAAAGCAGTCAACAACCTAAATTATACAAAAAGGGAAAAACACCTGTAAGTTATAAGTAACCTAATCACCTCCTATATTTTGCCGAAGGGTTGGTCAAGAAAGATCAACCCTTATTTTTTTACCTGTTCTTCAAAAATGCACAAAAAAAGCCCCGGAATTTCCGAGGCGTTAATATAATATTTAAACGAAATTAATTCATAAAAAGACGAATAGATTGCGCCAGCCTAGCTTTCATATCTTTTCGTTCCACGATATAATCTAAGAACCCGTGTTCTAACACAAACTCAGCAGTTTGGAAACCTTTAGGTAAATCTCTACCAATAGTTTCTTTAACAACTCTTGGTCCCGCAAATCCAATTAAGGCGTTAGGCTCACTCACATTAATATCCCCAAGCATCGCATAGGAAGCAGTAACACCACCCGTTGTTGGATCAGTTAAAAACGAAATAAAAGGTAAGCCTGCATCAGCAAGTAAAGTAAGCTTTGCTGAAGTTTTCGCCATTTGCATCAACGATAAAGCGGCCTCCATCATTCGAGCACCTCCCGACTTTGAGATCAAAACAAAAGGCTTGTTGTATTTAATACAATGATCAATCGCTCTGGAAATTTTTTCACCAACTACAGAACCCATAGACCCCCCGATGAAATTAAAATTCATACAGGCAATCACTACATCCATATCTTCCATTTTACCATAAGCAGTGGTAATGGCGTCGTTTAACCCCGTTTTCTTTTTCGCAGCTTTCAAACGGTCTTTATATTTTTTAGTATCCTCAAATTTAAGCGGATCACCCGAAACCAGTTTAGGACTGAGTTCCGTAAATTTCCCATTATCAAAAAGGAATGAATAATACTCTTTGGAATTAATTCGATCATGATGTCCACAATTCGGACAAACCCAATGATGCTCCGCATGCTCATCGGCCGTCATCATGGTTTTACATTTTTTACATTGATGCCAAAGACCTTCAGGAGTTTCCTTCTTTGCTACCGTAGGAGTAGCAATATTATCTTTCATTCTTTTAAACCATCCCATATACGAATGTTTACGATTTAAAAGTAAAATTAAGAAAAAAACCACCAAGCGGCTTATTTTCGAACAATTGGGTTTTGCACAGTGAATATTGAATTACAAAATTATTGTGCATTTAAATAAGTAATTACCTGATTAGTAATATTTAAACTTGAGTCTCCAAACATAAAAACCCCTGATCCCGCAGGAGAAAAAACATAATGATATCCCTCTTTCTGCGCAAAATCAAATACATGTTTATTGATTTTCTCGTTTAAAAGATCCTTGTAAAACGCAATGGAGTCCTGCAAATCCTGAAAACTTTTATCCTGAATTGCTTCATAATTTTTTTTGGAATCAATAAAACGACCAATTAACCCCTGCGAAGGCTCACCATTTTCACCCTTAATTTTGGTAATTGAATCCGATAAAAGCATATACGCCTCCTGAAAAGGAATACATTGTTCTTTCGCTGTAATTTTTAGTTCCTTCAAACGTTCTTCAAAATCAATAGCCACCTTGTATTCCTGATTTACCCGATTAATATCAATATAACCTGTTTTCAACGATTCATTGTTGCAACCCATTAAAAACAAACCAATTAGGAAAACAAAACACATCCTCATTTTTAAAACATGGAAAACTCGAGTCCAGTGATTGATAAAAATTAATCCTTTCATATCTTCTAAGCTATTGAATTTTACTAATTTCACAGACTATGGCAGGAAGTATTTTTGGAAACCTATTTAGAGTTTCCACTTTTGGAGAATCACACGGAGTAGGATTAGGCGGAGTAATTGATGGATGTCCCGCAGGCGTGGAAATTGATGAAGAATTCATTCAATCTGAATTGGACAGAAGAAAACCCGGACAAAGTAAAATTGTTACCCAACGAAAAGAAGGGGATAAAGTAAAGTTTTACTCCGGTATTTTTGAAGGAAAATCAACAGGAACACCAATTGGTTTTACCATTGAGAATGATAACCAAAAGTCCAGAGACTACGATCACATCAAAGACAAGTTTCGTCCTTCCCATGCGGACTACACCTTTACAGAGAAATATGGGATAAGAGATTACCGAGGTGGCGGGAGGTCTTCAGCAAGAGAAACCGTTTCACGATGTGTAGCAGGAGCAATCGCCAAGTTGGCATTAAACCATTTTAATATCTCCATCCATGCCTACGTTTCTCAAGTTGGTGCAATTCAAATGAGCGTGCCAACACATGAGGTAGACGTTTCAAAAATTGAAGACACTATTGTACGATGTCCAGATGAAGCCGTAGCGCAGAAAATGATTGATCACATCATGAAAGTTCGAAAAGATGGGGATACAATCGGAGGAGTAGTAGAATGTATTATAAAAAATGTTCCAGCAGGAATAGGAGAACCTGTTTTTGATAAATTACATGCAGAATTAGGAAAAGCAATGCTTTCAATAAACGCTGTAAAAGGATTTGAGTACGGGACTGGATTTGAAGGAGTTAAACAGAGAGGGTCAGAGCATAATGACCCCTTTGAAGTAGTGGATGGTAAAGTTGTAACCACCACCAATAAATCAGGTGGGATACAAGGTGGAATATCCAATGGTCAGGATATATACTTCCGAACAGCCTTTAAACCTGTAGCTACCGTAATGGTTGATCAAGATTCTGTAAATGAAGCAGGAGAAAAAGTAACCGTATCTGGAAAAGGAAGACACGATCCATGCGTTGTACCTAGAGCAGTGCCTATTGTTGAGGCCATGGCAGCCATTACAATTTTAGATTACATTCTGATTTCAAAAACAAATAAAATCAGCGACGTATTGTAAAATGAAAAGAACGTTTCCACTTCATATACAAATCCTTGTAGGGTTAATACTTGGCGTTGTATACGGAGCTGCTGTAAGTTTACTGGTTGAATCGCCCGTACAAATTCAACAATTCACTTCGGATTGGATTGCGCCATTTGGACAAATCTTCGTTAAAAGCCTCAAATTAATAGCCGTACCCTTGGTGCTTTTTTCCCTTGTAAATGGAATTACCTCACTCAATGACATTTCAAGGCTTGGAAAAATAGGAGGTAAAACTATCGGCATGTATTTACTCACTACCGTGATTGCCGTTTCATGTGGATTAATTATGGTAAACATTTTCAAGCCATGGGAAGCCATTAACGGAGAAACGGCAAAAGAAATTATACACACATTTTCCAACGCAGCAGACACTAAAATAAGCACTGCAATTGATGTAAATAACGATGGACCTCTTCAGTTCCTTGTGGATATCGTTCCAGAAAACATTATTGCCTCATCCTCCAATAATGGGAGCATGCTTCAGGTAATTGTTTTCGCTGTACTTTTTGGAGTAGCATTATTGGCAATTCCAAAGGAAAAAACAAGTACTGTAAAACACTTTTTTGAAGGCGTGAATGATGTAATCCTAAAAATGGTGGACATCATTATGTATTTAGCCCCCATTGGAACATTCGCCCTTATATCCAATGTTTTTGTTCAGAACAGCACACATTTTTCCGAGCTATTGGCTGCAATAGGAAGATATAGTTTAACAGTAATAGGAGCGCTTCTTCTTGTAATTACCACATCATTAATATTCGTGTATGTACTAGGTAAGAAGAATCCATTAAAGTTTTTGAAATCCATTTCCCCTGCACAACTTTTAGCCTTTTCAACAAGTTCCAGTGCTGCCACATTACCTATCACGATGGATTGTGTAAAAAATAAAGTAGGAATAAATGAAGAAGTGTCCAGTTTCGTTTTGCCTCTTGGGGCCACAATTAATATGGACGGGACCAGTTGTTACCAAGCTGTAGCAGCCGTTTTTATAGCGAACGTCATGCAGTTTGACCTTACACTTGTTGATCAATTAAGCATTGTATTAACCGCAACACTAGCCAGTATAGGTTCAGCTGCCGTTCCAGGTGCGGGAATGGTTATGTTGGCCATTGTACTCGGGCAACTCAAAGTACCCATGGAAGGGATAGCCCTTATTTTAGGAGTTGACAGAATATTAGATATGTGCAGAACAGTAGTAAATGTAACAGGTGATGCCATGGTTGCTACAGTAGTTGGCTCAAAAGTTGATACAGTAGCTTCAAATAACCCATGAGTTATTAAAATAAAGAACAAACTAAAACATACGATTATTCGTAAAACCTTGGTTTAAAATGTTACTAATTATAAAAAAAGCGTTATTAAAAAGAATTGTGTATAAACGAGTTGTTATAATAATAGGATTCATCATTAGTTCCTCACTTGTAGCCCAGGAAGGAAACTGCATTGAATTCAGTAATAAAAAAGCAGTAAAGAAATTCAAAAAACTAAGGGATGTGGATTATCCTATGGACCGTTCTGGAGTCATTAAAGAACTCAAAGAAATGGCCGAGAAATACCCAGAGTACCCAGATTTAATTGGATTCATTGCAGGCCATTACCAAGACGCCTCTTACAAAGCGATGATGCCCAGTGTAAAACAAAAAGTAAGAGCAAACGCAAAACAATGGTTTGAAACATTATCTGAAGTTTGTCCTTCATACCAAGGACATTTAGCCTATTATTGGCTCGGAAGAATGAACCACGAAGATGGTCAGGATTCAATAGCAGCGCATTATTTTAAAGACTATCTGGAAAGTGAAGCAGAACCACCCAGGGAATACAGTGAAATAGCCGTTCAACTCAAAGACGAATATTTCATTATGAAAGAATTATTGGAAAATCCCGTTGAATTTAACCCGCAAAATGTGAAAGGAATATCTACTGAGCATGATGAATACCTTCCCATGCTTTCTCCAGATAACGAATGGGTATATTTCACGCGGAAAAGAAATACCCCACCAGATATAAGACTACCACCAAACACACCAGGAAATGATGATAAAGAATACTTTTCCAAAAGTAAATCCTTTGGAGTAGATACCTTTTCAAGAGGAATGTCCATGGCGGCACCATTTAACTTGCACATGAAACCTTTAATGGATATTCAGGCCAATAACAAATTAATAGGACTTGGAGGCGCCTGTTTAACCCCCGATAACAAAACTATGTATCTCACCGCCAATATTTTAATTGTACCCTTGAGAGGAAAAGGATACCCCAATACCGAACTCATGAAATCCGAGTACAATAATGGACATTGGGGTCCTTTGCGAAGTATAGGCCCTGTAAACAATGAAAACGGCGAACCCACCTGGGAAGGACAACCCACCATTTCTTCCGATGGCAAACTAATGGTTTTTTCATCAGCTCGATTGTCCAGCCTGAGTTTTGGAGAAGGAGTCGATGAAACCTTCACCCTCGATTTATTCTACTGCACAAAAGACGAAAGAGGAAGATGGAGTTCACCCAAAAACATGGGACCCTTAATTAACACCAAAGGACAAGAAAAAACCCCGTTCCTCCATACGGATAGTAAAACCCTCTATTTCGCATCCAACGGACATCCAGGAGTAGGAGGTTACGACATCTATTACACTCGAATGGACAAAAACGGCAATTGGATCCGTCCAAAAAACATTGGCTACCCCATAAATACAGAAAAAGATGAGCACGGACTCATTGTAAGCCTCGATGGTAAAACAGCCTATTTTACCAGTGGAAACAAAGGTTCTGTAAAAACAGGAGGACTCAATTTAGTATCCTTTAACCTCCATAAAGATGCAAGGCCCGAAAAAGTAGTGATGATGAAAGGAACCCTGAAAGATGAAAACGGAGAACCTGTAAAAAATGGTAAAATGTCCGTAACCGACAAAGAAACTGGAGAAGTCATAGAGGGATTGGTAGATAAAGAAACAGGAGAATATGTAGTTGTGATGCCCGTAAAAGACCCCAGCAGAAAAGAAATAGAGCCCGAACAAATCACCCTACAGGTAAATGGAGAAGATGTTCAAGCCGATTACGGAAGCGAAGTAAAAACCATAGGAGGGAAGGAAGTCATTATTCCGCCAGGAGGAAAAATCGTAATGGTAAACAAAGAAGAAACCGTTTTAGCCAAAGACGAACGAGTAGCCGAAATTAACGGAACAGAACAAATTATAAAAAAGAGTGATAAAGTAAGAAATATTGACGGCGTTGACATGGTAGTTCCAGTAGGGCACGAAATCGTAGACCTAAAAGGCGAGGCGGTAATCATGAAAAAAGACGAGGCGCAGGAAATCAAACAACGATTTGTTTTAAACGCCACAGGTGATGGAAAAGCATTTTCCACCAAAGTAGTTGAAATCAATCCCGACTCCGTAGATGGTGCCCAAAAAATATACGCCAAAGAGGGCATTACCGTAGAAACACTCGCCAAGGATAAGCCTATCCGATTAAACGAAGTGAACTTTGCCACCAGTTCCGACATCCTTAATGGAATGAGTATGGATATTTTAGATGAGCTGGTTACATTTTTAAAACTGAAACCAACAATGACCATTGAAATCCACGGACACACCGATAACCGTGGAGAAGTGAGTAAAAATATCGATTTATCAAAACGAAGAGCTAAATCCGTAATGGAATTCCTTATATATAACGGTATCGATGCATCAAGACTATCCTCTAAAGGATTTGGGCCTAATAAACCAAAAGCATCAAACAGCACCAAAAAAGGAAGAGCCATCAACCGAAGAGTAGAGTTTGTTGTGGTTAAATATTAATCACATTTATTTTATCGACTCATCCGGCCTTATCGCGTAGTTTATTCCATGAACGTTTAAATCACTAATTATGGCCGATAATCCATTTTTGCAATTCAATTTTTTGCAAAGCAAATACTCCCCCCTTTATTTTGTTAACCCTTGTTTTTCGGCCCATTCCGTCCAAGAACCATCGTAAACAAATCGACTTTGCTTAAATGCCAATTCACAAGCCAAAAGGACAATACAAGCAGTAAGCCCAGAACCGCAACTAAATACAAGCTCATCTTCAAAAGAACAAGAAGCGTTAAAAATAGCCTTTAATTCTTCTCTATCTTTAAACTTACCGTCTTCTAAAACATGCTCATAAGGAATATTTACAGAGTTGGGAATACATCCACTTTTAAGATGGGGGCGAGGCTCATCATCAATCCCATTAAATCTTCCTTCAGAACGTGCATCAACAACCGTAAAAGAAGGAGTTGAAACGTTACTTAAAATATCTTCATAGCGTTTAACCAAATCAGCATCAAAAAAAGCGTTGAAATCACCTTTTAAATACCCACTTCCTTCCACATCAGCAGTAGGGTAATCGTTTTTCAACCAGGCCGGTAAGCCACCATCAAGAACCGCTACATTATGATGTCCCATTGCAGTAAACATCCACCATACTCTGGGGCTGGAGTATACCCCTTTGGGGTCATACACCACCAACTTTGAATCCGTATAAATCCCAAGACGTTGACATTCCTTCTCAAACCGCTCAATCGTGGGGAATGTATTAGGAAACATGGCTTCCTGATCCGAAAATTTCCCCTTCAAATCAAAAAAACGAGCATTCGGAATAAAAGGATCATTTGAAGGCGATAACCGCGCATCCAAAACAATTAGATTATCATCATCCAAATGATCCTTAAGCCAATCAACAGAAACTAAATTATTCATGCGCTAATTCTTATATAATTAAGTAACAAATTTTCAAATTATAATACAACAAATAAAAATTGTAGAATTACATTTTTTATTGATTTAAGATTACTTTTAAGTATCTACTTATGAGGAAATTTATTGTTTTCGTTTTATTGTTCATTAATGGCTTTTTTGCAAGTGCTCAATTAGTCTGGGGAACCTCGAATTTGAATCCGATGTATTTACCCAAAAATGATTTCTTAGGCTTGTCAACACGTGCTCTGGCAAATGATAGTGTGGCATTGCATCAACAGTTTTATCGTGCCCAACAACAATCGCTCTCACTGCTTTCAGGATGGTCGGTTTTAAATGTGGCTTACAGTCCTTTGGCGTCTCAAAATTTGTTTAATCCTACTACAACTTTGGAATATTTTCATTTGGGGAACTTTAACTGGAGTTTATTGAATATTGGTATTGCAGGGTTAAGCCATTATAGTGTTTATCGAAAAAGTACTCAACCGTGGAGTATATCGGGTTTAAAAACTCAAAAAAGAAAAGTTAAACGAACCATTAAAATCAATATGGCTTTGGACTGTATGTATATTATCGCTGGCGCTTTACTTAAGCAAGCTGCTTCAGTGAATAGCGAGGATTATCAAAATTTTCAAGGCAATGGGAATTCGATTATTCTGCAAGGCAGTTTCTTGCTGTTTTACGATTCTATTTTCCTTCGTAAAGTTAGCCGAGTACAGATTTAGTTTTTAGTCTTTTTGTTTTTATTAGAATGTGTATACTTCTGTTTATTCAATCAAATGAATCTAAAGACGTACTGTTTTAGTAAGCGGTATTTTTCTTTACTTAACGGATATTTTATCAAATCTATTTAACCACTTTAACTACTCCTGAATAATTCCCTGATTTTAGGTAAACAGTGTATATACCAGATTGAAGTAATTCAATATTTACAGGTTCATTTAAATTAACTGTTGTTCGCTTAACCAAGCTTCCTTTTGAATCAAAAAAAGAAGCAGTGATTTCAGTTGAATTAATTAAGGATTCACTAGAAAATGAAACGTGATCTAAAGCTGGATTTGGAAAAGCAATTAAATCTGTAATTGATTCTATTTTTTGTGTGTTAGTTATGACATTCTCATCTGCAAAATGAACGAATAGAGAAGCTTTTACGTCTGTTCCATTTAAGGAGTAATCAAATCCATCCTCTTCGTTTATTACGAAAGATTGAATAGAGTTTGATGCATTAAACAAGGGAATACTGTGGTCAAAAACATTTGTTAACGACAAACTAGATTGACTGAAGCAACTTGAGTTGAATAAATTTCCGTCCCATGAAATAGTAATTGGCCAGTTTTGAGCGTGTATGTCTATTGCAATTGGGTCACTTATTTTATCCCCCTCAGCTGATAAACAATTTGAGAAGTTAATGATTTGTCTTTTTGTTAAGAATGAAGGCACAAAAGGACCAGAAAAATAATCATACTCATAAAAATTAGAACATCTTACGTCTAAGATTTCATCCCATGAATTATAAATTAAATCTTCTTCACAAAACTCTTGATCTATTTCGGTAGAAGCCTCTTCTCCAAATCCGATTACAATTTGATCTTCATTTCCAATGGCATCTGTTACAGTTATGGTGAACTTAAAATCAGGTTCAGAACAATAGTTGTCTTTAGCACATCGGGTTGTTACAAGATTTGATTGGTAACCATTTAGGTTAAAATTACTCATTGTAGCGTTATGATTTCCAGTTAAATCAGCGATATATTCTTGATCAATATTGTTGCTGCTTGGTGTTCCTTGATTAAAATTATAATATGCAATTAAATTAGTTTCGCTTCCGGTTAATTCTCTTTTAGAATCGATTAGGATCTCTTCTGATGTTTTAGCTACATTCCATATCATGATATCATCTAAATTTCCCTTGTAAAAATCAGAGGTAGAATATCCGTCATAGTCCTGCCCAAAACTTACTCTATGATTTTTAGTAATATTATAGTAAATCTGGTGTGTTCCTATTGAAACACCATCTACAAAAGCTTCCCCGATATTTCCGTTTTTCACATATGCAATGTGATGACAATCTCCTGTTATATCATTCGGGGATTGCAAAACGAAAGAATGCACAGGATTGTATTGATCATAAATATTTAATTTCTCATCTCCTGAAGTAAAAGTTTCTCCCAGAACTATTAAAAATTCATTGTCTCCAGAACCAGGTTTGTTAACGGCAAAAAGAGTTGTTCTGATACCGTTTTGGATTTCGATATCTGCTTGCATCCAGAATTCTATTGTGAAGTTATCGTTTTGCGCAAGCACAGAAGCCAAGCTGTTAACATTTAGAAAATCATTAACTCCATCAAAGTTTAATGTATTGTCTTGAGCTTTCAAAGTTTTTGAAAACAATAAGAAAGAAACTATTAACAAACATATGATTCTCATTTTTAATTTTTTAAAATATTAATGGAGTATTATTTTCGTGTCTGTATAATTCAGAAAAAATCGATGTAAAATATGATTTAAAGTTCGGATTTCAAAAAAATAAATCACTCTTAATGGTGACTTTATGTAATTACCTATGTGTTGTACACCGTTTTTAATTGAATTTCCCTTCAAATTTAATTCCAAGCCGAATATGTTCTAAATGGTGATTGTTAATGTTAATTTATTTCTGGAAATTTTCGATACAATTAAACCATTTTCAGTAATCTAAATCAATGAATTATTGGTGTTTTTTTTAATTAAGAAAAATAATCGAGATAATATTTCTCGAATTACTAAATTGTTAGTTTTCAAAAATATCATCTTCGAATTTTTTTGGATAGATATTTTTAATGTTATTATGTCCAAATCGTCTTATTTCTCTAAATAACTCTATAGTTGGATGAACAACTAGTTTCACCTTATAATATTCACTCCCGTCTTTAGGTTGAATTAAAGTTTGAGAACGGTGTATCGGCATACTTTTTATATAGTCTATGTTATTGTGTCTTTTGCCATTTTTAAGTTCAAATGAAAACTCTATTGGTTTGCTGTTTAATGCGATAATGCCTACTGAATGCTTCCATCTTGTCATTGGATCAAATTCTTTAATAGGAGTAAAGTCATTTTCTGGACTCTGATTTTTTATTTTTAGTCGATCCAGAGCATAAACTCTCCAGTTTTTCAATTTTATGTTCCATCCATAAACATACCACCTGTACCTATATTCTTTTAAATAATAAGGGTTTATTTTAGTAATGTGTTTTGGACCCTCAAAAGGCGTATACTCAATTTCCAAACTTCTATTCTCTTTTATACTCCAGAAAATGTCTTCAAAAAGATCAACACCTTTATATTCTACCGGTGCGCCTTCAAAGCAAACTATCTCTTTTTCATTGTGTTTTCTGTTTAATTTTTGTGTTAAAAATTTGAGATCTCTGAAAAAAGGTAATGATTCATATTTGCTTGCTGCAGAAGCTAAATTTTCCAGTACCTCTACATCATGGTCGAGAAGTCCTATTTCCTGGAATAAGGAAAAATTCTTGTTGTATGAATATTCTCCTCTATTTGATGCGTTAATTGGAGCGCTCAATTCCTTTCGCATGAACTCTATATCTTTTTTAAATGTTCTTTCACTGTAAGATCTGTTTGTTCTTTCTTTAATAAGTTCAATTAAGCGTTTATAATCATAACCTCTATATTTTAATAGGGAGTGAATTTCCAATATTCTTTTCCCTTGGTTGCTGAGAAGGCTTTCATAGTCAGTAATCATGGTTTTATTATGATTTTGGTTTATTTGGTGTTTTTAGGTGGGCAAAAAAAATGCGCACCTGTTACGTATTATTGCTGTAACCTTTAAAATTTCCTTTATGACAAAAAAAATGAATTTAATGAGTGGTGATTTTTCTCAAAAAGTCAATGATCTTAAAAATGCAAAAAAGAAATTAAAAAATCAATTCATTGGTATAGATGATATAATCGACTCATTAATCGATAATGTTAGATCGTGGTATACGATGAATATCATTCAAGAAAAACCTGCAGTAATTAATTTGTGGGGACTAACTGGAGTAGGTAAAACATCCTTAGTGAAAAAACTTATGGAGTTACTGAAATTTGATGATAAAACATATCGAATTGATTTAGGTGAGAAGCATGGGGAAACATCATTTACAGGAAAGATGAAGGAACTTTGTAAAGTAAGAGATAATAATCCTAAAGTTATAATGCTAGATGAGTTTCAGCATGCTCGAACAATCACCGGGCCTTTTAGGGAGGAAAATATTTTTGAAGAAAATAGAAAGATTTGGGAGTTAATTGATGAAGGGGTAGTTAATTACAACAGTATGAATAGAGGATTTGCCCATTTCGAACAACAAATGGGCAGGCTAGAGCGGTTAATTGGTTTTGGTGTTAAAGTAAAAAATGGTTTTGTTGTTGAAGGAAAAGATCTGCATGTTTCTGAAATGGGTGGTTTCAGTGGGAAAGATGAACCATTATTTTTTTTTCCACTAAATGACTATCAGCTTATTATTGATTTGGCGGGGCAAGAACTCAATATAGAACTTCAGAGAGACTTAGCAAGAAAGCTAATGAAAATGAATGAAATCGAAACCATGTCTTTTTTGAAAAAAGTGCACAGTATTGCGAAACGACCTAAAGTAAAATGTTTTAAGCGTTCTATCATTTTTGTTTTAGGTAATCTAGATGAGGCTTTTACAATGAGTGGAAATTATAGTCCTGATATGTCTGCTGATGAATTCCATCGAATAACTAAAAAAATCACGGTGACAGAAATAAAAAAAGCCTTAAGGGAAAGGTTTAGAGATGAGCAAATAGGAAGACTTGGTAATATTCACATTATTTATCCTGCTTTATCAATAAATTCTTATCGAAAAATTATTCGCAAAAATTTGAATGAAATAGGCAAAAGACTAAAGCAACTAACGGGTTTAAATTTAAAATATAATGAGTCTGTAATTGATGCTATTTATCAGGAGGGTGTTTATCCTGCCCTGGGAACAAGACCAATTTTCAGTACAATCAACCAAATGATCAAAAGTAAATTAAGTGTTTACGTGGATTACATTTTAAATAAAAAATTAAAAGCGGACACTTTGTTTTTATGTATGGAAGATGAGAAGTTGAAGTGTCAAATAATAAGTAAAAAGGAACTAATGGATGAAGTTAAAGAAAAGGTTGTTTTTGAATTAAGAAAACTAAAAGAACCGAAAAAAGACGAAAAACAGGCCATTTCCGCTGTTCACGAAGCAGGGCATGCTGTAGCTTGCCAGGTTTTATTTAATACTGTGCCGGATGTTGTGGCATCAGTAACCGCAAGCCCTGAAAATGATGGATTTGTATATGTTAGGCCTGTAAATGAATATGTTAGTAAAAAGGATGTCATTCCTCACGTGGCAATGCTATTAGCAGGAATTACTGCTGAGGAATTAGTTTTTGGTGAAGACCATATAACTTCAGGGTCTTCATCTGATATTTCTTCAGCCACAATATTTGTAACGTCTCTTTTAAAAAAGCATGGTTTTGGTAAAACCAAAATTGCGATAGCAGATAGTGTTACCGAATCATCAAAATTTTATCATAAAAGTGAAGATGTTGAAGAACATGTGAGAGAAATTATGAACGAGGCAAAGGCGTTAGCAAAGAATACGCTTATTAAAGAAAAACCTTTCTTAATCGAGTTGGCATCTTATTTATCTGTTCAGCCAAGAATTGAAAAGGATCAGCTTTTAAAAATGAGTAAAAAACATTCCATTTCAAACAGAAGAAGAGGAGAGGGTGGAACTTTTTACCGAGATAAATTAAAAAATGAGGCGAGAATAATTTTGAATAAAAAAAACTTTAATAATCAAATTACTCATCTTGTTGATATTGCGCAGTGAATGAATTAGACGCCGAATGGAATAGGTAAAAACGTTTAAATCAAAATTATTATTAAAAAATTAAACTTAGGAAAACTCATTTATGAATAACATTTTAATTTACCGATCGGATTGTGATGATCTATCAAGCTTCGACCAACTTATTCTTACCAATTTTGTGACATCAAAAGAAGAAAATATAAGAATTAAGAAAGTACATAAGGGATTAATTTTTTTAATTAAAACTAATTTAAGCTACAAGTTTGTGCATAATGAATTCCACCGAATACAACAGGAAAATAATCAATCATTATCCTTTTTTGTTTGTGATCTATCTGAATTCAAATTAGAACATTTAAATGCTGTTTTTAATTTCAGCACGATTAGAAGTAATCACGACAATAACCAAGACACAACAGGGATTAGTGGCTTGTTTGAAAAAAAAGAACGAAAAAAATCTTTAAATGAATTATTAGATAAAATAAGCTCTAAAGGTATTAAAAGCTTAAGCTCAAATGAGCTGGAACAACTCCGGATCTACTCTGAAAAGCTTTAAAAACACAATTGATATTTAAATTTAAAATTTATACCTGAACCAGTGTAGGTAGCTTAAAAAAGTTTATGGCTGGTAAAAAATCATGGTTGATATTTTACAACTCCCTTTCGTTAAAAAAAAGATTGGTTACGGTTTCCCAATTTCTGGTAATATACTTCATTTCTATGTTGGTCCCGAAGAGGGCGGTAATTATTCTGAGAATATTATTAGAGCTAAATTATTTGATCAAATGAACAATGAAGATGGATTTCTCGATGTGGCAAAATATCATCTTAAATTAGGATTAAAGAATGCACGGTTTTTTTCCGGAAGATGTAATATTCAGTCCACATGGGGAAAACTTATAGCTATTGATCACGGAGTAAGAGGATTGGATGTAACTAATAAAGAAGTGATACGCGATTATCAAGTGAATCATTTTGCCAGAAAAGGGAATCACATGTGCCTATTGGAGTTATCGCCATTTTCATCAAAATCCTTAAGTGATTCTTCCTGGACAACTAAGGAAAAAGACTTAAATGAAATAAGCGATTCAAGATTGAATTTAATTACAACTAAAATAAAGAAGTATACACCAAAATTATGTGTTTTTTATTCGTTATCTCATTGGGATAAATACAAACAAATTATTCAATCTTGCGAGTCTGCGAATACCATCAATTATAAAAATTTATTAAATGATAATAAAGCTCTTTATTACCAAGGAAAAAAAACGCTCTTTGTTTTACTTCACCATCCCGTGGCTCCAACGTTTAATAATATGACTAATCCTGTTGGAAAAAGAATTCATGAGTTACTTTTCAAGTCCCAAAGGAAAGTAAATAAAGAGAATCAGAATTAAAATTTAGCGCATGAGCCTCAATAATCACATTACAAAAATTGGATTTATTCAATCCTTTATTTAGAGAACTTCCAACAAAGGTGATGAGTTAATATACTAATAAACACCTATGTAAAAAATGGGATTTAACGTATCTTTACAAATTAACCATTTCTAAAGAAACTAAACTTTTAGAATTATGATAACAACTAATAAAGATAACCTTCCGCAGTTAGTTAATGCAATAAAAAAGGCAACTAAATCAATAGATATCTGTTCAGCATGGATTCGTTCTGAAACACTTAAAAAGGTATTTACCGAAGCAGTAAAAAAACGTATCAAAGACGGAAAGGTAAAACTTAGAGTTATTGTTCGTTTAGGAGAGGAAGTTGATGTTGCAATTACGGACCCAGGAGTATTTGCTTTAGTTAATGAATTAGGCGCTGAAATTAAATATCATCGCAAACTACATTCAAAAATATATGTTGTTGATGGAAAATTCGCCATGTTGGGTTCGTTTAACTTAACAGGCGGTGGTTTTGGAGATGCTCAAAGAGCAGGTTCTAACCCTGAAACAGGTGTAGTCTTTAAATCAATTGAAGAGGTACTGCAAATTCAAGAAAACTTTAATCAAATTTGGGCGTTTGAAGCCAGGCCTTTAAAGAAAACTTTATTAGGTTTTGTTCTTAATCCGTCCGCACATGATAAAGTGTTTATTGTTGGTACAAAACCACTTGAATTAAATCGATACGTTGAAATTCCAGTAGGACAAAATGAAAAGTTACTTGGTAAGGTTGCGCTAACCGAGAACTATGGAATGGATTTTTATTCACATCCAACTCAAGAAGGAGAGAGGTTATGGGAAATGAAAAGAGCCTACTCAAATAATGATGAATTGGCTGGTTTAGCTAAAGCGATTGCGTCTACCCAAGCCACTTTTGACCAGATGTACATTGCACAAATTGATATTGTTTGTAGATTAATTAAACAAAAAGATAAGTTATATCGTGAAACAAACACACTTCCCCCAAAGGTAGGTGAGGAGGTGTTTGACGCAGACCCGAATACGTTAGAGAATATTTACAACAAACACAAGTTTTCTCCTGCCACACTCCTTGTAAATAGGAATATAAAAGCTGGATTCGACCCTATTGAGTTAACTACCAAACATATGGCTATTTTTGGTTCCACGGGAAGCGGGAAGTCTTACTTTGCAAAAAAGTTGTTGTTTAATCATCTTAAAGATTGGTATTGTTCAAAGGAAAACAATGGCAGAATAATAATACTTGATCCGCATGGAGAATACGCTCAAAGTTTAAAAGGTGAGGGATGTGATTCGAATTTTGAACAACCAAAAAAAGATTACCAAATAATTAATTCATCAAAATACAACCTAACCTCTAAAGTTGTTCAGGATGTTGAAGAATTAATTGATGCTTGTGAAATCAAACCATCACGTTCAGAAAAGCAGTATTTATCTGACCAGTTAAAGCAGTTTTTAACCCTTGGAGATAACGAAGATATTGATTTTGTTAATGTGTTGAAGAAATCCAATAAAAGCGGAGATACGATTAATTATAAAAAGGAATTTAGTCATGTTGAAAAATCGATTGAGAATTCACTTCCTCAATATTTAGATGCATTTCTAAAAGTTGCTGAGGCCGAAATAGAGGAGAAAATGAGGACAACAAAGAAAGAAAAAAACGGAGTAGATGCTGACAAGAAAAAGAAGTCGGCAACTGAATTAAAAGCAGAAAAAACGAACTGGTTTTTGCAAGAGCATTAGCGTTATTCAATGGCCTAAATAATGATGTTAAAGCCCAAATAAAAGCTCAAATAATTCAAAAAAACTTCTATGACAAAGTAGAGAACTATTTTGAAAAAGAAGTTAAACTCCTTTCCACTGCTATAATTTCAGCCATTGAGGAAAATATTCAGGCCAATAAAATTACATTTAAAAAACTTGATTTGGTTAGTAAAATGAATAAACCGAAAATCTACTGTATTGATCTTTCCGAGGTTCATGATGAAGATGTTCGATATGAACTATCCGCCACAATCCTTAAACAAATCTTTAACGACAAAAAAGAAGGAAAAGGTATGAATACGATGTTTGTAGTTGAAGAAGCACATAATTTCGCCCCGGAAAGAAAAGGAAGTGGGAATGCTGCCAGTAAAATACTACAAAAAATTGCTGCGGAAGGACGAAAATTTAACATTGGATTGATGATTATAACTCAGCGGCCAGCATCAGTTAGTAAAGGGGTTCTTAATCAATGTTCAACACAAGCAGTGTTTCGTTTAGTAAACCCAAATGATATTGGAGCCATTAAAGAAAGTATTGAAGGTATTACAGAAAAAGAATTGGAAATGCTACCTAAATTCCGTCAAGGAGAAGGCATATTTACCGGAGTAGCTATTGAGGAATCTGTATTAGTGAAAGTTTAATTTTGGACAATCAAAAAGAATAGTAGAAGCTAATGGAAAATCTTAAAATTAAACCCGAAAGATAAAATCATTAAGAACTATTTCGACAAAAAATGTCTTGGGTATATAGTTCTAAAGCCAAACACAAAGTCTTACTATATAATTCCTATTTCAATTGATGGGAGCGAGGGGTTAGTATCTCAAAGACTTTTTAGAAGTCCGCATCATACCATTTCAAGTGTTGCCCTAATTGGGAAAGGTGTCAAATATATAAGTAGTTGAGAAATTACAAAAGCAAATGATAAAATAACACTAGTAAATGATAAAACCACGAAAGAAGTTGATAAACCAGAACACCCAATAATCACAAACAACTAATTTTAAAGCGATTACAAAAAAACCAAAACCTAATTTAACACGCTTGTAAAGCGTTTCGAATCATTCGAAAAACAAAAACCACTTTTATTCTTAAGGCATAGACTATCAAAGGCACTGGAGCTTATCCTTTTGATAAAAACGGCAAAGATTGTCTTGAATTACATAATCTTTTGAAAATATTACAAAAGATGAGTTAAATCACACAAGTAAACATTTAAACAAAAAATTATAAATAAGTTTTATTTTTTTTTATCCTTGTAACTTGAAAATAAATTGAAAAATTTAGCACTAAATAATCTTTAAAATGACAACTAATAAATTTTATATAACAACACTTTTAATAAGCTTATTTTTATATAGTAAATCCCAGTTTGAAATCAGTGGAAAACTAGAAGAAGTTACAATTTGCAAAGGTGAAAGTGTTCAATTAGGAGTCTCTGCAATCATAGAATGCGACAACAACATCAAAGGTTCAGGTAACATTACCATTAATGAAGGTGAGATTTATTGTATTTCTGAGGGAGATGTATTCTCAGGGCAATTAACTCTAAATGGAGGAAGTTTAGTAATTATTGGTGAACTTAACTCATCTAATGTAAATATTTATTCAGGATTAATTTATAACGGTGGAAAATGTAACATCACTAGTTTTAATTTAAATGGAATTAACTCTTTTTTTAAAAACTATGGAGAAGCAAACTTAACCACTGTCATTACTCACGGTATTATTGAAAACTTTAGCATTTTAAACTTTAATTCCTCTATTGCAATTAACGGGCAATTAATTAACAACTCAAAAATAAATGTAAATGGGAATTTAACATCATATTCCAACATAATTAACAAAGGCTATATAACGGTTTCCAACTCTTTTACTCTTCATTCAGGTGAAATAACATTAACAGATGGATCTAAATTATCTACAACTAATTTTTCATCATATGGTAAAATAATTGGTGGAAACGTTCTTTGCTCAAAGGTTGAAGTTACTGGAAATTCAACAATCAATAATGCAAATGATTTTTCAGGATTAATAAGTTTTTGTGATTCTGATGGAGTAGAAACTGTTGGCATAGGAAATCTTAATGCGTCTGTTTCGTTAGATTGTGATTGTCAAACTGTTGAACCTACTGTTTTAAATGGAAGCACTGTTAGTTACGAATGGTTTCCAAAAGAAGGACTTGACAACCCATATATATCTTCCCCAATTGCCACTCCAAGTCAATCTACAAATTACACCGTAATTGCGAAAGACATTCTTGGCAACACTGGAACATTTTCTTCAAAAGTGAATATCTCGTCTTTAGCAGGAGACGATGTTTCAATCTGTAACGGAGAAACTTATCAATTTTCTGCTGATTTGTCTTGCATTGATATTTCGAACACAACAAATTCATATGAGTGTTACGACGTTTCAACTCATAATGACGGTTCAAATTGCAACATTCAGTTAGTAGGAAATGGGTATTTTTCATTATCAAATGGTCAAAATGCATGTGTTCCAAAAGGAACAGTTTTCACAGGTGTTGTTGACCTAAATGGCGGGACATTAATTATAAATGGTACATTTTCTCCAACCATATTTAATTTTAATAGTGGTGAAGTCATCAACAACAAAGATTGTAACTTGAATTACCTTAATATAAATGGAAAATTTTCTAACTATGGTTCTTTAATTGTCGGTTCTATTACCTATATAGGATGGAATGGGGAATTCAATAATTTCAATTCAAGTTCCTTTCAAAGTTTAAACAATAGTAAACAGATCACGAACAAAGGGTCCATAACAATAAATCAAACGTTTGATAATAACGGTGTTTTCGAAAACTTATGTCATACGACAGTTGAAAATAATTTCATAACTAATAATCAATTCATAAATAAAGGGGAAATAATAGTTAAAAATAACACAAGCTTAAATAGTGGAACGATTACTTTAGGCTCCTCAAGTATATTAGAATCCAATAATATAACATTAAGTGGTAATGTTTCAGGTAGCGAATTAGGTCAATCTTACGTTAAATCTAATAGTCAAACCATTATTAATAGCGGAAATATGTCTGGAAACATTATTTTCTGCGATGAGAACGGAATTGAAACTAACTGGGGGACCCAAGGGAATAACGTTGAATTCACTTGTGAAAACAAGGGACATTCAGTCGACATTAATAATTTAGTTTATAATTGGACTCCATCTATCGATTTAGACGATCCAACAAGTAATAATCCTACAGTATCACCAACAGCTTCACGGATTTACACTCTTGAAGTTTCAGATCAAGAAGGAAATATAATTGCCTCTGACCAAGTAAATGTTAAACTATTACCGTCTTGTACAAACACAACACCAGAAAATGCAATAATTATTACTTTTGAACCTAGTGTAATTCAATTTCAAAGCATTGATAACGTTTCCTTCCAAGAAGGATCCCTTGAAGATTTTGTAAGTTCATCTGCAGTTAATGAGGTTACTAATGCTATCGGATACGAAAGTAAGAATCTTGTCACAAGAAAAGTATTTAGGAATCTTACATCTGATATGACACATTCTATATCAAGAACAGGTAGGTCAATCCCAATTCCTGAGCACTTTAAATCCACTTTTGTCGTTGAAGTACCTGATAGTCAAACTGTTGACAGCACAATTTTAAAGCTAAAATCATTAAATATGATCTCTGTATCTGGTGCTCAACATGCATTACAAACGCTTTCATTTCACAACATCCCAAACGATACTGAATATGCAGCTGAAAATCAAGCTTCTTTAACTAGCACCAGTGACTTTGCCAATGCTCATATAAACATGGAAGAAGCTTGGAAATTTTCAACTGGTTCAGGATTAATTAAAGTGGGTATATATGATACTGGTATATTATATAGACATGAGGACTTTGATAGGTCTTCTTCTGAGACGGGCTCAGTTGTAGAAGGAGGTTATGACTGGATTAACAATGAAGCAGCTATTGGAAGTTACATTAATGGAGAACATGGGACCCAAGTTGGTGGAATAGTTGCAGCAAACCGAAATAACAATTTAGGTGTTGCAGGTGTTGCAGGCGGTGATGTAACCAATACTGGAGAGCCTGGAGTGCAGTTATTTGACATGCAGATTGCTGATCAAGAAGGATTGATTCCTGTGGCTAAAATTGCAGATATCGCTAATGGAATATTTGAAGGAGCTACTTACAATGAAGATGGATTTGGTTACGGGTTAAACTTAATGAATCATAGTTGGGGAGTACCAAATTCAAGTTCTATTCTTTATGACGCATTTCAATTTGCTGCTAAAAATGATGTTGTGCAAGTTACAGCAAGGGGAAATGCACTAGGATATGAAACAGGGATAATTGTAACAGACTACCCATCATGTTATGATGACCAAATTATGATTAGCGTTGGTGCTAGCGGAATCGATGGAGACTTCTTAGAAGCAAATAACAATGGAGTTAGTGCAACTTGGTCATCAGTTTATGGTAAAGAAATGGACTTTTTGGCTCCTGGTGCTAATCCTTTAATCTCAACAACAACTCTCGGAACATCAGGACTAAATAATTATGGCGATTTTGGGGGAACTTCTGCATCAGCACCTCATGTAACAGGTGTTGCAGCATTACTTATGAACTACTACAACTTTCAAAACGGTGCAGAAGCTTTAGCTATGGAGGATATTGAATACATATTACAAGCTACAGCAACAGATTTACGTGAAATTGGATATGATGAAAAAACAGGATGGGGGCGAATAAATGCTGGTGATGCTATTAAATATATTGAATACCCTGCCAATCAAATAAAGCATTATTCGGCATTACCAACCTCAATCCGAAGAATCTCTGAAAATGTCACACTTAGCATGACTGGACGAATAAATAATGTATCTCCAGGACTATATTTCGGTGATGTTTATGAAGTAAAAACAGTTATATATCATGATCTTTCTTCAACTGAAACTATTCATGATAGATGGCCGCTTAAAAACTGGTCTGATGGTTACCCTTATTACACTTTAATTAATGAAAATCCTGGATTTACTTCAATAACAAATATGACTAGCCAATCGACAACTTTGGTAAGCTATGTTTACCGTATTAGAACAAATATTGGTGGCCAACCAGTTGAAAGATGGGTCCCTAATAATCCTGAAGGTGTTTCTCAATCCGTTTCTGTTCACGTTAAAGATGAGTCATTAACATCACAAAATGAATTAGAAAACGATGTTCAATTTACAGTTTATCCCAACCCTACTAGTGGTAATATAAATATTAAGATTAATTTAAAAGAAACCTCTGATATAGAAATCTCAATTCTTGATATAAGCGGGAAGGTCATTGAAACAGTTTATCAAAAAGGAAATCAATTAGGTAATAAAAATTTAAATCACGATATTAATTCTATCGCAAAAGGTTTTTACTTTGTTCAATTAAAAACTGGTGATAAAACCTTTGTCAAAAAGATAATCAAGAATTAAAATGGTCAAAGCAACCTCTTATTTAGCTTTATTTTTAATATTATTTTCTTGTAGAAAAGGTTATGACAGTAATGAATGTGAACCTCCCAGTTCTTTATTGAATGGAAACGTCTCTTACATCTCAAGTACCGAGAATTATAGTAACCCATGTTTTAACCCCAATAACCAAGATGAATTCTCTTTCATTAAATGGGATCAAGGTGTACCTGAATTATGGGTTGGAAATATAAAAACTAACGAATACTTTTTTTTAGATAGCGGCGTATATTATACTCCAAAATGGGGTAAAAATAATTGGATTGTATATAATTTACTGAATAATGAAATATACATAATAAGACCTAACGGTTCTAATAAAAAGCAATTAACCTTTAATAGTTCGATCAACACAAACCCTAATTGGTCTCCAAATGGCGATAAAATTGTATACCGCAGCTCTAAAGACCTTAGCAACGGTTATTTATACATTATGGATACTTTAGGAAATGACCTAGAGCGAATTGAAATAGTTAGCGGAAATAATCCTAGCTGGAGTCCTAATGGAGATAAGATAGCTTTAAAAAATTATAATGGAATTAACATATATAATTTAGTCACCAAAGAGAACAAGATTATTAATGCGGATGATAATTCTATCAATTTTAATTGGATTGGTAATGACACGCTTCTCTGGGAAGGCTCAAGCGGAATTAGTATTTCATGTTTAAAATCTAACAATATTACCTTATTAAGTAAAGACTGTTTTAAGAAAAGTTATGATCACCCGACAATTTCAGTTGATGGAAAAATCATGTGTCGTGAGTATATTAACGAAATTATAGATGATAACAATGTTTTTTTCAAATCAGATCTAGTGCTTTTCCATAACATTAGATTCGACTCTAAAGAAATCATTTCAATAGATTAGTCATATTTCTATTGCAGCTAATCTTGGCTTCCAAAACCTTGCCTATATACCTTAACAAATAAGGTGTAATAAGTTTAGAAAGCTTATTTGATAACGTAAAAATTCTACTATTTTAGAATTGGTATCCATTTCAACAAAGTATCAGAACACCTAAGAAATAGTGAGAAACCTAAATAAATAATAATAAGTATTTGATTATAAACTGATACAAAAGGTGTCAATTACACAAGTAAATGACAAAACAAGGAAGTGATAATATCAATTAAGCCTAATAAAGGTATTGTTTCATCTAATATGAAACCCTTGAAAAATATAATAAGTAGATAACCTAAATCATATTCGAAAGAAAAGAATATTATAAAAGTTGAAAAGAATGACAAAAATTAAACCAACCGAACAAGACATTGTTGATTTTCACATAAATATGTTTATACATCTTCTAAGAGGTATAGAGACTGGTATAATAGATTATAATCAAAATTCAGATAATGCCCCTCCAACAGAAAATCAAATTGTCAATTACATTACCAATATCGATATCGATATCGAATATAATCAAATTGTCGATTTTAAAGCAAAAAGCATTTTAGATGTGCCTCTGTGGAAAATAGTAGAAGCTAATGGGAAATATAAAGTAGATTATATTTCATCAGGCATTTGGCAAATTGCAAATCAACTTGATAATAATAATTATTCAAATATAAAGCCTTCACAAATTGAAAGATTTTTGAAAGAACATTTGAGTGAAAATGAATGTTATTATCTTGAAGAATCAGATATTTATATTAAAAATATAGAGGATTGTAAAGTACAATTAGATCACGTAACACCAAGAAAGATAATCATTAAGGAAATCTTAGAATTAAAAAATGATGAGGATATTAAAAAATTTTTAAAAGAAAAATGTGTTGGGTGTATAGTTCTAAAAGACGAACACAAAAAATTAAATGACGATTATAATAAGTATGATAAGGATGATTTATGGAAACGCTATAAAGATGCAAATATAGCTGTGTACGATCGGAGTGTAAATAATTGGGTTGAAAATTAACCATTACAGGTGTTAATGTTAATTTATTTCTGGAAATTTTCGATACAATTAAACCATTTTCAGTAATCTAAATCCGGAATAAGTTAAAAGTAGGTAGTTAAATTCCGGAATTTATATTTTTATGGGCGTTGTTTTTTGGTAGAGTTATTTGGTGTTTTTTTTGATTTCATAGATAGTCGCACGAACAATATCTTAAATTTGATTAGATTTTGTTGGAAAAGATTTTTCTATTCTGAAGCAGAATAGCATTGTTAGTATCTTTTTATTTTTAAACAATTAAATCCGTATCATAATCATCTTTCATAAAAGCTTAAAACAAGTTCAAGAAGTAACAAGAAACCTCAAAAATAATTGACAAAATGAAATTATGGATATTAAAAACGATATCGTTGATCGCTGGTGCAACAACAAATATTATACTAATGTCATTATTTGATGTATTAAAGCATACCTATGAAATAGATTCTGACATATATGAAGCCATCAATTTAATGGCCCCAATAAGTATTTGCCTTTTCGTTTACGTATATATTTTTAATTCATTAAAAAGAAGGTCCAAAACCAAACCCCACCAGTTGTTAGATAACTAATTATAGTGTCAATTACACAAGTAAATGAGAATACACCTATTCACCAAATTCGTAAAACAATAAAAAAGAGAAACCGTAACAAACGAAAACAATGAGTAAAATATGAAGAATAGCCAACACACAAGCGAAATTTGCAAAAGAGCAATTTCTTGCCAAGTCTGGTTTCCTACTCAGCCTTAGAATAAAGACAAAACCAAATTAAATGGAAAAGGCAATATACATTCCAACTAGACAAAACATAATAATAATCAAAGAAATAGATTTGTATTACGAAATCTTCTTAGATGGAAATTACAAAACTGTACCTAAAAGTGATGTAAGTATTGCTTCTGATGAAATAAAAGTATCGTCGTTAGATGATATCAAAGAAAACATCTTTATAAATTGCGCTCAACGTCCACTTAATGATATTTTGTATTCGCACAATGCTAACCGATTCATACCAGAGAACCATCAATATAAACCGTTAATTAAATTTTTACATTCAGCAAATAACAGAGTACTTATTGCTGATGAAGTAGGTTTAGGAAAAACAATTGAAGCTGGAATGATATTTAAAGAAATTAATAGTCGAGAAGAGCTACGAATTTCTTTAATTGTAGTCCCTTCATCATTAACTATCAAGTGGCAAGAGGAGTTAAATGTCCGATTCGATGAATATTTTCAAATATACAATTCAGCACAATTCATTTCATTAATAGATGAGTTTGACAATTATAGTTCCTCAAAATTGATGAGTAAAAAAGTAATTATCAATTACCATACTTTGAGAAATGAGAAAGTAATGGAGAAGCTATCTATGAGTATGTTTGAGGTTGATTTCCTTGTAATGGATGAAGCCCATAATATGAGAAATAGAGATACTTCTACTTTTGAAAGTGCCAAATTGATAACAAGAATATCTGACCACATTGTTTTTTTAACAGCAACTCCCGTTCAAAACAATCTTTCAGATTTATTTAATATCCTGTACTTGCTTGATATGGACTATTTTATGGATTATGATTATTTCCTAAATATGATTGCGCCTAATCATATTATCCATAAAACAATTGCTCTCATAAGAAATGGTAGTAGTATTGATGAAATTAAAAGCTATATCACTACTCTGGAAATTGAAAATTTTGAACAAAACTTACAGGAAACATTTCACTCGATATTAGCACTCGATAGACTCACAAATCAACTCAAAGTTGAGTTTATTGATAAACTCTCAAAATCAGATAAATTAAGCTATATCATTAACAGGACAAAAAAGAAAGATGTTGGGCGTTTAATTCCTAGAAATGCAAAAACGGCAATTGTTGAAATTATCGCAGAAGAGCAAGATTTCTATAATGCAGTCATTGAATTTGTCAAATTTCTTAATCCTGAAACACCTCAGGGATTTATCAGTATTATGCCAGAAAGGATGGCTAGTTCATCTATGATTGCTTCATTAGAAAATTTCAAGGAAATAAGGGATTCGGGACGCCTCTTTGTACAAGACAATAACGATAATGAGGGAGAGTATGTAGAAATCAGAGAAGAGGCACAGGAATTTCTTGACCTTATTATTGACAAAGGAGATAAAATTGGGAAAGACGACTCTAAATTTTTAAAATTCATTGAAATTCTACAAGACTTAAAGAATCAAAACATTAAGCAATTAATTGTTTTCTCCTTTTTCAAATTCACTATTAACTACCTTGATAAAAAACTAATTGACTTAGGATATAAAGTCGGTAAAATTCACGGAGATATTTCCGTTGAAGAGAGGTATACTAAAATAAGACAATTCAAAAATGGGGACTTTGATATTTTACTTTCTAGTGAAGTGGGAAGTGAGGGACTTGATATGCAGTTTTGCAATGTAATTGTTAACTACGATTTGCCTTGGAATCCTATGAGAGTCGAGCAAAGAATAGGTCGAATTGATAGGATTGGACAGAAATTCGACAAGCTACACATCTTTAATTTATGCATACAAGGATCTATCGAAGATAGAATATACAGTCGCCTTTATGAAAAGCTTAACATTTTTGAATCAACAATAGGAGAATTAGAGCCAATTTTAGGAAATCTTGAAAAGCAAATAAACATTCCCGAATTAATTAATCTCACACAAAAAGAGATTGACGAAGTATTACACCTAAAAGAATTGGCTCTTAAACGCAAGGAAATTGAGATAAAACAGCAAAACAGTGATGTTGAAAAGCTTTTAAATAATGATTATAATTTTGAAGATGAGAAGGAAAAGCTACTTCATACAAATAAAGTAGAAAACCTACAGAAAATTACTAAGGCTACATTCCTACACTTTCTGAACAGCAATGGCATTTCGTATTCTGAATTAAAAGGCGGATTAATAAAAATTTCTTCAAGTAATTTTAAAATTCTCTTCAATATGCTAAGAGCGAGTATGAGTGATAAAAAAACAGACGTACACAAGTACAATGAAGAAAGAGCCGTTTTGCAAAAGATTCACAAATACAAAGATTTAACAATTAGTTTCACTTCAAATTACAATGAAAATTTTCAAACTTTACACTTAAACATAAATAACCCAATTATTGGTATTCTAACAAAAGAGAAAAAATATAAAACTTTGTACGGAAGTTCAAGAAGCAATCTTTACAGTGATAAATATGCCGTTGTTTATAGGGTTGATTTTAAACAACAGAAAACAAAATCATTCATTAACACATTGATACTTAACAAAGATTATTCTTTGCTTGAGGAAATCGATTATTTCAATCTTATTGAAGAGTGCCAAGAATCTAGTAATAATGATTCGGTTGATTTTGAAAGTGTAAAAAACAATGTCTCCTCTGTTGTAATAAATAAAATCAATAGGCAGGAACAAGAAATATCTGAGAACTTCAATGCTCTTATTGATGTAAAGATAGAATCAATAAATGAACACTTTAATAAGCAAATCCACAGGGCGAAAAGACTAAAAGATAAAGTTCAGCAACAAGATATTAATAGGATGCGTATAGCTGAAATTGACAACTTAAAAGCTCAAAGGAAAAGCAAAATTGATTTATTGCTTAAACAGAAGAAAACGAGTAGTAGTTTTGAAATATTAGCAATTTTAACTCTTGTTTAATTATGAGTAAAAATATCTTAGAAAGATTAAAGACTGATGGAGAGGAACTATTAAGGGCATTACGTAAAAAAAATGCAGAACAAGGATTAAGGAATCTTCTCACAGAACTTTATCCAGATAATGCACATTTTATTTATGAACTTCTTCAAAATGCAGAGGACACCAACGCAACAAATGTCAAATTCGTTTTAGAAGAAGATAAACTTACTTTTATTCATAATGGTAGTAGGCTATTTATTGAGGATGATATTGTTGCGATAACAAATATCGGGGTAGGAACAAAAAAAGATGACGTAAACACGATAGGTAAATTTGGTGTTGGTTTTAAAGCCGTATTTGCTTATACTGAATTGCCCAAGGTTTATTCGGGCGAGTATAATTTCGAAATAAGGAATCTGTATATACCTCAAGAAATCCCTGCAATAAAAAAAGATGATTCTGAAACAGTATTTGTTTTTCCCTTCAATAACAATAATAAACCAAGAGATAAAGCCTATAAAGAGGTAAATGATAGTTTAAGCAATATTAACAGAACAACGTTGTTGTTTCTCAACTCTATTTCAGAAATTGAAATAAAGATTTCGGATGAGTCATATAAAATTAACAAACATACTGATAGAGGTAGTAAAGTAACAAAAATCAGAAATACAAGGTTGAATAAAGAAACTAAGTTTCTTGTTTTCAATAAACACTTGCCCAAAGAAGATAAACTTTATGTTTCGATTGCATTTAGATTGACTAAAAAAGGTAATATTACTATTGATAATGAAGCTAAAGTTTCAATATTCTTTCCAGCCGAAAAAGAAACCAGTAATTTAAAGTTTCATATACACGCTCCGTTTGCATCAACAGTTGCTAGAGATAGTATTACCAATCGAGATGAAAATAATGAATTAATTGAGCTAATTGCTGATTTGTTGTGTGAAGCAACTGAATGGATAAAAAACAACGGTTTCTTAGATGATAATTTTATTGGTTGTTTACCTATAGATGATGATAATCTCAGTGATTTTTATAAACCTATTCAGACAAAAATTATTGACTTATTCAATACAGAACCCTTTCTCCTGTGCTTAAATGATGAATATCATCCTGCAAAAGATTGTTGGCAATCTACAAATCGATTAAAATCTATCGTCTCAACCTCTGACCTCAAAACACTTTTAAAAGGAAAAATAAATAATGATTGTTTTTGGACGACAAGACCATTCCAAAGAAATGCAAGCGGAAGAGTTAATACTTTCCTAAAGTCATTAGAGCTTAACACCTATAGTGAAAATGATTTCAAGAAAAACATTGTAAGTTTCGCTAAAAATTTTATTGAACATCCATATGATTTAAACAAAGAATTGAATGAATGGAAAGCGGAAAATAGCTGGCGAAATAGAGAATTATCGGCAAAGATTGGACACACATTAAGTTCAGGTATGACCAATAAAAATATTGCAATCAGATTGTTTTTGTTCATAGAGAATGACAATAACTTTCATTCATACTACTCGTATCAGAGTGATGAGATTAAAGATATTATCAGAGCAAATTTCAGTCACATTGTTTTAACTGAATTTTTGTCTGATAAGGATAATGATTGGCTCAAATCGTTTTATGAATTTCTAAATGATACCCTAAATCCAAAAGATTTCTATGAAGAACATCAGGATTATGACGATTATTACGAACCATTAAAGGTGTTTGTAAAGTTTCGGAATGGGATGTTTAATTTTTCAAAAACTAATTCTTATTTCCCTTCAAAAACAAATATTAAAGACATAAAAAGCTATATTGTACATGATGCTGTTTATGATAATGAGTTACAGAAAAAAGGTGAGCTATCTAAATCAAAGGAATTTCTTAAGCATAAAGTTGGAGTTAAAAAGATTGAGCTCGAAGACGAGGTAAAACATATTCTTGAAAAATACCGTCACAAAAAAGAGTTTGAAACAGAAGAGAACATAGGAGACATTAAACATTTTCTAGAATATTTTAAAAAGGAGAAAAAGCATTTTGAAAAAGCAATTTTTGATAATTTCTCTTTTCTCATTAGTTCCGACAATAAGTTAAAACCAGCTAAGCACATTTTAATTGATACCCCATACAAAAACACGTCATTAGTCCAGTTGGGAATGGACGATTACAAACCTCTGCATAAATTATATGAAGATGAAAAATACAGTATTGATACTGATTTGCTAGGAGAGTTTTTGGTGGCAATTGGTTGTTTAACTAAGCTGCCAATAATACAAATGTCACATCTTGATGAGAAAAAGAAAGAGACTTTGAGAAATAACTACTCTAAAGAAACACTTTACAAAACCGAGTCAGACTTTAAACTCCCTAGAATGGAAGCATTGGAATCTCCACAAATTGAATCAAGTCTTATCCTGTGGAGAGAACTAAGTAATATCCCTACTAGTAAAGATTATTTTGTGGCTACATACAGTCCTAATAACAGTGCACCAATAAGAAAGTGTGACTCTGATGTTATTTTAGAATTAAAGAAATACTCTTGGATACCAAATAAGGAAGGTTGTTTTTTTAAACCTGAAGAAATGTCCTATGAAGATTTGCATTCTGATTTTAAAATCAACAATACAAATGGTTGGTTGGATAAAATTGATCTAGGCTTAAACACGAAAAAAAGCTTAGAAAAGCAAGCAAAGAAGAAAAAATTAGAATCTATAGGTCTAAATGAGTCCCTTGCAGAAGTACTGCAAGA
Organism: Flavobacteriales bacterium; assembly: GCA_002722245.1. GTDB lineage: Bacteria > Bacteroidota > Bacteroidia > Flavobacteriales_C. Next base: position 98,432 of record PBLA01000026.1, on the reverse strand, counting down.
CAACACACTCACAGAGGAAGAAATGGCAAATACCCTTAAAAAAGAAATATTAAGAAAGAAGCAAGAGGATTTAAACCTGAAGAGAAGTATTGAAAATCACAATCGAAATATTGACACGAATAATTATTCACTAAGCCCATCCATCGTTTTAGACACAGAAGACTACAGGGAAAGAGCACAACAACAACTCTATAAAAATATAACACGCTCAGAGAAAAAAAAACCGTCGTACGACTATTCAAAAAAGGTAAAAATTGGCAAACCTGAAACTCGTGAATTCTTAAAGAAACAATATCAAGGTCATTGCCAAATCTGTGGATTTACCTTTTCTCAATCAGGTGGTAAAGGAAATCATTTTGAGATTTTTGATTGGCTAAGCGAAAAAATAAGTAAACAAGAATCAAACATCATTGAAGCAGGAACATCATTAAGTTTATGCTCTCGCTGTCATTCCATACTTAAACACGGAGATTTTGAAGCGAAATTTTTAGACAGCATTCAAGAAATAGAAAATACTAATTATTCTGAATTTGCACAGCAATTCGATTTGATTTTAGAAAGTGAAGAAGTTCCAAAAGATTTTGATTTTATTGAGATGGATATGTATAAACTCCCGATTAGAAAGTTGAATACTTATGAACATATTTTCTTTACCGAGGAACATTTCATTCACTTTCACAATGTGTTGACTTTGAGTGAGAATATTGAAGATGAGGACTGTGAGGAACAAATCGAGAAAAAAGAAAACTCAATTGTGGTTGAAAAAGAGTCACCTGAGATTGAATCAAAAATAGTAGTTGAAATTGGAAATATTGTTACAGTTAAATATAGCAACTCAAATAACCCTTTTAAACTAAAGATAGTTTCAACAGCTCAAAATATAACAGACAAATATGGAAATAACTTAATATCTGCTTCATCTCCTTTTGGTAGAAAAATTAGAGGTAAACCGGAGGGGTATATCTTCGAGATGGGGAAAAATATGGTAGAAATCATAAATATTGAATAATGTAATGGTTAATTTAAATCTGGAATAAGTTAATAAGTCTGACAATATAATTCTCAATTTAACCCTTTGCGACATTCTCATTTTAAAATGTCATTCACATTTCATTCTCAATTTCGGTACAAAAGATTCATATTTTGTTTTAGGTATAGCATATTTCGGTACAAATTAATTTATAAAACGCAAGGTTTTAAGTACATAAAAAAACAAATAAGATGTTGTTTTACAGCGCTTTATTATATAATCTTGTTTTTTTCTTTCCGAATTTAACATGATGTGATATTCCAGATTTAAATTAACCATTACATACAAATTTCCCAAACCTTTGTATTATTTATATTCACCTGCTCCTTGCTTATAATTAATATTATGTTAAATAAAGTTTTTATGAATGTCCTTCAAGAATATACATTTAACTATTGTGAACGTTAACTAAAATTGAGAATGATGACTCAGTCTTATTAAAAGAGTAAGTATGGATAGACAAATTTAATATAGAAGTTTATTCTTCCCCGTCCCCTGTAGTTTATAACTACTGGGAACAAGGAAAGGTTTGTTGCGATAAGTTGAAAAGACGAACTTAAACCTTTACTATAGGGTTTAAAACATATTTTAAAGCTATTTAAGAGGTTTTTATTCAAATTAGACAGTTCCTTTAGGTTGAGTGATTTTAGTAGCTTATAGAATTCTTTAATTGTTCTATCTATAACTAGTATTGTTAAATTGGTTACTTCAAAAGGATCAAAACTTTAGCAACATAAAGAATATGAAAATTCACTTGTTATTTCTTAAAATGAAAAGATTTTTCATACTGACAATCATTGTCCAAATTTGTAGAGTTAGAAAGCTTTAAAAATTCAATATTACCAGACTTATCCCACTTTAAATTAATAAAATGTAAAGAATCATCGTCACCATCTTCTAGTCGCATGTATAACCCTGTAAACAAACCATTTTCCTGAAAAGATTTGGTAAAGTTAAATTTTACTCCATTTACTTCTGAATCGTATATGATTGATTTTAAATTGCCATTTGGATATTTTACAAAAAGAGTATCATTGGCAATAAATGAAGTTTTACCTCCAGATTTAGATAATTTATTCATTCCTCTGTAAAAAAAACAGCCTTCTTTGTTGTAGTATCCACTAATAGAATCTTTTACAGAGTTTGTAATTATTGAATCTAAAGTGTTTTCATTAATTGATTTCGTAAAAAGGTCTTTAACAACCTTGGATCCTTCAAATCCTTGAATTCGTCCAGTAAGAAAAAGTTTATCGTTTAAGAACACAGTGTATTTCCCAGATACTATAGAATCCTCAACTGTAATATTATACTCCAAACTATCGAATCTAAAATTTAAAACTTCTGACGTTTGAGAGAATCCTTTCCCAAATAAACATAATAGTAAAATTGAATATATTGTTTTCATCTATTTTTTCTTTTCCGGCGCTGGTTTAGTTATTGTTTTCCCCTCTTTATTCAGCTTTTTCGCAATTCTTTTCTTTCCCTTTCCTTCATAAACTTTAGGACTCTTCCCTAAAGCTCTTGAAGCCTTTCTAAACATTTTTGTAATGTTTTCATTTCCTGATTTATACAGGAACATTCCTCTTACTTTTATTTCATTTTGATCATTAACAGCTGTTCCTGTTATTTTCGCTTGAAATTTAACAATGTTAAATGGTTGATCAGGATAGTTTTCATCTAGGATACCTCGTTTTATATAATCAGCCTTAGTCTCATCATAATTTTTCATTCCAGGCTTTATAATTTCACCAGAGGTATATTTCCCTTTGTTTGCGTAATATAAACTATTGACATCATCTTTTAATGGGCTATCCGCAGTTGGATGAAAATCTGCTGCAATTTGATCTGAGGTTGAGTATCTCTTTTCTTGAATCCCAGTATTTCCTTCGTTAATATTATCGGCTTGAGATTCAGAAAACTCAATTATATCCTTCGCTCCAACTGACATTAAAACGGCTATCCTGTCTAATTTTTGCTCGGAAGATAACTCTGAATTATTCCTAATAGCTTTCACACTATACATCCTTTACTACGGTCCCTATAATCTAAAATCATAGCTGAATTTCAATCCTTAATGCAACGTACAGAGAAACCGTAAGCTCGAGTACTGGTGAACATGCCGGCAGAGCTACTATTGAAGTAAAGGCGGCTTGCATTTGTACCACTAGCCGTACTACTCCAATAGTAGCCGAGAGTACCTACATTGTAGAGCCAACCATTGCTGTGGATACGCCATCCCGCTATGGGTAATTTTAAAACAGAACCGTAAGCTCCATCTGAATTTTCACTAGTCCAGGATTCAATTTCCTCTTCCCATTCTGTTTTCGTTGGAAGCCTATATCCATTAGGACACGGGTTATTGATTCCGTCAACTCCTTGCCATAAATTATCGTTTTGTGGTTCTCTCCAGTCATCTGTTGGATCAGGAGCGTCATTAGTAATAATATAATTTCCATGTCCAGGCGTATCAGTAGAACTTTTTGTTGAAGTAGTAGTTGATTCTCTACACTGATGTCCATCGGATCCTCGCCCCCACTGATAGAGATCGCCGTAAGCCAAACTATCTGTGGAACTCGTTGCTAATCGGCTTGCTCCGAGGTTCCGATCCATCCATGTTTTACCAGTCGTAGGATTGGTCACATCGTTCCAGGTAAAATCGATTTCATTACAAGTTTTCGTCTCCCCTATAGTAGATTCATCATTATTATCTTTTTTCTTACATCCAGAGATTGCAATCATTACGAGGGCTAATGTTCCTAGTAGTATCTTTTTCATTTTTCAAATGTATTAAATCAATCCTTAATGTAACGAACAGAGCGATAGATATCGGCGGGATTCAATACCATTCTCAACTCAATTTGAATTTTTGACGCTATTCTCATTTTAATAGTACCAAAATGACCTAATATGGGGGGTTCATTCTCAATTTCAGTTAAGTTCACAAACCTTTTTCCTAGATATATTAACACGAGTTGTGTTTAGAAGTTTTTATAATTAAAATCCGTAATGCTCCCAATAGATTAAATCCAACCCACCACTTTCAGATAATGTAGAATTTAGAAGACTTAATATTTCAGCTGGTTGCGCTGTTGGCACGTACCAATTGTTTTCATACTTTCCCTCTAAAATCCGTATGGGATAACACGATTCATTTGTTTCGGCATGTTGTATTTGGTAAAGATTACATCTGTGATTTGAGGGCACAGAATAGCAATAGGTAATACTATCAGTTATTGCGCTGTAATCCTCCATCATTGTTAATGAGATAGAATCCGCTTTTAGAATAGATGAATTCGATGTTTGGTACATATCACTTAAATAAGCATCATCAAAATATTCTATTATTTCCTCATAGGTACCCGGTGATAAAATATTTGAAATTGGATGAATAAATTTATATTCAACTATTTCTCCTGATCTTGTTATTATTATTCCATTTGTGGAGTCAATTGAATCACGATATTCAATGATAAAGTTTATGTTGGGAACAACTGTTGGATTTTTTTTAAAGTATGCTTTCCCATTTGCTCTTATTCTTTTATTTCTGCTTAAATCCTTGCTGCATGATAAAATAAAAAAAGCTAAAAATAATGCACTTACAATAAGCGTAGTTTTACTTGAGGAAAAAGAAGAAGATTGTTTCCGTGTCATAATAGTTTTTTAGTAATTGAAGGACTCTAAATAATAGTTTGGGTTGCATGGTAAACGAACTGCCGATTTTATTAAGATACCAATTATATGAAGATGTTCATTCCTCTTGCATAACTGTTCGGCCAATATTTTTTAATATAATTCCGTATAGCTTTTGAGCTACCAAAAAAAGGAGCGCTTGGCTCCTTTTTTGTTAAAATGCTTCAGATTATTTAGGGTAAGTCGTTAATCAATTCCTCTAATTTTTCGGAAGTGGTGGTCTTCATAACGATGTCATAATCAATTCCTTCTTCAGGCGTTACGTCAAGTATTCCATAATATAATTGCTCATCTACTACAGCAATAGCTAAAACATTCATTGGTACATCTGCTAAATGTGTTTCATGGATGACATTATCACTAATTGAACCCCAACCTTCACCACATGGCCAAACTGTATTTTGATCTTTGAAAATACTATATACGGTTAAATTATTTTCATTTAATCCTTCTAAACCTGTACAAGTAAATGTGATATCAAAATAGTCTACCCATAAAAACGCATCTATATTCCCCCAACCTAATTGATCGATATTAATAGAATATGTTCCACTTGCATCCTGAAATGTGAAACCTGAGTAAAACCCATTTCCCCAGGGCTCATTCTCCCAACCTTGGTTATTTGGCTCATCCTCCCAAACAAGAACAGTGTCCATTGGATCTCCCCAATCAACTGAATCCATAAATTCTTCTTCTCCTGCAAAGAATAGTTCCATATTTGGATCTTCGGCTTGTGCTGGAATTTCAAGCTCTATATCCTTTCCGTCTGCAAGATCTAAAGCTGCACCTCCTTGAAATGCTTCTGTGAAAAATTCTCCACCAGAATTTAATGGGTTTCCATTGGAAATCGGGAAGATTTCGGAAAAAATGATATCACTTGTAGAGAATACTTCTTTAATTTTAAAATCTACCTCACCCGATACGATTTTACCATTTTTGTCTGTAAATGCATTGGCGGGAATTTTAACTACTGTTCCTTTTTCCGTTTTGAATTCAAATCCTTCTTCTGCATTGAATGTTTTTGTAACAGACTCAACTTCCTGACTTTCAAAAAATGATTCCAAGCTTTCAAAGTTTTCTATTGGCTCATCGATGTTTTTTTCGGTTTCATCTTTTTCACATGACATTAGGGCAACTGCAGAAATTAGTGCAATTGAAAAAATAGTTTTTCTCATAATAAAATTGTTAAGGTTGTTTATATAATTACAATTGAAATGAAAACGAAGCAATCATTTGATGGTTGCTCTGGTTTGTTTTAAAACGCTACTTTTTAAAACAAAATACTCTTCATTTCCAACCTTAACGCAGAAATACTACACGGGTAACACGAAAAAAACGTTTTAGAAAATAATTGTATTAGTTAACCAGGTATGGATACATGTCCTTTTCTTTAAGCTCAAATACTTTACATGCATTGGCAATGAACTCTATAGAATATTCCCACACGATATCTTCCTCTTCATCCACTACTTTTATGGTGAAATCTTTTTCTTTGAGTTGATCTAAATCTTGTGTTGTAGATACTGCAAGTTCTGCTTCGCATAAAGGTGCAGATGTAAAGAACAAGGTTGATGATGTTGAATCAATGAGCTCATTGTTTACATAAAATCGTAGTGAATGAATATTATATTCAGAGAATAGATCTGTGCTTGCTTCGGCATACCACAAAGTTAATCTTCCTTCATATTTGCAGTTGTTACTTTCTACTTCTGCACTGCCATCAAAATTGATAGCGTCTGGATCGGTACATCCTGAGTTATCAATCTCACATGCATTTATAATAAAAAGAAGTAATACTGGGATAAGATAGGCGATCTTTTTCATGATAAGTAATTGTTATGCAATAATACAAAAATTCGAGAACTGAATTAACGTGGAATGTGAATGGTGAAAATTAACGTTATTTACATTTTACAACCAAGCCTCTTCTCTATTTGTCATATTCTTTTGCACGAAGTATGGCCGTGATAAGAATACTGGGTAAAAATGTGATCATTAAAAAGATTTGAATGCCTGAAAATATCCGTTTTTTAGGTTCTAAACTCTTATTTAAAGTTGTATTATAATTGTTGGTTTGTGCATTGTTTAATTCGCCTTGTAGTTGAGCATGTATAATTTCATGAATTATTTGATCCGACACCTCTACTCCCTTCTTAGAAAGTTCATCTTTGAAAAAATTTTTTGTTTTTGAATAATTACGAATAAGTGAGGTGTCTTCATTGGAAAAGGCTTTTAACTTACTTTTAAGGACTTCCATTCCTTTATATTTTCTTTTTGGATCGAATATGAAATCATCACAAAATTTCACAAGAAAAGAATCTATTAATAGAAGTTGCTTTTGAGAAGTATGATGAGTTTCGATATTGAATCGCAACTTGATGTGTTTAAAATTGCCTTCTGCTGGTGCTTTTATTTTAGTCACAGAACAATTAAAAAGTCCATTATTTGGAATTGTTAATCCAGTTCGTTTATATCTTTCAATGGAATCACTGATGTTCACATTTTTGGCAAGTTGCTTTAATTGTTCTCCAAGATCATAAGCAAATTCAAAATGAGGTGCTACTTCAAATTTTGCAGAATATACGGGTTTATAGTGCAACTCATTAATGCATGCACCAATTACAGAAAGTATCAATACAATTGAGAGAAACACCTTATAAGACTTTATGGTGTTAAGAAATGTTATGAACGTATCAAACATAAAAAAGCGCCTCGATTGAGGCGCAAATTTACTCTTTCTGCATTATTTGCTTCTATTCTCCTAATAATTTTTTATTGATTTCTTCTACTTTTCCTTCATCGCCTTTGGCTTTGTATATCTTTTTTAAGGCATTCAAAGCGCTTCGATCACCAGGCTCTAACTCAAGGTATTGATTAAAGTAAAAAATGGCTTTATCGAAATTTTTGTTTTGTTCTTCCAATGTTCCTGATTTTGCGGCTTGATCTGAAGCTGAATTCCCAACTCCATTTAAGCTATTTACGTATTCATTAGAACGGTTGATGTAATAAGCTCCTAATCCAAAAATGGCTAACTTGTTTTTATCATCGATTTGAAGTGCTTTAGTGTATGCGTCGTAACTTTCTTTAGTGAATCCTTTATTATTATAGATTCTTCCCATAATCACGTAATAGCGTACATCATCAGTAACTGTTTTCGTGAGTTCTACTAAAAGATTAAGTGCTGAATCATCATCGTTAACTTCTGTATAAATTTGAAGCTTTTTCTTTTTAATGGGAAGACTTGTTGGAAATACTTTTTCTGCTGAATCAAGAACAGCCAATGCTTTTTCAACATCTCCTGCATTGTTTAAGTATTCAGACTTTTTAACCAGGTTAACTTCCTGATTGTTTACTTTATTTGCAATTTTTAATTGTGGGTTTTTGATTAATACATCATTATACTCAATGGCTTTATCATATTCTCCCAACGCATTTGCAACAATACTTGCACTTTGATAGGCATGCAGATCTAAATGATTCACACCTAATTTTGCTTTGTTGCTTATGCACTGTTCTAATAATTTAAGAGAGGTTGAATAATCTTTTTTACTGTAATAATCCACCGCAATGTTTTTTTGATTATTTGCAATGGCTTCTAATTCCGTAACTGCCATTACATTGTATTGTTTATCTTGGTAGTTTAAAGCAAAAAACTTTTCAAAAAACTCTTGTGCTTTATCCAACATACTTACACGATCAGCCAATTCTTTCGGTTTGTTGTTTTGGAAGTTGTTTAGTATTGAACTCCCTGAACCATAATAGTACTTGGCATAGCATTTATCTTCTAAAGGTTTTTTATCATTTTCGGCTTGCTTTATTTCCACGCCTGCTGCCTCAAAGTTTTTCTGCGCACCAGCAATATCATTTGTCCTTAGTAACCTTATTCCTTTATCGACAGATCCACATTGCGCGTGTATTGTTAGTGCAGCAGTTATGATTGATAATGATAGAACTACTTTTTTCATTTGGCTTGTTTTAATAAAATGACCTTGTCACTTTGTGTATAAAATATTACTCTTATACGTGATTTTTAAATTTGGTTACAAAAGTCAATTTTGGTGATCTTATTTTGAAAAAGCAAAAGTAATACCAAAGGCTTATTCCCTATTTAATAATGAGTTTTTGATGCGTTATTGCTTCATTCATTTTAAAACTGACTATATACTTCCCAGCCCTCAATTCTTCAAGATTGATCAAATCAAAATTAGCATTCACTTCTTGCTCATGAATTATTTTTCCATGGAGATCGGTTATGGTGAGGGATAAAATCATTTCCTGACTAAAGAGAACAACAGTTCCTGTACTTGGATTTGGAAAAAGCATGATTGCCCCATTATTCAAAGACTTTTCTTTTGCATTCAAATACTGAAATGATTTTTCGAAATCAGGATAACCATACCCCATAATGGAATCTGGGTGATGATATTGATTGGAACTGATTTCTAGAGCTTTTTTAATTTCCCAATTTTTTGCTTGAGGGAACGCCTCCATTAAACAAGCCACAAAACCGGCGATTTGAGGGCTTGAAAAGGATGTCCCGTTGCTCTGAACTACTACTCCATCTGTTTGCACTACCGATACTCCTTTTCCAAGCGCTACTACATTAGGCTTTTGAGTTTGATTCACAGTTGGGTTACCCTTGCTAGAAAATGAAGCTGGCGCTAGGGCTAAATCTATCGCTCCCACACAAAACACGCTGTCAGCGTTAGAAGGAGCGGTTAAAACACCCCAAGAGGAAGTTCCTTCATTCCCTGCACTGCTCACAATAAAATTCCCGAGTGACCACGCGCGATTACAGGTTTTATTTAATACAGTTGAGTCTCCTGTAAATTCATTTTTATTGTGTGAATAGGCAGAGCTATTAAATGTATTATATCCCAACGAGATGTTAATGACATCAACTCCTGCACTGTCACAATATTCTATTGCTTCGATAAGGTGGTATTCTTCAATTTTATTTTCCTGTGCAATATCTTCTGATATAAGTAAATGATAATTAGCATGTGGCGCTGCACCAACATATACACCAGGTTGATTGCTTAATAATACAGATGACACAAGTGTGCCATGTCCATGTTTGGTATATGTGAAAACAGTATCATCTACAAAATCATAGGTAGATAAGAGTCGATCTGAGGTAAACATGCTGTCTGCAATGGATAAGTTGTTCAGGTTTGTAAATCCTGCGTCGATGATAGCGATATCAATATTTTTACCGGTATACCCTCGCGTATGACCGCTCAAAAGGTTTAAAAGCTGATTTTGATCCCTTGACTCTCCGTAATCTAGTTTATCCTCATTTCTTTTATTGGTTGTATTGTAACCTATAGATTCAATGGTGTTTACAAAATCCCAAGATAGTATGATTTCACGAATACTTGAATCGGGGGTGGAAACCACCACGCAATTGTTCCATTTAGATCGACATTCAATGGATAAATTAAGTGTTTGCAATGAATCTAGAAATGCCACTTCAAGCGGCAGATCTGTCGAATCAATTTCAAAACCATATTCAGCTCTTCTTAGTATCGTTTTTTCACTCAAGTATTCTTCAGGAGAATTCAGGTTATGGGCTTCGCTTTTTCGATTAAATTTTACTAAAAAATGATATTCTGTTTGAGCGAAAGACAGGAGACTGAGTAAGAAGAAAAAGCAACTGGTAAGCCTACTACGCATTATTCAGGTATGAAGTATGAATCAAGAACTTGATAAAATTTAAACCCTTTCTCTGGCTGACTCAACACTTGCTGCTTTTGAGATTCAGTATCAATTCTGGTTCTACTGATTAAACCTATTCCTTTTGCATAGACCTCTTTGTAATTTTGATAGAAGTATTTATCATCGGTAAAAAACTTTTGATTAACAATCAGCGTTTCATCGTACTCATCGTAAACCTTGCCAACATTCTCATAGGTAAAGTCCCAACTACTTATATAATTAAATGCGTTTCCATCCCACTCCTTCCCTTCAGCTATAGGATGCATGAGCGATACATAAATGTTGTTTTCTTCTACTCGCTCAATATTTCCATTATTCCTTCTCACCCACCACACGTCGGAGACCTTCCACCCGTTATTTGTATTTATTAATGAATCATCTAAAGCTCTTTTTGATCGGGTAATTCGATAACATAAATTAGCTTCCAAATCATAAAACGTGTCTGTTAACTCTTCTTTAACTTGATAGGAAACAGAATCTATCGTTACAGGGTCTGTAAAGTCATTGTAGGAAATAGAATCCACATTATAAATGTGATAGGACCCCACTTTTAAGGGGTAATAATCCAATGGATTTAGTAATTCAACAGGGGTTTCTGGCTCTTTTTTACAGCATACCGTGATTAAAGCAATGGTAACGATGGTTAATACACGAAACGATTTGTTCATAGGTTTATTCCTTATCAAAGTCTTTGGTTTCTATTAACTGACCTTGTTCATCATAAAACGACCACTCTCCTGACTTATTGCCTTTTGTGTAGTTTCCTTTTACACGTGTTTTTCCATTGGGATAAAACTCATAATATTCTCCTTCTCTACGGTCCAAATACCACCCCTCCTCTACTTTTACCTTTCCATTTGGGTATTTAAATGTCCATGCTCCTTGACGTTTACCGTGATGAAAGTTCCGAACAGTGTCTAATCTTCCTTCGAATGTATAATAATTCCAAGTGCTGTCTTTTGCCCCCTTCCAAAAATACCCCTCGCGGTGTAGTTTTCCATTTGGATGATAGGCTTTAAAGTAACTTCTCCCGTCTTTATCATATTTTTCTCGAGAGCGAATGATTTCAAGAGAGTCATTCCAATAAGTAATCAGTTCCTCTGATGTATACGTCATATTCCCTCCTTCGTACTCCTCTGTTTTAACCACTTTATTCATTCTTGTTTTGTACTTCCATGTTCCGTTTTTAATTCCTCTATTGTATCTCCCCATAACTTTTGGCACTCCATTGTCATGAAAAAACATAAATATTCCATCGGGATTACCATCAATAAATGTCTTCTTTATTTTAAGCTGACCATTTACATAATATTCTTTAAAAACGCCTGTTAGCGTTCCGTTTTTATAGATTTGTTCAACATGCAGAGAACCATTAGAGTGATATTCTTTTGACACTCCGTCTTTCACGCCTTCTTTGTATTCCTCTTCTAAAAGCAACATTTCGTTTTTATCATAAAATTTCCAAAGACCATCTTTTTTTTGATTGAGGTACATTCCGGTTGCCATGGTTTTTCCCATATCATATAAATGTGCTGCAGCTTTTGAACCACTATCAGTATAAAGAAGGGTAGATATTAACTTTCCCTTCTCATTGTAGCGTTTAAATTCTCCAACTGGGACACCATTTTCAAACTGGCCTTCATACTTAATATTACCGTTTGCATGCTTTTTTACCCATCTTCCATGTTTTTCTCCTTTGGAATTGGATTGATTGATTTCTTGATTGTTTTGAGCAACAAGACCGATAAAGAATGAGCTGAATAATATGGACATGAAAATCTTCATAGCGAGTTTATTTGAGATAACGGAAAAATAAGCGTTCGTTACAAGATAATACAATACTGTGCCAAGAATTTATTAACAGCGAATTGAGGATTTTCAACTTCATTCAAAAAATTCGTTCCTTTTAAAAGAACATTTTTGATCATAAATAGAATTATGATTGTAATAACTCCTCCGCTAAGGCATCAAAATCAACCCCATCAAAATTGCCGCTGCTCATAAAAAGAAGATTGGTGTCCAGCCATGATTTCGACTTTAACTCATTGATTAAAGTTTTTGAATCAGTAAAAACCTTTAAGTCGCTCCTATTAAAGAAGTTAAGCACTTGAACTTCTGATATTGGATCGAGCTTCTTATGGGCTATGGTTGCTGGATTAAAATAGACATAAGCTTCATCTGGGCAATCCATGGTATTGGCATACTCCTGGAGAAATTCTGCATTTAAACTACTAAATGTATGTAGCTCCATACAGGCAATTAATTTGCGTTGATCAAACTGCTTTTTAACGGCATTTGATGTTGCTTTAAGTTTTGATGGTGAGTGTGCAAAATCCTTGTAAATATTACAGGATTGATTTTTTGCTACAAGTTCTAATCGCTTTGAGGCGCCTTTAAAGGTTTGAATATGGGTGTAAAACACCGATTTTGGAATTCCAATCGAAGTACAGATTTTTAGTGCGGCATTCAAATTTTGAAGGTTGTGATCACCAAAGATGAGTAAAGGGTACTCTTTATTATCATCTACAAGAAAGGTTGTCCCATTAATTGTTTTATTTGGATGACTACTATAAGGCATTTGACGCCCAGAAAAAGAATTACCAATTTTTGCTATCTGGGAATCGTCCTTGTAGTAAATTAATGTTCCATTGCGTTCAATTTTATTGACGAAGATTTGAAACTGCTCCACGTAATTTTCAAATGTTGGAAATACATTGATATGATCCCATGCTATTCCACTAATAACAGCAATATGAGGATGATACAAATGAAATTTTGGCCTTAAATCAATTGGAGAACTTAGGTATTCATCGCCTTCCAATACAACATAATCTGCATCTTGGGTTAGTTTTACCATGGTGTCAAAACCATCTAATTGCGCTCCCACCATGTAATCCACGTTTTTACCTGCTTTCTGCAATACATGCAACGTCATAGCAGTTATGCTTGTTTTTCCATGTGAGCCACCAATAACAATTCGAGTTTTATCTTTTGTTTGTTCGTAAATGTATTCGGGATAGGAATAAATTTTCAATCCTAATGCTTGTCCTTTCAATAATTCGGGATTGTCTTTTCGCGCATGCATCCCAAGGATAATAACATCGATTTCTGTTGTCACATTAGATTCATCCCAACCCATTTTTTCAGGTAATAAACCATAATGAGCTAACCTTCCTTTAGACGGCTCAAATATTTCATCATCGCTCCCTGTCACCTTATAGCCCTTTTTGTGCAAGGCGATAGCCATGTTATGCATAGCACTCCCTCCTATTGCGATTAAATGAATTCTCATGTTTGTAACCTTTTTTGTATTATTCAAATTTAAAGGGAAGGTGTTTTTATATTTATACTAAACCCAAAAGTTTATGAACGTTTACCCTGTTGAAACTGGCAATTTTAAATTAGATGGTGGAGCGATGTTTGGTGTGGTTCCAAAATCGATATGGCATAAAACTAATCCTGCTGATTCCAATAACATGTGTAATTGGGCAATGCGATGTTTACTTGTTGAAGACGGGGATCGGCTAATCCTTATTGATTCAGGGATTGGTGACAAACAAAACGAAAAGTTTTTCAGTCATTTTCATTTAAATGGTGATGCGTCGCTGGAGAAATCTTTAGCTAAACTTGGCTTTCATTGTAACGACATTACAGATGTGCTCATTACTCACCTTCATTTTGATCATGTTGGTGGTGCTGTAAAAAGAGCGAATGGAAAATTTACGCTAACATTTCCCAATGCTCGGTACTGGTCTAATCAACAGCATTGGGACTGGGCAATTAATCCAAATCCTCGTGAGAAGGCATCTTTTTTAAGTGAAAATATTTTACCTATCAAAGAATTGGGCCATTTGAATTTTATAAAATCGGGGAACGAATTGGGTGAACACATTGAAATCCTAACAGTAAATGGGCATACTGAGGCTCAAATGATTCCTATCGTTACTTTTAAAAATAAAAAGATTGCCTTTACAGCGGATTTAATCCCATCGGTTGGACATTTAAAAATTCCTTATTTGCCGAGTTATGATATTCGACCTTTGCGCACTATGGAGGAAAAAGAGCTTTTTCTTCAACGCGCCATTAATGAAGATATTCAACTTTTTTTTGAACATGATGCGTATCATCAGTGTTGCTCTGTAATTCAAGATGAGCGTGGTGTTAAACTAAATCAAACGTTTAATTTAAGCGAACTCTAAAAATTAACGCTGAATTCTTACTTCATTTTGGTGATATTCGTTTATAACACACGATGTGCACTTGCTATCAGACACAAATACCTCTCCTGAAAAAACAGGTACTAGTCGCTTACTTACTTTATGATTTATTGGATTAATGTACTTTTTAGTTTGATAAACCTTAATCGAATGTTCTCCCGATTCGACATTATTCAATTGGAATTTTGAACATGCATCGTATTGATGACCGTCAACCGACACAACAACTTCCTTGTTATTAAACATACTTAATTCTAGCTTCCCTAGCTGATTTTTTTGTGAAAACATAAACAGTGGGGTACAACCTAATATGATACCTAAAACCTTCATAACCTTTTTTTTATGATTTATCAATTGGTGTGCCAAATTCAATTAATCATTCAGCTATGCGTGTGTATATCCTAAAAAATCATTCCATTAGTGAATCTTTTTGAGGTGTTTTACTTTCATGAGTTTCGGTTATATTTGCTCAAAATCACATCCATGATCAATAAATCTTTACTTAAAACTCTTGGGCCAGGAATTCTTTTTGCCTCTACCTGCATTGGTGTGTCGCATTTGGTTCAAAGTACGCGAGCTGGAGCTATTTATGGTTTTGACTTGGTTTGGGTAATTCTTCTGGCTAATCTATTTAAGTATCCATTTTTTGAGTTTGCCTCTCGATATGCAAACGCTACTGGCACCTCAATTATTGATGGATATAAAAAGCTTGGAAAAGGTGTTTTATGGCTGTACTTAATAATTACAATCGCTACGATTTTTTTTGTTTGTGCTGTTGTTACGGTTGTAACGGGTGGCTTCATGGATAATTTATTTGCTATTACACCTAAAATGATGAATTTAGGTGTTCCTTCACCTTATCTCTTTTCCTCTTTGCTCATCTTGTTGGTTTGTGTTGGTATATTGTTTGCCGGTAAATACAAGTTATTGGATAGTATGATTAAAATTATTGGTGCTGTCTTATTAGTTTCTACTATCCTTGCTTTTGTTTTTGCTTTATTAAATGGTGCGAAAGGTGATGTTACATTTAGAATAATAAATTTTGAAGACACCTTACCTGTTGCTTTTATTATTCCATTAATGGGTTGGATGCCAACCGCCTTGGATTTATCTTCATGGAATTCATTATGGACTGTAGCTCGAATTAAACAAACAGGTTATCACCCAACTCTAAAGGAGACTATGTTTGACTTTAATTTCGGTTACTTAGCCTCTGCCATTTTAGCTCTGTTTTTCGTTACACTTGGAGCGTATTTAATGTACGGCACGGGAGAATCTCTACCCAAAAGCCCAGGTCTTTTTGCTGCAAGCGTAGTAGATATGTACACATCTGCTCTTGGAGGCTGGAGTTATTGGATTATTGCACCGGCTGCATTTTCCATTATGTTTGGAACAGCCATTGCTGTTTTTGATGGATATTCACGTTCAGTGGCGCGTATTATTGATTTATTAAAGCCTGTAAAAAACGAAGTTAACTCATCAATGGATCAAGCACATGGCGACAGTATACTCAAGGACCTCCATAAAGATTCCGAAAATTCTAAACTATTTTACAACGGGACATTAATTGTTTTAGCTAGTGTGGCATTTGGGATTTTACTATACACTGATGTGCTTAATCCTGAAACAAAATCCAAAGGATTTAAATCATTGGTGGATTTTACTACAGCGCTTTCATTTATAGTTGCTCCTGTTATTGCAATTCTTAATTTTATTTTGGTTCAACGGAAGTATGTTGGAACGGATTTTGAGCCTCCAAAATGGAAAAAAGGATTGAGTATAGGTGGAATAATCTTTTTAATGGCATTTTCCATTTTTTATTTTGTGCACTAACTCGTTTCGTTAGGGATTCCGTGTAATGGAATGTTTCTCTATACGCAATGTTTCGTAAACCCTTTTTTTATTAGTTCTTGATACGCACTGAGTACTTTTTTAGGGATTTCTTGATTGGTTAGTGCCTCTATTTTTGAGTACTCTATCAGTTTTTGAATATCTCCTACCATTTCGTGAATTAAATCTTCAAAAGTATGATTAAAGGCTACAGGTTCGGTCAATTCCCGGTCTATACACGAACTAAACCACTTGATATCTGGGGCAGTAATTTCTGCAGTAGCTAAGGCATTTCGCAACGCATTGGGTTGAGCAACAAGCATAGCTGAAGAAATTGGTTTAACAAACTGCAGTGCATTTTCTATTTGCTTATTTAATGATGTTGATTTTGTTTCTAGATGAATAGCGTCCCATGGAACCCCTAACTCAATTGCTTTATCGGTAAAGGCTTCTGCATCTGGCTTACCCCATTGCCTTACGCTTGGATCCCCTAATCCTCCAGTAAAAACAATAGTATCTGCGACTTTTTTGTAGTATAATTCAGCGCAATGAAGTGCTGTTTGTATATCATAACTCCCCACGCCTATAATAACATCCACCGATGATGATTTTATGATTACCTGGTGATAGTTCCAGAGTACCTGCGCCAGTTCTGTGATATTCATTGAAGTGGTTTTCATTATTAGAAATTTACGAATAAATAAAAACATTTAGTAATAATTCCTCTGGCTGAACAATTCAACGGAACCTGATTGAATCCAAAATAAAAAGCTATTCAACCTTCATATTCATTTACTTATATAGTTTACTTATCTTAGAAAAATATTTTTGGCGGCTTAAGGCTAAAGGTAATTTTGAAATTCGACTTTTTGATACGATGAAATCGTAATCGGCGTTGAAACTTCAATGAATTGTATTCGTAATACGACTGATGAAAAAAAGAACTTTATTTATACTCCTTGTTATTGTTTCTTGCTCTGTATGGAGTCAATCCAATACGTATTCAGATTCCTGCAGCATTAAAAAAAATGGGGTTTATTATGCCTCATTGGATAAAGAAACAAACATTTATCTTCGCTTTTATGAAAATGACACTGCGGTTACAACGAGTTCTATGAATAACATTAAAAAGGCCGCAACATATATTGCAAAGGAACTGGGAGATAAATTAATGCGAGGGAAATACTTTATAAACCCGTCTTCTTGCAATATCCGAGTAAAAGCTAAGAATGATTTCGGTAAAGTAAAAATGGATGGAATAATCTCTGGCGATAAATTGGTTTTGGCAGTAATCAATCTGGATGATCGAACGGCTTCAGACTTTGTTTTCAACTTCTACCCGATCGCAAAGCCATAATCATTAAACCAAACCTTTTAAGATTTCTTTTAAAGGTTGTATCGATTTGATATCTTCAATGGCCGGACCTGCGCACCATACAGTTTTATATGTTGGCTTTTTTGCTGCATTTTTTACTTGGTTCATCCCCCTGACTGCCATAATTAATTTTACATATTTTTTTAGCCATTTGTTTTTAAGTAATAATGACTCCCACCAACTGGCTTTTGTTCCTACTTTTTTCACATAATCTGTATTGATAACGGTTAGGTGTGAACCCGAAATTTTTGTGGATAGTACGATGTCTTTCTCACCATAATCAATTAGAGCCTGCTTATACTCTTTTGATATTGGAGCTTCTTCAGAAGCTAAAAATATAGTTCCTACGGATACTCCACAGGCGCCTTGGGCTAAAGCATCATCTACGTCTGATTTTTTAGTGACTCCTCCTGCTGATATTATCGGAATGTTTATATTTTTAGATAATTCTTTTAAAAGCATTGCTTGACTTGTGGGCCCGCAATGCCCCCCTGCCTTGTTATTTACAGCAATTACCGCATCAGCCCCTAACTCTTGTACTTTCAATGCATAATTTAAATCCACAACATCACAAAATACTTTTATTCCTAAAGGCTTACATTTCTCGATTACTTCTTTTGGGTTGCCTAAAGAGGTAATAATGTAGGCGATTTTCTCCTCCATTAATACCTTTAATTGTCCTTTATATTTTGGATTCGACTTATTGACAATTAAGTTAATCCCGAATGGTTTTGACGTTCTTTTTTTTATTGCTCTTATTGCTATCCTAAGTTCATCTTCTGATCTATAATTTAAAGCTGGAATCGCCGATGTAGCGCCTTCGTTACAGGACTGAACGACCATTTCAACATTGGACACTAAAAACATGGGCGCGACAATAATTGGATGTTCAATATTAAGAATCTCCGACAAACTTTTTTTCATAGCTCTGTTACGTAGGTTAAGGTCAAATGTTTAATAAAACTATTCGTATACTCTTCCCGTAATTAAACTAACGCTTATCCAATGTGGTTTAGGTAAGTTCTTTAAATGTAAAGTTTTGTCATGAAGAAAAGAATTTTAATTACAGGTTGTAATGGACAGGTAGGCACAAAGCTTTATGATTTTTTAAACCATAAGGGGAATTGTAAAATTATAGCATCAGATATTGCCGAAAATAAATTTGACCTCCCAAACTTTGAACGTTTGGATGTGACCAACTACGCTGAAATTGCCAATGTTGTGGTGAAGCATCGAGTCACACAGATTTATCACATGGCGGCAATTCTTTCCAGCAAAGGCGAGATTAATAACCAACTTGCATGGGATGTTAATATGAATGGATTATTAAATGTGTTAAATATTGCAAAAGATTATAATATTAATAAAGTCTTTTACCCAAGCTCCATCGCTGTTTTTGCTGGTCCTTTTGATGATGGTATTGTTTATCAATCCTCTATTTGTACGCCAAAAACGATGTATGGCATTAATAAACTTGCGGGTGAAAACCTATGTAATTATTACCATACTAAATATGGCTTGGATATTCGCTCATTAAGATACCCTGGAATTATTGGTCCCGAAAATAACGCAGGAGGCGGAACTACAGATTATGCGGTAGAAATTTTCCACCACGCTCTTGATGAGGGTTGTTATGATTGTTTTCTATCTGCACCTACTACGCTTCCAATGATATACATTGATGATGCAATTCGAGCGACAATAGAACTAATGAAGGCACCGAAAAAACTAGTGCAAATAAGAACAAGTTATAATATTGGCGGTTTATCATTTAGTCCTTTTCAATTGTCTCAAGAAATTAAAAAACATATTCCTGATTTTAGAATCACTTACTTTAAAGATCACCGTCAGGAGATTGCTGACTCATGGCCTTTTTACATCAAGGATAATGAAGCAAGATTGCATTGGGGCTGGAAGCCTCAATTTGGACTAAGTGAAATTGTTGAAACTGTCATTTCAACCCTAAAAGCAACAACTTATACTAATAGCAATACCGCCTAATGAAAAAAATTCAACAACAAATTCAAGAAGAAATTAATCAACTCCGAGCGGCGGGATTGTATAAAAAAGAACGAATCATCACTTCTCAGCAGGCATCTAATATCGTTTCTGCAAATCAGGAAGTGATCAATTTATGTGCGAATAATTACCTGGGCTTATCTAATGATCCTTTCGTGATTCGCAAGGCTCATGAAGCATTGGATATGTGGGGATACGGGCTATCTTCCGTACGATTTATATGTGGGACGCAATCGATTCACAAAGCACTTGAAGAAAAAATCTCCACGTTTTTAGGATTTGAGGATGCCATTCTGTTCGCCGCTGCATTTGATGCTAACGGTGGATTGTTTGAACCATTAATGAGCAATGAAGACACCATCATATCGGACGAATTAAATCATGCTTCAATTATTGATGGAATTAGACTTTGTAAGGCAAAGAGACTTCGATACCAAAATAATAATATGAATGATCTTGAAAAGAAATTAATCGAGGCTCAAGGATCTAGAAGAATTTTAATTGCTACTGATGGTGTATTTTCCATGGATGGTATTATTGCAAACTTAAATGCTGTTTGTGATTTAGCTGATAAATATGGAGCATTGGTGATGGTTGACGATTCTCATGCTACGGGATTCATTGGAAAACATGGCAAAGGTTCTATTGAACATTGTTCGGTAATGGGAAAGGTTGATATTCTTACAGGTACATTCGGTAAAGCTTTAGGCGGTGCAAGTGGTGGATTTATTGTAGCGAACAAGGAAATTATTGAATTGTTACGACAAAAATCGAGACCCTATTTGTTTTCCAATTCTTTAGCGCCTGTAATTGCAGCAACAACTATTGAGGTGATTAATTTGATTGCCACGAATACTGACGTTATTAAATCTCTTGAATTAAAAACAAACTATTTTAGAGCCGCAATGAGTGATGCTGGCTTTTCTATTCCAAACGGGACACATCCCATTGTTCCTGTTATGCTATATGATGCGAAAGTTGCCGCTGAATTTGCTGACCTCCTCCTCGATAAGGGAATATATGTAATAAGTTTTAGTTACCCTGTAGTGCCTAAAGAAAAGGCGAGAATTAGAGTTCAAATATCTGCAAAACATACCAAGGAACAACTTGAACATGCGATTCGATCCTTTATTGAAATTGGAAGGAAATTAAATGTAATTGATTAATTTTAATTATGTTTTATTCGATAGTTGCTTTTTCTGCTTGTCTTATTTTTTTCGTTGCATTAAGGAGAAATAAATTAAAAAGGTCATACAGAAAACTGATGCCTCAAAGCTGGAAAAATTACCTTGATCAAAATGTTCGCTTTTATCAGAAACTTTCACCGGAAGAAAAAGAAGAGTTCGAAAGAAGAGTTCTTCGTTTTTTAAATACCACTCGAATTGTTGGTTACGGTGGTTTAAAGGTTACCATTCAAGAACGCCTTTTGGTTGGTGTGAGTGCAATTATTCCAATTTTTCGTTTCCCTGATTGGGAGTATAGTTTTTTACATGAGGTCATTATTTACCCTAAAGCTATTCCAGGAGGTGGACGATATAAAGGATCTTACATTAATGGTTTAGTTGGAGAAGGCCCCATGGAAGGCAGAATGATTTTAGCAAAAACGGCATTAATGCATGGGTATTCCAACTATACAGACAGAAAAAATGTGGGTGTGCATGAATTTGCACATATTGTTGATAAACAAGACGGCAAAATTGATGGAGTACCAATGGTATTACTGGATGATGCACAAATTGGACCTTGGCTAGAATTAATCCGATCCAAATCAAAAGAAATTAAAAATAGAAAGGCAAAAATTAATTCGTATGCACTTACAAATGATGCTGAGTTTTTTGCAGTAGTTACCGAATACTTTTTTGAACATCCTGAAATGATGAAAAAAAAGCATCCTGAATTATATGACACTCTTGGAGAAATTTTTTCTTCAAAAACGATTAGTTAAACTTTTCTGAAGATATCTTTTTACCATTTTCTCCATAACTCACCCACGCCCCTATTTTTTTACCTTCTTTATACTCCCCTTTCGTTTTCACTTTTCCATCCAGATAATATTCTGTGAACTTTCCATTTAACACACCATCTTTATAGTTTTCCACTTTAATTACTGCTGTTCCTTTTGGTCCGTAATACTCTGCTCTACCATGTAATCCTTTAAGATTGAACCCTTGTTTAGAAAACAACCTTCCTGTTTCTCTGTAAGTTATTCTTTCTCCTGTTCGAGTGCTTTGCTGAAGTTGACTTTCGGAGTCTGATTCTTTTTTTTGTGTAAGCATCCCTTGTTGATAGGTTACCAATGTTTTCTTTTTTCCATTAGAATAATACTCTTGAATAGTTCCTGTTATTTGTGCGTCTACACTTGACTTTTTCAACCCTCCAATACCTTTATCAAACACCATTATCCGATGGATTTCATATTTATGCTTGAATTTCTTGATTCCATTCGTGTAAAAAGACTCAAAACGCCCCGTAATATTTTCCTCCCAATCATATTGAAATTGATATTTTGAAGGATCCGTAAATTCTTTGGAAGCAGGATTTATTAATGTATAATAAATAATACTTCGCCTTGCTTCATGATGTTTATAGGTAACACCTGTTATTTGATCATTACTGGTGAAATCTTCTTTGTAGGCTACACTTAATTTTTTTTCTTGATTCAACCAGGTTAAATCTTCTTCAGGCTTTTTAATGGTTATAAAATAATCGTAAACCCTCAACACATTGTTAAGCCAGTCTTTTTGAATACTGTCTCTATGAATAAAATATTCATAATTAATAAAGGGGTTATTATCACAAAGCTCTATTGAACCATTATTTACATTTAAATTTTCACAAACATATCTTGTGGTATCATCTCGTATTTGGAGCAAAAGAGTTCCTTGTGCTTTTGGATCTTTGTAATCCGATAGTATTGCCTTTTGCGCTAAAAGACTGGTTGAACAAACCATAAGTAATAACAATACCCTCAAACTCTTAAATGTTGGTTGAATTCTCTACGCAGAAAGCCTCTTATAGTTTCTAAACAATTAAAAGGACTCGTTAACCGAATCCTTTTTTTCTATCTTCTGCATTGTCGTTTATGTAAATCTACATTTCGCACTTCTCCATTATGAAGGGTTAGTTCAGCTTCCGCATCGCAGTCTCCTGATCCAAAATCCAGCACACTAATTCGTCCATTTTTACGCGTAATCTGAACCTCTCCTGAAATTGGATATATACATCCCCCAATTGCTCGGTGTATTGGTGTTATAATTTCTGTTGATATGGTTCTGTTATTGGTTTTAATTTCAGAACTGCCCAAAATCAAAAATTCATCATCCGAACGATCGCATGTTTCAGAACCTGCTATCCACTCCTTAACTCTTGAATATGTTTTTGTTCGAAGAATTAATTCTGAACTTATCGATCGATTACCAGTAACAGAAAATTCTATATTGCCATCCGTATTTTTACCAAGGTTTTCGACCCTCCTTTCTGCCTCAACAAATCGATCATTTATTTTAAAGTTTTCAGTTGTAATGGTTTTTAAAGCTCCCTTTGCTTTCATGTCTGCTGAAATTTCTATGATTATTTGACCCGACTTCACTCTTCCGTATTGATCAACTACTCCAGTACCGTAATCAATTAGTATACTTTTTGGATAATCCTCTGATGTATCAATCACTTCTACTCCTTCAGGAAAATATTGGACAAATTCATAACTTGAGCAGACTTCACCTCCAATTTCGTCTTCTATTTCAAAATCTCTCTGCTCTAACTGTGTATCAATCACATCATCATAAGACTGAATATCATCGTTTTTCATTTCTTTTTCGCAAGCTGTTATAGATAACATCAGAACTGCGGCGCCAAAGGCTTTAATTGTAGTTTTCATCTTTTTTGTTTTAAGTTTCCTTTTTGATGCACTGTTTTCGAAAAGGTTTAATCCAAAAAAAAAGCGAAAACTATCTGTTTTCGCTTTTTCAAATTCCATTTAAAAATTTAATGATGTTCTCCTGGTGCATGATTATGACCATCGTGAGCACCAGCCACACTAATTAATTCTACTTTGAAAATCAATGTTGAATAAGGAGGTATTTTTTCTCCTGATCCATTTTCTCCATATCCTAACTCATAAGGAATATATAGCTCTATCGCTCCACCTTCTCCAAGTAATTGCAATCCTTCAGTCCACCCTTTAATTACTCTATTTAATGGGAATTCTACTGGATTACCTCTTGGGTACGAGCTATCAAATATTGATCCATTTATTAATTTCCCTTCATAGTGAGCTGTTACCTTATCCTGAGGACCTGGTTTAACATCTGATCCTTGTCGGGTAATTTTATAAGCAAGTCCAGAAGGAGTAAATTTCACACTATCGTTACCTTTTAAGGAAGCAAAGAACTTCTCACCTTCGATTTTGTTTGGAAGAAACTCTGCCATTTTCTTTTCCTGTGCTACTTGACGCATACTATCACCTAAAGCAATCATTTTTGCTCGTACCTCTTCTTCTCCTAATCTATTTGTGTCTCCAATGAAAATATCCTGAAAAGCAAGTTTGAAATATTCAATACTCAAGGAGTCAATTCCATTTTTCTTCATATCAGACGCAACAGTATATGCCAATGCATATGAGGTTTGATCAAAATTGGATAATGAATCAAGTTTTACTTGATATATATTATCACAACACGCTGCTGCATTTAAATTCTCAGGCGATTTACAGCTAGACAGTGCTACAAAACCAGCCGCAATATAAAAGAAGATCTTTTTCATAATTTGTGTTTTTTGGCGCTAAGATAAATATTCAATTTGATCAAAGTAGGCTGCCTGACCAATCTTTTCTCCATCTTCATTAAAAACAGTCCAAATTATTGCATCTTTAATTCGAAAACGCTTTCCTTTTGACGATATCCTAATGCCCTCGTACCCCTCAAAAAAACCTTTCTCTTTTGCTTTTTTAAGCATCTCCTGCCTTTTCTCTCTCAAATCGGGCTCGGCTGTTTTCCTGGAGGGTGTTCTTATAAAAGTATGCCAATCCATTTCCCACAGTGATAACGCAAACTGATTACCATAATTCAACACTGGATCCTCTGCCCCATTATGAGAAACAACAACAAACTCTCCATGCTCCACCTTTTTGTAGTCAAGTTCAGGTGACGATCTTTGAATAAGATTTTTACCTGTTAAATTTTTAAAGGAGTTTAGTAACTGCTGTACATGAGAAACTTTATTCATATTACATCTTTCTTGAAAGATACTACCTATTCAAAATAAATTACACTGTCAACACCAACTTGTTTGTACAATTTAACATAAACTTACCTTATCCTTTGTCCTAGTTTGTATTTTGTGCACTAAATATCGTATTCATTCGTTGGATTACCACCGTGCGTCTTTTATTTTTTGCAGCCATATTATTATTCACTCATTTTTCTTTTGGAAAAAAGAAGGAGATTGAATTTACTTTCGAGCAAAAAGTTGATTCATTGGTTGTTCTTGCTGATAGCTTATTAAATTCTCCTACTATTTTAGGGAAAATTCATTCTAATGAGAATTACAAAAGAATACTTGAATCGATTTTAAAAGACTCATTAAGTATTTTTTATGATTTTAGTCGTGTCCCCAACCTATCGGTGGTGACAGAAAACAGAAACCATTTCCGTATTTACACTTGGACTGTGCGGGTTGGGAATTCAGAGTTTGATTATTTTGGATTCACTCAATTTCAACGTAAAAGACAAAAAGGACTATTTGGACCAACCATTATAGAAAACTATATTCATGAACTTCACAATAAATCAGCCAAAATTGGTGATGATGAACTTAAAACCCTTGATGCATCAAATTGGTGGGGATGTGTGTACTATGAACTTGTTTCCTCTCCTAAAAAAAAGGATAAATCGTATTTAATCATTGGCTGGGATGGTTTTGGTTATCGATCCACCAAAAAAATAATTGAAACGCTAAAATTTAATAATAAAGGTGTTCCAACGTTTGGACACAAAATACTTCGATATGATAATAATCACGGAACAAAGTCACCACCCAAATTTGTAATTAAATCGAGAATTATTTTTGAATTTAGTGGTAAGGTAACAATGTCCTGTTCCTTTAACCCTCAACTAAACATGGTTGTTTTTGATCACCTTGCACCTTCCAATCCGTCTTTAGCTCGTTTAAAATTCACATATGCTCCTGATTTCACCTATGATGGTTTAACCTATTCAAAAAAAACATGGATTTATAAAAGAGATTTAGATGTTAGAAATCTAGAAGATGTAAAAGCAACTAAATGGAAACCCAAAGACACTAAAAATCGCACAATCGATACGTTAATCCCAATGAGAAATTAACGTTTAATAATATTAACGAATCAAATAATAAAGAAAGTGCATTTCGTTTCATCCTACGTGTTATTTTTACCAAAATAAATT
The DNA here is from genome assembly GCA_002722245.1 of Flavobacteriales bacterium. Classification (GTDB taxonomy): domain Bacteria; phylum Bacteroidota; class Bacteroidia; order Flavobacteriales_C. The sequence goes on along the minus strand of PBLA01000026.1, from coordinate 72,131 downwards.
GAACGAACAAATGAAAAAGCTAATCTTCACCATTTCAGTCGTTGCGCTAACATTTGCATGTACTGAATCCTCTTCTAAAAAAGAGTTTGAAAACACACAAGAATCAACAAATCAAAAAACGTCACCAACTTCTGACCAAACTAACGATCAGATTAACCCTAATGCCTTTGAGCTTAATTTAAAAGCATTTCAAGATTGTAAATCTTCTTCTACGAACAGAGCTCAATGCAAAGAGTATATTGCTAAAGCGGTTTGTGAATATTATGGAATTACTGACCTAAAAGAAGGAGGCAACTATGTGGACTATGATAAAATCCCTCAAAAACTTGAGGAATTGTCCACATGGGAAAAAGTAGGTGACTTTACAGAAGACAATATTCAATTCGCATTAGAACAGGTAAATAGTTTTGGCAAACCTGTTTTGGTATTCAATAATAATGATTCCTATGTTCATGTAGTTGCATTAACGCCCAATGGTAGTACCATCAAATCCCGAAAATGGGGAAATATATCTGTCCCATCGTGCGTTAGCTTCTTTCCAACTAGAGCTCCCGAAAAATCATTTATATCAAAAGGGGTAAACTATGCGTTCAAATCTGTAAGTGGACTTGAAATATGGACAAAAAATTAATGTTCAACTGGTATTTTAGATGTAAAACAATACCTGCTCAAACATAATAATCTTTAGTTATTAACAATAAAGGGGTCGCTGACTCCTTTTTTTTATTCAATTAAAGATGCTTTTCAATTTTGACACGGATATTCACACATCCAATAACACGCATTAACAATAGAGAAATCAAAAAACACAATTAACTGATTAACAATTACTTACAAAGAAAAGAACCCTTTGTTTTGTTTTTCAAACTCGAAAACGCGTCAAATAATTTAGCTACAGTCAATGAATATCGAGGTCTGGACCATTTTAGTAACATACTAATTGTTAATTACTTTTTTTAGATTAACCACATAGAATCGAGGTTTTACGCTAATTTTCAATCATATTAACTATTAATCATTTAATTATTTTTACAATGGGAAAATCAGAAATTGTAGACGCAATCGTTGCTAACGTAGAAGGATTAACTAAAAAGCAGGCTGGAGAAGCTTTTGACGCAGTAGTTGATGCTATTTCAACTGGTGTTAAAGGAGAAGGTAGAGTTGCTCTTCCTGGATTTGGATCTTTTACTAAATCAAACAGACCTGCAAGAGAAGGAAGAAATCCATCTACAGGAGAAAAAATTACTATCGCTGCTAAAAATGTTGTTAAGTTTAAAGCTGGAAAAGCATTAAACGATTCAATCAACTAATTCGTTAGTGATACAAAAAATTAAAAGCCTCGCATTGCGGGGCTTTTGTTTTTTACTGTTTTTGAATTTAATTCTTTTAAAATGATCTTGTATTTTGCCTATGGTTCCTTAATGGATCTACACTTTATTCAAGAGTTAGGAGTAACGCTCTCAAATCCTAAAAGTGCGGTTATTAAAGGTTTTGAATTTGAAACTAGTGTTAAAAACGAACTCAATCCTTCCTATGGTTATGCAAATATTCGATTAAATAAGCACGAAGAAGTTGAAGGTATTCTCCTAGAAATTAACGAACATGATTTATCTATTCTGGATGAATATGAAGGATATCCTGAATTGTATTCTCGAGAAAAGTTGTCAATTAACATCACTCATTCCAATGAATTAGTTTTGGCATGGGTTTACCTAGGATCGTTAAACTACACTGTTAATAAAAACCTACTACTTTCTGATATTCAAAAAGATAGAATAAAAAAAGGCTTCCCTTTCCTTTCTAAACGTTATCAAAGAAAATTGAGTAAATTCTTAATTTAAAGGAATTCCTATCCTCCAATTAGATTGCCTTTACTTTATGGATTTTAAATATCAAGATAAATGAGATAATTATTATTCTCTCTTTTACTCTACCCCTCCTCATCACTAATTCCGTATCTTTGTATCAAATTATCGTTATGTCCTATAAACTAAATACCATCGAGGAAGCTATTGAGGATATCAAAGCTGGTAAGGTAATTATTGTTGTGGATGATGAAGACAGAGAAAACGAAGGTGATTTTCTTTGTGCTGCCCGAAGCATAACACCTGAAATTATAAACTTTATGGCCACACATGGTCGCGGTTTAATTTGTGCACCATTAGTAGAAGCAAGATGTGAAGAGCTAGGTTTGGATTTAATGGTGCAATCTAATAATGCAGCCTATGAAACTCCATTTACCGTTTCGGTTGACTTAATTGGTCATGGGTGTACTACGGGTATTTCAGCTCAGGACAGAGCAAAAACAATTCAAGCGTTAATTGATCCATCTACCAAGCCCGATGATTTAGGTAAGCCTGGTCATATTTTCCCTCTTAAGGCCAAGCGCATGGGTGTGTTAAGAAGAGCGGGGCATACAGAGGCTGCTATTGATTTTGCACGATTAGCAGGTTTTGAGCCAGCGGGTGTTATTGTAGAAATCATGAATGAAGACGGGACAATGGCTCGCCTACCTGATTTAGTGAAGATCGCCAAGAAGTTTAATTTGAAAATTGTATCTATTGAGGATTTAATTTCATATCGTCTTAAAAACGAATCTTCTATTGAACGACATATTGATGTTAAAATGCCCACTAAAATGGGTGATTTTAAGCTTATAGCATATTCTCAAAAATCTGATGGACAGGAGCATCTTGCTTTAGTTAAAGGCGAATGGGAGGAAAACGAATCTATCTTGGTGCGTGTTCACAGCTCTTGTGTTACGGGTGATATTTTTGGTAGTTGCCGATGTGATTGCGGCCCTCAACTTGAAAAAGCCATGGAAATGGTGGAAAATGAAGGTAAGGGTGTGGTTTTGTATATGAATCAAGAAGGTCGTGGTATTGGTTTAATCAATAAGTTAAAAGCCTACAAACTTCAAGAGCAGGGTAAAGATACTGTAGAGGCAAATCTTGAACTTGGTTTTCAGATGGATGAACGAGATTATGGTGTTGGCGCGCAAATTTTAAGAGATTTAGGAGTGAAAAAAATGCGCTTAATGAGCAATAATCCTAAAAAAAGAGCCGGTTTAATAGGTTATGGACTTGAAGTTGTAGAAAATGTAGCCATTGAAATCGAGTCTAACGAATACAATGAATTCTATTTAGAAACAAAAAAGAATAAAATGGGGCATGAATTAAACCAAAAATTCCCCAATAAATAGTTTTAAAAGTAAGACATCGGATTCCCTCCGTATTTCTTTGAGATATTACCTTTGAAAGGAAAAAATCAAATGCCATTCAATCCTGTTACGTGTTTTCAACCTTTTCAAACCGACGTATCCACTATTCCCTTACCTGAAAAATTCACCTATCCATTTTTTTACGAACCGCATGAACTTAGTTTAATTGCAGTAAAAGAGCTTGAAGTTCATATTGAAGAAAGTAACTGGGAACATAACTTTTATGATAACCGACCAGACCTCACACCTATTGGGAAAATGTTTGGGGTACTTGTTGTTCAAAAACAGACCGGTGAGTTAGGATACTTATCTGCATTTTCAGGTAAAATGGGAGAACGCGTTTTAGTTGAACCTTTTGTACCGCCAGTTTTTGATCGCTTAACAAAGGATAGTTATTTCCTGGAAGGTCAAGAGGAATTGAATAAAATAAATACTAAAGTTGCTCAACTTGAAAATGATCCAGATTATGCCTCGTGGGTATCTCTTTTTACAAGTCAAACAAAATATGCTGAAGGTATCCTTACGCAGGAAAAAGAGGCAATAAAACGTTCAAAAGCAAAAAGAAATGCTGAAAAGGAAAAGGAAAAGGAAATTAATCCATCTTTTCTTGAGTTACTTAATGAGCAAAGTAAATCAGAACAGCTTAAATTAAAACGATTAAAGCGCTATTGGAAAAATAGACTGGCATTTATTCAATCAAAAATACTCACCTATGAGGAAGTTATTTTGCAGTTAAAAAAAGAACGAAAATCAAAATCAAACGCGTTACAAAAAAGATTGTTCAGTGAGTATAAATTCCTAAATTACAACCAGGAATGGGAATCATTATGGGATATATTTAAACATACACCAACAAATACTCCTCCTTCGGGAGCTGGTGAATGTTGCGCGCCAAAACTTTTACAATTTGCTTATTTAAATCATTTGAAACCAATTGCAATGGCAGAATTTTGGTGGGGAATCTCACCAAATTCCATCATTAGAAAACATAAACATTTTTATCCGGCATGCAAAGGTAAATGTGAGCCTATCCTGGGGCACATGTTGAAGGGCCTAGAAGTTGATTCCAACCCATTACTACACAAAACAAAACCAATGGGGAATGTTGAAATTGTTTTTCAGGATGAACACATTATTCTGATCAGTAAGCCTTCTGGGCTTTTGTCTGTCCCTGGAAAGGAGTTAAAAGATTCTGTTGAACTAAGGTTAACTGAGCAATTCAAAACAGAGTTCACGCCTAAACTTTTACATCGCTTAGACATGGCTACCTCGGGAATTATGATTTTTGCAAAAACTAAAAGAGCGCATAAAAATCTTCAAAAACAATTTTTAAATCGAACCATTCAAAAACGATACATTGCACTGTTAGATGGTGTATTACCTCAAAAAAGCGGTGAAATCAACCTTCCTCTTCGTGTAGATTATGAAAATCGTCCAAATCAAATGGTGTGTTATGAACATGGAAAAAAAGCAAAAACAGTTTATGAAGTAATTCATGTAAGTAATGGAAAATCATTGGTGTATTTTCACCCTGTAACAGGAAGAACCCATCAACTTAGAGTTCATGCTTCACACCCAAAAGGATTAAACACTCCTATTGTTGGCGATATTCTTTATGGTAAAAAGGATAAAAGACTACACCTTCATGCGGAAAAAATTACATTCATACACCCTGTTTTAAAAAAGGAAATGACTTTCTCCGTTGAATTGAATTTTTGAACTTTTGTTTTTATACTCAGTGAAACAATTAATCCACAAACTTTTTCATATAATACCCCCAAATTGGAAGTGCCATATTAGCACCTTGACCCAATGCCCCATTTCGGAAATGAGCGCTTCTATCTTCACATCCTACCCAAACACCTGTAACGATATTGTTGGATATACCCATATACCATCCGTCTGAAGAACTTTGAGTGGTTCCCGTTTTTCCTGATATTTTTACCTTTTTGGGATACCCCCCATATTTCCTTCCTGTTCTAAGGCGATATCCTGTTCCTTGAATCGTTTTGCCATTATCCTCAAATCTAGTCGTATTACCTTCCATAATTTCCATCATTTGACTCGCCGTTGATTCACTAATTACTTTATGCTTTTTAGCTTTGGCTTCGTAAAGTACTTTTCCGTTTTTATCTTCTATTCTCAATAATGTAATTGGCTCAAAACGCTCTCCTTTATTAGGAAAAGTAGTGTATGCGCTAACCATCTCCCATAAGGACACATCAGCTGTTCCTAAGCATATTGAGGGTACAGGCTCCAGTCTCCCCTCTAATCCAAACCTTCGTGCAAATTCTATTGCGGTATATACTCCTAGCTTTTTAGTTAATCCTGCAGCTACCCAGTTTATAGATTTGGCTAAACCTGTTTTTAATGTAATTAATTCATATTCTAGATTTTTTGACCCAGAATTTTGTGGTGTCCAAGATTGAGGAATACCGTACTCCCCTTTGTAAAAGGTCACTTCCTTATTCATGATTACTGTAGATGGGTCCATACCGTGCTCAATTGCTGCAGCATAAATAAACGGCTTGAAGGTTGAGCCCACTTGTCTTTTAGCTCGAATATGATCATATTTAAAATGTTTATAATTAATTCCACCTACCCACGCTTTCACATACCCTGTAGTAGCGTCCACAGACAACAGACCACCTCTTAAAAACTTTTTATGATAGAATATGGAATCTAATGGAGACATTTCTTTGGTAATTGTTCGTTTATCCTTCCATGAAAACAATTTCATTTTGACTTTTTTGTTGAACACTATTTTCATAGAATCATCAAAAGGCTTAAGCAATTCTTGATATTCAGCATACTCCTTTTTTAATTCTTCTTTTAAATCAGCGACTTCTTCTTGATAACCTTCATATTCAGAAAGTAAATCATCAAATTCCTCCTGATATTTATCTATTAATTGCTCTTCATAATATTTTAATGTATCCTTTCTCTTAAGTAGTTTCAAATCAAACTCTTTTTCATGCAAAGCTCCTTTATATTTCTCTAATGAATCCACCATCATATCATGTGGGATTTTTACTTTTTTGTACGCGTCATATGCATTCAACAAATGTTTTTGGCGATAATAAACAGATTGATACCTGTTGCTTCTCCGCATACCATCATAAAGGATTTTCCTCAAGGACTTAGCCTCTTTTTCAGCGGAATTTGTTTGAAAATCGAATGGGCCATTTTTTCTTTTTCGCCATTCTTTCTCAAAAGCAGGCTGAAGCTCACCCTTTAAATGCTGAGTCATTGCTTTTTCAGCCTCTCTCTGCATTTTTGAATCGATGGAGGTATAGATTTTTAAGCCATCAGTATAGAGGTTATAATCATTTTCCTTCGCCCATTTTTTCATGAAACCGCGTATATGCTCTCGAAAATAAGCCGCATATTCATTCCCGTCTGAAATATCTAATTTAGCAACCTTTAAGGGCTTGTTCTTTAATTCTTCAAAGGCTTCTGAAGTGATATAACCTGAATTTCTCATAAGAGCCATTACAGTGTTCCTTCTTTTTTTGGATCGTTCAGGATACTTTATAGGGCTATACAAAACAGGACTCTTAAACATGGCCACTAACGAAGCGCATTCTTCTGTGGAAAGGTCTTTTAAGTTTTTTCCAAAATAAACTCTTGAAGCATTGTAAACGCCAACTGCAGAATGTAAAAAATCATATTGGTTAAAATACATGGTGAGAATTTCCTCTTTGGTATATAAATTCTCTATTCTAACAGCCATTACCCACTCTTTTAATTTTTGCTTTATTCGATCAATAATATTAGGGCTGGGGTTTTTAGTAAAAAGCATTTTAGCTAATTGTTGGGTTATTGTACTCCCTCCTCCCTTTCCTCCTATTGCAGCCCCTAGAATAGCTCTTCCAAGTCCTCTAAAATCTATTCCTGAATGGGTATAATAACGCTTATCCTCTGTAGCAATAAGGGCGTAAACCAAATCATTTGGCAATTCATCAAATTCAACATTAATTCTATTTTCTGTGTAGTAAGTCCCAATTAAAGCACCGTCAGAGGAATAAATTTCAGATGCTTGATAAAATTTGGGGTTTTCCAACTGCTGAGTACTAGGTAGTTCTCCCAACAAATCCCAATTGGCTATTCCATAAAAGAAAACCCATGAAAGAGTAATACAGGAAATAAAGAAAATCCAAAACCGAACAACAAATTTTCGCATAATGATTGTTTGTTCGAATTTAAACCATCTATTATATTATTAACAAGTAGTCTATTAATTGCTTGTTAACACTTATTATTTGATAAGGGATGTTTAATTTTACGAAAAAAATAAATTCGTGCGTTTTATCCTCTTTTTATCCGGGTTTTTTATTTTGATTTCCTGTTCGTCAGAACAAACTGCTGGAATGAAAAAATCATTTGATGGTAAATTCACCCTTACACCCGCTGAAAGCGCCTTGTTGTGCTTTGATCGATATGCAGAATTAAAAACCAAAAAAAGTGAAAAGCAAGCTGTTTTAAAAACACTGAAAAACTTAGACCTTTACAATAAAAATAATTCTTTGGCTCTAATTGTTTCTAACTCAAAAACAGAGAGAGCCAAGTTGTTTATTCAGCAGCACAAGGAGGAATTACTCCTTGAAGAAAACTTATCCTTTATTTGGCAGAAAAGAGATCGTTCATCGCTCTTATTTTTAAAAGATCTCGAAAAATCAATTGAAATTGGAAGTTTAGTATTATCAGTTAAGCAAGAAGATTCAGCAACTGTTATTCAATTTGCACCTTTTGCGAAGAGAATCCTCTCAGGATTTACAATGAAACACCTTAATCGACCAATTTTATTAGAAATTAATGATCAATTGATTACCACTGTTAAATCGTTTGGAAAACTCGAAAATGGTATATTAAAAATTGACAACTACTAAAAAACATGAAGCATACAATAGCTACTATCATCATTTTATTTGGTTCTTTTTGGGGTTTTTCCCAAGAAGTTAACCTTGAACCAAATTGGAAAAAAGGAGCAAAAAAAAGCATCTTGATCAAATCCGAAACAAAAAAAAGTCGCAAAGAGGGAAAATGGGAAATTGAATCAAATGAATTCAATGCAAATCTTTTAGTGAAGGAAGTAAATAAAGACCATTACATTATTAAAATCACTTATAAAGATTTTTTTCTAAATACATTCAAACATGCTATGGATAAGATTGGAAATAGTCCAACAGTACAAAAAAAACTAAATCTATTTTTTAAGGTTTCGAAAAATGGAAAGGAATTTGAACTAATAAATTGGGAAGATGCCAAAGCTGTTATGAACACTACATTTAATGATTTAAAAAATGCATTAAATAAGAAATCAAATAATGACACTCTTTTCACGCAACTAATTAATCCGTTTTCAGCATTATTTACAAAAAGTACTGTTCAATCTATGTTTAGCAATGAAATGGAAGCGTTGCTTATTCCTTATAACACATCGTGGTCAAAAGACACTGTAAAACAAACTCGTTCGGAGTTAAATCCTTTTGGAAAAGGAAAAAAAGATTCATTAACAGTTCATACGAACAGTTGGATTAAAGATCAAAATGGAACGATTTTAAATTTAGGGTCTGAACAAATATTCGACACCGAAAAATTTGAAGAAATGATGAAGACAATGATGAAAACAATGTTTAATGGTTTTATGAAAATGGCTCCAGATACCACAAGTTCCAAGTTCACTGAAAAAAAGAAAGAACTTGATTTGCTTCTTGATAATATGTCTTTTAATATTGAAAGAAATTATTCTATTTCATACGACCAAAAGAAAGGATTCGTCAAAAAATTTAGAAATGATAGAAAAATGAACGGATCATTAATGGGTAGACCAATCAAAACGATAAGTTGGTCTGAAGTTTCTTTCGATTAAAAAATTTATTCCACTTTTAACCCGCTGACTGACAGTTAATTGTGTTCTTTTTAAGAAAAAAAATCACAGGTGTATTAAACCTTTTTCATTAAATAGCATCAAAGTTGTAAATAACTTAAAAATTTTTAAAAATGAAAAAGCTAATTATTCTAGGAGCATTTATCTTAACAGCAGGACTTTTAAACGCACAAACTCAAACTAAAAAAGTTAATCAAAGGCAAAAAAATCAAACAACAAGAATAGCTAAAGGTGCGAAATCTGGTGAGTTAACAAAAAAAGAAACCAAGCAGCTGGCTCGTCAACAACGTGACATTCGTAAAACAAAAAGAAATGCGAAAGCTGATGGTGTTGTGACCAGAAAAGAAAGAGCTGTTATTCACCAAAAGCAAAATGCTGCGAACAGAAACATCAAAAGAAAAAAGAACAACAGCAGAAGCAGAAACTAGTAAATTGTTGTAAACTCTAAAAAAAAGCCATTCACTTAATGAATGGCTTTTTTCTTTTTTAAGATTTTAGAATTCTTATTCTACTGATTCATCATTTTGATCAGTCTGCGGCGGAACATCTCCATTTAAGTCGATACCTTCACCATCTTCCGATTCCAATAATTCCTCGTCATCTTTAGAGGTTGGAACTTTAGCTACAGCTGCGATTTGATCTTTTCCTTTCAAGTTAATTAATTTAACACCTTGAGTAGCTCTACCCATTACACGCATATTTTCAACAACCATTCTTATCGCGATACCAGATTTATTAATAATCATAAGATCATGCTCGTCGGTCACTGATTTTATAGAAATTAACTCGCCTGTTTTATCAGTAATATTAAGCGTTTTCACACCCTTCCCTCCTCTATTTGTAATTCTGTAAACTGGCTCACCATCTTCAGGGTCATTTAAATAAGTACGTTTACCATACCCTTTTGATGAAACAACTAATACAGTTTCTTCTTCAGGCTTTTCTATACAAATCATCCCTACAACTTCGTCCTTTGGACCACCTAACGTAATTCCACGAACCCCTGTAGCTGTTCTACCCATAGGCCTTACCTTTCCTTCAGGGAAACGAATACATCTACCTGACTTCAACGCCATAAGTATTTCGTTTTCTCCATTAGTGAGTTTAGCCTCTAATAACTGGTCATCCTCACGCACATTAATGGCATTTATACCATTTGTTCTAGGACGAGAATAAGCCTCTAAAGACGTTTTCTTTATTACCCCGTTTTTAGTACACATGATGATGAAGTTATTTTTTACGTACTCCTCATCTTTGAGATCTTTAACATTAATATACGCCATGACCTTATCGTCACGTTCAATGTTAATTAGGTTTTGTATTGCTCTACCTTTTGCAGTTTTGTTTCCTTCAGGTATATCGAATACTCTCATCCAAAAACATTTACCTTTTTCGGTAAAGACAAGCAACCAATTATGGTTTGTGGCGAAAAATAGATTTTCCAGGAAATCTTCATTTCTTGTAGCCGAACCTCTAGATCCAACACCTCCTCTGTTTTGTGTTTTATACTCGCTTAATTCTGTACGCTTGATATATCCAAGATGAGAAATGGTAACAACAACCTCTTTGTCAGGAATAATATCCTCTATTCTGAAGTTACCTCCGGCAAAGTCAATTTGAGATCTTCTCTCATCTCCATATTTATCTTTTACATCCGTAAGCTCTTCTTTGATAATATTAAATCGTCTTGATTCATTTGCCAAAATATCTTTAAGGTCCTCAATCGTTTTCATGATTTCCTCATATTCAGCTCTTAATTTATCTTGTTCAAGACCTGTTAATTGACGAAGCCTCATTTCTACAATTGCCCGAGATTGCACCTCAGACAATTCAAATCGCGCCATCAATTTTTCACGTGCTTCATCTGGGGATTTTGAACCTCTTATTAAAGCGATTACTTCATCAATATTATCCGACGCAATGATTAACCCCTCTAAAATATGGGCTCTTTCTTCCGCTTTCTTTAAATCAAACTTTGTTCTTCGTACGATCACTTCTAATCGGTGATCAACGAAGTGTACAATCATATCTTTCAAGTTCAGAGCCTCTGGGCGACCCTTTACAAGAGCAATGTTATTTACTGAAAATGAAGATTGTAACTGAGTATACTTATAAAGTTTATTTAAAACTACATTCGTGATTGCATTCGTTTTGATCTCGTACACAATCCTCATACCGTTTCGATCAGACTCATCTCTGATATCTGATATCCCTTCAATCTTCTTATCGTTTACTAAATCGGCCGTTTTCTTAATCATTTCAGCCTTATTCACGAGGTAAGGAATTTCTGTGACAATGATTCTCTCTTTACCGGTTTTAGTAACCTCAATCTCTGCTTTTGCTCGAATAACAACCTTACCTCTACCTGTTTCAAAAGCATCTTTTACCCCTTCATAACCGTATATAGTCCCACCCGTTGGGAAGTCAGGAGCTTTAATATGGGTCATCAATTCAGGAATTTCAATATCCTTATTATCGATGTATGCCACGATACCGTCAACGACTTCAGTGAGGTTATGCGGCGCCATATTGGTAGCCATACCAACTGCAATACCACTTGCTCCATTTAAAAGTAAGTTAGGTATAACCGTTGGAAGAACAGTAGGCTCCATGATGGTATCATCAAAGTTCAATTCATGGTCTACAGTATCTTTATCAATATCTCTTAAAGTTTCTTCGGCTATTTTATTCAGTTTAGCTTCAGTATATCGCATAGCCGCAGGACTATCTCCATCTACTGACCCAAAGTTCCCCTGACCATTAACAAGTGGATAACGTAAACTCCAACTTTGCGCCATACGAACCATTGTATCGTATACAGAAGAATCACCGTGTGGATGATATTTACCCAGCACTTCCCCTACAATTCTGGCTGATTTTTTATGCGCTCTGTTAGAAAAAACCCCTAAATCCATCATACCATACAACACCCTACGGTGAACAGGTTTTAAACCATCTCTTACATCAGGAAGCGCTCGCGACACAATAACAGACATTGAATAATCAATGTATGCTGCTTTCATTGTTTCGCCTATATCGACTTTTACTATTCTTTCTCCTTCAGCCATGTTTTATAACGAATTACAGATTTTTATTAGATTACAAATTTTGCTCTTAAAAATACGGAAGAACAAACATCTAAAATAACAAATAAGAATCTTTCTAAACCCTTAATTTTACGGTACTTTCCAACAAAATTATGTTAATAAGCATACTTTTTAAAAACAAACCCAAAAATAGTCGCGTAATTATAGTTAAGGACTTATCTTTTCGCTTTGATTTTACCATAATTTCATTAGATTAGTAAGGAGATAATAATAAGTGTATGGAAGCTAAATTTTCACCAAGGGTAAAAGATGTGATCACGTACAGTCGTGAAGAGGCGCTAAGACTCGGTCATGACTATATTGGTGTAGAGCATTTATTCCTTGGAATTTTGAGAGAAGGAGAAGGAAATGCGATTAAAATTCTAAAAGCCATCAAAGTAAATTTGCAAGAGGTTCGTAAATCAATTGAGGCCGAAATTAAACCTAAATCAAATAATTTTAATCAAAGCGGAAACATCCCTTTAGTAAAGCAAGCAGAGAGAGCACTTAAAATTACTTATCTGGAAGCGAAACTATTTAAAAGTACTTTAATAGGAACGGAACACTTATTGTTGAGCATACTAAAAGATGATGATAATGTCGTAACCAATGTATTTGAAGAATTTAACGTTGATTACGAAACTGTAAAGAATGAAATGGATATGATTGAAGAAGAAACTGACCCAAAGGCAGAATTCCCAGGCGGTCCAGCTGAGGGAGATGAAAATACGGACTCTAACGGAGGAAATGAAGGTGGAAGTGGATATTCATCCAAGAAACCAGGAGATTCAAAAAGTAAAACTCCTGTCCTTGACAATTTCGGAAGAGATTTGACGCAAATGGCCATGGATGGTAAATTGGACCCTATAGTTGGAAGGGGGGGTGAAATTGAGCGTGTGTCTCAAATTCTTTCACGTAGAAAGAAAAACAACCCCATACTTATTGGTGAACCGGGTGTAGGTAAATCGGCTATTGCAGAAGGTTTGGCCCTAAGAATTGTTCAAAGAAAAGTATCAAGAGTTTTATTTGGCAAACGAATTGTCACCCTTGATTTAGCTTCTCTTGTTGCTGGCACCAAATACAGAGGTCAGTTTGAAGAAAGGATGAAAGCAGTAATGAACGAATTGGAAAAATCTCCAGAAATAATTTTGTTCATTGATGAAATACATACGATTATTGGCGCTGGTGGTGCTTCTGGATCTTTAGATGCCTCCAATATGTTTAAGCCTGCTCTGGCAAGAGGAGAGGTACAATGTATAGGAGCTACTACTTTAGATGAATTCCGTCAATACATCGAAAAGGACGGTGCATTAGAAAGAAGATTTCAAAAAGTATTGGTTGAACCTACCTCTATTGAGGAAACTGTTGAAATTCTTAATAATGTCAAAGAACGATACGAGGATCACCATAATGTAGTGTATACCCCTGAAGCGATTGATGCCTGTGTAAAAATGACCAATCGATTTATAACTGATCGTCATTTACCTGATAAAGCTCTTGATGCCCTTGATGAAGCCGGATCAAGAGTTCATATTACTAATATCAATGTACCTGTTGAGATTATTAATATTGAAAAAGATATTGAAAATGTTAAGGAGGAGAAGAATCAGGTTGTAAAATCACAGAAATATGAAGAAGCCGCTCGCTTAAGAGATACAGAAAGACAATTAAATGAAAAATTGGATGCGGCAAAGACTAAATGGGAAGAGGATATAAAGGATCATCGAGAAACGGTAACTGAAGACGATGTTGCAGAGGTTATTGCAATGATGACAGGTATTCCTACCAAAAGAGTTGCTGAAAAAGAACAAGGAAGATTGGCAAAAATGTCCGAAGACCTCGAAGGTAAAGTCATTGGTCAGGATGAAGCCATTCAAAAAGTTGTAAAAGCGATTCAAAGAAATAGAGTTGGTTTGAAGGATCCTAATAAGCCAATAGGTTCTTTTATTTTCCTCGGTCCAACTGGAGTTGGGAAAACTCAATTAACAAAAGAGCTTGCGAAATTCATGTTTGATAGTGAAGATGCGTTAATCAGAATTGACATGAGTGAATACATGGAGAAATTCGCAATTTCAAGATTAGTTGGTGCACCTCCTGGTTATGTTGGATATGAGGAAGGTGGTCAATTAACAGAAAAAGTGCGGAGAAAGCCCTACTCTATTATTTTGTTGGATGAAATTGAAAAAGCTCACCCAGATGTATTCAACCTTTTACTTCAAGCACTTGATGATGGTCATTTAACAGATTCATTGGGTAGAAAAGTGGATTTCCGTAATACAGTGATTATTATGACATCCAATGTTGGAACAAGAAAACTTAAGGATTTTGGAACTGGTGTAGGATTTAATACAGCTGCCAAAGCTTCTGCCGCTGATGAGCATGCAAAAGGTGTTATTAGAAACGCATTAAAGAAATCTTTTGCTCCAGAATTCTTAAATAGAATTGATGATGTTATCTTATTTAATTCATTAAAGAGAGAGGATATCCATAAAATAATCGATATTGAATTGGCAAAACTATTCGCCAGAATTAATGATCTTGGTTTCAACATTCAGCTAACGGACAAGGCTAAGGATTATATTGCGGATAAAGGGTACGATCAAGACTATGGTGCTCGACCTCTTAAAAGAGCTATTCAAAAGTATTTAGAAGATGCTCTTGCAGAAGAAATTCTTACATCTAAAGTTTCTGAAGGTGATACTGTTAAGGTAGATTATGATGAGAAAAATTCAACTATTACTATGAAAGTGCTAAAGCCAAAGAAAAAAGTAGTTAAAAAAGACAACGAAGAAACAGAATAATCAATTATTCATAATCAATAGTTTTTTAAGCCCCGTTATTCGGGGCTTTTTATTACTCCTATTCTAAAACACATAAAAAAAAGAATTCCAGTACCTTTGTACCATGATTTCACAAAGAGAACTGTTTTATTCTTACATTGCCCAAACATCTCCAGAGCCAATGGCTTTAGAAATAGAAAAAGCGGAAGGCTTATATTTAATTGATCAATCTGGAAAACGTTACGTAGATTTAATTTCAGGGATCTCTGTTTCAAATGTTGGGCATTGTAACCCAAGAGTTGTAAAGGCCATTCAAAATCAATGTGAGAAATATATGCATTTGATGGTTTATGGTGAGTATATTCAAAACCCTCAAAATAAGTTAGCAAAAGCAATTTGCGAATTATTACCAAGCGAATTGAATAATGTTTACTTTGTGAATTCAGGAAGCGAAGCGATTGAAGGCGCACTAAAATTAGCAAAACGACATACTGGTAGAACCGAAATCATTTCGTGTAAAAACGCTTACCACGGAAGTTCACATGGCGCACTAAGTATAATGGGTAATGAGGAATTTAAAAACAATTTCCGCCCTCTTCTACCTAAAACAACGCTTATTGAATACAACAATATGAATGATATTGAGCGTATCACTCATGAAACTGCGGCTATTGTAATAGAGGCTTTCCAGGCTGAGGCAGGTATTATCTTGCCACATAAAGGATACATAGAAGCTGTTCGAAAGCGATGCGACGAAGTTGGCGCGCTTATGATTGTTGATGAAATTCAAACAGGTTTTGGAAGAACAGGTACTTTTTTTGGATTTCAACACCACCACATCGTTCCTGATATTATAACATTAGCAAAAGGAATGGGTGGAGGAATGCCAATTGGAGCATTTGTTGCGAAAAGAGAGATCATGAATAAACTTACACACCATCCTGTTTTAGGTCATATTACCACATTTGGCGGAAATGCAGTTAGCTGCGCAGCCAGCCTAGCTTGTTTAGAAGAAATTCAAAAAAATCAATTAACTGAGAATGTCCAAAAGGTGACCAATGTGTTTTTACAAAAACTTAAACACCCATCAATTGTTGAAACTCGGGGAATTGGCTTTTTTCTTTGTGTTGAGTTTAAAGATCAAGAATTCAATTTTGGAGTTATCAAAAAATGCGTTCAAAAAGGAGTAATAACGGATTGGTTCCTTTTTAATGACAAATGTTTAAGAATTTCGCCTCCATTAATATTGGATGAGAAAACTGCACATGAATGTTGTGAAAAGATTTTAGAAGCAATTGAGGAACAAGCAAACAATATGTGAAATTCTTTTAAAATAGAAACCCCTTGCAAAACCAGGGAGGACAGCAAGGGGAATCAACACTAGCAAGAACAATTATTGGTATTTACACAACACTTAAAAGACGAGCTTTTTTTTAAGGGTTGCCTTAATTAAAAAAACTTTAATCTCTTTTTTATTATTAATATGCTAATTATGAATTAAATTTGGCAAAAAAAGAAATGACCCAAATAAAAACATCTTCAAAAAGAAATACTAAACAAAACGTAAGAAAAAACACACCAAACAAAGCGTTAAAACGGAATGTTAAAAGAACAAACAATGCACTAAAAAAAACTTCAAATAAACAATCAAATAAAAACAAATTATTTGATATCTATTTAACTATCCTTTTGATGGGGTTATTTTTTGGCGTGTTAATGATTGTTTATTTTTTTCCTGACCACATAATTAAATTATCAACGATAACTAAGATGATTTTATTAATTGGTATTGTTCTTAATTTAGTTGCTCTTCCATTAGGATTTAAAAAGAATAAAAAGGGTAAAACCTTAATATCAGAAATAGGAACTGTTTTCTATATTCTTTTAAACTTTTTCGGCGGAGGTGTATTCATAACTGGATTAATACTTATGTTAAATTTTGCAGGCCGATCTACAGAAACACATTCCGAACATTATAAATTTGGAGGTAAAGACTCGCACTATCGTGCTAGCTCATACAGCGGTGTTGTTTATACTCTAGAAAATAATAAAAACCCTGAAGAGGTTGACCATAGGTGGTTTCAATTAAAAAACATCTCCGCAATTACCAAAAAAGGCTTTCTTGAGATCAAATATTCCTCAGGTCTTTTTGGAATTGATGTTTTCGAAGAAAGAGGAATAACATCAGACATTAACGGTAGTGATTATGAAAAAATACCTTTAATTGGCTCAGGATATTAATTTTTTATTTAAACGTCTAAAATATCTTTCGTAGTTAGCTTTGGTTTTCGTTTTATTTTTAAAACTCCGAGAAATAAATAAATTTCAAACGATAAAAAGAAAATAATTATAAAAAAAGAGAAACCACTTATAATTACTAGAAGAAGTCCAACCAAAGAGTACAATATAAAACCTATTAATATGGACCAGAATTCTTCATGTTTAGACCATATTGCTAAACCAATGAAAACTGCTCCAGTTGTTAACGGTAAATGAAAGAAAAAACCATAACCTCTTGAAATTGCAAAAACAGTAAAAAAAACACCTATAAGGGAGAAAACCCCACCAATAATATAAAGAACAGCCGCTGCATTCCAAACTGTTTTTTTATCATCAAGAGCTTTTGATTTTTCTCTTCTCTGAGCGACGATTTTTTGCCCATCAGGAAACAATGTATTACAATATCTGCAACGATATGCACTTGGGTGGTTTTTCCCTTTACATTTTTTGCAAATTTTCATTTTCCATCATAAAAAAAATTATTTTGCTATCCCCACAGCTCTTACTTCTCGTATTACAGTTACTTTTACCTGACCAGGATAGGTCATATCTGTTTGAATTTTTTGAGAAATATCAAACGCTAATGTTTCAGCCTCCTTGTCACTAACCTTCTCACTTTCTACAACTACTCTTAATTCTCTACCAGCCTGTATTGCATATGTTTTAAGCACACCAGGATACCCTAGCGCTAATTCTTCTAATTCTTTAATTCTTTTAATATACGATTCTAATATTTCTCTTCTTGCACCTGGTCTTGCACCTGATATGGCATCACAAACTTGTACAATAGGCGCTATCATTGTTGTCATTTCAACTTCATCATGATGAGCTCCAATTGCATTACATACATCAGTCTTCTCTTTAAACTTCTTGGCCAAGTTCATACCCAAAATAGCGTGTGGTAATTCTGGCTCATCATCAGGCACTTTACCAATATCATGAAGTAGCCCTGCTCTTTTAGCAGCTTTTACATCTAATCCAAGTTCAGTAGCCATAATTGCACAAAGATTAGCAACCTCTCTCGAGTGTTGAAGCAGGTTTTGACCATACGAGGAACGATATTTCATTCGACCTACCATTCGAATTAATTCAGGATGTAATCCATGAATTCCTAAATCAATGGCTGTTCGCTTTCCAACATCTAAAATTTCTTCATTTAAATTCTTTCTAGTTTTTGCAACTACCTCTTCAATTCTTGCAGGGTGAATTCGGCCATCATTTACTAATTGATGCAACGACAGCCTTGCTATTTCTCTTCGAATAGGATCAAAACATGATAAGATAATAGCCTCTGGTGTGTCATCAACTATTACCTCTACACCTGTTGCGGCTTCAAGTGCTCGAATATTACGTCCTTCCCTACCAATCACCCTTCCTTTTATTTCATCAGATTCAATGTGAAATATGGATACTGAATTTTCAATAGCTGTTTCAGTGGCGCAACGTTGTATACTTTTAATCACTATTTTCTTTGCCTCCATATTCGCACTCATTTTTGCTTCCTCTATCGTATCTTGAATATGGGACATCGCTTCAGTTTTTGCTTCCGCCTTTAATGTTTCCACTAACTGCTTTTTCGCTTCTTCGCCACTTATCCCTGCAACAGCTTCTAATTGCTCTACCTGACGACGATGTTGCCTGTCTAACTCAACTTCTTTTTTTTCGTTTCGCTTAATCTTTTCTTCTAATTTATTTTGCAGACGTTGTACCTCCTTATCTTTTTTATTGTACTCGTTCATTTTTTGATTAAGACTATTTTCTTTTTGCTTGAGTTTATTTTCGGTCGCCGACATCTTCTGATTTCGCTTATTTACCGTTTTCTCATGCTCTGACTTCAACTGAACAAATTTTTCTTTCGCTTGAAGAATTTTGTCTTTTTTGATTTGCTCCCCGTCTTTCTCGGCAGCATCAAGAATTTGCTTGGCTTGCTTATTGGTTATCGCTTTCAAAACGAAGATACCACCCAATAAACCTACCACAACACCAACTAATCCATACACTATTTCAATCATAATAAAATTGTTTAAGTAGTTTAACTTAAACCGTATTAAGAACTAAAAATCAATGGATTGAGAAATATCAAATGCTAGACTTCAGATATGTGGAAACAAAATCCTCAAGGTCTTCTAATTTTTCATGAAGTACCCCATCCCCTTCTGTGAAAGTGGTTTTTTCTTTAGTTTTATTTGCCATCATATATTGAAATAAAAACATGGCTAAAAGATCTTGTTTATCATTTACACCGTAGTTCGTCCTTAACTGTTCTATATTTTCTTTTATTTCTCGCTCAATGGCAAGGACATCTTCTTGTTCTGAAGCATTTACCTTCAAAGGATACTCCTTTCCTGCGATATTAACCTTTATAGATACGTCGGACATTCTAACTACTTACTTGCGCTATACATTTGTCAATTTCCCGAATTAACTCATTGATTTTCAACTTAATTTCGGTTGATTTTCCATTTTTGCCAGAAAGTGATTTCGCCAGCTTTAATACTTTATTCTGCTCGCTTAAATCTACTACCTGGGCTTTTGCTTCAGTTAACTTATTCTCTAAGAATGCATTTTCTTCTTTTAATTGAACGAGGTCTTCTTTTGCCTTTTTATGTTGAATGATAAGCTTTTCAACTTTGGACTGTAAACTGTCAACAATTAATGAAGTATTCTTTTCTTCCATAGATTTCGTAACCATAACAAATTTAACTTTCAGTGAGCAGTTTAACAAATTAAAAAGATCATGTTACTAACTTTAAGATGTTTAAATTGATTCCTTTTCTTGTTTTGCCCGATTTTTGTAATCTATTTTAGATGAGAAGTTGTTTGTTCTGCATATTAATCTGTTTCGTTTTTGCTCTAAAAAGTCAAAATGAATTCCCTAAAGGATATTTTCGCCCTCCTTTGGACATCCCTCTTTATCTTGCAGGTAATTTTGGCGAATTAAGATCCAATCATTTTCATGCTGGAATAGATATAAAGACTGAAGGGGTCATTGGGAAAAAGGTATATGCCTCAGCAGAAGGTTATATCTCAAGGATAAAAATTCAACACAACGGATATGGTAAAGTCCTCTACATTGATCATCCAAATGGTTATACAACAACCTACGCTCATCTGCACAAATTCTCTGATAAGCTAGATGATTTTATAAAAAAGGAGCAATACAATAACAAATCGTATACGATAGACTGGTATCCTGATTCAGGCGCTATACCAGTGAAGAAAGGCGAAATAATTGCCCTTTCTGGTAACTCTGGAGGATCAGGAGGACCACATCTTCATTTTGAAATAAGAGAAACAGCCTCTGAACATGCACTTAATGCACTTTTATTTGGATTACCCGTTAAAGACAACATTAAACCAATTATTCGAGGAATAAGAATATATCCTTTAGATGACCAATCTACCATTAACCACCGTCCTGAAGCGCAATACTTCACAGCTCAAGGAAACGGATCATTTTATTCATTGCAAAATACTCCAGTAGTTTCTGGAAAAATTGGATTTGGTATTGAAACGCTTGACAAAATTAACGGAGCATCTAATCGATGTGGAATTTTTAATATCAAACTGAAAATTGATGGCCAACTTATTTATGAGCAAAAGATGGATCGTATTCCTTTTGAGGAATCACTTTATTTAAATGCTCATACGGATTACCACTACAAGAAAACCGCTAAAAAATGGATTCATAAATCATTTATTGAACCCAATAATCATTTAAGTATTTATGATGTTTCAGAACAAAATGGTGTGCTTATTTTCAACAAATTCGGTAGTCATGAATTAGAATATATCGTTACTGATGTTGCTGGTAATCGCTCTACAATGAAATTCAAGATAAATACAAAACCTCAACTTGGATTTATTAAACGGCCTCTTCATGAAAATTTTGCACAACACATGCAATATCACCATGAAAATGAGTTTAGTGCTCAAGGATTTTTAATTCAAATACCTGATAGCGCCTTGTATAATGATATTGATTTTAAGTACAGTACATCACCTCACCCAAAAAGAAGATGGAGTAATATACATTATGCGCACACTGATCATACACCTCTTCATAAAAAGGCCGAAATTTATATAAAATGTAATTTCCCTTCAGATATCCCAACAGACAAGTTGATTGCAATCCGTAAAACTTCTGATGGAAAAGTACGAGTTCATGTGGGTAAATATGCCGCTGGTTATTATTATTTTAAGAGTAAATATTTTGGTGATTTTTATATTTACCATGACACGATTGCCCCTACAATCAAACCGTTAAATGTTTATTCAGGAAAAAATATTGCACAACAATCTAAATTCGATTTTAAAATCACTGATAATTTAGCAGGTATAAAGTCTTATAACTGCTATATTGATGATAAATGGGTTCTTACAGAGTACGATTATAAAAAAAATCGGCTAACTCATTTCAAGCATAATGTAATTACTGAAGGAAAACACGAGATGAAATTAATTGTAACAGATGCTGTTGGTAATGAGAGTGTTTATAAATGCCATTTTTACAACTAATTGCTCGACTTCGTAAGCCCTACTTCCACTTCATTAACTCAACTAATCGCTTGCCTTTTAATTCGGATATCAGGTTGTGTTTTGGGCTACCTATAATTTGTGCGGTATAAATTCCGGTATGACCACTAAAAAAATACGCTACAAAACAAGCAATAACAATATAAATGGCTGAATCTCCTCCAAATAACTCAATCCCCATTAAACTACACGCTATTGGTGCGTTTGTCGCACCAGAAAAAACAGCTACGAAACCTAACCCCGCAAGCAACCCTAAAGGCAGTGGTATAAATAAACTTAACGCGCTTCCTAATGTAGCTCCTATAAAGAATAAAGGAGTTACTTCACCCCCTTTAAAACCTGCGCTTAAGGTCAATACCGTTAAGATTAATTTTACAGCAAACACCTCTAATCCTTGCTGAACATTAAAAGATTCAACGATAGTTGGGATACCTAATCCTGCATATTTAAATCCTAACAGATAAATGCAAAGAGCAACAATAGACCCTCCAAATAGAGGCCTAAGAAGAGGGTTTTCGATAAAGCGCTTAAATTGATGAGATAGCCAGAACATACCAGAACTAAAACCCATAGCAGTGAAACCAAAAAATATACTCGCTAAGAAAACCCAACCAATATTTTTTAAATTAAAGGAAGGAACTTCACCTATTTGATAATGAGTGTGATGAATAGGCCATAAATCGCAAACATAATTCGCAATTAAAGCAGAAAATAGTACTGGAAGCAATCCTTCATAACGTAATCTTCCAATAACAATTATTTCTAGTGCAAATACTGTTCCGGCAAGTGGGGTTCCAAACAAGGAAGAAAAACCTGCTGCCATACCGCACATAAGGAGAATTTTTCGGTCTTCCTCTGAAAATTTTTTCAGGAAATTAAATTGATCCGCAATAGTAGCTCCCATTTGAACAGCTGTTCCCTCACGCCCTGCTGACCCTCCGAAGACATGTGTAATTATGGTTCCAAACAATACAAGAGGGGCCATTAAAAAGGTAATTACTCGAGATGGATTTTGAACCTCTTCAATAATAAGGTTATTCCCTTTGGAAGCTAACCCCCCAAAATATTTATACCCGGCTGCAACGAACACGCCACCTAATGGGAGAAAGAATAACAACCAGTTGTATTGATCTCGAGTTTGTTTCGCCCAATCCAACATTAATAGAAAAACAGCCGAAGCACTACCTGATAAAGAACCAACAAAAACAGCAACAATAAGCCATTTTAATACAAATTGAAGGTGTAGTTGACTTTTAATTCTATGTCTGAATGTGTTTGAAAGCATGGAATGCAAATATACTCGTTACGTTTGTCATCACATTATCGTTTAACCCAATCAATTTTGGTCCAAAGATTTTAGAAATAACATAAACTCTTCTGCAAAATTTGACCAGGTGTGCTCATCTTTCTCTGCTTTTAATTGAAGCGAGAAATCTTCAAGTAAATCTAACGATTTGTGAATACCCTGTGCGATATGAATAGGTTTTGAAGACTCACAAACAATTCCAGTTTTATCTGGAATTACTTCATTAGGCAATTCACCAACAGGAGTCACAACCATAGGTAATTGATAATATTTAGCAATGGAAGCTATTCCACTCTGCGTTGCTGTTCTGTAGGGTAAAACACAAATATCTGAAACAGAAAAAATTTCTGACACCTCCGAATCTGGAATATACTTCACCATTTTAATAACTCTATCTTCCAGTCCAAATTCATCAATTATTTCTTGATACTGATCGAACTCCCCATAACATTCTCCGGCAATTAAAACTACCGTATGTTCATCACAGTTTTTCAATGCCTTTAACAGGAGGTCTAACCCTTTATATTTTCTAATAAATCCAAAAAACAACAATATCTTTTGCTCTTTTCGTATACCAAATTTCGCTCGTATTTCCTGTTTTGATTTGGGCTCCCCAAACTGTGCATATAATGGATGAGGGCGCATCATCGTTTTGCAATTAGGAAGAAGGATATTAAGATCGTTCCTAACTGTTTCACTCATTGTGACAAAAGCATCCTGCTGTTTGAAATAAAATTTAGAGAGTTTGGAATCTCCGAATCGTCTTTCATGTGGAATTGCATTATGTACAAATGAAACATTAATTGCTTTCCCTTTAAGCTTCTTACATACCA
The DNA here is from genome assembly GCA_002722245.1 of Flavobacteriales bacterium. Lineage (GTDB taxonomy): Bacteria > Bacteroidota > Bacteroidia > Flavobacteriales_C. Next base: position 48,200 of record PBLA01000026.1, on the reverse strand, counting down.
TTCCTAATGAAGGTCCAAAAAATGGCATCCAGTAAGCTGTTACCAGCACATCAGGAGCGTACTTTTTTATAGCATTCGTTGTTTTTTTGAAGCTTAATGGATTAATTGAACTTAAATATCTTGGAGCATCAAAACCAGGAGCTTGATCTGTTTCACTAACGTACTGTGTTTTACCAGGAAATAGTAAATTAGGATATTGGGTTGTGAAATTAAACGCTTTTACCTCTGCTTTATGTTGTAGTGCTTTAAAAAGCTCCGTATTAAACTGGGCTATCCCTCCTCTAAATGGATAAAAAACAGATAAAAAGGCTATTTTTAATTTCTTAGACTCCAATTAAATCCCGTCAGTATAAACACGTTCAATTTGAAATGATAATTTCCTTAATTTTTCACCCCACTCTTTGTATTCTAAGAGTTGTTTCTCGATTTCTTTAACTCTTCTTTTATTGAATCCTGTCCTAAAAGGTGGAACAATTGAATACAAAAATTTAGTAAATCCACCCTTCTCTTTGAGCGAATCTTTCGTTGAAAGTGGTTTTTTAAATACGAGCTGAGGTAATTTACTTAATGAATCTCTTAGCTCTTTATCAATCACATCTTTTTGATATAGGTGCATTTTGAGGGTTGAGTAACTTTTCAACCAACGATTAATATCTAAATAAATCGGCTCATCTGAAGACAATCCCTTCCAAACACTACCGCTTTTAAGTTCCTTTAACGCCTGAGCGATCCTTTGTTGAAAAGTATCTAAGTAATTAACTTGATTCTTGATATACTCAATATCCTTTTCTATTGTTAATTGGGACATGTTACGAATGTAATACAAGCATAGAAATATTAAATCACTTCTACAGTAAACTTTTAAGATTTAGACTGTTAATTTCTTACAAAAAGTCAATTTTTCCATACTAATGTTCTTAATCACGATTTTAATTCAATATTATTACTTAATGTAACAGAATTAATTTTGATCATTTAGTATGATGTTTAAAGGACTGAGATTTAAGAAATGCTTCTATTTCTTTCACTCTTCGCTCATCACTTGGGTGTGTTGATAAGAATTCAGGCGTCTGAGCTCCGTGAGCAGCCATTCTTTTCCAAAAATCAACAGCCTTAGATGCGTCATAGCCTGCCAGATGCATGAATACTAAACCGAGCTGATCAGACTCTAATTCATTTTTTCTTGAAAAAGCTAACCCACCTAGTCCGCTTCCTAATCCATAAGCTTGATTAAACAAACGTTGTGTTTCTTCCGCTTTATTACTTACAGCCACGCTTAAAGCAACTCCTCCCATTTGTGCAGCAATGGCCTTGCTCATTCGTTCATTTCCATGGCGAGCAATTGCATGAGCAACTTCGTGACCCATAACAACGGCCAAACCTGTTTCATTTTGAGCAACGTTAAGAATACCAGTATACACGCAAATCTTTCCTCCTGGCATACACCACGCGTTAATAGTAGGATCATTAACCAACTTAAATTCCCATTGAAACCCCTTAATCCGCTTACTATGCCCATGTTTATGCATATAGGACTCCACTGACGATGCAATTTTTTTTCCTACACGCTCAACCATCCTTGCATTTTCGGTTCCTATTTCAACATCAGAGGCTCGGATAAATTGAGCATATTGCTGTTTTGCCATACCGATTAAATCAGATTCGGGCAGTAAATGCATTTGTCTTCGCCCTGAGATAGGGACTTTACTACATGAAATGAGGACAATAAGTATTGTGGTTATAATGGTTAGTCTCATGATAAAAAAGGATTGTCTTTATTTACGCAGAATAAAAATATATTTTTAAAATTATTTTAATTGGGCATCTTCGAGATTAATTCCCTGTAAAAACTGATCAATCTGCATTCGTTTTTTCCCTGCTAATTGTACTTCCAATACTTTGACTGCACCTTTTCCACAACCTACAATAAACTCTTTTTTTCCATCCGTTTGTATTAAACCTGGAGACAATTGATCATTTATAATTTCAGCTTTAAATATTTTTAAGCCTATCGTTTTACCATTACCTAATTTTAAGCTTGTAAAAGCGGCAGGATAGGGACTTAAACCACGAATATGGTTATGCACATCTTTTGCCTCTTTTTGAAAATTAATTTCACAAGTATTCTTAAAGATTTTATAGGCTAGTTTTGGCTCTCTACCATTAAGCATTTCGTGTTGCTTTTGGGTAGTAACCGTTCCTTCCATTATTTTTTTAGCCGTACTTACTACTAATTCTGCTCCTACATTCATGAGTTTATCATGTAATACACCGGCTGATTCGTTTGGACCAATCTCAACTTTACGATTATCGATAATTTCTCCTGTATCAATATCATGCTCAAGAAAAAAAGTTGTTACACCTGTTTCTTTTTCTCCATTCATTATGGCCCAATTAATTGGTGCTGCACCTCTATAATCTGGCAACAGGGATCCATGCAAGTTAAAAGTTCCATGCTTTGGCATTTGCCATACAGCATCTGGTAACATCCTAAATGCTACAATTATTTGTAAATCCGCTTCTAAAGCTTTTAATTCTTGCTGAAATGTTACGTCTTTCAAGTTGTGAGGCTGCATAATATGCAATCCTTTTTCAAGGGCATACTGCTTTACTGCCGACTGCTGAATACGCATGCCTCTCCCCGACTTTTTATCGGGCATTGTTACTACACCAACAATATCAAACCCTTCTTCAACAAGGGCTTTTAGTGAAGCAACTGCAAAATCTGGTGTCCCTAGGAAAACAACTTTCATTTAGTAAAGATAATACAATTGGACAGGATCTTAAAAGAGTGAGATCATTGAGAAAAGTACTAATCCACTTCATTAATAAACTCCACATTAACCTCTCTCTTTAGTACATTTGCGAACATATTCCAATCAGTTTTATTAGAAAAAAAAGTAGAATCAAAAACAGCAGGTCCGTTTGAGGCCTGAATACGAACAGAGCAATACTTACCTCCTTCATCATCCTTCCATACATGAACTTTCATAAGACTAATTCTTTCATAAGGCACATCAAATCCATTATGTATTTTTAGCCTTTGTTTTTTTTTGTCAAACACAAGAAAAGGCTTGACCTGTGCTTCATCTCTAAAAAAAATGCTCAATGAATAACACAGGGCTATAATCAAGCATATAACCCCATATAGAATGAAGGCCCACTCAAAAATAATATTGACGAGAAAAAATGCTCCCAGAGAAACTAAAGCAATAAGAATTGAAAAAAACTTAGTGAATATAGTATTAGGCGGAAGAATTTTTTGAAAAAGGATTGTATTTCCTCTTTCTTCTAAACTATATACATCGCTATTAATCAGCATTTAGGTATATACGCATTAAAGAAATTATAATTATTACCTAAAACTCATTTTAGACTTAGAAAATTTCTTTTTTCTAAAATTAAACAAGTTATTTTCCTTTATTAAACGGGCAACAATTGGAGGCACCATTTTTTCCCACTCTTTATTCCCGTCAGTTATTTTCTCCAATACTTTATGGGAGAAAATGTCTAATGTTTTAGCATCATACTTTTCATAATCAACAATTTTCCCACTCGTTTTTAAAAACTGATAAAGCTCTTCATATTTTTCGGGAATAATCATATTTTCTGAAGTGATTACTTCATCTCCAAAACGATAAGGGTATAAATAAAGCCTAACATCCTTATGAAAAAGGTATCCAAAAGCTTCCATTAAGCTACCATTCAAATTTTCATAGAACTTTTCATTGAACACATTTATCAATGAATTCGCCCCAAGAACGATTGCAAGCTGAGCACCTGTATTATATCTAGTAAGGTAACGAACCAACTTGTAGTACTCCTGAAAGTTAGAGACCAAAACTGTCTGACCTAGAGCGGTTAATATATCTACTCGATCTAAAAAATCTTGTTCATCAATACCCTCTTCCCCACTCAAATCTTTTAACGTTAACTCGGTAATAACAGTAATTTGTTTTTTATCCTTAATTCGATCATCTTTCTCAAACTGCTTCATCCCGTTTTTAAGCATATCTAAATGGACTTTTGTTACTGGACGAAATCTTCCACGAAGCGCTAAAATCTCCTTTTTATACAAAACCTCAGTTGGGTGTATTGTTGACCCATCAGGTTGAAACATTACAGCATCGGCCATTTTGTTTTTAACTAACCATAAACTGAGCAATCTATTATCCACATTTTTAAAAAGAGGGCCCTTGAATTCCACCATGTCAATTTGCATTCTCCCTGGTATTAATCCATCATTCATATGTTTAAGGATACTTTCAGGAGAATGATGTAAATGATAACATCCATAAAGCAAATTCACACCCATTTGACCTAAAATTTCCTGTTGCTGAAGATTTTCTCTATCCAAAAGTCGAATATGAATAATCACATCATTAAACTGTTCTCCTGGATTAATTTGGAATCGAACACCCATCCAACCATGAGATTTATTGGATCGATCATAATTAATTGCCTCTACAGTATCCGCTAATGCAAAAAATCTTTTTTCAGGTTTTTTTTCCGAAAGCTCATTAATTAAGCGATTGTACTCGTAGGTTAACATTTGCTCTAAACGCGCTTTGCAAACATATCGTCCCGGCTTTTCACCATAAATAGCATCACTCATGGCCATGTCATAGGCACTCAATGATTTTGCAATCGTTCCTGAAGCGCCACCCACAACAAAGAAATTTCTTGCAATTTCTTGACCTGCACCAATTTCAGCAAACGTACCATAAATTGTTCTGTCTAAATTTATTGATAATGCTTTTTGCGAGGCGTCCAGTACTTGTCCTTCCATGATAAATGCTTTAAGGCTATATAAAACCTGATTGTATCTAAATTTAGATCTTAAGTTAATTATTTTTTACTTGAATGATTAATTATTTAACCTTATTTCAAGTAACTTTAAAGCTTAAGTATTTTAAAAACCAATTGGCGATTAAAATCTTAATGTGCGTTATTTACTTTTAGTGTAATTAAGGTTTTAGAGTTACAATAAAAGTAAATTCGTTTTGTCCTGTATTTATTACAAAGTAGATTAAAATTCAATGAGCAAATACCCGGAAAACTTAACTGAAATCACTACGTTCATTTTGGACATAGATGGTGTTTTAACCGATGGAACTGTAATTTTAGAACCCACAGGTGATCAAACTCGAACGATGAACATCAAGGACGGCTATGCACTCCAACTGGCTGTTAAACGAGGGTATAAAGTTGCCATAATATCTGGAGGGAAAAATGAGATCGTACGAAAAAGATTTACAGGTCTTGGTATTCATGATGTTTACATGGGGGCAAGTGATAAATGGGACGTATTTGACGAACTGAAGCTTACCTATAACTTAAGCAACGATGAAATTGCCTACATGGGAGATGATATTCCAGACTATGAAATAATGAGTAAAATAGGACTTCCTGCTTGTCCAAATGACGCGGCAACAGAGATTAAATCAATTTCCCAATACATTTCTCCCATTAATGGTGGTAAGGGATGCGTGCGAGATTTAATAGAAAAAGTTTTACGTGCTCAGGATAAATGGTTTAATCCGAATGTAAATGATGAGGCAAAAGTATGGTAAGTAGTCTTCTTAATCTATTTCGCTGGAAAAATCTTCTTATTGCTGGAGCAACAATATTTTGTAGTAAATACGCCATTTTTGAACCGGCTATCACACATCTTTTCCCCGAAAGCCATGCTACGATGAACTTATGGGAAACACTTCTTTTATCTCTCTCCGTAATGATTATAGCAGCAGCGGGGTATGTAATTAATGATGTTCATGATTTAAAAGCAGATGAAATTAATAAACCCAAGAAAGTAATTGTAGGTAAAACCATCTCGTTAAATGCGGCTAATAACCTTTATATCTTTCTTAATGGTTCTGGTGTTTTACTTGCCGCTTATACCGGAAGTTTAGCAGGAAATTACCGACTCGCTATTCTCCATGTAATGATTGCTGCCCTTTTATGGATTTATTCAAGTTATGTTAAAAACACTTTTCTAATTGGTAATGTAATCGTTGCTCTTGCTTCTGCAGTTGTTCCGATGACTTATTTCTTTTTTGAAAGTTTAGGATATATTGAATCCTATGGGAATGTTTTAGTAATGACTTACAAAAGTATTTGGGGCGGACCATTAAAAGTACTTTTCTATTTTTCGTTGGGACTTGGTGTTTTTGGGTTCATTATTTCCTTAATTAGAGAAATTATTAAAGACATGCAGGATTATAAAGGCGATTTTTCAGTTGGAGCGAATACCATCCCTATTCTTCTTGGTGAAAAGTGGACTAAAATCCTTATTCAAGTCCTATGTATTGTACTTATAGGGAGCATACTATTTGCACTTTATTTTTGGATTCCATTATTGAATATTGGAAGAACTTCATACTCGCTTTACTCTATCATTTTTATTTTCCTTTTAATTGGAATTATTCGGTCAATTTCAAGAGCAGAATCTCATAGCGATTATCAAACACATAGCAATAAATGTAAATTAATAATGTTAGCTGGGGTTTTAAGTCCCTTGATTTATCTATTAAGTATCTAGCGATGATTCAACACAAAAAAGTTATCCTTGGGAGTGCATCACCAAGACGCAAAGAGTTACTTACTAAACTTGGTGTAAAGTTTGACCAACAAGTATTTGAGATTGATGAAACATACCCTTTAGATTTGTCTCCTTATGACGTTCCAGAGTATTTGGCAAAATTAAAAAGCCACTCATTTTCAAATTTTATAGATGAAAACGCTGTGGTTATAACCTCTGATACAGTAGTGGTTGAAAGCAATAAAATCCTTGGCAAACCTACTGATGAATCGGATGCACTTCAGATGATCTTAAAATTAAGCAACAAAGCACATGATGTTGTTACTGGCGTTTGTTTACTGTTTCATAATAAACGAATTTCCTTTAGTAATACATCAAAGGTATATTTCGAACCCATATCCGAACAAGAAGCTAAGTTTTATATTGATACATTTTCACCTTTAGATAAAGCGGGAGCATATGGAATTCAAGAGTGGATTGGACAATCAAGAATTCGAAAAATTGATGGGTGTTATTACAACATAATGGGCCTCCCTCTTAATGCGTTATACAACCAATTCATCAAAGAAAAAATAATCTCCTTTTAATGGATAATTCTAAATCATTAAAATTCATAAACGAATTAGCCGATTATTTTAATGCTCTTCCTGGTGTAGGAAAAAAAACAGCTCAACGGTATGCGCTACAACTCATTAAGCAAGATGAGGATTTTTTGGAAGGTTTTGGAAAAACACTTTCTGAACTGAAAAATAAAATTTCAGAATGCGAAATATGTCATAATTTAACTGATGAACCGATATGCAGTATATGTTCCTCTTCTTCACGAAGTAATGAATTTATTTGTGTAGTTGAGGATATTCGTGATGTTTTAGCCATTGAAAACACGCATCAATTTAATGGAAAATATCATGTTTTAGGTGGTGTGATTTCACCAATGGATGGAATTGGACCCAGCGATTTAAATATAGAGTCTTTAGTGAATCGAATTAAAGAAACCCCAGAAATTAAAGAAGTGCTTTTGGCCTTAAGAATAACAATGGAAGGTGATACAACGAACTTTTTTCTTTACAAAAAACTGAAAGATTTACCTGTAAAGATTACCACAATTGCACGAGGAATATCATTTGGAGAGCAAATTGAGTATACCGATGAAATCACGCTCGCCAAAAGTATATTAAACAGAGTCCCTTATGAAATATAATACGAAACCTAAAGACCATAATATCCATACAAATACAAAACCACAACCAATGGATTTAGAATTCAATAAAAACGAAGACAAAATGAAAATGTTGGTTTCTGACCTAAACAGAAAACTTCATGAAATCCAGCAAGGTGGTGGTGCAAAAAAGATTGAAAAACATCATTCAAAAGGTAAGTTAACAGCACGAGAGCGTATTGAGCAATTACTTGATCCTAACAAACCTAAACAAGAAATTGGTGCATTTGCAGGATATAATATGTATCAAGAACATAAAGGTTGTCCAAGTGGCGGTGTAGTAGTAATGATTGGATACATAACAAACAGGCAGGTAATTGTTGTTGCAAATGACGCCACCGTTAAAGCGGGCGCATGGTTTCCAATTACGGGTAAAAAGAACCTAAGAGCACAGGAGATTGCGATAGAAAATAAAATCCCAATCATTTATTTGGTAGACTCTGCAGGAGTTTATCTTCCGCTGCAGGATGAAATTTTCCCTGATAAAGAGCATTTTGGAAGAATCTTTAGGAACAATGCTATTATGAGTTCAATGGGAATCCCCCAAATTGCGGCTGTTATGGGAAGCTGTGTTGCAGGAGGTGCTTACCTTCCTATAATGAGTGACGAGGCGCTTATTGTTAAAAAAACAGGTACGATTTTTCTCGCAGGGTCCTATTTGGTTAAAGCTGCTATTGGTGAAGAAATAGATAATGAGACATTAGGTGGATCTGTTACACATTGCGAAATATCTGGTGTAACTGATTATGAATGTGAAACGGATGATGAATGCCTTTCCACAATTCGGGAGCTTGTAGAAAAATTCGGAGAACCACAAACGGCAGGTTTTTCCAGAGTTGCTCCTGTTGAGCCTAAATATGAATCCAAAGAAATATATGGATTACTTCCTTTTGATCGGGCAAAACCATATGATTCAAAAGATATTCTCAAACGTTTAATTGATGACTCAAAATTCACTGAGTATAAAGCTGGATTTGGTAAATCTATCATTTGTGGATATGCCAGAATTGATGGCTGGAGTGTTGGGATTGTTATGAACCAACGCAAAGTAGTCAAAACCAAGAAGGGCGAGATGCATTTTGGAGGTGTGATTTATAATGATTCTGCCGACAAGGCTGCTCGATTCATTATGAGTTGCAATCAAAAAAAGATTCCATTGGTATTCTTCCATGATGTTACAGGTTTTATGGTTGGTTCAAGATCAGAGCATGCAGGTATTATTAAAGATGGAGCAAAAATGGTAAATGCCATGAGTAATAGTGTTGTCCCTAAATTCAGTGTGGTGATTGGCAATTCCTACGGGGCTGGAAATTATGCCATGTGCGGAAAAGCATTTGACCCACGCTTAATAGTGGCATGGCCAACTGCAAAAATTGCAGTTATGGGAGGTTCGCAAGCAGCAAAAGTTTTACTTCAAATTCAAGTAGGAGCTAAAAAAGCGAAAGGAGAAAAGGTTTCTAAAGAAGAACAACAAGAAATGTTAGCAAAAATCACTGCTAAGTATGACGAGCAAACAACACCTGAATATGCAGCTGCACGTTTATGGGTGGATGCTATAATTGACCCTATTGAGACAAGAAAAGTTATTTCAATGGGAATTGAAGCTGCTAACCATGCTCCCATTGAAAAAGGATTTAATCCAGGTGTTATTCAAACGTGATTCATATACTATCTTCAATGTTCAAATAATTTATTTACTAACCATATCATGGTTTGATTTTGATTAATCTGATTTAATATCAATGATTTCATAAAAATATTTTTAATAATCATCTTATTTGAACAACACGAAAGAATATAGAATAAGTAAATTTTGGAGAATTATTACCATAATTTTCGCTCCATTCGTTGCAATTTGTATCCTTTTCCTGTTCGCATGGCCATTTTTTATTGAGGATTCCAAATTTTACATCATTTTAATGATTGGTCCAGTCTCTTTATTCATGATTGGTTACAGTTTAATAAATATAATGGATGTTTTTAAAGGGAAAATTATACTAACCGAAGATAAAATTATCCAACGATCTACCTTAATTAATCGTTCACTGGATTTTGATGATATAAAAGGTTTCTTCGTTTCTGAATTACAAACAATTATCATTCCCAAAGACGAAAGTAAAAAACGAGTAATTATAAAGTCCTCTATTGAAAAAAGAAAGGAATTAGGTGAATTTCTAATATCAAACTTTGCAAATCTTAATGATCTAGCTATTGAACTTGAAGAGGGGGATATTGTTTCAAATCATAAATTTGGAAAAACAGAAGCTGAGCGTGAGTTACGCTTAAATTCTGCTAAAAAAACTGCTAAAATTTTAAATTGGGGATCTGGATTAATTGCAGCCTGGTATATTTTCAATCCTCTCCTCTACAATTTAGTGACTTGGATATGCATTTTGATACCAATATTAATTATAGCATGTATTGTATATTTTAGAGGACTTTTAAAAATACATGACAGAGATGACCAAAGTGCATTCCCTTCTGTTTTTAACGGTTTAGCATACTGCTGTGCTGCAATCTGTTTACGATCATATTTTGATTATGATTTACTCTACTCAAATGAGATTTATTTAATCGCATTCATATATAGTGGAATTTTAACATCAATTATATTAATGATTACTCGTAACCTTGAGCTCAAAGCAAAGAAAGATTTAATTGTTGTTCTATATATAGGCTTGTTCTTTTTCGTTCACGGGATAGGAACCATAAAAACAATTAATTGCACTTTGGATAATTCTCCTCCTAAAGTTTATGAAGCAAAAGTGCTTAGTAAAAGAAAAGACCAAGGCACAAAACTTACTACATACAAGTTTAAGTTATCACCCTGGGGCCCTTTTCAAGACAATAATAATATCAATGTGAATAAAATTTTATTCGAAATTACCTCGCCGAATCAAAACATTCATGTATGTGTTTATGAGGGTTTTTTTAAAATCCCTTGGTACATTGCGATTGAATAATGTTCCTTTTGTGCATCATACTTATTACTACTTAAAGAAGTAAACAAGCAAATAAACCCGACTACTTTCTAGCAATAACTTTCTTAACTGCGTTCACTACATCAACTGTTCCTAACCCATACTTATCCATAAGTTGATCTGGAGTACCGGATTCACCAAAACTATCTTTAACCGCAACAAATTCTTGAGGAGTTGGATTATTGGTAGCCAAAACTTGAGCAACACTCTCTCCCAACCCGCCATGAATATTATGTTCCTCACAGGTAACTATTGCACCTGTTTTCGCTACAGATTTAAGTATCGCCTCAGAATCTAATGGTTTGATAGTATGGATATTAATTAAATCTACCGAGATACCTTCTTTTGCTAATTCGTGACCAGCTTCAATCGCTTTCCAAACCAAATGACCTGTTGCAACAATAGTCACATCTGTCCCCTCATTTAAATGAATTGCTTTTCCAATTTCGAATTCCTGATTCTCTGGAGTGAAAATTGGCACAGACGGACGTCCAAATCGCAAATATACAGGGCCTTTATGTTTTGCAACCGCAATAGTTGCTGCTTTGGTTTGATTGTAATCACAGGGGTTTATCACTACCATACCCGGTAACATTTTCATTAACCCAATGTCTTCCAAAATCTGATGCGTAGCGCCATCCTCACCAAGGGTTAATCCAGCATGAGAGGCCGCTATTTTAACATTTTTACCTGAATAGGCAACAGTTTGTCTAATTTGATCATAAACTCTTCCTGTAGCGAAATTGGCAAAAGTCCCAGCAAAAGGCACCTTACCACCTATCGTAAGACCTGCTGACATCCCTATCATATTCGCCTCAGCAATACCCGTTTGAAAAAAGCGATCAGGAAATTCATTGATGAAATCTTGCATTTTCAACGAACCAACTAAATCGGCACATAATGCCACGACATTTTCATCGTTTTTTCCTGCTTCTAAAAGTCCAGCTCCAAATCCAGAACGTGTGTCTTTTTTTCCAGTAATTTCAAACGTTTTCATGAGTTTTAAATGCTTAAATTATGTAACAAAAATACCTTTTATAATTGGACAATAGTTGATTTTCCCGAGATAATTGTGAAATCTTTTTCAACAGTATAAAAAGCTCTCTGGCGGTTTTCACCTCGGAATACATATAGGTATTTACCAGGTTGTAATTCTACTGTTTTGGTTACTGCGTCTGGAAGAAAGGAATACAACAAGTTCATTTTACCCTCTACCTTTTGATAAATACTTCCAAATCCTTTTCCAGGATTTTTAAAACTAACTATACCAGGAGCGGGAATTTGAAGAAGAACGTTTTTACTTTGCTCCACATCCACTGTCATTTTTATCCTTGGTAAGGTTAGTATTTCCACATCATACGTTCCAACAATATAGTTCACTTTGTCCTTAAAACTCTGGACGTTTACTACTTCACACTCCCCTTCCTCACGTACCATAAACTTTAATTCGCGCATCCTTCCCTCGGAAAGTTTCAACTCGATACTCCCTTGAGGAGTCTCAATCGGTATTATATTATGTTGTCCTGCTATGAGTTCTACATTCTCCTTCCAAACCTCTGGAAGAGTATGAACTTGAATATTATACTTAATGGATGGGTCGATAGATAAGGTATCAGGAATACCCTTGTAATTCATCGTATGATAAAAATTATATTTCACTTTTCCTGTATGCGCTTCATAGAGGGTCATATTCACATTTGTTTCTTTTGATTCACCATCTACATTTAGTAAATCTACTTGGACAGATGTAGAATTCAACGCTTCCTCAAGTACAAGTCCAAGAACAGTTTTAAAAGAGTTTTCATCTTTAGCATCATAAAAATTACCAATACAATAAAAATGCTTCTTATATTCCTCTAAAACTCCTAAACCAATAACAAAAGGCTTTAGAAAAATTTTGTTTTTTCGCATTGCACGAGCTATAGCACATGGGTCTCCATCACACGCTTCAATTCCATCAGTTATCAAAACAACCACATTTCTGCAATTCGAACACGGTGTAAAATCATTAATTGTGGCCTCTAAAGAGCGAGCTATAGGTGTGGTTCCTTTTGGATAAGTTGTTTTTAATACCGTTTTAATTTGAGGTACGTTTTCTGGACCAAAAGGAACTTCTAGATGAGTATCTTCACAATCCTGATTTCCAGGTGTTATGGGGCTTCTATTTCCATAAACTCTTAAAGCAAGCTCTACGTTTGGCATGTTTTTCAAACTATCAACAGCTTCACTTAACAGGCGTTGAGCAATATCAATTTTTGGTTTTCCTCCAAAGTGTCCAAACATGGATTTAGAGGCATCGAAAATGAACAAAATTCTTGTTGTTTCCGTTTCTTTTTGAGCAAAATTGCTCAATGAAAACATAAAAAGTAATAAAAAGAGAAGAAACTTAAACATGCGCTTTTTAATAGTCGCCCAATGTTTCTGGATTCTGTGCTAACGCAACAGTTGTTTGTTCGTCGCTTGGAGCTTTACCGTGCCAACCATTTGTTCCCATCATAAAATCAACACCATTCCCCATAATTGTGGTCATTATAATCATGATTGGCTTCTGATTTCCTAAAGCTGATTTAGCTTGAGCTAATACGGCAAGAACTTCTTCAAAATCGTTACCGTTCATTTCTAACACATCCCAACCAAAGGATTCATATTTACTTTTTAGGTTTCCAAGCGAAAGAACATCATCAACTGCTCCATCAATTTGAGCGTTGTTATAATCTACAATAGCGATCAAGTTGTCAATTTTATTGTGAGGCGCGTACATCAAAGCCTCCCAAACTTGACCTTCTTGTTGTTCGCCATCTCCCATTAAACAATATACCGTTTTGTGATCATCGTTTAATTTTTTGGCTTGTGCAGCACCAATAGCAACAGACAACCCTTGACCTAACGAGCCAGATGCAATTCTTATGCCAGGTAATCCTTCATGTGTAGTTGGGTGACCTTGTAATCGAGAATTCAATTTCCTAAATGTAGCTAACTCATTCGGAGGAAAATGTCCTGAATGTGCCAAAACACTATACCAAACAGGTGAAATATGACCTTGAGATAAAAAGAACATATCTTCATTTTTTCCATCCATCTTAAAATTAGCAGGATCGTAATCCATTACTTCATTATAAAGAGCGACAAATAATTCAGCACAGCCCAAGGATCCTCCTGGATGACCAGAATTTACTGCATTAACCATTCTAATAATGTCTCTTCTAACTTGAGATGTAATTGCCTGTAATTTTTGGATATCGGCCATTGTTCTTTTTGTAAAAATAATTGCTTCAAAAATAACGCTTTTTCCTTCCCTAAAATCGTTTTACACCTAAACTTTATCATTTTTTTATAACTTTTAGTTGTTTTATTCTTTCAATGTTGTTCTATTTTGTTGCTTTATCATGGAAGAATTAGTGGCATAAATAGTCTTCATTGTTTTTGACTCAAAACAAATGCCTAATTTTGCAACTGAATGAATCAGTACAAAAAAGTTGCTTTTTACACACTCGGGTGTAAACTTAATTTTTCAGAAACCTCTGGAATTGCACAAAATTTCGAAAAGGGTGGTTTTGCGCGTGTGGACTTTGAAGAAAATCCAGATGTTTTTGTGATTAACACTTGCTCAGTAACCGACAACGCAGATAAAAAATGTAGAAATATTGTTCGTAGGGCAAAAAAAATAAACCCAAATGCCTATGTTGCTGTTATTGGATGTTATGCTCAATTAAAGCCTAAAGAAATATCTACCATTGAGGGTGTTAATCTTGTTCTTGGCGCAAACGAGAAGTTCAACATTTTAGAACATGTGGAACAACTTGAACAAGATCAATCTTTAGAGGCTGTTGTTATGGATGGTGATATTAATGAGGTTAACGAATTTTTCCCTTCTTACTCAATTGGGGATCGTACTCGTACGTTTTTGAAAGTACAAGATGGTTGTGATTATTCATGTTCATTTTGCACTATTCCATTGGCTAGAGGAAAAAGTAGAAGCAATACCATTTCAGAAACAATTGATGTTGCTAAACGTGTTGCTCAAACTTCTGCAAAAGAGATTGTTTTAACAGGGGTTAACCTTGGTGATTTTGGAAAAAATAATAATGAATCATTCCATGGTTTAGTGAAGCAACTTGATTTGCTTGATGGAATTGAACGATTTCGAATTTCTTCGATTGAACCTAATCTTTTAACGGATGAAATTATTGAAACCGTTGCTCACGGAAAAAAGTTTGTTCCACATTTTCACATTCCTCTTCAGTCAGGGTCACCTGAATTGCTAAAAGCTATGAGAAGAAGGTATAAACGTGATGTGTACACTTCAAGAGTTCAAAAAATTAAGGGGTTGATGCCACATTGCGCTATTGGAGTTGATGTTATTGTTGGATTCCCGGGTGAAACGGAAGAGCGTTTTTTGGAAACTTACAACTACCTGAATGAATTAGACGTGTCTTATTTTCATGTTTTTACCTATTCAGAAAGAGATAATACTGTTGCCCCTCATCTTGAAAATGCAGTAGATAAAAAGACCAGAGATGATCGTAGTAAAAAATTAAGAATACTGTCAGCAAAGAAAAAGCGTGCCTTTTACGAAGAAAATTTAGGTAAAACTTTCCCTGTTTTGTTTGAAGCTGAAAATAACAATGATGTTATGTATGGGTTCACGGAAAATTATATTAAAGTGAAAACAACATTTAACGATTCTTTAATTAATGAAATTAAAACCGTGACGCTTAAAGAAATTGATAGAGACGGATTATTTTTAATAACTTTTGATTAGCTCCTCGATTTAAAGGAGGTATTTAATCAATTTACCCCCTTTTGTATTTAATGTTTAGAGGAAAATAAAAAATCCTTGGGACTTACTAATTTTTCTTTTACAGCAAAAATAACAATTCCTGTTGCGTTACTCACCCCAAGTTTACTCATGATATTTTTACGATGAGTATTTACTGTATGCGTACTTAAGAACAATTTATTCGCAATTTCTTTATTAATAAATCCTTCTGCAATCAACTTGATTATTTCAACTTCCCGTTCTGAAATATTTAACTCTGCACAAGTATTTTTAAACGCCTGCTGGGGGTTAAATTTTAGACGTTCCTCAATAATTTTATCGTGAAAAAGTTCAGTATTAATAATACAATCATAGAGTTGACTTAGCTCATGCTCTTGTAATTGAGAGGAAATAAAATGACGAACACCTACTTTGGTTAAAAGTTCATAACGTTCTTTTGTTAATTTGTCACTTAACAAGATCATTTTTGCCGGTTTGGTAAAACTTAAAAAAGCGACTGTTTTCTCTACCTTAAATACTGACTCAAACTCATCAACAATTACAATTTTAGGTAATTTAGATATTAATAAACGCTCTAAGGCATCTTGTGTAGAATTTACAATTGAAACAGAATATCCTAAAACTTCGAAATACGAACTTATTCCTGAGGCAATTAAAAACCTCTTGGATGCGATAATTATGTTGGATTTTTCAATCACGAGCGCAAAAATACTTTAGAAATCCTAATTAAAAATACCACATTTATGGGATTAATATATTTTTGAAAAATTAACAACTAATTTTTCCTCGGCTAAAATCACTTTAGGAAATAAAATTTTTGCCTCTTCTAAAAGTGGACGAACATCATGATATCGCGCAGAATAATGCGAGAGTATTAATAAATCTGGATTGACTTCTAATGCTAATTCGGCAGCTTCTTGTGCTGTAGTATGAAAGGTTCGTTTGGCACGCTCCAATTCATTGTGTAAAAAAGTAGATTCATGATAAAGAACAGTAACTCCTTCTAATTTTTTGTGAAAGTCTTTTTTAATTCTATTATCACTACAAAATGCATAAGTATGTGATTTCTTTGAGTTTTTAGTTAATTGGAAATTCGGAATTTGTTCTCCCTTTTCGTTTATGAAATCCTCCCCTCTTCTTAAATTTTCCATAAAAAAATGAGGAACTCCTGCATTTTTAACCGCCTCACCATTTATTCTTCTGGGTTTTTCTTTTTCTTGTAAAAGAAAACCAAAACATTTTATCCTGTGATTCAATTGAATAGAACGAACAGTAATCCTCTCAGTATCTAATAAGCATCTCTCCTCTTCTACTGCATGAAATTTAAGCTCAAAACTGATTTGAGAATTGCTCAATCTAAATTGCAAACTAAGAATTTCCCATAATCCTGGAGGGCCATAGATATTCAATTCACGTGTTCTCCCTAAAAGCTGCATACTGGATATTAACCCTGGTAATCCCAAATAATGATCCCCGTGCAGATGAGAAATAAAGATGTGGGTGATTTTATCAAACGACAAGCTATTTTCACGCAGTCTTGACTGCGTCCCCTCTCCACAATCAATTAAAAAATACTTCCCATTATGCTCAATCACTTGCGCTGTTGGATGCCTTCCTGATGCTGGTAAAGCAGATCCGCAACCGAGTATGACTAATTTTTCCAAAATATTAAAAAAAAAGCGGTTGAATATTCAACCGCTTTAGAGTCTTTTTATTTGCACTTTTATTCTTCAGACGATAAATCTTTCTCTACTTCTGACATGAAAACGTAATCAACAGCCTCCTTGTGAGTAGGTGTAATATTCAATATTGTATCGAGTTGGGAAATTTTAATTAATTTGTTGACAGACTCTTGAAGTCCTGTTAAAACAAATGTCCCGTTTACATTTTTACACAATCTATTGGCTACCAAGATAGCAGACAATCCAGAAGAATCACAATATCGTGTTTCCTCTAAATTAATAATTAAATTAATAGCACCATGCGCATTTAACATAACTAGTTCAGATTTTAATGCAGGCGCGACAGTAGTATCTAATTTTTCTACATGAACCTTTATGGAAGTGTATTTTTCTTGCTTATCAATTGTAAAATTCATTGTGGCTCTTTTTTCTTTAATTACAAATATAAGAGAAAATTTAATTGTCGAAAACAATCAACCCTTATAATCATTTATCGATTAATCTTACTAGCCAAGAGATATAAAACAGCCATTCGAACAGCCACTCCGTTTTCAACTTGATTCAATATAATCGATTGATGAGAATCAGCAACTTCAGATGTTATCTCAACCCCTCTATTAATTGGACCAGGATGCATTACAACAATCTCTTTTTCAAGTTTATTTAAATGATCTAATGTTAATCCATATTGCATAGTGTACTCTCGAATAGAAGGAAAAAATTTTGAGTCTTGACGTTCTAATTGAATTCGTAACATATTGGCGACATCACACCAATCAAGAGCCTTTTGTAAATTATGCTCAACATGAACTCCTAATGAATGAATAAATTTTGGAATAAGAGTAGCGGGCCCACAAACCATAACTTCCGCTCCTTGTTTTTGTAAAGCATAAATATTACTCAATGCAACTCTAGAATGTAATATATCTCCAACAATAACCACTTTTTTTCCCGAGACCTCTCCAAGTCGTTCACGAATAGAGTACGCGTCTAAAAGAGCTTGAGTAGGGTGTTCATGCGCGCCATCACCAGCATTTATAATTTTAGCATCAATATTTCTGCTCAAAAATTGATGCGCACCTGGATTAGGGTGCCGCATTACCACCATATCAACTTTCATTGATAAGATATTATTTACTGTATCTACAAGTGTCTCCCCTTTTTTAACAGAAGAAGATCCGCTTGCGAAATTGATCACATCAGCAGACAATCTTTTTTCAGCTAATTCAAATGAGAGTTTAGTTCTAGTAGAGTTTTCGAAAAATAAATTAGCAATTGTGATGTCACGCAGAGATGGAACTTTTTTAATTGGTCGATTAATCACGTCCTTAAATTCGTCCGCAGTGGCAAAAATTAGGTCAATATCAGCTTTGGTCAAATCTTTAATTCCTAATAAATGATCTACACTCAAAGTCTCCATATTCATTAATTTTCTGATGTATGCAATAATACTTTGTCTTCTCCCTCAGATTCTTTCCATTCAACACTTACCTGTTCAGAGGTAATTGAATCAATCACTTTACCTACATAAGAAGGTTGAATAGGTAAATGCCTTTTGTATCTCCTGTCAACAAAAACAAGTAATTCAACCAATGAGGGTCTTCCAAATGCTAACATAGCATCCAATCCGGCACGTATAGTTCGACCAGTGAAAAGCACATCGTCAATTAAAATCACTTTTTTCCCTTCAATGAGAAAATCAATTTTTGTTTCATTCGCCACTAAAGGTTTATTCGACCTTCGAAAATCATCTCTGAAAAATGTAATATCTAAATACCCAACATTAAGGGATAAAGAAGGATTTATATCGCTTAAAATCTTTTTTAACCGGTTGGCCAAATGTACTCCTTTGGACTGCAGTCCTATCAATACAGTATCCTCAAAATAATCGTGATTTTCAATCAATTGAAAGGCGAGTCGTTTCAAAATAAGATTAAACTCAGTAGTATTGATAATTTCTCTTGGTTGCATGTATTGTTCAAAGATATATATTTCGATTTTATTCCGTGTTGGCTTTATTCATTTGTTGAAAACTTAAAACAAGGTAAAAAAACTTATTTATCGTAGACCGGACTTAAAATTAAAAACCGTCTTAAAACTATCTTTTGCAGAGACCAACAAGCACAATAACCAAACTATTGCAATTGATCCAGCCTGTTTTTCCATCATACTTTCAACACTTAAGTTTACAATAATTATTACACCTAGTAATATATATACTGTAGTAAACTCTCCCACAAATCTAAATGTTCCTAAACTGATAATAAGAAGTAATAAAATCAAACCAATTAATCCAATAGATAGAGTTGTTTCTAAGAATTGATTATGTGAATTATAATTTTTATAGAGTACAAATTCCTCACCATTTTTAGCAAGTTGATCCTGCAATTTTTGTTTACCATCACCTAAACCATATCCCATGTAATTTGAATTTTCAATAGCGATTAAACTATTCTCCCATAGAACAAGTCGAGTTGCAGAAGAAGACATCTTTGCAGATTTATTTCGAATACTGTTTTTATTTTTTAACGATCGTCCCATTTCACTAAATTTAATCGCTGCTCGTTCACCAAAAAGAAACACACCACTTCCCACAAGAAGAACAACACAAAAAGAACCTATTAAAATCATGCGTCTCGATTTAAAACAATAAAATGCATAAAAAAGCATAGTAATGACAGAAATTGTTAAACTCAATAATCCTGATTTTGATGAGAGCATAACAATGTAAACTGCAAACGCAATAAGAAAAATCAAACGGATAAAAATATAGAAGGCTCGCTGTTTCATTTTTATTAGTTGAATGATACGAGCGCAATTTAATATGAATCCAATACTGATAAAAAATGCAGCGTATGAAGGATGAAGATTGAAGCTCAATTTAGTGTAATAAAACTCTGCAGGGTTATATTTCCAACCCGATTGAAAGTAGGCATCAATGTAACTAATAAACACTTGTAAAACACAGCCTACTAAAAAGAAATCAATAACTCTGATTAGTTTGTCCTTGTCCCATTTGGTTAATGAGAAGATCAACGGAAAATAGATATAACATGACTTAAGAATAATCTTTCCGCCTGCATTTTCAATATCTTCAGAAAACAGTAACGAAATACAATAAACAAAAAAGAGAATAACCATGAAAAACATGGCGTTTCGTTCTTTAATAATTTTTAAAAGACCATCTCTTAAAAGATTATAAGGTAAAAAATAGTAATCTTTTTTTGGCTTACCTAGTCTTTGATATGCACGAAAAAAATAGACTATACCAATACAGGCCGTTATTATTATTAAAATTGGAAACCCTTTGACCACAAGCGGCATTAGCAATGCCAAAAAAGCTAATGCATAATCGTAAAATTTTTTCCTTTTGTATACTAAATGATTTTCTATCGACTTCAAGTACGATCGTTTTGAACAAATGTAATTAATTGTCCAGAATTAGCGCTATTACTTGGTGGTGTAAACCCCTTGCGATATCTCGTAGGTTTTTGGTGTAACCCTCAAGATCTCCTGAGCCTTTTGAAGTTTTAAATTATAGGCTTTCATTGCGTCTTCATATATAGGTTGAGTCAATGTAGGATACGCATTAAACCTAAATTCATTTTCATGTGCAACTAAAGTAATATTGTACACCCCTTCTATATTTGCTGAAGTAATTGTCGCGTCTGTTAACTGTGTGTTATTATCCAAAAAGTCATTTATTCTTTTTGCATCTTTATTATCAACAGGCGTCCATCGAACATCAGTATACTTGCTTGCCGGACCATTAAAATTAGTAAATGTAAATTCATAGGACGGATTGGATGACTTATACAATAAAGGCTTTTCAATATATGGCATTGAAACAGGATTAGAGTTTACTTTTTTCCATTTGCCATCGTCATTCAAGCGATATAATTCCTGTGAACTTAATAATTTAAGCGATTCTTCACCTGATGTTTTAAACACCAATGAATTTTTTACAAAATCAGCATCTGACTTTTTAATCCCTTTTAATAAAAGTTCTATCTCATCCTGATTTTCAAAAGTGAAATAATCTACTCTGTCTGCCGATATTTCATTAACAGCAATTACTTGCTCCACAGATTTCTTTGGAGTACGGATTATTGTTTTCCATTCCACTGATTTTTTTACCAAAACTGGTTTTGATTCTACAGAATCTTTATTTACCGCTACTGCGAATTCAGTAGGCTTATGGATAATTTCCTGATTGAGCTCAAGCTCTTCAACTGAAGTGGTCACTGAATTATTCAATAACAACAATGTTGTTGTGGCAACAGCTGCAACAATTCCAACAGCCCAAAAGATCATCGAATTATTTGATCCAGGCTTAATTTTAGCTAAATCCTCAGTTGTTTGAGCGTGCTTCCTTAGGATGGATTTAAAATCTTTGAATGTAGATATTTCCTCACTGGATATTGGATCTCTATCAATATTAATATTTCTCATGCTCTAATATTAAAATGCTTTTTTATTTTATCTAAGGTTCTGTATACTTTAACCTTAGCATTGTTTTCTGTAATTCCCATAATGTCTGCGATATCTTTAAATGATCGTTTTTCAAAAAATCTCATTTCTATTAAACTCAATCGCTCATCACTCAATGTTGCTAAAACTTTTGCAAGTTTCTCTTTTTCTTCTGCATATATCTCCTCTTCAATCTCCTCAAATAATTCTCCAATAGTACCTGTATCAATGTTTACTGTTCTATTTTTGGATTCCTTCCTGAAATGCATATTCATTTCATTAAAAGCAATCCGATATAACCATGAAGCAAATGGAACACCTTTAAACGTATAATTATCCAAATTTAACATTGCTTTATAAAAAACCTGCGATGTTAAATCAGATGCGATATGTTTATTGTCCAATCGAGCATAGAGATACCTGAATATTTGCTCATGATACCGATTGTACAAAACCTCGAATTTCCTGGAGTCTTTCTTTGCAGCCTCAATCTCCTCTAACTCACGTTGGATATCTCCTTTTGTTTTATGAAACTCTCGATTTATCATCAAATTTATATGACTTCGAACATATAATGCGAAGAAAATAAAAAGATACAGTTTTACCAATTTTTTATTTTTTTAATCCTAACCTCTCTAAACTATTTTTAATCAACGTATTACCCTATTTAATTAAACACTTATTAACATTTGTTGATAAGTCAATAAAACATTCTCTTCTTATATATCGTTAATGAATGTCCCTAATCACTCTAAATAATGGACAAAAAAAAGTTTAGAAACTATGAGAAAAGACCTTGTAAATTCATTATGAGAAATGGAAATGCAATATTTGGAGTGATTTGGGAAAATAATTTAAATAAGGAAAGTTGTTATTTTTTCACTTCTAACAGAGAATTTGAAGAAAAAGTATTAAACAAAAATCAAATAACTGGTTATCCTGTCAATTTAGCGGATATTATTCACGCTGAATTAGTATTTTAATAGCACACACACCACACAATTAATAGCAACTATGGAAGGGATGTCAATTTTTGGCATCCTTTTTTCTTTAACTTCTACAATTTTTTATACTTTTCACATGTATTTATTCATTTGTTATTTATGAAAAGAATCCTCTTCTTATTTATTCTTTTAGGTTTAGTTGGTTTTACAGAGACTGAAAAAGTACGCTTTGAAAGCAATGATGGAAAAACAAAATTAACTGCCACAGATCAATGGAAGGCTGCAGGTAATATGAAAGGTGCTGAAATTTTTATTTCTCGCCGAAACAGGCTTAGTGGCGTTCCTGCCACAATTTCAGTTACAAAAGATCCAGGATTGTTAGAAGGTACTGATCTGAATACATACAGTGCGGGAAAAATTTTCCTTCAAACTGCTGTGCTCAAAACTTCTCCAAATGTAATGGGAGAAACAACAATCAATAGTCGCACATATTTATTCTTTGAATATGAATACAATAACAAAGAACTTATGAAAATGAGAAGTCTTGTTTACCATACTTTAATTGGAACTACGGGGTATCAATTTGTGGTAACTACTGATAGCAAAAGTTTTGATCAAAACAGACCTTTTTACATTGAAATACTTGAATCATTAGAAATCTCTAACTAATTTTTTTATAAATGGCACAATTGCAAACGCAAAGCTGTTTTAGGCATTCCAAGCAATTAAACTCTTGCTTTCTACCTATTTTAAACCATTTATTCTCCGTTGTTTTTTCTAATGTAAACCCAAAGTCTTTCGCACAAAATGGTTGAGGGTAATGTTTTCGAATCCAATGATTAATCCTTATTTCGGTACTAGTTTTTAGATCCGTTAAGCGTTTTTTAAACAATCGCCTTCCCACTCCTTTTTTGCGAAAATTAAAGTGAACTACAATCATATCCAACAGAGTATAGTCCTCTTTTTCTACAGCCGAACAAAATCCAACAACTTTTTGCTTAAATAGGGCTACAAAACTTGTAACACCGGGACCAATAAGACATTTAAGCTCTGCATACCCATAGCCAAAGTTTTGATTTATTAATTCTTGTACATCTTGAATATGTTTAGGCTTACACCTCTTTATCTTGATCATAACACCAAATGAATTTAACATCTTCACCAGGTAGTATTTGAGCCAAAGAACCTATATCCTCAGGATGAACAACTGCAAATCGCGGATATCCACCTGTGCATGGGGAGTCAGCCATTAAAACTATAGGATAACCTGAAGGAGGAACTTGGATGGTGCCCGGAATTACTCCTGCAGAGATAATACTAAGGTTTTTAACCGAATCCAATATTTTACCATCCAATCGATACCCCATTCGATTAGAATTTATTGAAACGTTAAAAAACTCCGAAACGAAATGAGTAATATCATGAGCAGAAAATAAATTAAATTCTGGACCCGGATATACTCTTATTAACTCTTTTTTTACAGGAAAGTTTACTTTCTGAACAGTTTCAGGTGTTTTTTTAACACTTAATACATCTCCCTTTAAAAGACGCCTTCCTTGGTATCCGCCTCTCTGAACAAGTTCATAAGTTGAAAAACTACCCCAATAAGAGTCAGCCTCTAACCTGCCCTGAGTAACTAAATAAGCATAACGCGTTTGTAAATGACCTACCGATAAAACGTCTCCTTTTTTAACCTCCATTTTTTGATTACCCAGTCGAGTAACACCGTTGAGCAATATTGATAAACTATTTCCAACAACCGCGCAATGGCCGTCATTTAAAAATTTAAATTTACCTCCTGAAATTGTCAATTCAATGCCAGGGTATGAAATTGGATTCCCTACCAAAGCATTTCCATATTTAAGCAGCAATGGATCCATGGCTCCACATTTTGGCACACCATAAGCAAGGCCATTTAATCGCCCTAAATCTTGAATTGTAGAGCTAACACCTGGATGGAGGATTTCAATGTTCAAATATTTCTCGTTTTATTCTTCCTGTGTAGTTATCATATTCGTCTATTGAAATCGGTTCAAACACAATTGTATCGCCCATTTCAATTTGATTTTCCGCTTGATCACTTATAAAGTTAACAGGGGTTTTGCCTATAATTTGCCAGCCACCTGAAATTTCTGCAGGATAAACTCCAGTTTGTTTATCGCCAATTGCAACGGCACCTTTTGGGACTTTTAAACGAGGAGTTTCTTTCCTTGGAATTGCAATTCGCTCATCCATTCCTCCTAAGTAAAAGAAACCTGGGACGAATCCTAACATGTACACCAAATACTTTGTTTGACAATGAATCTCCACTATTTCTTCCCAACTTAAGCATGTATGTTTCATTAAATCAACCTTGTCTAGTGCAAATCGATCGGCATAACAAACCGGAATAACTACACGATATGATGAATATGTTTGGCTTGAAAAATTTGTTTGAATTGATTGACAAAGCTCGATGAGTTCATATTTAGAAAGCTTTTTAGGTTCAAAAAGAATCGTTAACCCACAATAACTTGGAATTACTGCCACCACACCAATTTTCGCATGTTTTCTTAGTTCTCTGTACAGAAACTTAATTTCAAGGTGTGTATCTTTAGAAATCAACTGACCAAATTCTAAAAACACTGCATTTTCACCGTATGGCTTAACATTGAATTTCAATCCCTCTGCTTTTAAGTTCCTGAATAGTTGCTTGAATACTTTCAATAGCTCCTTTAGAATCACCATGAAAACATATGGAATTAACAACAAGTCTTAATTCATTACCCTCAATTGTTTTCACCTTCTTAAACAGAAAATTAATCACTTGTTCAACAATTCGCTCTTTTTGTTCTAACACGCTCCCTTGTAAATTCCTATCCATCAATTTCCCATCAGCTTCATAAGACCGATCAGCAAAACCTTCTGCTATATATTCTACTCTATCTTTCAAACACAAATCTCTAAGAAGACAATTTGGGAGTCCCATTATTTTCAATTCTGGAAAATTTTGGTGAATAATTTCAATAAGCAACCTTGCATAGCATTCTTCGTGGCAAACTAAATGATATAATGCACCATGGGCTTTTAAATAGCGCACACTTATGTGATGTTTATGAGCGATATCAATGAGCCTTTGAATTTGACAGAAGATACTCTGCTTTAAATTTTCTAAAGAGATATCCAATGGTTTTCTACCGAAATTTTCTTTATCCTCAAACCCGGGGTGAGCACCAATTCTTACATTAAACTTTTTCGCTAACTCCACAGCCTCATGCATACTATTGTAATCACCTGCATGGCCTCCACAAGCAATATTTGCGCTAGAAATGAAAGGGAAAATTTGAGATTCAATTCCGAATCCCTCACCAACATCAACGTTTATATCAATTGTTTTACTCAATATGTTTCGATTGTCAATCCATCAAAAGCTAAAAAAACATTGTTTGGTAATTCTTTTGATACATCTTCATGCAACCCCATATAATGTGATATATGCGTTAAAAAAGCTCGCTTAGGATTTAACTCCTTTATTAGCTCTAATGCTTCCTCTAAACAGTAATGGGAAATATGCTTCTCTTTTCTGAGTGCAGTTAGGATCAAAACATCCAAATTCTTCAGTTTTTCTTTTTCTTTGGGTGCTATATAATTCACATCTGTACAATACGCAAAATCACCTATCCGATAACCAAAAACGGGAAGCTTATAATGCATTAATTGAATTGGATTAAATTCAACACCATGCACAGTAAATGGGCTGTTATGAATTTGATGAAGTTCTAATCTTGGAACTCCTGGATAAGGATTTTCCTTAAACGCATAAGAAAACTCTTTTTTTAAACTTGCCTCAACATTTGTATTCACATACAAATCCATTGGTTTTTTTTGTTTAAAATTAAACGATCTTACGTCATCCATACCTGCAGTGTGATCCTTATGCTCATGCGTATACACAACAGCATCTAATGACATCACATTAGCATTTAGCATCTGCTGACGAAAATCAGGACCTGTATCAATGCATATCGTTTGCCCTTTGGTTTGAATAAGAATAGAACTTCTAAGTCGATTATCTCTAGAGTCACTTGATGAACACACTGAACAATCACAACCAATAACCGGAACTCCTTGAGAGGTTCCAGTACCTAAAAATGTAATCTTAATTTTTTCCATAGAACACTATTTTGATGCGTTCAATGCCTGTTCTATATCTGCCAAAATATCTATAATACTTTCTAATCCACATGAGACTCGAATCATACCAGGGTGGATGCGTGCCTCTTTTCTTTCATCATCAGAAAGCTTTGAATGCGTAGTTGACGCCGGATGGGTAACAATTGTCCTTGAATCTCCCAAATTTGCTGTAATGGACAAAGTCTCGATTTGATCGATAAATCTTTTTCCTCTACTAAAACCACCTTTTAGCTCAAAAGTCACAATACCTCCACCTAACATCATTTGCTTCTTTGCCAAATTATAATGGGGATGAGATGGTAAAAACGGATACTTAACATGTTCAATTTCACTGTTTTTCTCGAGCGCTTCAGCAAGCTTAAGAGCATTATAACTGTGTCGTTCATAGCGCACCTCTAGGGTTTCAAAACTCTTTGCCAACGTCCACGCATTAAATGGAGATATTGTTGGCCCAGTGGATCGACAATATGTAATTACATCCTCAATATAAGTCTTAGGGCCTAAAATCAGTCCACCGAGCACTCTCCCTTGGCCATCTATATATTTAGTTGCTGAATGCGTAACGATGTCTATACCAAATTCAGCAGGTTTTTGCCCGAAAGGAGTTGCAAAACAATTATCTACATTGGTTAAAACACCATGTTTTTTACCCACTCGAGCAATCATTTCCAAGTCAACAATCTCTACACCTGGATTGGTAGGAGTTTCCAGAAAAATCATTTTAGTGTTGTCCTGAACAGCAGCAATCCACTCCTCCTCTGAAGCATTCACATCAACAAATGTATGTGTAATTCCAAAACGAGGAAGAATTTTTGTAATGATAGTATGGGATGAACCAAATACATTTCTGCAGGAAACCACATGATCACCATGCCCCACTACAGAAACAATTGATGCATATACAGCCGCCATCCCTGTTGCTGTTGCATACCCATCCTCAGTACCCTCCAGCGCACATGCCTTATCAATTAATTCCCTGAAATTTGGATTAATAAAACGAGAATATATGTAAGCATCATCATCTTCACCAGCAAAAGCAGCACGCATATCTTCGGCGTTTTCAAACGTAAAACTGGAGGTAAGAAACATAGGGGTACTATGCTCATTGTATTGTGTTTTTTGGTTCCTAACACGAATCGCTTTTGTTGCATCTTGCTTTTCCATATCTAATTATATTACGCGTTCACCATTTATCCTTGTTTCATATGTAATCTCACATGATTCTTCTAATATTTTTGTTACTGAGCAATATTTGGTTATTCCTAAGTCTACCGCTCTTTTTACCTTTTTAGATTCTAGGCTCCCTTTAAATTCATAAACCACATGAATATGCTTAAATGTTGCAGGTACTCTATCCTCATGCCTTTTCGCTTCTAAAATAATTTGCAAATCCTCTATGACCTGCCGCTGCTTTTTTAAAATCAATACAATATCCATCGCACTACAACCTCCTAACCCCATTACCAAAAGCTGCATGGGGCGAGCACCTTCTCCACTTCCTCCTATCGCTGGAGCGCCGTCAATATGTACAATATTCCCATCTTCGTTTTGAGCTTCAAAGTGAAAAGCGTCATCTACCCGATTTAAAATAATCTTCATTCCTCTTTAATTTAATTTTAAAGTTAACGATTCCTGTCTATATTCCTTTATGTAATTCCTTTATTTAGAACAGTTAAAGACTTATTCACATCAATATATTGGAAGTTTAAGCGCTAATTTTGGACGAAGGCATGCCTTTTTACTATTTTTGCTACATAATTTATAATTATTGAGTACGAAACAATATTATACATCTCCTAACGATCTTTTACTTGAATGTGGAGAGACGTTAAAGAATCCAACTATAGCCTACCACACCTATGGTCAATTAAACGACAAAAAAGATAATGTTGTTTGGATTTTTCACGCGCTAACCGCAGCAAGCAATGTAGACGAATGGTGGGAAGGTTTAGTAGGTGATGGTAAACTTTTTAATCCATCAGATCATTTTATTGTATGTGCGAATATGTTAGGTTCCTGTTATGGTTCAACCGGACCAGACTCTATTAATCCTGATACAAACAAACCCTATTTCCATTCATTTCCCGACGTTACGATTAGAGACATCATACATTCTTTAATCGAATTACGTAAGTATTTAGGAATTGATAAAATCAAAATGGCTGTTGGAGGTAGTTGCGGTGGTTATCAAGCATTGGAATGGTTATTAATGGAGCCTGAAACGATTGAAAATTACACGATTTGTGTTACAAGCCCTAAAGAAAGTGCCTGGGGAATTGCTGTTCATACAGCTCATCGAACGGCAATTGAACTGGATCCGACATGGGGTGAGAATCATAAAGACTCAGGTCTTGAGGGAATGAAGGGAGCTCGTCAAATAGGTCTTTTATTCTATAGAAATCATCAAATTTATCACCAACGTCAAAACGAGGAAAGTAATGAAAAAACAAGGGATTTCAAAGCTACCTCGTACTTAAAATATCAAGGGGAAAAATTAGCTAAACGTTTCTCTCCTATATCTTATTACAAGCTCACAGAGGTATTAGATACTCATAACATTGCTCGAGGAAGAGATACTGATATAAAGGATACGCTGAAAAGAATTCATCAAAAAGGTTTGGTTTTAAGTATTAGCTCCGATTTATTATGCCCTCCAGCAGAACAACAATTTATGGCAAAACACCTTCCCAATGCTCAATATTGCCTAATTGACAGTCTTTATGGACATGATGGTTTTTTGTTAGAGTTTGAAAAAATCGGAAATGTAATTCGAGAAGCTTTTCCTGAATTATATATGAAATAAGTATTAAATCTCTCGCAGTAGAGAAAAAACTTCATGGTAAATAGTTTTCACCAATCATATTCTTAATAACTAAAACAGATTCAATCGTTGGACTAACGTGTGATGTTTAATTTAGAACAGGATAAGCTTTTTCAATGTCAATAATTACTTTAACCACCGACCTAGGTTTAAAAGATTATTATGTAGCCGGAATTAAAGGACATATTTTGTCACAATTGCCGAATGCTACTATCGTTGATATATCACATGAAATCCCTCCTTTTAATATTAGTGTAGCCGCATTTTGTTTAAAAAACTGCTTCAAAGACTTCCCGCTGGGCAGTATTCATATTCTGGGAGTAAGTCCCGAAGCCAATGAGTATGTAAGGCATTTAGTTATAAAACATAAAGGACATTATTTTATTGGAGCTGACAATGGAATGTTTTCATTGTTATTTGATGAAAGCCCGGATGAAGTATACAATATAAATATTGTCCCTGATGAAAATCACAGAACTTTTCCTACAAAAGATGTTTTTGTTCAGGTAGCATGCCATATAGGAAGAGGCGGAACATTGGAATTAATCGGTTCAAAAGTGGACGATATTACTAAAAGAACGAACTTTCAGCCTGTTATTGAGGAAAATGTAATTAGAGGAATGGCGATGTACATTGATGCATACGGAAATGTAACAACGAATATTACACGATCGCTTATTAATTTTGCAGGAAAAGGTAGAAAATTTTCCATTGTGTTTAGAAGGTCAGATTACAACATTAATGAACTCAAGCAAAACTACAGTGAGGTTCCAGAGGGTGAAAAGCTCGCGCTTTTCAGTACAAATGACCATCTTGAAATTGCAATAAATAAAGGAAATGCGAGTAAGCTATTTGGTATAAAACTTTCAGATATTATTCGAATAGAGTTTAAGGATGCATCAGGATCTGATCAATCAAGCGGAATGTTTTAGTTTAGTTAGCTTGCTGCTTGATTAACTCTTTCCCGTTCTTAAAAAACTTAATTTTTGAAATCACACTATTTTTTATCAAGTTATTTCCACACCCATCACTAATTTCACTTTTTGATAATTCTACCTTTTCATTTAGAATTACGATGATCTCCTGTTCATTAGACAACACGAATTTTACTGCAAAAACATCTTTAAAATACGCAATTTTAGGTTCGCATGATTCCACTTTAAAATCATCATAGAGTACATTTACTTTTTGTCCGACATAGTTTTTTAACTTTTCTTCTTTTACAAACTCCCTTTTTTTCTCTTCCTCGGCCTCAGGTGGAAGAGATTTACAGCCAACAAGAAAAATTACAATCAAAAAGAAAAAATACATTTTTACCATATTTCAAATATAGGAAAACTATAAATCGAAGTTGAAATCAGCACATAAAAAAAGGCCACTCAAAAGAGTGACCTAAATTAATTTAGTAGTAAAAATATATTTTACTCTGCTGTTTTTTCTGCAGCTTCTTCGGTAGCTTCTTCTTCGGTAGTTTCTTCTGCAACAACCTCTTCTACAGATTCTTCTGTATTAGATTCCTCTGCGACAGCCTCAACTTCAGCAGCTTGCTCTTCAGCAAGTTTAGCAGCTGCAGCAGCTTCTCTTTCTTCTTTAACTTTTGTTTCAGCAGCTAATGCTTCTTTCTTCTCTTTTGCCAATGCATTTGCAGCAGCCTTAACAGCAGCATCAAGTTTTGAACCTTTTTCTTTCAGCCAAGTCTCAAACTTTTTGTCTGCATCTTCTTGAGACAAAGCGCCTTTTCTAACTCCACCATCTAGGTGATTTTTCAAAAGTACCCCTTCTTTTGAAAGGATTGATCTTGCAGTATCTGATAATTCAGCACCTGTAGCTACCCACTTCACTGCACTATCAAAGTCAAGTTCTACTTTCGCAGGATCATGGTTCGGATTATAAAGTCCTAATTTTTCAATGAACTTACCATCTCTTTTTGAACGAGAATCAGCCACTACGATATGATATATCGCTCTTGATTTTCTCCCGTGTCTTTGCAATCTAATCTTTGTTGCCATAATGTTTAAAATTCGGTTACACGTAACCTGTTATAATAATTTAAGGATGCAAATATCTAACATTATTCCCTTAGAAACAAAGAAAAGTATGATTATTACCACTGAGAAGGAATGGTACAGTTTATCTTTGGATTATAACGCCCCGTTTTCTCTTGCCAAAGCTTTCCATTCAAAAATAAAGAGATTGTTACCTCTGGTCCATAAGAATCTTTTGTTTTAAGCTCGCAGCTTAATTTTCCACCAGAGTAGGAACTGAAAGAAAATTCATCCTTTTTTTCATCCAAGACATTCACTTCCTTAAAAATAGTTACTGCTTTTTCTTTCGCTTTTGAGAACAATTTAAAACTCACGTGGGGAGCTTTTCCGTGAACAACAACTTTTATATTACATGGTTTACCCATTAATTCTTCAAACTTAGCCATCTCTTTATCTGACTTTCCACAGCCCAAAAGTAGCATAGAAAGTAAACAGCTTATGTATGTCAAGTTTCTCACAATCACAAATCACATCAAAAATACATAATCGGTAGCTAATATTCCCAATTCGAGCATTAACTTTGTATAAACAAACGTTAATTTTTCTTATGAAGCAAGTACTGGTTCGATTTCTAGTGTTATTTCTTTTAGTTTTTACTGGAGCCTTTATTGTTTATTTAACCTTATACGCAGACAAGCCTCTTCCAATCTATAACCCAAGTGATATTAACCCTAAACTTGTTGATGAATCTATGAGGGGCGTAATCAATAACCACACGATTGGCGATTTTAGTTTAACGAACCAACTTGGACAAACGGTTACGCCGGCTAACTTCAAAGGGAAAATTTATGTAGCCAGCTTTATATTTACAACTTGTGAAGGAATGTGTCCTGCAATGACAGGAAATATGGCGGGAGTTTACAACCACTTCATCAATGATGATGACGTTATGTTTATTTCGCATTCAGTCACACCAGAAATCGATTCTGTACCTGCTCTTTATAAATTTGCCCAAAAGTATCGTATTGAAAAACACGACAAGTGGCATTTTACAACAGGATCAAAAAAGCAAATTTATGAGCT
Organism: Flavobacteriales bacterium; assembly: GCA_002722245.1. Taxonomy (GTDB): domain Bacteria; phylum Bacteroidota; class Bacteroidia; order Flavobacteriales_C. The sequence goes on along the minus strand of PBLA01000026.1, from coordinate 15,521 downwards.
TGCCCGAAAACACTATTTCGCTGTTGAGTCAACAGGTGATGGAGGTCCTGAAGACTTTATTCATACAGAAAACTTTGTGCTCATCGATAAAGAAAAAAGAATTCGAGGTTTTTATGAAGGTACAAATTACGATGAAATCGATCGATTAAAACTCGATATAGAAAAATTAAAAAACGAATACTAAATTTCAAAATATGTTAGTACGACCCAGAAGAAACAGAGCTTCTCATTCCCTGAGAAATATGGTAAAAGAAACAGTACTTCGACCATCAAATTTAATTTACCCTTTGTTCATTGTAGATGGTGAAAACACAAAAGAGGAAGTAAAGTCACTACCAGGAAATTATCGGTGGAGCTTAGATTTATTATTGGAGGAAATTAAAGAATGTGTAGACCTTGGAATCCAGTCTTTTGTGCTTTTTCCTGCTGTAGAAGAAAAATATAAAAATTCAACAGCAACTTATAGTTATCATGCCACTAATTTCTATTTGAAAGCGATCAAAACGATAAAAGATAAATTTCCAGAGATCTGTTTAATGAGTGATGTTGCAATGGACCCTTATTCCAGTGATGGACATGATGGTCTTGTAAGGGATGGTAAAATATTAAACGATGAGACATTGCCCATTTTAGCCAAAATGGCAATAGCACAGGCTGAAGCCGGAGTTGATATTATTGGCCCAAGTGATATGATGGATGGAAGAATTGGTTTTATTCGACAAGAACTGGATGAGGCTGGATTCAAAAACACTGCAATTATGAGCTATACAGCAAAATATGCGAGCGCTTTTTATGGTCCTTTTAGAGATGCATTGGATTCAGCACCAAAAGCAGGAGATAAAAAGACCTATCAAATGGATCCTGCCAATGCCACAGAAGCACTCAGAGAGGCAGAACTTGATACATTAGAGGGCGCTGACTTCCTAATGGTGAAACCCGCTTTAAACTATCTGGATATTATTCAACTGCTCAAACAAAACTCAGATCTTCCAATTGCAGCTTATCATGTAAGTGGAGAATGTGCTATGCTTACTGCTGCATGTCAAAATGGGTGGCTAGAATACGAAAAAGCAATGCCTGAAGCATTATTGAGTATAAAAAGAGCCGGTGCGGATGTTATCCTAACTTATTTTGCCAAGGATTATGCTAAAATGATATTTGATGGAAAACTAACTATTTAACTTAATTCTCAATTTTCACAAATGATCTTCGCTTAGTAAGCACACAATGGGATCAATTTGTAAGCATTACATCTGTATTATAATCTTAAATAGGATTAATTCTTTAGTTTTGCCCAATGGAATCTACAACTATTCTACTTATTTTAATGTGGCTTGGTATCCGTATTGGATTAGGGCTTTTTTTTAATAAAGCAGGCACAGCTCCTTGGAAAGCGTTTATACCAATATACTCTACGATTTTATGGTTGGATTTAATAAAGAAACCAAAATGGTGGCTTATACTTACCTTTATTCCTGTAGTTAATCTTGTTCTTGGTATTGGTATGATCGTTGATTTACTAAATTCCTTTGGAAGAAGAAATGTGGTTGAACACGTCCTCGCATCAATTTTGGGTTATATCGTTTTACCCTATATCGCTTTAACGAAAAAAATTGAATACGTTGGTCCAGTAGATTACTCTGACCCAGAACAAAAAAAATCAAAGATCAGAGAATGGAGTGAAGCTATTTTCTTTGCAGTTATTGCCGCATCAATTATCCGAACATTTACCATTGAAGCGTTCCAAATCCCTACGTCCTCAATGGAAGGAACTCTTTTAAGGGGTGATTTTTTGTTTGTATCTAAAATGCATTACGGTGCGAAAACACCTAAAACACCATTAGCTTTTCCCTTCATGCATCATTCTATGCCAGTTCTGGAGGTTCCGGCATATTTAGATTGGATAGAACTCCCTTCCTTTAGATTCCCTGCATTTCAAGACATTAAAAGAAACGATATTGTTGTTTTCAATTATCCTATTGAAGATTATCGCCCATCCGATAAAAGAGAGCATTATATTAAAAGATGCGTGGGTATCCCTGGTGATAATTTAAAAGTAACCGATGGTATTCTTATTGTGAATGGAGATGCACTTACCTTCAGTCCAACAGGTCAAATGTCTTATAATTTTAATGTTCGTGACGAAAGAGCATTCTACAGATGGATTCATGAAAATGACTTAAACGAAGCTGAATGCGGATGTAATTTACAAGCAGCTGCTAATCTTCCTCACGATTGCATAGTTTATGCAAATGAAAATGTATTTTTAGACCTCCAAAAACAATCCTGGATAAGCTCATCAATTATTGAAGGAAAAACAGACCCTAGCAAGCCCTATTACCCGGGAGGAAGTAATGTTTTTCCATCCGAATTTGGAAGAGGAATAAATAAAAGTCAGCATTGGACAAGAGACTTCTATGGCCCGATACATATTCCACAAAAAGGAGATAAAATTGAACTTAATAAATCAAATTACACCATATATAAAAGAGTTTTCGATTATTATGAAAAAAATAAGGTTATCTCTATTGAAAAATTGTTGACCGATTATAATTTTCTTAAAAATCTGAACAACTTAAAACTAAGGAAAGCATCTTGGTACGAGTATCATTCATTGGCCAACAAAATAAAAAGCGCACATTCAAACACAAAGGTATCCAAAGAAATGAGTAGATGGTCGGACTACTACCATATCTCAGCCTATGTTAATTCAAAATTAGGAGGTTCAGATTTGAAGGCAAAGAGAGAATTTGAACAAATTTTTCAGAATTATTTAAACAATGAAAATAAAAATGAACTTGATAACACATTTAGCATCATTGATAAGTACAACAAAGAATGGACGTTGAACAACAATGTTAATGTTCAAAAAGCACTCGATGAGCTAAAATCCTCTTCCACCTACCCGTGTTTATTAAATGGTATTCTGTCAACTGAATACACATTTGATCAAGATTATTACTTTATGATGGGAGATAATCGACATAATTCTGGAGATTCACGAGCATGGGGCTTTGTCCCTTATGATCATGTTGTTGGTAAAGCGGTTTTTGTGTGGCTTAGTACGGATCCGGACGAAGGTAGTTTCCCTATGAATATTCGTTGGCACAGGCTATGTTCTTTTGTTTCTGCAGATGGAATATCTCGATCGTTTGTGTGGGAATTCCTTATTGGTGGAACTCTTCTTTATTTTGCTAATAAGTGGTGGAAGAGAAGAAAAGTAGCAAAAAAAGAACTTGAAGATTAATGCATTTACTTCCTCTCTCCTATTTTGGACCTATTGAAGAATACGCTTATCTCGCACAAAACAGTCATGTGTTGTACGAGGTGAAAGAACACTTTGTAAAACAAAGTTATCGGAACCGCTGTATTGTTTATGGCGCAAATGGTCTATTGAGATTAACGGTACCGCTCGTGCTAAAAAGTCGCGAGAAAACGGCTATGGAGGATATTAAAATTTCTTATACTGAAAATTGGCAAGCGAGACATTGGAAAACGATCCAGTCAGCTTACCAAAACTCTCCATTTTTTGAATACTATGAAGAAATTCTATTACCTGTTTTCTTTAGACAGTTTAAATACTTAATAGATTTGAACACCCAAACAAATTCGGTACTAAAACAATGCCTGCAGATCGATTGCACTACTGAATTTAATTCCGAGTTTTCGCCCTATAAAAAAAACGATTTAAGATGTTCTATTCATCCAAAAAAAGAAACTACTCTGAACTTACCTCGATACATTCAAGTTTTTGAGGAAAAACATGGATTCCATTCTAATTTAAGTGTTTTAGACTTACTTTTTAATGAAGGTCCATCCGCCTTACTCTATCTTAAAAACATTCCTATTACACCGTTTGAATTAATGTAGTTTTAATAACTCCTTTCCATTGATTATCGGGAATAGATAGTAGCTCTTTCTTTTTGAGAAACGATAAACAAAAAGGAGGTTTAGTAAGATCAACACCACTTTTTAATTTCAATCGTATTCCCCTACCCGAAATAATATCCTTATTTGCGACATAAGGTTCATCAGGAACATGTTCGGTGATAATAATGTACTTATAATTTAATAGCTTAATTGCTATACGGGCAATTTCTATATTAGATAAATGCTGAAGAACTTGACGAACAATTGCAACATCTGCCTTTGGAAGAGCTTCGCTACTTATGTCTAAACAATGGAAATCTATTTGTGGATATTTAAAGCGATTCCTCTCGATCAATTCAGGTACAATATCAACGCCTATGTACTTGTAGCAATGAGGATACAAAAGTGCTCCAATATTAAAATCGCCACAACCTAAATCACATACAACTAGTTTTTCCTCCGATGATTCTAAAAAAGATACTACCGAATTAATATATGGGGTCACAAAAACTGTATTATGAGAGCCATCTCCCGAATAAAAATCATCTTCCTCTTTACTCTCCCCCCATAAGTTCTCTTTATATATTTGCTTCATGACATCTAAAGTGGGCCATGGCTTTTTCCTTTTTTTCATAAGGCACAGTGAAATAACTTTTCCCTTTATGTTTGAACACATCAGTAATGTCGCCAAAAACATCAAAAAGATCAAAAGAAAATAATTGATTGAGGAGCTTTAAGCGTTTAATTTAGATAAATCATCCACTTTAATTGGAACTTCAACTGTAAATCCTTCTGCAAATTCTGTTTGAATTAAGCGCCCAAACTGTCGCGCTCTACCCTCTATAAAATCGAAAAAATGCTTGTCACTAATTGGAGTTTCAGGTTCTTTGCTTAAAGGATTATAGAATTGAGATTTAAATGAAGCTATTGATTTGATTTTCAAATCCATAAAACCTGTTATATCAACTATAATATCAGGTTTAATGTAATAATCCTGTATATAATGGTAAATGGCTTTAGGTCTCCATGCATGTTGATTTCGATCTCCACTTTTCGTCTTAATTTTAGAAAGTCCAGATAAAAAACAACAGTCACTCACCAATTTACTTGCTCTGCCATGATCAGGATGGCGATCAGTAATTGAATTTGCAAGTACTAGCTCGGGCTGATAAAAACGTATTGCTTGAATGATCTTTTTTTTATTTTCCTCGGAACCATCAAAAAAACCATCTTTCATTTTTAGATTTTCACGTGCGGCTAAGCCTAGAATTTTAGCCGCTTCATTGGATTCTTTTTTCCTAGTTTGAGCAGACCCTCTAGTCCCTAATTCACCTTGAGTTAAATCAACAATAGCAACCTTATACCCCATTTGTATATGTTTGAGTATAGTTCCTCCACAACTTATTTCAATATCGTCGGGATGGGCTGCAAATGCTAAAATATCTACTTTCATAATAAATTTGTTGCAACAAATATATGGTTTATAGTGGTAATTTTCAAGATGTAGTAAATAAAAGTAAATATTCCTTATTTTACACCATACGATATGCGTTAAATTCGTAGTGGAATTTATGAAGTGGAAAACTCGATATATTAGATTTAAACGATATAGTCGAAAGTTCTTTAAATGGAGCCTATCATTCCTCCTTTTAATAACCCTCTTAGCTTATATTATTTTTAAAAGTAGTTGGGTACAAACCTATATAACACAAAAATTAGGAGATCAACTTTCAAAAAAAACAGGAACAGAAATTATAATTGGAGAGGTTGATTTTCAGCCATTTGACACATTTGTACTAAGAGACTTACTCGTTTTAGACCACCATAGAGACACCCTCTTATACTCGAGCGATTTTTATTTTGAAATTGACGAGTACGATTTGGAAAAATATCAATTCAATCTCGATCTTCTTGAATTAAATGATACATACATTAATATAACAACCTATTTTGAAGAGGAACAGAGCAATCTTGAACTGTTTTTAAACAAATTATCTTCTCTCGATTCCTCTAATAAAAAGGTAAAACCAAAATGCTACATTGAAGACATCGGTTTTGAAAACTTAAAGTTTAGATTGTGGAATGAAAATGATAGCATCATTTTTCATAAAGTTGACTTTAATCACATGCTCCTTACAGGATTAAACATGGATGCTGATGACTTCATCTTTAAAGAAGATTTAATGAACATCAATATTGATTTACTCTCATTTAAGGAGTGTTCTGGTTTTGAAGTTTTAGGTATGTCTGGGCAACTAATGATGGATGAAAAAAATTTACTTCTAAAATATTTTGAATTTGAAACAAACGAAACGGACATTAATGGAGACATCAGTTTTGAATACAAAAACTTCGACGATTTCACCAACTTTGTAGAACTTGTCTATTTAAAAACTTCTTTTGATGAAACAATTGTTCATTCTAACGATGTGGCCTATTTCATTGATGCCGTTAAAGACCTAAATCAATCCATTAAATTCCAGGGTGATATAAATGGTACAATAAGTACGCTCTCTGCAAAAAACCTTAAGTTCAACTACGGTGATATGACTTCATTCGAAGGTGAAATCAAATTTAATGGTTTAGGAGTATTGAAAAACCCTATAATTAATGCAAAGATATCCCATCTTATCACCTTTGAGGAGGATATTAAAAACATCCCACTTCCGCCTTTTAAATTAGGTAAAACCATTAAAACGCCCAATTGGATGAAAAACGTAGGGGAAATTGAATTTGAAGGTGATTTTAATGGGCCAACCTCAAACTTTGAAGCAACAGGTATAGTTAAAACAAGTGCTGGAATTATTAAATCTGATGTGTTCTTTACACGCGATTCGGTAGAAGATGAAACAAAAATTGTTGGAAAAATTATCACCGACAAATTCGATTTAGGAAAAACAATTGGCAACAGTAATTTTGGATTACTTTCCATGAACGGAGCACTTGATGCTCTTGCCCAATTCGAAAATAACCGTTTGATTTTTTCAGGAGAAATTCCACGAATAGACTACAGAGGATATTCATACAGTAACATCAACATGGATGGTTTAGTTAAAGATGAAGTTTTTAGTGGTAAATTAAGTGTGAATGATGATAATTTGGTTTTTGACTTTGACGGAGCTGTAGACTTTAGTACACCAAACCTTCAACGTTACGATTTTGAGGCTGAGTTAAGAAAAGCCAACATTGTAAAAATTAATTGGTCCCAGAGAGATAGTAGTACACAACTCAAAGGAAAATTATCTGTAAACCTTGTAGGTAATGAATTCGAAGATCTTGACGGTGAACTTAAACTAAAGGATATCTTGTGGAGAGAACACGGAAAAACCTACAATGTGGATTCATTTCATTTGACTTCAGTAAAAGAAAAAACCAGAGAGTTAATTGTACTTAATTCTGATTTAATACACGGGAAAATAGAGGGTAATTACAATTTAGGAGAAATTTACCCTACGATTATTAATGTTTTTTCAAACGGAATACCTTCATTAGTCAAAACCGTGGAACTAGAAAATTTTAAAGGTGGAAACAACTTCAATGTAATGTTCAAATTGTTTAATTATGAAATAATCAATAAACTCTTTACACCTGAATTAAATTTCGCAAATAATACGAGATTGAGTGGTCGATTTAATGACAATAACAAATCTTTCACACTCCAAGTTGCATCGGATTCTATCCAGATAAACCAACGGAAAATAAATGGAATAAAACTGTTTACAAATAATAGCGGAGAAACTTTAAATCTTAATGGAAAAGCAAGCTACATTCAAGTTGTAAACCAAGTAGGTATTGAAAATTTTTCTATTAAGTCTTCGGTAGACTCCAACATGATTGATTTTCAAATTGGATATAATAATTCAAACAGCTCCCCTACTTTTGGAAACATAAAAGGAAATTTAAATCTAAATAATTTAGATACAATAAAGCTTGGAATTGGCACCTCCAAAATTGTTTACAGGGATGCCTTATGGAAAGTTGACACAACAGCCTTTGCTGAAATTTCATCCAATTACATTAATGTTCAAAATCTGAATTTTAATTCCTCCGATCAGTTTTTTAATATCCATGGCATTGCTTCCGAAAACAGTGAGGATCATATTGATTTTACTATGAATAATTTCCAAATGAGTGGAGTTCAGTACTTTTGGAATTATTTAAATTTAGATATTACAGGAAGAGCTACTGGAAGCCTTCGTTTAAACGGAGCATTCGACGATCAACTTTTTACTTCAAATTTAGAAGTGAATCAAATGACCTTAAACACGCAAGAATTAGGAAAGGTTCTTTTGAGTACCCATTTTTTACAATCTGACGGAACAATTAATGTAGATCTCACGGTAAATGGAACAAGTAAAACAAATCCCTTAAAAAATCTTGTTTTAAAAGGAAAATACTTTCCTTATGAAGGAGATCGATTAGAAATGTCTGCGAATTTAAAAAACACGCAATTAAAGTTCCTAGAAAAATACTTTGATGGTGTACTTTCTAAATTTAATGGAGGAAAAACATCAGGTAAACTAGAGATTAAAGGGACAGTTGGTCATCCTGAATTGTATGGCTCTTTAAAGGTTGATCAACTCGAGTTCAGTATTGATTACCTGAATGTTACAGAAAGTGTTAATGGTCAAAAATTAAACTTCAACAAAGACTTCATTATCTTCTCCGATTTTGAATTGTCAAATAGAACACATCCCAAATCAAAAGCTAAGATTAATGGATATGTCAACTTAAACGGATTTAACTCAATTAGCTACCAAATGGACTCTATATTTCTAGAGGAATTTTTCTGTTTAAACACGAATATTAATACAAATTCTACATACCATGGAAAAGCATATGTTAATGGTTTAATGCAACTTCATGGCGATGAATCTTCACATTTCATAGGAGGACGAGTTTCTACTACCGCATCTACACGAATTGATTATAAAACAGATAAAAACGGAAAAAAAAGTCCTGTTCGAGTTCCTGTTGTAACCTCACTTGAACTTCCCCTCGACGATAATGAAGACCTTGAGATCAGTGAGTTTGTTTCCTTTGTTAATCTAAATGACACTTCAATTAAACGAAATAAGAAAGAGGAAGAATTTGACTTTTCTCACTTGGATATGGATTTCAATTTTGAAATCAATCCTGAAGCCAAAGTGAAAATTATTTTTGATCCTACTGTGGGCGATGAAATTAACACCAAAGGTCAAGGAAATATTGGAATGCGTATTAACACGAACGGTAAATTTAATATGTATGGAGAATACGCTGTAACAGAAGGGAATTATTTTTTTACGCTTCAAAATATCATCAGCAAACGTTTTTTAGTAAAACCTGGTAGTAAAATAAGTTGGGATGGAAATCCACTCGATGCAAAAATTGCCATGAATACATATTATAAAAGTAGAGCAAATCTTATGGATCTTGTTGATTCCAATCAAGTAGCTGCAGATTTTGATAATCTTACCAGACAGTTTGACAATAGAATATCGGTGTACAGTAATATTGGGTTGTACGGAAGTTTATGGAAACCTGATTTAAAAATCGGTATCACATTACCGAATGGAACACCAGAGGAAAAAAACTTCCTTACCGAACGAATTTTTGGAGAAGATGAAATTAACAGACAGGCTTTTTCATTGATCCTCACAAGTAGATTCTTGCCCCCTACAAATGGTGTTGAATCGATTGTTTCAGATAGATCAGCCGGCTTAAATAATGGGATGCAATTTGTGGAAGGGCAAATTAATAATGCACTAAGTGGTTTACTTCACCCAAATTTAGACTTAGGCCTGGATTACAATGATGTTCAAAACTCAGGAACAGAGGAAAATTTAACGAAAGATGAACTAAGATTACTTGCTGGTTTTCAGTATAAAAACTTAAGCTTTAGAACAGATTATGATATTAATAACCAAGTAGGAGATATTGAAGCTGAATTCAGAATTACCGCTGCACTTAAAGCAAAGGCATACCATAAATCAATTAACGATATTACTGCTGTTAATAACCAGACTACCACCACTACTTATGGTTTAGGAGCGGCCTATCAAAAGAGCTTTGATTCATTCAAAGATTTATTTAAAGCAACGAAAAAAAAGAAATAAATTATTAGTTAGCCTATTGAAGTTTTATAACACGGCAATACTGCTATCAGTACATTCCTCTGTCCATGTTTTACAAAAACCTTCAGAGCAGTCGTAAATTTTCCGAGTAATTACTGGCTTTACATATAAATGTAAGCTTACTGTTCTTGATTCATAATCATTTACGTATTTGTGTATACCCGTCTTATGTAAAAATGAAAACTCCGAAGTTTCAACCCCGAGGGAACTTACCTTAACTAACCCTGTACCATTATCACTTAATAAATATCGTTCTTCTTTCAATGATCCTTTTATGGGATGAATCCAAGCCATAGCTTCTCCATAATCATGGATAAGTGTTTCCTGACCAACTTCCCAACACATTAACATCAATTCAAAATTTTCTGTTCGAGCAAGACAGTTTCGGGTATAATTTTGATCGTTCCATGTAAAATAACTCTCAAATTTTTCACGGGTGATATCCATCCTTTGAAGGACTTCAAAATATCCAAATTTTGAAGTCACTTGCTTTAATTCTTCAACCAACTCTTTGGGAGTATTTATATTTTTTACAATCATATCTGAAGTTTAACAGTTTAATCTACAAATTTTTCTGATAATGTAAAACCAAAAATGTTAATTAGTACCACATAATTGTTGATAAATCGAACAACTACCATACATTCAGGAATACAACCAACCTATATATTTGTAAAGAACAAAATTATAAGCATGAACTTTATCGTATCTAGCGCCTCTCTATTGAAGCAATTATCATTAATACAAGGTGTATTAAACTCAAGCAATACGCTTCCAATATTGGATAACTTTCTATTCGAAATTAAAGACACTCAACTAAAAGTTTCGGCATCAGATTTAGAAACTACAATGAGCTCTAAACTTCCTGTTGAATCCAAAGAAGATGGCTTGGTAGCTATACCTGCTAAAATGCTTATTGATATTTTAAAAAATCTTTCCGATCATCCTATTAAATTTTCTGTAGATAAAGGAAACTTTCAAATTGAAATATCTTCTGACTATGGTAAATATAAATTAAGTGGTCATAGTGGCGAGGAATTCCCTAAAGTTCCTGAGATCGACCAAACAAACTCGCTAACCTTGCCTTCAGAAATTATTTCGAGAGCAATAAACAAGTCATTATTTGCTGCCGGGAATGATGAGTTAAGACCAGTTATGAGTGGTGTTTTTTGTGAGTTAAATGATGATAATTTAACTTTTGTCGCTACTGACGCTCATAAACTTGTTCGATACAGAAGACTCGATGCGAAAAGCGCTAACTCAACCTCTTTTATACTTCCAAGCAAGCCGCTTAACCTACTTAAAAATTGTTTGAGCAGCTACCCAGAAACGACTGTGGAATATAACCAAAATAATGCTTTTTTCACAATAGGAGATATTCATCTGGTTTGTAGATTAGTGGAAGGAAAGTACCCTAACTATGAAGCTGTTATCCCTAAAGAGAACCCTAATAAATTAACTATAGATAGAAGTTTACTTTTAAATTCAGTAAAGCGAGTATCTATTTTCGCGAACAAAACGACTCACCAAGTTAACCTTAAACTTGCAGGGAGTTCCTTAAATATATCCGCGGAAGACTTAGATTTTGCAAATAAAGCCGATGAAAAGTTAACTTGTAGTTACTCTGGTGAAGACATGGAGATTGGTTTCAACTCAAAATTTCTTATCGAAATGCTTAATAATATTGATACCGACGAGGTTTCAATAGAAATGAGTGATCCTAGCCGAGCGGGAATTATTCTTCCGGAAAGCACTGAGACCTTTAATGAAGATATATTGATGCTTGTTATGCCTGTAATGGTTAACTAAATTGATTACCAAACACACATTTAACCTCATCAAATGATGAGGTTTTTTTTTGATTGATCTATGAAATTTTTAGTCGTTGTTTTTTGTTTATTTTTTTCATCTCTTAGCAGTCAACATCTTCTACCCCAGCCAAGCACTTACAATAAAAACGTTGGGAAATTTGTGGTATCCCCACAAACTTATGTTTACCTGAAACATTCATCCGAAGATTTAAAAAAGTACACTGAGCGATTTATTCGTAGACTACAAAATCGATCTGGAATTACATTAGAATCACTTGTAACTCAAGACACCAGTCATACTCATGAAATAATAATTTCTTACACAAAAAATATTGATCAACTAGAGCTTCATATAGATGAAAGCTACACTATTCAAGTTACACCAAACAAAATCTCCATTGAATCCCCTACTAATATTGGTGTTTATCGGGCAATGGAAACACTTTTACAACTTGTTAAAACAAATGAAAAAGGTGCATACATAGGCGCATGTACAATAACAGACCAACCAAGATTCCCATGGCGAGGTTTGCTCATTGACGTATGTAGGCATTGGATCCCCCTTGAAATTATCCTTCAAAACATCGATGCAATGGCCGCGGTAAAAATGAACGTTATCCACTTGCATCTTACCGAAGACCAAGGGTTTAGAATTGAATCAAAAAAATTCCCTCTTTTACATCAACTTGGCAATGATGGGAATTACTATACGCAAGATGATATTAAAAAAATTATTCAATACGCAAAAGAACGCGGGATCAGAGTTATTCCTGAAATAGATATTCCTGGACATTCCACCAGTTGGTTAGTGGGTTATCCTAGGTTAGCTTCAATAGAACGAGATTATGAGGTAGCTACCCGTTTTGGCTTATTTAAAGGATCGATTAACCCAATAAATGACTATTCTTATAATTTTCTTGATACGCTTTTAACAGAGATTTGCGCCCTTTTTCCAGACCGTTACTTTCACATTGGCGGGGATGAAAACAATGGGTTAGATTGGGAGGCAAATCGAAAAATCCAGAAATTCAAGATAAAAAACGAACTATTAAGTAATCAGGAACTACAAGCGTATTTCAATCGGAAAATACTGGATATTCTTTCGAGAAATAAAAAAATCATGGTGGGATGGGATGAAATATTTGACGCTGAACTCCCAAATACCATTGCTATTCAGTCTTGGAGAGGAAAAAAATCATTGTACAAGACTGCTGAAAGTGGCTTCGAGAGTATTTTATCCAATGGATATTATTTAGATAAGGTTCAACCTTTATCTCATTATTATAAAAATGATCCTGTTCCTGTGAATGCAGTGATTAGCCCTAAAGCTCAAAAGATGATCCTGGGCGGAGAAGCTACTATGTGGACAGAGCTGACAGACCACACAAATATAAATTCAAGAATTTGGCCATCAACATTAGCACTAGCAGAACGTCTTTGGAGTACCCCTTCTAATTGTAATACAAAATATTTTTATGAAAAAGTTCCTTACATATCAAATCAACTTCAAGAATTTGGATTGAATCACATCTCGTTTCAAGCTACAAAATTGAAACAAATGTCTCATCATTTCACGATTTCAGAATGGAAGCCATTTATTGAAATTTTAGAACCTGTTAAAGGATATAAAAGACATGGTTACATGAAGAATAATACTACAAACTATAATACAACAGCATCGTTTAATCGAATAGTTGATGCATGTTATGTTGAAAGTTTTCAGGCAAGACAATTTAACGAATATGTTAAAGTAAACTGCAAGGATGGCTTTTGCAAATCAAAAGACAAAATAATGATATGGCTCTCAGCTTGGGTAGAGGCAACAGGTCACTTCCATAAAATTAGTAAAGAATCACCACAACTTTTTGAACTTCATTTCTATGCAGCCCATGTTCAAGAGCTTTGTGAATTAACATGGCAAAAGTTAAACAGTCCTGGAGAGTTTTCAAATATCAATCTGGAAAGGAGTCATCAACTTATTGACTTAATAGAGAATTTCAATACTGATGTGTATTTTGCACCAATAGAAGGATTGAAATTAATTCTGAATAAAAATGAGCAGTAATCTTTGAGAGATTGAAACAATAAAAAAGCCATGTGAAGACATGGCTCTTGAATAAAACAGTATCGTTGTTGTTATAATAACTTTTCTAACTTTTCAGCTAAAGCAGCTTTAGGAGCAACACCTAATTGCTTATCAACTACTTCTCCATTCTTTAAAAATAAGATAGTTGGTATATTTCTAATCCCATATTTAGCAGAAATTTCATTATTAGAGTCCACATCTAACTTTCCTACAACAGCTTTACCTTCATAATCATTGGCTAATTCTTCAACAATTGGTCCAACCATTCTACATGGCCCACACCATTCTGCCCAAAAATCAACAAGTACAGGTTTGTCTGATTTTAAAACTTTTTCTTCAAAAATTGAATCATTTAACTCTAATGCCATAATAATAATTTTAAGGAGCAAATCTAATATTTATTATTTAAAGAAATACAATTTGATTTAATTTAATTTATATAAAAATTCATCTTCTTCAAGTGATATCAAAAGTTCTTTAGATATATTAACCTTAGTGTCTTCAGATATCATATTTAATTTAAATTCATTTTTAGAATCATGTATATCAAAATATACTGGGCTTGAACCTTTAAATTTAGACAGAGTAGATTTTAATTTTTTTATATCATCATTGACTACTGCACTTGAATCAAATCTAAGTGTAATTTTTTTTGAATTAGAGTCAATTATGCCATCCATTAGCTCTACATTCAAAAATTGAATTCTTGGCTCACCTACTCTACCCGTATCCTTATTTATCCAACCTTCTCTAACAGTCAGTCTTAATCTAAGAATTTTATTTTCTTCAAGTAGATGTTTATACTTGAGATATTCTTCACCAAATATTCTAAACTTATACTGATCGTTAAAATCTTCAAATGAAAAAACAGCAAATCCATTTCCTGTTTTTGACACAAGATGTTCAACCTCGTTTATTATTCCTCCCACATAAAAATCTTTATTTACAAGTTTATTTAGATCATTTAAGGTAGTTAATCCTGTAGAGGTAAAGTTATTTAGTTCTCTTATGAAGTCATCCAATGGATGAGCTGAAATGTAGATACCAACAACTTCTCTTTCTTTTTTTAACTTCTCTAAATTTATCCATTCATCACATTCTGGTATAACGGGATTAATTGACATGTCATCGCCATCCTCTCCAAAAAGATTTATTTGAGAAGAATTGACTGACTCCTGATATTTTGATCCAAATTTTATAGCTTTTTCAATATAACTTAAACCTTCATTATCTAAATTAAAATATTGAGACCTATTTAGTTTAAATGAGTCTAGACCACCTGCTAAAACAAGGTTTTCAAAAGTCTTTTTATTTGCTAATCTGAGATCTATTCGTTTAGCAAAATCAAATATATCATCATATTTATCCTCTTTTCTATTCTCCACAATTGTCTCAACAGCACCTTTTCCAACACCTTTTACAGCACCCATTCCAAATCTAATTGCTTTATCATCATTAACATTAAATTTATAGTATGATTCATTTATATCAGGACCTAAGACTGTAATTCCCATTCTTTTACACTCTTCCATAAAAAAACTAACTTGTTTTATATCATTCATGTTGTTGGATAATACAGCTGCCATATATTCAGATGGATAATTTGCTTTTAGAAATGCGGTTTGATATCCAATTAAT
>PBLA01000034.1 GCA_002722245.1 Flavobacteriales bacterium | reverse complement strand
GGAGTCCTTGCCAAATTGATGTGTATGTGTGGAAGGCTAAATATACTATTGTGGATGAAAACGGAAATCTTGAAAATTTCAATAAGGTTGGACGTGTGAGTTTGATTCGGTGATGTGTTGAATAATAGCCTCCAAAACGATCTGATGATGTATCTTTGTGAAAAGTTTTTATGGTAAAGATTGCCGATTTTGACTATCCTCTTCCTGAGGAAAGAATTGCTCAATATCCTCTTGATCGAAGGGATGAATCAAAGTTATTGGTGTATGAAAATGGTGAGATTTCGGAAACCATTTTTAAGTATATCGATACTGAATTGATGGAGGGAAGTTTACTGATTTCTAATAATACCAAGGTTATTCCTGCACGTTTATTTTTTCAAAAAGAAACTGGAGCGGTGATTGAGGTTTTTTTATTGGATCCTGTTTATCCTACTTCAGAGGTTGTAAAGGCTATGGAATCTCAAGGAGAGGTGGTTTGGAAGTGCATGATTGGCAATGCAAAGCGATGGAAAGAGGGACAAGTTTTAACGGTAGAAACTGAGGGGGTGATTGTGTGCGCTGAGCTTATTGATCGGGTTGAAAAGCATGTGAGGTTAAGCTGGCGTCCGGCTGAGAAAACTGCTGTGGAGATTATACAGGCTATTGGTAAAATCCCGATTCCTCCTTATATGAATAGGGAGGCTGTAGATAGGGATAGTGAAACGTATCAAACGGTTTATGCGGAAAAAGATGGTGCGGTTGCTGCTCCTACTGCTGGACTTCATTTTACCAATGAGGTATTTGGTTCATTAGCGAGAAAGAATATTATTCAAGATTTTGTTACACTTCATGTGGGCGCAGGGACGTTTCAGCCGGTGAAGGAGGAGGGTGATGTGACGTTACATGATATGCATGCTGAACAGTTTGTAATTGGTGTTTCGGTGATTGATCAATTGTTGAAATCCGAAGGAAAGGTTACTGCGGTGGGTACAACTTCTATGCGGACTTTAGAGAGTGCTTTCTGGCTAGGGAATCAAATGGTTAATGGTAATTTTACGGGGACGGTTGCCAAGTTGGAACCGTATGAAAGTGATCGTGTGGTTTCTTTTCAAGATGCATTTGGTGCGATAAAGGAGTATATGGATAATAATGGACTGAAGGAGTTTCACGCCAGCACTGAAATTATGATTATCCCAGGTTATGATTTTAAGGTGTGTAATCAATTGATTACAAATTTCCATCAACCTGAAAGTACTTTGATGTTATTGGTTGCTGCTTTTGTGGGAGAGGATTGGAAGAAGATTTATCAGTATGCGCTAGAAAATGATTTTAGGTTTTTAAGTTATGGTGATAGTTCGATACTGAAAAAGAGTTCTTAGGGATTAGGTGAAAATCATGATTTATTTTCTTAGTCATCAATAATTATTGGTACTTTTCGTTATTCATTCGACTTGAGAAAATTATTCTTTTATATATTGTTTTTTTTCCATCTTACTTTGATTTCTCAAATTAGAGTGAGTGGTACGGTAACCGATGCTCAATCTGGAGAGGCGATTTTGTTTGCTTCTGTGTTTTGCCAAGAATTAGGTATTGGGACTGTTACAAATGATTACGGTTATTTTAATTTAGAATTACCGCTCGATTCGGCATATGTTACTATTAATTATTTAGGCTACAAGCCAAAAACGTTTTTGGTGACTACGGATAATGTTTCTGATTTAGATTTTTCCATTGAGAAAGAGCCAAATGAATTGGAGGCTGTTACAATAAAAATAGATCGAACTCCTCAAGAAGAGATTCATAATAGTACGCAAATGAGTACGGTTAAAATTCCTATTGAGGATATTAAATATATTCCTTCAATTGGCGGGGAATCGGATGTGATTAAGGTGATTCAATTATTGCCTGGTGTGCAGAAAGGAGGTGAAGGTGGAACAGGCTTGTATATTCGAGGGGGAGATGTGGATCAAAATTTGGTTTTACTGGATGAAGCTCCTGTGTATAATATTGGTCATTTATTTGGTTTCTTTTCTGTTTTTAATCAGGATGCTATCAAGGATATGACGCTTTACAAAGGGGCTTTCCCTTCTAAATATGGCGGTAGACTTTCTAGTATTTTGGATATACGAATGAATGATGGTAATATGCAGAAGTTTCATTGTAGAGGAGGGGTTGGTTTATTGAGTTCTCGTTTAATGGTTGAGGGACCTATTTGGAAGGATAAAGGGTCATTTATGGTTGCGGGAAGAAGGACGTATATTGATCAAATTTTTAAGTGGGTAGGGAGTTTTTTACCGTATTATTTTTACGATTTAAATGCGAAGTTGAATTATAAAATAAATGATAAAAATCATTTTTACATCACCTCTTACTCTGGAGATGATTTACTCAGTTTTGATCAAAGGGATGTGGAGGAAGAGTCTCCTTTTAATTTTGGTTTTTCTTTGGGTAATTTAACTGCTACGGCTAGGTGGAATAGGATTGTAAATGAGCGACTTTTTGCTAATTATTCTTTTATTTATACCAATTTTGATTATAATATCACGGGAAGGTTTGATGAAAACTCTTTACGAATTTCTTCTGCGATAAATGATTATGGTCTTAAGGTGGATTATGAATTGTTTAAAAATCATAATCATATGTTTAAGTATGGAGGTATGGCGATATTTCACCAGTTTCGTCCCAATATTGTAAATACGCAAGGAGAGTTTACTGAATTTTTGGAGAGTGATAAGGGTGAGCCTCTTGGGACGTTAGAATCGGGTGTTTATTTTCAGCATACCTATAAAAAGGATTCTTCTAAGTGGGAGTTTAGAAATGGGTTAAGGTTTTCAGGAGCTAATGTGAAAAATAAAAATTATGGGGGGATTGAACCTCGTTTCTCTGCAAAATTTGTCGTGGACTCTAACAGCAACTTGAAATTTAGTTATTCCTTAATGCGCCAGTATATGCATTTAGTTTCTTCGAGTACTGTTGCTTTGCCAACAGATTTGTGGTATCCTGTGACGAGTACTGTGAAACCTCAAACTTCTCATCAGTTTGCATCGGGATATTCATACTTTATTAACCGATTCAAAACGCATGTTTCATTGGAAACCTATTACAAGTACATGTCTAATTTAACGGAGTATAGGGAAGGTGCTAATTTATTATTGAACGATGATTTTGAATCTGAGCTTTTACAGGGTAATGGTGAAAGTTATGGCGTTGAGGCTTTAATAAAAAGGGATCATGGAAGATGGAATGGTTGGATTGGTTATACATTGAGTTGGTCTCGTCGTTTTTTTGAGGAGTTAAATGGTGGAGATCCGTACTGGGCGAAGTACGATAGAAGGCATAATGTATCGGTTGTTCAAAATTTTAAGATTAGTAGTAATTGGCACTTCGGGGCGGTTTGGGTGTATTCTTCGGGATCTCGATTTACACCTCAAACGGGGCTATATGCTATGCCAAATGCTTCGTTAACAGGTATAGATTGGATTCCTGTCTATACAAAGCGTAATGCAGTGAGTATGTCTCCTTCGCATCGACTTGATATTAATCTTGTTTGGAAGAGTAAGGAGACACGCCGTTTTAAGGGTGAGTGGCATTTTGGGGCTTATAACCTTTATAATAGGGCAACTCCTTGGAGAATTGAGGTTGTACCCGATGAAAATGGTGGGTTTAAGTATATTCAACCTGGTTTGTTTGGTTTTATTCCTTCAGTCGCTTATAATTTTGAGTTTTGATGAAAGTTGTTTGTTCGATATTATGCATTTTGGTTTCTTTGATGGCTTGTCAACCTGAGCCGTTGGATGTAAAATTGGAGGAGTATGAACCTGAAATTGTGGTGTCCTCTCAAGTTGTTCCAGATTATCTTATGGTTGTTGGCTTAACGCGCTCTTTCACGGTGCTTTCTTCTGCTGGTTTTCAAGGTGAAGGGGATACGGCATTGTTTGAGCAGTTATTGGTTGACTCTGCGTTGGTTACGATTGAATCGAGCTTAGGTGTTGATACATTGTTTCAACTTTCTCCAGGTTTGTTTGCGAGTGTGAATGAATTAGAGGATCCGGGTGGGACGTATCATTTAACGGTAAAAGATTATGATGAGGGCAAAACGGCTACTGCGAGTTCAACAATGCTTAAAAATATTCCTTTTGACACGGTTTATCCTTATATCAACGAGGAAGAGGAGTTAATTAAAATGAATGTTGAGTTTACGGATGAAAAAGATGTTCCAAATTTTTATGTTTTGTCGGTGTATTCTCGAAATACGAATAATGGTGGAATTGATGTGAATACATTTTTTGAAAATGGATCGAACAATATTGAATATCTGGAATTAATCACAGATAAAGAGATTGATGGTGAGAAGATAGTGAGAGATTTTGGTCTTTTTGATGTTTCTACTAAGGACAGCCTAATGGTTTCCTTATCAAATATAAGTGAAGGGTATTATTCTTTTTTAGTAAGCCGTGAACGCTCAGGAAATATTTTAGCGGAAGTGACGAATGAACCGATTAATTATCCCTCAAATGTGGAGAATGGTTTAGGCTATTTTAATACCCATTATCCTTCTCTTCAGTTTTTCGATTTAACGTCATTAAATGAGTAAGATGATTTTTTGCATTTTATGCAAAAAATATTTTCCCTCTTGCAAAAATTAAGTTTAATCACTGATGAGATATATATATCTTGGTTAAAATTTTAGGAGTTATGACTAATTATCCAATTGTTCCAGGAAGAGGTTTAGTGACAAAAACTGCAAAAGAATTGCGTTTAGATTATTTGCAGAATTTAGGTCTTGGTTTGGAGAGTGTTTCTCAGATTGGTTTACAATCTGATGACATTAAAAATAATATTGAATCGAATGTTGGTGGGGTTGAAATTCCGGTGGGGCTTGTTGGTCCTTTACTTTTTAACAGGAAGGAGGACTCTGAATATGTGCACACACTTGTTGGTACATTAGAGGGTGCGCTCGTTGCAAGTATGAATCGTGGTGCGAAATGTATTAGTATGAGTGGTGGTTTTGATGCTCACGTGATTCATCAAAAGATGGTGAGAACACCAATGTTTATTTTTAATCAATTATCGGATTCAATTGTGTTTAAAAATTGGATTGATCGTAATTTTTTAGTGATTAAAAAGGTTGCGGAATCTCACTCTAATCATGCTGTTTTAGAATCTATACTTCCATATGTTGTAGGGAAAAGTGTTCATTTGAAATTTGTTTTTACTACTGGAGATGCTAGTGGTCAAAACATGACAACGGCTTGTACCTGGCATTCTGTGCTTTGGATTGAAAATGAATTTAAAAAAAATCACGCGATTGAAATTGTACATTGTGTGATTGAGGGAAATGGTGCTTCAGATAAGAAAGTTTCCCAGTTTTCAATTCTTCATGGAAGGGGAATTCATGTTATTGCAGAAGCTCATTTAAGAGAAGAGATAATTCAAAAGGTTTTGAGAACCAGTTCGGATGATATTGTAAGGTGTTTCAACCAATCTATTGCGATGAGTAAAATTGATGGTATGGTTGGCTATAATATTAATGTTGCCAATGCGATTGCTGGAATTTTTTCAGCTACTGGGCAAGATTTAGCGTGTATTCACGAATCATCTTGTGGTGTTTTAAATGTTGAAAAAACTGATGATGGTTTGTATTTGTCTTTGAATCTTCCCTCATTGGTTATTGGAACTATTGGAGGTGGCACTCATTTGAGTAAGCAAAAAGAGGCCTTGAATTTAATGGGGTGTTATGGAAATGGAAAGGTAAATCGTTTTGCACAACTCATTGCTGGTTTTGCATTGTCACTTGAACTTTCAACTTATGCGGCAATTGTTAGTGGTCAGTTTGCTAAAGCTCATGAAAAACTAGGGAGAAATAAGCCAATAAATTGGTTGACGAAATCTGAATTGGACGGCCAGTTTTTAAAAAAGGTTATTCAGGATGATTTTATTTCTGTTGAGACGCATTCAGGTTTAGAGATGGATAATGGTATTCTTACGAATTTAACGTCTCGTGTAAGTAAAAAACTTATTGGGTTTGTGCCTATAAAACTTCAAACTAAAGAGGCTGAAAAAGAGCTTTTGATAAAAAGTAAGGCTTTAGATAATGAGGTTATTAAGGGGTTGCATTTTATGGCTTCCAGTATTGATCCAGAATTAGCGGATTTAATTTTTGATTCTAGGGATCATTTGGAATACGTGAACTCTCATAAAAAGGAACAAGAGCTTTATTCATTTATTACTAATCAAGGGTTAGACTTAATTCCTAAGTATTATGGGAGTTATACAAATACGCCAAGGGAAATTCATTTGTTTGTTCAGGAGCTATTAAATGGCGATGAATTAAAGGTGCTTAATTCTGAAAATTCCACAGAGGATTGGAGTAAGGAACGAATGAGGAATTGTATTCAATCTATTTCTGAGTTTCATAAATTAACGAAAGGAAAAGAGTTTCAGACCATTCAACAGTTTAATGCGTTTTCTTCAACTAAGCTTTACAAGAAGTTAATTGCTTTAGTTATTCAAGAAATAGAGGGAGAGAAGAGTAGAGAAGATGCGTATAAACTGTATGATTATTTGAATGATTTGAAGTTTAGACCATCATTACCTCACACTGTTATTCACAATGATTTCAATTCACGAAATATTGCCATAAGAAATTGTGAAACTCCTTGTGTGTATGATTGGGAGTTGGCTGTTATTGGATTGCCTCATAGGGATGTTGTAGAGTTCCTGGCGTTTACTTTGGCAGAAGATTTTAATGAGGTGGATTTAATGGAGTTTTGTACTATGCATAAAGAATGTTTTGGTTATGAAGGTACGCTGTCCGATTGGATGAAGGGATATGAATATGCTTTGAAGGAGTTCATGGTTACTCGATTGACTTTTTATGTAGTGGGCTCTATTCTTATGAAATATGAGTTTGCACCCAGAGTTTTTAGTGTGTCGAATAAAATGTTGGCTATAATTTCAAAGTTTGTTTAATGGATTCTTTTTTATTAGTAGTCCTTCCTTTGATTATCACTAATGTGCTTCATATGGTGGTGGTAAAAAGGGACTGGTTGTCTTTTTTTAATTATCCTGTATCCAAAAGGTTATTTGGTGAAAATAAAACTTGGCGCGGATTTATATGGATTGTGGGTGTGAATAGTTTATTGATTATACCCATTGGTTGCGCATTAGGTTGGATGTATTCTTTTATTAAACTGGGCTTGCTTGGTGCTGCTTTTGGGTTTGTATATGTAATATTTGAATTGCCTAATTCTTTTTTGAAGAGGAGGTTGGGTATTCAGGCTGGGAAATCTTCCACCAAATATAAATGGCTTTTTATGTTTTTGGATAAAAGTGATTCGGCTCTTGGTGTTACGATTTGTATTTGGTATGCGAATCATTATCAGTCTTTTATTCCTGTTCTGTTTACGTTTATCGGTTTGGTTACTATTCATTCTTCTATAAGCTGGTTATTAGTGGCTTTAAAAATTAAAAATAGATTTTAATGGCTTTACTGAATTTAAATAAGGAATTAGATCCTAATAGGGTTGGAGGGAAAGCTTATAATTTGTCGATTATGATTCGGGCGGGTGTAAATGTGCCTAAAGGTTTTGTATTTGATACTTCTGATTTTGAAACAAGAGATTTAAAGTTGCTCAAAGAAGGTATTGAATTTATTCGATCATCGTTAAAAGTGAATGGTTTCATGGTAAGAAGCTCCGCTGTTGGTGAGGATGGTAAGGAGTGTTCTTTTGCTGGTCAACTGGATTCATTTATTTGTAGGGATTCAACGGATGACCTCCTTGAAAAAATTCAGCAATGTTGGAATTCTTATTATAATGAAAGGGTCATTGCTTATCAGAATCAAAGTGGTAAGAAGTTGAGAGGTATGGGCGTGATTGTTCAAGAACTCGTTCGTCCGGATTATGCGGGTGTTATTTTTTCTGAGTCTTATTTGCAGCCAAACTCAATACTTTGCGAATATGTAAAGGGACATGGAGAGAAGTTGGTGGGGGGAGTTGTAACTCCAGATAATTTTCATGTGAATAGGACAACATTTAATGTTGAAGGAAATCCTGTTGTACGTGCCAAGGAATTAGGAGAGATTACTTTAGAGATTGAAAAATTATTTGACTGTAAGGTTGATATTGAATGGGTTCAAAAGGATGGGCAGTTATATATTGTTCAAAGCCGTCCTATTACGGTAAAGTGTTTTGTTCCAGAGATTCATTGGTCCAATACCAACGTAAATGAAAATTATCCTGATCCCATGACACCAATGTTGTATTCTGTGGCAAGGGATTCTTATTATCATTATTTTAAAAACTTATCTGTTCTTCTGCAGATTCCGAAAGTTAAAATTGCAAAGTTAGAGGATTCTTATGCTAAAATAATTGGTGCCTGGGGCGGAAGAATGTACTATAATATGAGTAATATTCATGCGGTTATTGCTGCTTCTCCTTTTGCAGGTTTATTAATGAGGAGTTTTGATAATTTTGTGGGGTACCAGGAGGGAGAAAAAGAGGCGTTTAAAAAGGCGTCTTTTGTTCAGAAATTTAAATTTATCCGCTCTTTTTTAAAATTAAATAGGCAACTACCCAAGCATGTTATTGATTTTGAAAAAAGAGCGGATGATTATAAAAAGTTTGTAGATGGATCCTCATCTCTTACTGATTTAGAAAAGGCATTCGACGAGTTTATTGATATTCGTATGAATGGCTGGTATAAAGCTTCTTTAGCAGATTTTTTTGCTATGATCTACCATGGGATTTTGGGGAAGGTTTGTTCTGTTTATTCATCAACTGAATCGGATAGTATTAGAGGTAAGCTTATTCAAGCTATTCCAAATTTGGTGAGTGGAATTCCTGCTCAATTGACTTGGGAACTTTCACAGGAGATAAAAAAAAATGAGGCGTTATGTTTGATTTTTTTACTAGAGTCCCCTGAATATATATGGAATGCATTACAAGGCACTTATCAATCGGTTGGGAATCAAATTAATGAGTATTTAAATCAATGGGGATTTAGGTGTTCGGGAGAGCTTATGTTTCAACATGAAAATTATCATGAAAATCCGCTTAAGTATATTGAGTTACTTAAAGGGTATGTAGCTCAAAACCAGAGAAATCCTGAGGGTATTATTTTAGAAAAACATCAGGAGAGTAATGCGATTTTTGGTGTTTTAAAAAGACGGATTTTTAAGAAGAGGTGGTATTTACCTCCTTTGGCCTGGTTAGAATGTGGAGTGTTTAGGATTGTGCGAAATCAAGCGGTTAATGGAATTGCTAGCAGAGAAAGGGTTAGATTAAAACAGGCTTTACTGTATTATCAGTACAAAAGGGTATTACTTAAAATAGGGCGTCAATTTTTTGTTGATGCGAGCGATATATTCTTTTTAGAATATAAAGAAATAAAAGATTTATTATCAGGCAGTGATTTGGATGCTCTGCAAACGTTGATCAAGTCAAGAAAACTCCTTCATCAGGAGCAGGGGAGATTGATTTATCCAGATGATTTTTCTACCAAACCAGGCGAAAACCCATTACCACATGAAGTAAATGAGGTTGTTCAGGCTGATGATGCATTAGTTGGTTTAACGGCTTGCGGAGGACGAATAAAGGGTAGAGCTCGAATTTTGGATTCTGTTATGGAGGCTCAAAAACTGGAGGAAGGTGATATTTTGATTACAAGACAAACTGATCCTGGATGGGCTAGTGTTTTTCCGTTGATTAGCGGTTTAATTGTTGAACGAGGTGGAATGTTATCGCATGGGGCAATTGTTGCGCGAGAGTACGGTATTCCTGCCATTGTAGGGGTTCGTAAGGTGACAGAATTAATAATGGATGGTTCAATTATAGAGATTTTGGGGGACTCAGGGCAGATTATTATTCATGATTAATACGATAGGGACATATTTGAGGCAACGGTTCTCAGGATGGGTATATGGTGTACTCACTCTGTATTTGATTTTATTTTCAATACCTGAATTTTATACTGAGATGATTAGCCGTTATTTTTCTTTATTTCCTGCTTTATTTCTCTTGTTACTGAGCTTTAGGGTTATTGATGATTTGTTAAGTATTAAAAAGGATAAAGGAAGGGGTAGGATATATACAGAAACTGGGGCGAAGTTTCCTTTAATTGTATTTGCATGTAGTTCATTTTTGTTGGCTGCCTTTCTGTTTCATTTTACTGGTCTTTCAAATTTTGTTTTTCTTATTCTGTTTGCAGGAGTTTGTATGATACCGTATTTGCTTTTTTATCCTTTTAAGAAGTGGCGTTTTTTAGCAGCTTTGGTTAAGTATCCTGCTTTTGTTGGCGGATTGATTCTCTTGTTTCAGGAATCTGCGGGTAATTTTCTTATTGCGTCCATGGTATCTATATTTTTTGCATTTATTTCTTTTGAACTTTTAGAGGATCAATTACTTGAAAAGCAAAGACCATGGATTCTTTTTTTCATTCCTTTAATTACAGGAGTTTACATTTTTGATATGGGAATAATAGGATGGGTAGCAGGTGTATTGATGGGGGCAGTAATTGCTTTTTTATTTTGGAAGAAAAATATAAAAATGGCGCCATATCTTATACTGTTATATGCGTTGTGTATTAAATTTTTAGTGTATGAATTTTAAACCATTGACTAGGATTGGAGAACTGGATAATCCGTCTCATTTAAACTTTGAGGAGGTGAATTGCTATGTTTGTGGATCGAACAATTGCGAAGAGTTTCTTATTGGTGAGGAGGACTTAACAGGAAAAGATGGAGAATTTCTTTATGTGAAGTGTAAGGATTGCTCTCATGTTTATCAAAATCCAAGAATTCCTGTGGAAGGAATTAAGGAATATTATGATGGAGAATATATTGCTCATCGTAAAAAGAAAGACTGGGGTGTTTTAACACCTCTTTATGAATGGGCAATGAATAAGCATGATAGAGAAAAGGAAAAGATTGTAAAAAAGCATGTAAAGTTAAATGGTGACACGAGGGTTTTGGATGTTGGCTGTGCTGTGGGAACTTTTCTTTTACATTTGAATAAGAAACATAATTGTAAAATTAGCGGAGTTGATTTTAAAGGTGGTTTGGAATATCCAGGATTTGAAAAGGTTGATTTTCATGAGGGATTATTTTATGAGCAAGACTTTAAGGATGTTCAGTTTGATTCGGTTACGATGTGGCATTTTTTGGAACATTGTTATGACCCAAATCAGTCTTTGAAAAAAGCTCACGAGGTTCTTAAGGAGGATGGGAAGCTTATTATTGAAGTCCCTCGATTGGACTCATTAACTTTTAAGTTGTTTGGGAAGAAATGGCCTGGGGTTCAGGCTCCACAGCATACTACGATGTTTGATAAAAAGGCTTTGGTGAAAATTATGGAGAAAAATGGTTTCGTTATTGAAAAGTATATGCCTTACGGGGCGTTCCCTCCTTATTTTTATATTTTTACGGGGGTTTATTTTAAGCTCTTCGGGAAGGGGTTGAATTTAAATAAAATTATTTTTCCTTATTTCTTTTTTCAGCTCTTACTTTCCCCAATTTTACTTTTTCAAAAGCGTCTTAACTTATCAATGCAAACTGTAGTATGCCGAAAAATATAGTTTCAATATATCGGATTATTATGTCCATGGTATTAATGACAACAACAGGCTCTGTTGCATTGATATTAAAATGGATTAGCTTTGGCGCTTCTACCAAATTTGGAACCAAATATATTATTGCGCCAAGTTCGCGATTAATTTTGCTTTTGGCTGGTGTTCAATATAAATTGCCTAGAAGAAGTGTATATCCAAACCGTCAGGTTATGTACACGTTTAATCATAACTCATATCTGGATGTACTTATTTTAACGGCAATGGGAATTCCGAATACTCGGTTTTTTTTATCGGAAACAACATTTAAATTTATTCATCTTACAATTTCCGCTATGGCAATAGGGGTTCACTATATTCCAATGAAATCTGATCCTGCAAGAAGAGCTAAGTTTTTTAAGGAAGTGGAAAAAGATATTATGCAATCTGGTCATTCTGTTTTTGTTTCTTCGGAAGGAGTACATGAATTTATTCATGGTATAGCTCCTTTTAATCGTGGTGTTTATCATATGGCTATGAATTGCGGCATGGATATTCAGCTTGTTTATTTAGATGTGCCGAAAAAAATGAATGCTTTAAATGACTATAAATTCAATAATGGGACAGTTGAAGCTTATTTAATGGAGTTTATATCTACGAAAGACTGGTCATTAGATGTTTTAGATGACAAAATTGATAGTATTAGGGAGCGATTTTTGAAAGAATACAGTTTAAAAAATGACTTACACAGTTAAATACAAACCCTGTAATTTGAAAGCTTGTTTGTTCTTGTTTTCTGCTCTGCTATTTTTAGTTATTGGAATTTTTATGACTCATCAGGGGTATTGGATTTTAGGTCAATTATTAGTGGGCGTTTTCTTTTTGCAATCTTTTATTTTATTGCATGAAACAGGGCATTACTCCTTTTTTAAGGGGAGAGGTTTAAATTCCTTTTTTGGCCATTTTTTTGGCTTTCTGTCCGTTATTCCTTTTTCAAGTTGGGTAGATATTCATAATCAGCATCACAAATGGACGGGGTGGCGTGATAAGGATCCAACAACTACTGGAACTGTAAATCCAAATCATGGAAAAGCGGTAAGGTTTATTGTGAATATATCTTGGGTACTTTTTTTTCCAATATTTACAATTGGCTATAGGGTTGGTAATTATTGGAATTTGAAAAAAATTAAACAGTTCTCTCCGAAAACAAATTTAGATTATGTTTTAATGAATTTATTGTTGATTTGGATGGTTTGGGGAGTTGGTTTGTTTTTATTTTGGGACGAAGCTATAAAGTATATTATTGGTGGTTTTGTTTTAGGTTTAGCATATTCGGATTTAATTATTTTAAGTCAACATTCTCACATTGATATACCTGTTTCAAAGGGTAAAGCCGTTAGGCCTATTAAATACATTAATCAAATTCAATATACTCGATCAATTTCATTTTTTAAATTATTGGATTATTGGGTGTTGTTTAACTTTAATCTTCATGAAAAGCATCATGCTTTTCCAGGTGTTCCTGCATATTTCCTTGGGAAAAAAGAAATGGATGAACCGAATAAAAGACCTTTTTTAAATTATCTATTGAAAGCAAAATTAATGACTGGTGAGCAGTTTATTTTTAGTACTTCCAAAAATTCTGGTAAGGAGATTTAATTATTCTTTTTTAAATATTAAGCTTAGAAAATGTTTTTTTTTGAATCTAAATGATTAATAATCAGCAATGTAATACATAAATAATTGCACTTGGCTTTATTTTTTTTGATTTTATTTTTTTAAAGCAATAAATAAAAAAAACAACACATGTTTTAATTGGTTATTTATGTCGTATTTTTGTTGAAAATTTATGGTTAATAAAACTGATTTTCCAATGAAAAATTATTTTACTCTAATTCTTTTTGTTCTTTTTTGTTTTGTTTCTTTAGAAGGTAATTGTACTAAGTTTAAGCAAATAAGCGATGAAATTGAAGTTCATTATTTTAATTCTGATATTCGCTTATGTGGTTCTGGAGATGAATATAAATTAACTATTAAAAATATTTCTGAGAATTCTATTTCGGGTTTAACAATAAGTTACGACTTGCCAAATGGTTTTGATTATGTTGATATAGTTAGCTCAACTCTTAATACATCGGAAGTTCAAAAGGGAAATAACCCTTTATTTTCTGTAGATGAAATAATTCCATCAGGTGAAATTTATGAATTAGTTTTTAGGGCATCATCATCTTGTGATACTTACCAAAATGTTACAGGTAATGATAGTCCTGATGAGATTCAGGTTCAGGATGAAATAGAAATTACTTATTTTAATAGTAGTGGTGCCCAGAAAACTTTGATAGAGGACAAGGTTAATTCTACATCTTATAATGTTTCTTACATAACTCCAATTATTGAGGTGCCATATCTTAAAGCCGACGGGACAGAGAATAGATCACAAATTATTAAAACCGTATATGGTACTTATGAGCAAGAAGTAAATATTGCTTTAAGAGGGAACTTAATAGGGTTGGATAGGTTTTTATTGGAAGTTGAATTGCCTGAAAACGTAAATGCTCTAAACTCGAATTTATTATGTGGTGTTAAATATGGATCATCTGTAATTGATGTTTCAAAAGTAAATCAAACTAACGATGAGAATATTTATAAGTTAGAGTTTAAATCTGATGATTTTGGATCATCTCAAGGATTTTCTAGTAATGACAAGTTTGAGTTGATTTTTTGTTACGAAATGAATGGATGTCCAAATGACCCTCAAATTATTCAATACAAAACTTACTTAGATTGTTATGGTGAAAATTGTATTATGACTGGGGATGAGGGGTCTTTTACATTAGTTGAAAATAAAGGGTCATTATCAGTTGAGTTTACAAATGACAATAATGCATCTTTTTGTGGAGCGACATCCCATATAACTGCTGTTTTTAAAAATAATTCTGAAAATCCAATTTTTGAAGTAAAATATATCAATAATTTCACACTTGGCTGGGCAGAGGTATTAAACTTTACCATTAATGATATTCCTGCTGTTGATTTTGGATATAATTTCGAGGAGTATAGATCATTTGATTTTAATGACATCAGTTATAATGGATCTAAGTTCTTTCAAGATATTGATGGGGATAATGTTTTTGGTGATTTATCTCCAGGAGAAGAAGTTAAATTTGAATTTGATATAAAAACGAATGCTCTTTTTAATGATCATCTTTGTGAAGATTATAATTGGAGGTCTTTTGTGAATATAGCCCCAACTTACAAAGCAGCTCCTTGTTTGAATTCATCTAAATTATTACCCAAAGGATTAAGGTATCATTTAAAGAAAAAAGATTCTGAAATTAGTCATTCTGTTACTGATGTTTTTGATGGGGATATATTAGATGTTGTTTTTAGTTCAACTCACGAAATGTACGGTGATGGTTGGGTTAGTAATAATTCTCCAACAAATATAATTGATGATCATGACAAATATTTTCGTCTTTCTGCAGATGTTCCTTGTGGATATATTCCAGTAAATGGAGCTACAGTAACTTTTGTCGATAACGAAACAGGAGTTTCGACTACCGAAAGTTTAAATGTTACAAATTCTGTTAATGGATTTGAGTTTAGAAGTGTTAATCCGATTTATTACTTAAAAACATCTAACAAATCTAGTTTTGATATAACTTACAATGTTTCATTTGAATATGACTGTAGTGTTACAGATTGTAATTCAGACGATTATGACTTCAACTTGGTTTCTAAATTAGAATATCAAAATTGTCCTAGTGCAATTGCTGCATTAGCATGTGAATCATTTCAAGTATATCCTCACTGTTCATTTCTTGGTGGTGGTTCAGGAGATTGTACTAACCCCATAATTTCGATTAAAAGTTTTGAATTTAATAGATCTACCTACGGTTGGACTGATGAAACACAAACAGAAATGATTAGTCTTCAAGGGGTGTTAGATGGAACATATCAAGGTGTTAATAGTAAAGCTGCTTATGCTTGTGATATGGTTAATTCAAGAATGAAAGGGGTTCTTGAATGTGGATCAGTTAATCAAGTTCATTCAATCTTTAAGATTAATATTCCTAATTCTATTACTAATGTTGCTGATTTACCATTTGATTTTATATCTGCAGATATTTCTGTTAGTGATCAAGTTGTTGGGTCAGGAAGTTTAAATAATATTTGGATTCATAATGGTGAAGCTTATTATGATGTTATATTCATTGGTTCTTTGAATAATCAAGACGAATTTGTTACGTCTGCTAATTTTAAAGTTTCTGAAAGAATAAATACTGTTCCTGATTATACATGGGAAAATGATTTATCTGCTTTAAGAGGCCAATTATCTTTGAATAGTAGTTATCATTTACCTAATACTTTGGGAGACAATTTTAAACTATATAAGCTTGAACACTCCTTTAAATTTTATCAGGAAAAATTTTTCAAGAAATATTGCGGAAAAGATAATGCATTTATACATTTTGAAAATATTGTTAAAGGAGGTTTTAATGGGAATCATTTTGAAAATGAGTACAGACCCTTATTGGGCGTTGAAAAGATTATTTTTACGTTTCCTAGTGAAGAGTTATTGGATAAAATGTATAACTCATTATCGTATGTGAACCCTTATACAATGTTAGCGCCAATTGTAACGAAAAATGGTGCAAACTTAGAATTGGCATATAATTTATCTAGAGATCTTGATGGCGAAAGGTTTGAAAACAAAATTAATGGTAATATTAAACTTAATGTACCTTGTCAGCTTCAAGGAGCAAGTATTAAAATTTCAGCAGAATCTGATTATAATGTTTTTGGTTATTCTGATTATTGTAGTAAAACCCTTGTTTCAGATGATGACTTAACATTTTCGCATGAATTTCCAAATGAGGTTAAATATGATATAACACAAAACATTTATGAGGGCACACAAAATATTATTGAAGTTGAAGGTAAATTAAGTGTTAGTGGAGATATTCCAGCTTATAAACCTTGGGTGAATATAAAGTTCCCTAAAGAGTATCTAAAAGTTTTTAACAGTAGTGGTTCAAACCCTTTAATTATTAATGGGGCCGAGGTGAGAGCTGATGGGCAGCTATTTTTACCTTTATCAAAAATAACTACAAATGGAGATGTTTTTGCCTTTGATTTAGAATTGTTTTCTTGCGAAGAAGATCGTATTGTTCAAGTTGAGGTTCAATCAGGTTTTGGATGTAATGCATTTTCAACTTTAGACAATCCATATGATGAAAGTGGCAACTTATTATATTGTCCAACCTATTCAGAGACATTTGATGTGAAATTAATAAAGTCGGATGTGAAATTAGATGTCAATTCATATTTCGAAAAAGATCAATCTATTGACTTATGCGAGGAGTTTTGTTATCAAACTCAAATTTATAATGACGAAAAATATAATTTACATGATCCGAAAATATTAATTGATGTTCCTGATGGAATAGCAATTACAAGTTTTGAATTTCGAAATCCTATTGTTAAAAGTCAAATGATTGATCCAGAACAGTTTGATCCAAGCAGCTACGATTTTTCAGGTATAGCAGCGACTTTAAACGATAATGTAGAATGGGATTTGAAAAATAACCAAGGTCAGGAACTAGACGAATTGTTAGGGACATTAGATCCAAATGTTACAGAAGCTGATTTGCCTAATTATTTTCAAGCTAAAGTTTGTTTTCAGGCTTCATGTGATTATAATATCGCAGAGAAAATTAAGTTCGAAGCTATTGGTTCTAATAACTGTGGTGAACGTGTGTCTGATTTTGAAAGTAAAAGACCATATTTTAAAGGTTTAGAAGGGTTTGCGGATTATTCTCCTGTAATTGAGTTTGAAACAGAATTAATCAGCTGTATGGAGACTAGAGTAACTCCAATCCTTAAGTCTGATGTGAATATTGCAGATTTATTGAGTGATAATGATAAGATAAAGTTTATTGTTTCAGATAATAACGTTTATGAATATGCCATAACTGGAGAGACTGAACAAGTTTTCCCATCGTTTACAATTCAGCATATATCGTGTGATGCCTCTGTGATTTCAGAAATTGATATTACTACAGGAGCTGAGTGTGATGGAGTTGCATGTAGCCCTCCTTATTTTAAGGAGTTAGGTCCCACACAGATTGATATTCCGAAAGGGGTGGGGAACATTACTCTTGAACTGAACGATGATGCATGTTCTAATTCATTCAATAATGCCCAATTAGGTTTTGAAAATTTAACGGGTAGAACGTTGGATCAATTGTCTGTAACAATATGGTGCGATGCTGATGGGAACGGAACGGTTACTCCTATGACTGATCAGTTTATTATGAATGTTAGTGTACCCTCATTGAATCATGCTGAGACGTTCAGTCAGACTTTAAGTATTCCTGACCTCGATAATTGTAGTGGCAGGCAGTTAATTGCCACTGTAATGTCAGGTAGTATGCCATGTGCTTGCTATTCTATAAATCCGGCAATTACTCCTTACGAATGTTGTGTTTGTGATGAAAATATGGTCGCTGATATTGTTAATACAGGATATGATCCAGAAACTAATAATTATATTTTTGATATTTCAGGTAGTTCAAATTATGAAAACGCATATTGGTCAATTGGTCAAAATGGTTCATGGAATAAGATAGAAGGTACAACTTTTGATATCAACTTTATTTCTCCAGCGAGTTTATGTTTAGCCGTTGGTTCTGAAAAGAAATGTTCAGGTGGGCCTCAAGTCTTATCTGGCAGAATGATGATTGGGGGTAGTTCAAATTGGACTGGAGGTGGAAATATATCAGTATTTCCTGATGAATGTCAAAACACAAAATGTATAGATATTGAACCTTGGTGTGACTGGATTAAAGTTATTGACTCAGAAATAGCTTGTGATGGTAAAATAAGTACGTTTAAAATTGATTATTCAGAATATCCTGGAAGTGAAGTTACTGTAGATTGGGGAGATGGTTCTCCTGTTGAGGTGGTTACTTCAAGGGATTTAACTCATCAGTACGTATTGGGAGATTATACGGTTAAATTTTCTATTGATGGAGATTACTGTGATGAAGAAGTTGAAGTAGTTGCAAAGGTTGAAGAATGTTGTGTATGTGATGAAAATATGTTAGCCGATATTGTAAATACGGATTATAATCACCATACTAACAGCTATACTTTTGATATTTCTGGTAGTACAAATTACGAAAATGCATATTGGTCAATTGGTCAAAATGGTCCATGGACGTTGATAAATGGAACAGGTTTTACTGTGGGTGCAACATCTAATCAACCAATTGATGTTTGTTTAGCGGTTGGTTCTGAAAAACAATGTGAGGGCCCACAAACTTTATCAAGTAGTTTTACAAATGGTAATATTAACGGACAGATATTTCCTGAGGTACCAGATGATTGTGAAGATGTTAAATGCATTACTGTTGAACCATGGTGTGAGGAATGGAATGCTTATTTTGATGGTAGCTATGATTGTAAAGGTAATTTCATACTCGATCAAGATGATATGCTTGGTTTTATTTCATCTGTTAAGCAAATTCAGGTAAACTGGGGGGATGGAAATTGGGTTTCATATAATCCTACTGATCTATCAAGTATAACTCATCAGGAAACTAAAGGAGGAACGTATACATATGAATTTAAATTTATATTTAGTGATTATTGTGAGCCGGTTAATGTAGAGAGAGATTTTACTTTTATTCCTGGGGAAGCAAGTGTTTTTCCCTCTGAAAATGATAGATGCGATCCGAGTATCGTTACTTATCAAATAAATTCACTGGTATCTAATTTTAATAGAGCAGAATGGTATATTGACGGTGAGCTTTTAGTTGGTGAAACAGGAAGAACAATCACGCATGATTATGCATTGGCTGGAGATCATAGGGTATCAGGTTTTGCTTGGGATAATGAAGGTTGTTTGTATAAGTTTGATCGAACAGATAACATAGATATTATAGGTTTTGAGATTGATTTTACGGTTGACAATCCCGAGTGTGGGTTTACACGGACCTTTACAGTTTCCAATCCAGAAGACGGGATATCCAATAAGGTGTTTGATTTTGGTGATGGCAGGCCTGTTCAGGTATTAAATGGAATGAATGAAACTCAAATAACGTATACATTCCCGACTTCCAGTACGGAACAAACTTATACGGTTAGTTTATCCGGTTTCGGTTTTGGAGGAATGTGCCCTTCAACCGTTCAGCATGAGGTTACAGTAAAACCATGTTGTCCATCGTTGGATCTGGATTTCACAGGTTCATATGATTGTGAAGGGTTGTTTACACTGGTTCCTGAAGTGACTGATGTTACAGAGATAAAGGTGAACTGGGGAGATGGGAACTGGGTTTCATATGCTGCTG
>PBLA01000025.1 GCA_002722245.1 Flavobacteriales bacterium | reverse complement strand
TTTCAAATGATGAAATATCAAAAACTCCATATATATCATTAATTGAAAACATTTCCATTAACCTTCGAGATGCTAAATACTGTTTTTTTTTAATTAAAGATTTACGAGTCTGAAAAACTTTTTTTTGTTCACTAGAGAGTGAAACTAATTTTTTAAGACTGAATAAAGTTTCATCTATTTCCCATATGTGGATTTGAATTTTATTATCTATTAATAGAGATTTTAGTAAAGGCATTTGAAAATAAAAATAAAGTAAGTAGCTTTGCACTAAAATAAAAATTATTATGAACAACAAGATAGAAACGCTCCAATATAAAGTGAAAGATATTGGTCTAGCTGAATGGGGAAGAAAAGAAATCAATCTTGCTGAGGCTGAAATGCCCGGATTGATGCAATTAAGAGAGGAATATTCTAAATTAAAACCTTTAAAAGGAGCAAGGATAGCCGGATGCTTACATATGACAATTCAAACTGCTGTATTGATTGAAACACTTGTTGACTTAGGAGCAGAAGTGACTTGGAGTTCATGTAATATTTTTTCTACTCAAGATCATGCTGCCGCTGCAATCGCTGCTGCAGGTATTCCTGTTTTTGCATGGAAGGGAATGAATGAAGAGGAATTTGATTGGTGTATAGAAAAAACACTCACAGCTTTTGATGGTGGAAAGGCTTTAAACATGATTCTTGATGACGGTGGAGATTTAACGAATATGGTGTTTGATCAATACCCTTCACTTGTTGAAGGAATTAAGGGACTATCCGAAGAAACAACAACAGGAGTCCATCGATTGTACGAGCGAGAAAAAAATGGGACGTTAGTCATGCCTGCTATTAATGTGAATGATTCTGTTACAAAATCAAAATTTGATAACAAATATGGATGTAGAGAGTCGTTAGTAGATGGAATAAGAAGAGCTACTGACGTTATGATGGCAGGAAAAGTTGCTGTGGTTGCAGGATTTGGTGATGTTGGTAAAGGATCTGCAGAATCGTTAAGAGGCGCTGGTGCCCGAGTGATTGTTACTGAAATTGATCCAATTTGTGCCTTACAAGCTGCTATGGAAGGTTTCGAGGTTAAGAAAATGGATAATGCTATACCAGAAGCAGATATTGTTGTGACAACTACTGGTAATTTTAACATTATAGTTGGGAAGCATTTTGAAGCGATGAAAGACAAAACAATCGTTTGTAATATTGGTCATTTCGATAATGAAATTGATATGGCTTGGCTGAATGAAAAATATGGTGCGACTAAAGTAAACATCAAGCCGCAAGTTGATAAATACACAGTTGGTTCAGGAAATGAGGTGTTGATATTGGCGGAAGGAAGACTCGTTAATTTAGGATGTGCTACTGGTCATCCTTCGTTTGTTATGAGTAATTCCTTTGCAAATCAAACATTAGCTCAAATTGAATTATGGAACCATGCGGAGAACTATGAAAATAAAGTTTATACACTTCCTAAGCATTTAGATGAGAAAGTAGCGAAAGCGCATTTGGCAAAAATCGGTGTTGAGTTGGAAGAGTTAACTCCAGAACAAGCAGCATACATCGATGTCCCTGTTGAGGGTCCATATAAACCTGAACATTATCGATACTAATTACGATAACTTGAATGATACATTAAGAAATAAAAAGTCGCAATCAGCGACTTTTTTATTTTACGATATAATTATTAATTCCAGATTCTTATGATATTACCGTCGAAACTGGTGTTGTAGGCCTTCAGTGGTATGGTTCCAGGACCATCTATAGGTATTCCATCAAGAAGTTGGTACCTCGAAGAACAGCATGTGTCTACGGCATAAAGATTTGTTTCATCTACAGATACTTTAGCGCATGAATTCTCTGGATCATATGGACAATGTCTTTCATAAGCTAAGTAATTTTCATTATCTACATTAAAAACAATTATTCCTTTTGAACCACCATCTATGTATGACCAAGAACCTAAGCCAGATAGATTTTGATAATCAGGACTTTGAATATTAATGTAAATATTAACATTTACTAAGGGAATGTCCTCGTATTGATTTTTACATCCACAAAGAACAAAAACAGTGAATGCCATTAATAAAACTTTCATGAGCTTCAAAATTACAAATTAATAAACGTTAAATAATTAACTTTAATGTTCTCATTCGGAATACTATGAAAATGAAGTTGATGTTTTTAGGGGTGTTATTTGTGTTTTTTTCACTTCCAACAGTTTCCTTTGCTCAAGACGAAAGAGAACAAAAAGCTGTTGAAGAGCGTGAGGCTAAAAAAGAAAAAAGTAGAGAGGAGGTTCGAAAAGAATACCTGAAAAAACACAAGAAAATGCAAACCAAAGAAACGCGAAGACGAATGAAGAAATCAAGGCGAGAGGCTAAAAGAAGAAAACAAGGCAAGCATCCTCAGCCATGGTGGAATAGATGGTTTAGCAGAAAGAATCAAACAAAGAGAAGAAAAAAAACCTAAAAAAATCATATTTCAGATCCAATAAGCCTTGATTTTTATTCAAAATATATCATTTAAAAATGAACATTTACTAGGGGTTTTATGTTATTTTAGGGTTGCTGAAAATATGAATCCTAAAGGAATTAAGATATTACTAATGCTTGTTTTTATAGCATCTGCTATACATGCTCAAACAGGAGAAATATTTGGTAAGATAACGAGTGAAGAAGGAGATACACTGCCCACAACTTTTGTTTCTTTATTCAAGGATGGTGTTCAAATCAATGCGACGTATTCTGATTTTAATGGAGATTACTTTTTTACAGGTCTAAATGCAGGGAAATATGATGTTACCTGTGAGTCATTAAATTTTAAAAAGAAAACAGTTAAAGGGGTAATCGTAATAACAAATCAAAAGGTTGAGGTAGATGTTGAATTAAGTGGAAACAACGAGAATCAACTTTTGGGTACAGTAGATATTGTAATTTATCGAAAACCTTTGATAGACAAAGATAAACAGGCTCAAGTTTATACTGCTGATGATATTGAAAATCTAGCTGCTCGAGACATTTCAGAAATTGCGGCCACTTCAGTTGATGTCATTACTCAAGATGATGGAAGCGGAGATATAAACATAAGAGGGCAGCGTAAAGAAGGTACTCAGTTTATTGTAGATGGGATTAAAATCAATGGTAAATTGAGCATTCCACAAAATGCGATTGAGCAGATTGAAGTTATTTCAGGTGGACTTCCCGCTATGTATGGAGATAATATTGGAGGAGTAATTGTGGTTACCACAAAGGGAGCAACAGCCAAACCATATGGTGCAATTGAAGGGGTGACATCAAAAGGTATAGACGGATTTGATTATAATCTTTTAACCGCAAGCTACTCGGGATCTCTTATGAAATCAAAAAAAGATTCCAATGGGACCGTTTTGAAAAAGCCACCTATTGGTTATCTTCTTACGGGCGTTTATAAGAATATTAAAGATCCAAGGCCATCAGCTTTAGGAGTTTGGAGATTAAAAGATGATGTGTTGAGTGATTTAGAGCAAAATCCATTGAGAACTGGAGCCTCAGGGTTGGGTACCTATCGTAATTCCGAATTTGTCACCAGCGAAGATTTAATGTATCAACGAGCGAATCAAAATGTTGGTTTCACTGAGCTTAGTTTATCGGGAAAGATTGATTTTATGCTTTCTAAAACCAGCACAGTAACGTTAGGAAGTAATTATAGACATACAAAAAGACATCAATATATTTATGATTATTCCTTGTTTAATTCAGTCAATAATCCAGAGGTAACAGCGGACAATTTAAATGCTTTTTTTAGATGGAAACAAAAAATAAATGTTGATTCAATCAAGTGGATTAGTGATGCCTTTTACCAAATTCAAGTAGATTATTCTAATTACAGGGAAACAGTATGGGACGATAGTCACAAGCATGATGTGTTTAAATACGGGCATGTGGGTCGTTTTAAAACACACAGAGAATCATTGTATGAATATCAAGTTGATGGTGAAAACGGAGATGCTTATTATTTCCAAGGGGAAAAGGATGTGTTGTATGAATTTTTAGGAGGTGGTTCAAATGAAAATGGAGCAAATTATGCGGCTCAATATTACTCGCTTTATGACGGGTTAATTGAGGGGAATTATGAGGACAATATACAGGCCTCAAACGGAGGAGCTTTGTTGAATGGGGATCGTCCTGATCATGTGTATGATTTATGGTTTAATACAGGTAGACAATACAATAGCTACGCAAAGGAAAGCCGAGTTCAAAAAAGGATATTAGGTAGTTTTAACGCAAAATTATTTAAGCAGCATAATTTAACCTTTGGATTTGAGTATGAAGAAAGAATCGGGCGAGTTTATGGTTTAAATCCAATCAATTTATGGACAAGGATGCGGCAGTTAGCGAATGCAAATAATACGGAGTTAGATCTTGATAATCCTGAATTGACAATGAGTAATGGTGTATTTACAGATACGGTGAATTATAATTTCCTTTATACAGCTGGTGAAGGAAAAGGATTTTTTGAAAACGTTAGGGATAAGTATGGAATTGAGTATAGCGATTATTTTGATTCGGACTTCTACTTGCCGGAATCGTACTCTCTTGATATGTTTTCTGCTGATGAATTATTACAGGAGGGAAATGGTATCTTATATATGGTGGGTTATGATCAATTAGGAAATCCAATTAATGATGCAAATTTAAATGGATTCTTCCAGGATAAAAATGAGGGCGGATCGTATACAAGAAAAGTCAGCCCATTTAAACCTATTTATGCATCGGGGTATATACAAGATAAATATCAATTTGATGATATAGTTTTTAATATTGGATTGAGAGTAGATCGCTATGATGCTAACCAGCCTGTGTTATCCGATCCTTACTGCCTTTATGATTCATACAGGGTTAAAGACTTATCAGGAGCATATCATGTGCCTAGTAGTATTGATAATGATGCTGTTGTTTATGTAAATTCGTTAGAGAGTGAGAATCCATCGATTGTTGGATATCGATTAAACAGCACATGGTTTGATGCTCAAGGGGAAGAAATTGCAGATCCGTCAATTATTGCAGAGGCTTCAAGTTCGGGGGAAGTAACACCTTATATTAAGAATACTACAAAAATTGGAGATGCAGGATATGATCCATCCTCTTCATTTAAGGATTATGAAGTGCAGTATTCATTCATGCCAAGAATATCTTTTACCTTTAATTTATCCGAATCTTCATCGTTTTATGCACATTATGATGTTTTGACCCAGAGACCCGCCGAAGGTCAAATTGCTTTTGTCCCGATGGATTATTTGTTTATGGAAAACAACGTGGGTGCCTTTATTAGAAATTCCAATTTAAAGCCTCAAAAGACAATTGATTATGAAGTGGGTTACCAGCAGGCTCTAAATACGAAAAGTGCATTAACAGTTTCAGCATATTATCGAGAAATGATTGATTTAATTCAATTAACAGGGATTAATTATGCTTATCCGGTGAATTATATTACATATGGGAATAGTGATAAGGCGCTAGTGAAGGGAGTTTCATTAAAGTATGATTTGAGACCAATTTCATCAAATGTCTCTTTGAGTGCGGGATATACACTTCAATTTGCAGATGGAACAGGCTCATCACCAATCTCTAGTCAATCTTTAGTTTCTCAAGGCCAGCCAGATTTAAAGGTAATGTTACCAATGGCTTTTGATCAAAGACACACGATAAAGGCAATTTTTAATTATGGTTTTAAACCGGGTAAAAAGTATATTGGTCCAAATTGGAATGGTAGAGGTCGAAGTATTTTAGGTGGTGTTTCGGCCAATATTGTTTCAAAAATAAGTTCTGGAAGGCCATACACCGGACAGTCAAATTTCACTCCGGAAGGTAATATTACCGGAAGAGAGCGGAGAGCTTTAGATGGTCTTATTAATGGAAATAGGTTACCATGGATTTATACATCGGATATTCGATTAACTAAAAAATTTGTGTTCGGGATAAAAAAAGAGGCGACATATAAATTTAAAACAGAGCTCTATTGTCTTGTGAAAAATTTGTTCAATACCAAAAATATTGTAGTAGTATATAGTGCGACTGGAAATGCAGAGGACGATGGCTATCTGGATGCTGCAACCTCACAACCTCAAATAGAGTCGCAGTTAAATTACGAATCGTATACAGATTTATATAGTTTGAAAATTGCTAATCCAGAAAATTATGCCTTACCAAGGCAAATTAGGATTGGATTTGTAATGACTTTTTAATGAATAGAATACTTACGATATTATTCCTCATACTAGCGTTTTCTGTACGAGCAGAATACACAAAAAAAG
Organism: Flavobacteriales bacterium; assembly: GCA_002722245.1. Lineage (GTDB taxonomy): Bacteria > Bacteroidota > Bacteroidia > Flavobacteriales_C. Next base: position 34,152 of record PBLA01000025.1, on the reverse strand, counting down.
CAAAGTCGAAAGAGGTGCCTGCTCTTCAGTTCCGAGCAGCTGAGTGTACTGCGCCAACATCAAGAATTGATCTTGATATTAATAACGTGCGAACAACAATTTTGAATGGTGGTGATATGTGGTGGGATCTTGATAATGCAAAGTATGAAATCCCTAAAGGAAGTGGAAAACACTCTGTTTTTGCGGGATCAATAATGATAGGAGGAAAAGATGAAACAGGGAACTTAAAAATTGCAGCACTTACGCATCGAGATGGAGGTACAGATTTTTGGCCAGGACCAATTAACAAAAACACCACTTCAACAACGGTAGACGTATGTGAGGAATATGATAAGCATTTTAAAATAAGTCGAAAAGAAGTAGAGGATTATATATCGGCTTTTAAAGCTGGAGAAAATCCGCCTGTACCGAGTAGTATGTTGACCTATCCAGCGCATGGATCAATTGGAGATGGTCATGATTACTACTTAGCGCCATTTTTTGACGCTGATTCGAATGGAACGTATAATCCGCTTCAGGGTGATTATCCTGCTTTTGACCTCGGTCAGGATAATGATCGTTATGCAAACGGAAAACTTCAAGGTGATCAGAACATATGGTGGGTGTTCAATGATGTTGGAAACGTGCATACCGCCTCGGGGGGAAATTCAATTGGTTTAGAAATTCATGCGCAAGCGTTTGGTTTTGCCACCAATGATGCGATTAACAATATGACCTTTTACAATTACAAAATTATAAACCGATCAACATTCACCATTGAAGATTGTTATATGGGAATATGGGCAGATACAGATTTGGGGTATGCATTTGATGATTATGTTGGTTGCGATGTAGAACGTGGTTTGGGCTATTGTTATAATGGAGATGCATATGATGAAAATTCAGAGGGTTATGGGGATAATCCTCCCGCAGTAGGGATTGATTTTTTTGAAGGACCTCGAGCTGATATAGGGGATGGAATAGATAATGATCGGGATGGTATTCTTGATGAAGAAGGAGAATTAATAACGATGTCTAAATTTATGTATCATAACAATGGATTTGGCGATCAAGGAGACCCTGTAACGGCTATAGATTTTTATAATTATGCACGAGGGAAGTGGAAAAATGGCGCTCCGATGCGGTATGGAGGAAGTGGATTCAGTACTACTGGAACGCCTTGCGATTTTATGTTTCCAGACGATTCAGATCAAGATCAATTTTGGGGTACTGGAGGTGTTGTTGTTGAACCATGGAGCGAGATTACTGCAGATAATGCGCCTTATGATCGACGATTTTTACAATCTGCTGGCCCTTTCACATTAGAACCAGGAGCGGTGAATTACATTACCTCAGGTGTAGTTTGGGCTCAGGGTGATCAGGGAGGTGATCCATGGTCGGCGGTTCAAAACCTAAAAAAAGCAGACGATCTAGCTCAAGCTTTATTTGATAATGACTTCAAGATTTTAAATGGTCCTGATGCCCCTGATGTCACCATTCAAGAGATGAAAAATGAGTTGCTTTTTCAAATTACAAATGCAGAATCAAGCAACAATTACAGAGAGAAATATATAGAAATAGATCCTTCTATTATTGCACCATTTGGTGAATCCTATGATTCATTGTATCGATTTCAGGGGTATCAAGTTTACCAACTGGCAAATTCTTCAGTGTCTAGTGCTGAATTGGATGATATTTCAAAGGCACGACTCGTATGGCAAAGTGATCTTGAGGATAATGTTGATAAAATTGTAAACCATATCTACGATGAAGATGCAGGGTTTAATATTCCCCAAATTATGGTTGAAGGGAATAATAGTGGAATAGAACATAGTTTTTCGGTTACTCGTGATCTTTTTGCTTCAGGAGATAATAGACTAGTAAATGAAAAAGAATATTACTTTATGGCTATAGCCTATGCCTACAATAATTATTTAGAATATTCAGTAAATGCGGAGGGACAAAAATTTCCATACAAAGCAGGACGGAGAAATATCAAAAACTATTCAGCGATACCCCATGATCCAACCATTGAAGGGAATGGAACAAATGTTCAGGCCTTATATGGTTCCTCTCCGAAAATAAGAACAATTTCAGGGACTGGAAACGGGGGTAGATTTGTAAATTTAGCAAAGGAGACAATTGATGAAATTATGGGGTCCTCAACGCATCAAAGTGAAGCGCTTATTTATAGTAAATCAGGAGCTCCTGTAGGCGTTAAAGTTACCGATCCGATGCGAGTTCCAAATGGTAATTTTAGGTTGGAATTTTTGGATACTACCTCAGAAGGAGATTTGTCGGACGCCTATTGGCGATTACTTTTTATGCCTCAAGATGAAAATGAATATACGGATACGGTTTATTCAGATCAGAATATTTCGATCAAAAATGAACAAATAATTATTGACTGGGGACTTTCAGTAGAAATAGAACAAGTTAACGACGTTTCAGAATCAGGATCAGATAATTTTGGTTTCATTGGTGATTCTTTACATTATCAGGATGATGCGTTACCGTGGCTTACTGGGGTAGAAGACAAAGAAGGTGAATCTTGGCAAAATTGGATCAGGGCTGGGGTAGATCAAACATCCTCCAATAGTTTAGGAGATTTTAAAGATTATTATGTGAGCTCTTCTGAAGAGGATACAGATGGGGATTTTGAAAATGTTGTTGATGGTTGGATTGCCCCCTTCAAGTATGTTAGTAGGGAAAACTTTGGCCCTGCAGTTAATCCCTCTGGCCCTCAAAATCAAAATGATATTAAGCAGCTCAATAATGTGGATCTAGTAATTACTCCTGACCAAAGTAAATGGTCAATTTGTCCGGTTTTTGAATTGGCTGATGACGATCCAATTTCTCAGTTTGGAGATGATAAATTAAACATTAAGCGCGGAGTAACTAAAGATTGGAACGGGAATGAATTGGAAGAAGGTTTGGGGTATTTCCCGGGGTATGCTATAGATGTTTTAACAGGGGAACGACTTAATATTGCTTTTGGAGAATATAGTTTTTTTGAGGGAGATAATGGGGCTGATATGATTTGGAACCCAACCTCAACACTCTATGATAATATGAATCAGCCTATTTTTGGAGGAATGCATACGGTTTATATTTTTCGCAATGCTACACCTGTAGGAAAATATGATGAAGGGAAAGGAATCTTAAATAAATACAATTCGGGCTCGCTTGGTTTTGAGACACAAATTTTTAAAAATTGCACATGGGTATATGGGTATCCAGTTACAAGTGATGCTTACCCTTTTTTAGCGACAGAGGTAACCTTTAAAATGCGAGTAAATGAGCCTTATAAATCTACATTAGGAGCATTACCTGTTTATGAATTTAATACAGCTGACATTTATGCGATATCCAATAGTCAAGCAATTGCAAAGGAGAATTTGGATAAAACAAACATAGTCCCTAATCCTTATTACGGATTTAGTGAGTACGAGCAAAATAAATTAAGTAATGAAATTAAAATAACCAATTTACCTAAAACGTGTACTGTGGAAGTGTACACATTAGATGGAACGCTTGTTAAAATTCTTAGAAAAGATAATGACGATCGAACTTCAATAGCATGGGATTTAAAAAACGAGCAAGGAATTACTGTTGCTTCAGGCTTGTATATTTTCCATGTAAATGCCCCTGGAATAGGAGAGAAAATTATAAAATGGTTTGGAGTAATGCGAGAAATCGACCTTGATAGTTTTTAATGAATGAGTGGTTTAAAATAATAGGCTTTTTATTGATTGCTTCGGTGACTTATGGTCAAAGTGGTGGGCAATCTGGTGCTACGCAATTGTTGATTAATCCATGGGGGAAATCCTCAGGAGTAGGTGGGGCTGATGCAGCATATGGTAAAGGGATTGAAATGGTTTATATGAATCCTGCAGGTATTGCAGGTATTGAAAAAACAGATCTACTGTTTTCAAGATCGAACTGGTTACAAGGAAGCGAGATATTTATAAATACGTTTGGCGTTGCCCAACGTTTTAATGATCGTTCAGTTATAGGATTATCGGTTATGTCTTTTAATCTTGGAGATATTGAAATCACCACAGTGGATAATCCTGAGGGGGGTATAGGTACTTACCGACCACAATTTGTGAATGGAGGATTGACCTATGGTAGAAAGTTTTCCAACAACATTGACGGAGGAATAACCCTTAAATTGATCTCTGAGGGTATTCATAACGTAAGTGCTTTTGGAATGGCCTTGGATGCAGGAGTAAAATATGTATCTGGAAAAAAGGAAAACATTAGCTTCGGAGTGTCAATAAAAAATGTGGGGCCCAATATGCGGTACAATGGTAATGGGTTAAAAATGCAACTTCAGTTTCCCAATGGAAATACACAAACTGGTCAAGTGTCTTCAGCATCGTACACACTTCCTTTACTTATGAATTTAGGAATTGGGTACCGATTTGATTTTAATCAGCATCATCATTTACAAACAGGATTTAACTACTCAGCTAGAATGTTTTTAAATGATCAAAGCAGGGTAGGGATAGAATACCAATTTAAACGTTATCTTCAGTTGCGTGGAGGATTCATATACGAGCAAGGTGTGTTTGACATGGCTACACGAAAAACGGCAATAACGGGACCTTCAGGAGGTTTTAGTTTTAATTTGCCTTACGGAAAAGAAGGACAATACTTTGGTTTTGATTACACCTACCGAGATACCAATCCTTTTGAAGGGATTCACACCTTCGGAGCAAGAATAATTTTGTAGATTTGTATTCTTTAATATAATGTAAAAAAGAATCCTGGTAACCTCAGGATTCTTTTATTATAGATAGCGTAATAACTTATGGCGGAGACAAATTATTTTACACAAGAAGGCTTAGATAAACTTAAAGCCGAACTAGATCACTTAAAAAAAGTGGAAAGACCAAGCGTTTCTCAGCAAATTGCTGATGCCCGAGATAAAGGAGATTTATCCGAGAATGCAGAGTATGATGCTGCAAAAGAAGCTCAAGGTCTCTTGGAAATGAAAATAGCGCAGATGGAGGAGCTTGTTGCTCATGCACGTGTTATTGATGAAAGTAAAATTGATACATCTAAAGCGCTTATTCTTTCCAAGGTTAAAGTTAAAAATTTGGCAAATAAAATGGAGATGGAATATACGCTCGTTTCTGAAGAGGAAGCCAATTTAAAAGAAAAGAAAATATCGGTGAGTTCTCCAATAGGTAAAGGGCTTTTGGGAAAATCGGTAGGCGATATAGCTGAAATTAAAGTCCCTGCAGGATTATTAAAACTAGAGGTTGTAAACATCTCAAGATAAATGGAGTCAATCTTTACTAAAATAGTTAAGGGGGAGATACCTTGTTACAAAATTGCAGAAACAGAGGAATGTTTGGCTTTTTTGGATGTTCAGCCTTTGAGTAAGGGACATACTCTTGTTATTCCTAAAAAAGAGGTGGATTTTTATTTTGATCTTGATGATACTCTTTTTCAAAAGGTTAATGAGTTAGCAAAAAAAGTTGCTCAAGCCATAAAAAAAACAATCCCTTGTGAACGAATTGGTGTGTCGGTTATTGGTCTTGAAGTCCCTCATGCTCATGTGCATTTAGTTCCGATAAATACCATTTCGGATTTAGATTTTACGAAAAAAAGAATCCATTTAAACACCGAAGAATTTCAAGCTTTAGCAAAAGAAATTTCAAGCAATTTATAAAATTCACGTTTTGGGAGAAGTATCAATTGAAAAAATTAAAACTGCCGCTAAAAATCTTAAAGGTGTTGCAGAGCGAACTCCACTTCAAAAGAATTTGGCTTTAAGTGAGAAGTATGATTGTGAGGTTTATTTAAAAAGAGAAGACCTTCAGCCTGTAAGGTCTTACAAGATTCGTGGGGCGTATAATAAAATAAAATCATTGCCCGCTAAAGTATTGTCCAAAGGAGTAATCTGCGCAAGTGCTGGGAATCATGCTCAGGGTTTTGCTTATTCATGCAATTTGTTAGGTATTCAAGGTAAGGTGTTCATGCCTTCTACGACACCAAAACAGAAGGTGGATAAGGTAAAGTTTTTTGGTAAAGACAATATTGAAGTTATTCTTACAGGTGATACATTTGATGATAGCTTTAAAAGTTCAATGAAGGCTTGTGAAGAAGGGGGATTAACCTTTGTTCATCCATTTGATGATCCAAGAGTTATGGAGGGTCAAGGGACAGTTGGTCTCGAGATTCTTGAAGATTTACCTGAGTTAGATTATTTATTATTACCTGTTGGAGGTGGCGGAATAGCAAGCGGGACAGGATCTTATATAAAACAACAGCGTCCAGCAACAAAATTAATTGGTATAGAGCCTTCTGGCGCCCCATCTTTAAAGGAAGCTTTAAAGGCTGGTTTACCTATAGAATTACCGTCAATCGATAAGTTTGTAGATGGAGCAGCTGTTCAGAGAATTGGCTTTAAAACATTTGAAGTCATAAAGAAAATTATAGATGATGTTGTATTGGTTCCTGAGGGAAAGGTGTGTTCTACAATTCTTCAATTATATAATGAAGAAGCAATTGTTGTTGAGCCCGCTGGTTCCTTAGCTATTGCTGCGCTTGATTTCATGAAAGATGAAATCAAAGGAAAAAAAGTGGTCTGTTTAGTTAGCGGGAGTAACAATGATATAGGAAGAATGCAAGAAATTAAGGAGAGATCCTTAATTTACGAAGGGTTAAAACACTTTTTTATTGTTCGCTTTCCTCAGCGTCCAGGAGCATTAAAAGAGTTTGTAAACGAGGTTCTTGGTCCGAAAGACGACATTTCTAGATTCGAATATGTGAAAAAAAATGCACGAGAAGCAGGGCCTGCTTTAATTGGAGTAGAATTATCTGATCCAAACGACTATGATGGATTGATTAAACGTATGGAGCAATATGGCATTAACTATACAGTGATTAATCAAGATCCCGATTTATTTCAATACTTTATTTGATTTTTGAATTGAATAGCGATAAATTGTGTGGAATGACACCAGACATTAAACAAAGGATAAAAAATTCAAAAACAAATCTGTTTAAAGCTGTTTTTCCTGAATTAACCAATCATCACAATACAATGCACGGTGGTAAAGCCATGGAGTTAATGGATGATATTGCTTTTTTAACCGCCACCCGATTTGTGCGCAAAGGATTTATAACAGTGGGCTCCACGGTAAATTATAACAATCCTCTTCCTGCGGATACTATTATTGAGGTAACCGGAGAAGTTGCGGAAATTGGAGAAACGTCTTTAAAAGTATCAATTAAGGTATATGTGGAAGAAATGTACTCAGAAAGTAGGAAAGAGGCTATTGATGCAATGTTTACCTTAGTTTGTGTGGATGATCATATGAAGCCAATTCCAGTATTAGATTAATATGAAGCGATCCAATAGTTTTAGTTGCTATTAGACTGCATATATTATAAATTCACTTGAAAGCTAAAAATGGTGTAGTACTTTTTAAAAAGCTAGATTATTCAATGTCAATTGGAATAACTTTAGCATCTTTCACCTTAGATAAAATCATCATCGTTTGCATCTGACCAATTTCCTCAATTTGACTAAGTTTATTTGAAATTAATTTTTCGAAAGATGGAATGTCTTTTACGATAACTTTTAAAAAGTAATCTGCATTTCCAGTTATTTGGTAACATTCAAGAATTTCGGGAATGGCCTGAATTTTTTGTTTAAAAGTTACAATGGAGTCTACCTTTTGTCTTTCTAGCGATATTGAGATAAACGCTTTTATTCCCATTCCTAATAAGGTTTCATTAACTTGAGCGTAATACCCTTCAATAATTCCAGATGATTCAAGTTTTTTTACGCGCTCTAACGTTGGGGCTGGAGATAGACCAATATCTTGAGAAAGTTGAAGATTTGTAATACGCCCTTTTTCCTGAAGAATACTCAATATTTTAAGGTCGATAACATCTAATTTTATCCCGAGTTCCATAATTGAAATTTTAGTAAAATTAATCAATATAAATTGAACTGATTTTAGTAGTTGAAATTCCTTAATTATTGGTATATTGTACTGTTAATTTCGTGTTGATAAAAAGACCGAAAAATCAAGTATTATAAGAGGTACAAGAACGGGCTTCAAGTATCTTTGAAAGAGGATCAAAAATAAAGAATTCTATGAGTGAAAATCAAGAGTCAAAAAAGGATTATTCAGCGAGTAATATACAAGTTTTAGAAGGATTAGAGGCAGTAAGAAAAAGACCAGCCATGTATATTGGTGATGTTACTTCTAAAGGGTTGCATCATCTTGTTTATGAAGTGGTAGACAACTCTATTGATGAGGCCTTAGCGGGGCACTGTGATAATATTCAAGTATTCATCAATGAGGGCGATTCCATTACAGTAATTGACAATGGAAGAGGTATTCCTACCGCCATGCATCCAAAAGAAAAGAAATCAGCACTTGAAGTTGTAATGACTGTTCTTCATGCCGGTGGTAAATTTGATAAAGACACCTACAAAGTATCAGGAGGGCTTCATGGTGTTGGTGTATCATGTGTTAATGCACTTTCTATTGATTTAAAAGCTACTGTATATCGAGAAGGAAAAGTTTGGCAACAAGAATATTCACAAGGTAAGCCAAAATATGATGTTAAAGTGGTTGGTGATACCGATCAAAGAGGTACTGAGGTAACGTTTCAGCCCGATCCAGAAATTTTTGTAGACCTAGAATATTCATGGGATATTCTGGCTAAACGAATGCGTGAATTAGCATTTTTGAATAAAGGAATTAGAATTACCCTAACAGATCGAAGAAATGCAACCCCTTCTAATGAGGACGGTACAGATAAATCCGAAAGTTTCTTTTCAGAGGCTGGATTAACAGAGTTTGTAAAATATATTGATAGTTCTAGAGAACAGTTGATACCAGACGTCATTTATTTTGAAGGAGAAAAGAATGGAATACCTGTTGAAGTAGGTATGTGCTATAATACTTCTTATTCTGAAAATGTTCATTCTTATGTGAATAATATTAATACCTATGAGGGTGGAACGCATTTAACAGGTTTCAGAAGAGGGCTAACCAGAACGCTCAAGAATTTTGCTGAGAATTCAGGGTTGTTGTCAAAGTTGAAATTCGATATTAACTCTGATGATTTTAGAGAAGGATTAACTGCTATTGTTTCTGTGAAGGTTGCCGAACCTCAATTTGAAGGACAGACCAAAACAAAACTAGGAAATAGAGAAGTTTCTTCTCCTGTTGATCAAGCGGTTTCAGAGGCGCTTTCGAATTACTTGGAGGAGCATCCATCTGAAGCAAAAACCATTGTTGAAAAGGTTATTCTTGCTGCTCAAGCAAGACATGCAGCGACAAAAGCTCGCGAAATGGTTCAGCGAAAAAATGTGATGCAAGTTTCTGGATTGCCAGGTAAACTATCTGATTGTTCTTCAAAAGATCCAGCGTTGAGTGAAATTTATCTTGTTGAGGGTGATTCTGCTGGTGGAACGGCAAAAATGGGTCGTAACAGAGAGTTTCAGGCCATTCTACCATTGAGGGGTAAGATTTTGAATGTGGAGAAAGCTATGCAGCATAAAATCTTTGAAAATGAAGAGATAAAAAATATATATACTGCATTGGGAGTTCGGATTGGAACAGAAGAAGATTCAAAAGCGTTAAATACAGAGAAGTTAAGATACCATAAAATTGTGATCATGTGTGATGCCGATGTAGATGGTTCTCATATATCAACGTTGATATTGACATTCTTTTTCCGTCACATGAAAGAATTGGTTGAGGCCGGTTATATTTATATTGCTACACCTCCTCTTTATTTAGTGAAAAAAGGAAAACAACAGGAATATTGTTGGAATGATGACCAAAGGGACTTGGCTATTCAACGTATGAAAGGAGCAGGGAATGCATCAAGTGTAGCAGTTCAGCGCTACAAAGGTCTTGGAGAGATGAATGCAGAACAACTTTGGTCTACAACTATGGATCCAGAGGCAAGAACTTTACGACAGGTAAATATTGGAGATGCTCAAGAGGCTGATCGAACCTTTTCGATGTTGATGGGAGATGAAGTCCCACCAAGAAGAGAGTTTATTGAAGAAAATGCACAATATGCGAATATTGATGCCTAGTGAGTTTTAATTATCAATTTATATAAGAAAAGGACTGATTAATCAGTCCTTTTTTGTTCTATGTTAAAAATGGAATTTCTTCAATATCACTATTAACTAAATGAATCGATTTAATTAAATACTTTCAAACGATTTTTAATTGTATTGTAATAGCTTCTGGATACTGGAATCGCGTGACCTTTTACTTCTAGCACACGATCATCTAGGGCATCAACCTTTTTTAGGTTAACCAAGTAAGATCGGTGACATCTTAAAAAAGAATTGGGTAGATGGTTTTGTAGTTTAGTCATTGTGTGCAAAACAACATAGGTTTTTGCAGCTGTAATAATTTTAACATAGTCAGACATGGCCTCAAAAAATAAAACATCACTCAGATTAATTTTTTGGAGTTTACCATTTATTTTGAAGAAAATACTTTCTTCCTGTTCAGGGATAGTGGAAGATGAACTATTTCGATCCAGCTTGTTTACCGTTTTTAAAAATCGATTATAATCTACGGGTTTTGGTAAAAATTCCAACGCTTCAACCTCAAAAGCATCAGCAGCATATTGTTTCATATTACTCATCAGGACTACTTGGGGAAGGTCTTTGGAAACTCTCATGAAGTCGATTCCAGAAAGTTCAGGTAATTCAACATCCAAAAAAAGAACATCAATTGCTTCCTCTTTCAATTTCTCTTTTAATGAAATAACATCACTTACAATGAAAGGTTGCTCAAATGAATTATTTCGATTAACGCACTGCTCCATGAGTTTTTGCGCTATAGGATCATCGTCAATAATAATGGATTTATATTTCTTCATAATTTTAAAAACTTTCTTTACTACGAAAATTTTCTCCAAAAGTTATTCGCTTATTTTGATTTAAAATGTAATATTTTTAAGATGTTGTAATTATTTTAAAAAAATGAAAGTTCTATTATCACCCGCCAAGAAATTAGATTTTTCCAAAACACCTGAATTGAAGGAAGTAAACAATGTTGTATTTCCTCAAAAAACAGCTCAACTGCAAAACGAATTAAAAAAATATTCTTCTCAAGAAATTGGACAAGTCATGAAGTTGAGTCCGCAACTTTCGGAATTAAATTATCAACGATTCCAAATGATGGGAAGTTCCTTAAATGAAAAAGGATGTGCTGGGTTTGTGTTTAATGGGGAGGTATATAGTGGTTTGGATATTACCTCTTTTACGAAAGATGATTTGATTGAGGCTGAGGAAAAATTGAGGATACTATCCGGGCTCTATGGAATTTTAACTCCAAGCACATTGATTGAGCCATACAGACTTGAAATGGGAACCAAGCTTGCTATTGGAGGACATAAAAACTTATATCAATTTTGGGAGGAGGATATTTTGAACTTTATTCAGCGTGAAGAAAGTGAGGTGATTGTAAATTTAGCCTCAACTGAATACAGCAAAGCTGCTCGATTAAAGCAATTTTCCGGAAAAGTAATTACCCCCGTTTTTAAAGAGTTCAAAAAGGGGGACTACAAAGTGGTTATGGTATACGCAAAGCAGTCGAGAGGTATGATGGCGCATTGGATTATAAAAGAAAGAATTCAAAATTATCAGGATTTGAAAAATTTCAATCAAGCAGGATATCTGTTTAATGAGGAATTGTCTTCTGAGCATGAATGGGTTTTCACACGTTAAATAAGTGATTGTTCTACCTAATATTCATACTTTTGCAGAAACTATTTTTGCATGAATATCTCGTACAACTGGCTTAAAGAATATATTCAAATTACTGAGTCTCCCGATGAACTGTCTCAAATTTTAACAGATTTAGGTTTAGAGATTGGAGGAGTAGAGAAAAAAGAATCTATAAAAGGAGGTTTAGAGGGCTTGATTATTGGAGAAGTAATGGATTGTTGGCAACATCCCAATGCGGATAAATTGCGCTGTACAAAAGTAGATATTGGTAGGGATGAATTATTAAATATCGTTTGTGGTGCACCAAATGTTCAAATTGGGCAAAAAGTTGTGGTTGCTCCTATTGGTACAACCCTATTTAGTAAGGATGATTCTTTCACGATTAAGAAAACAAAGTTAAGAGGAGAATTGTCTGAAGGAATGATTTGTGCTGAGGACGAAATCGGATTAGGAACTAGTCATGATGGGATTATGGTTTTGCCAACTGGCGTGAAAGCAGGTATGTTGGCTAGAGACTATTTTGAAGTTAAAGAAGATTATATTTTAGAGGTAGACATTACTCCTAATCGAGCAGATGCCCTTTCTCATTACGGTGTTGCTCGAGATCTTGCTGTTTATTATCAATTTAAGGGAAGAAAAATTAACGCAAACTTTCCTAAGTTGACACCCCTTAAGAAAAAAGCAGATTTACCTATTGAAGTCACTATTCATGATGATCAAGCATGTTCCAGATATGCTGGAGTGACCATTAAAGGCGTTAACGTAAAACCTTCTCCTGAATGGCTACAAAATAAACTAAATGCAATTGGTTTAACTCCTGTGAATAACGTGGTAGATGTAACAAACTATGTACTGCATGAATTGGGGCAACCTTTGCATGCGTTTGACTATGCGGTTACTGGAAATGAAATCAATGTGAGAAGTGATTTGGGCGGTCAAAAATTCACCACGCTTGATGGCGAGGATCGAATTTTAAAAGATGGCCATTTAATGATATGCAATTCAGTTGAAGGAATGTGTATAGCAGGTGTGTTTGGAGGAGAAAAATCTGGTGTTCAAGCAACAACCCAAAATATTTTTTTAGAAAGTGCTTATTTTGATCCAGTATCTGTCCGTAAAACGAGTAAAGATTTTGGGTTAAAAACAGACGCCTCCTATCGATTTGAGCGTGGTATTGATCCTAAAATAACCACAAAAGCATTAACAAGAGCTGCAAATCTTATCATTGAGGTTGCAGGAGGAGAAATCGCCTCTGAACTTATTGATGTTGTAAAAGCTGAGACACATCCTTTTGAAGTAACTTTTTCATTTTCCAGATGCGATTCACTATTAGGTAATGTTATACCAAAAGAGACCATTAAAGGAATACTGTCAAGTTTAGAGATCAATATCATCTCAGAGACGGAGGACGTTTTACAACTTACGGTGCCGCCCTATCGTGTAGATGTGCAAAGAGAATGTGATGTAATAGAAGAGATTTTACGGGTTTATGGGTATAATACGATTGAAATTCCTCGTTCTCTTAATTCCTCGGTTGTCAATTCTAAAGGTCTTTCTGCTCACAAGATTGTTTCAGAAATATCTAATTTACTTGTAGGTAATGGATTCAATGAAATTTTAACCAATTCTCTAACAAAACAAGAATACTACACGGGAGTTCATCAAACTCACGAGGAGCAACATGTTAAATTACTCAATCCGTTAAGTCAAGAGTTAAATATTTTGAGAAGAAATCTTCTTTTTGGAGGACTGGAAAGTGTGGCCAGAAATCAAAATAGAAAGAATGCAGACCTTAAGTTCTTTGAGTGGGGAAAATCTTATCACAAGCAAGAAGAAACCTACATTGAGCAAAAACATTTAGCATTATTTTTAACAGGTTTACAACAGGAAGCGACTTGGTGTCAAAATTCAAATTCGGTATCCTACTATACAATTAAAGGTTATCTCACCCTTTTATTTGAACGATTCGGTATTCAAAAAATAAAGACGAGAGCGTTAAATAATGATTTTCTTGTTGAAGGCTTGGGGGTCTATCACAAAAAGACATTAATTGCAGAGTATGGAAAAGTACGCTCTTCATTTCTAAAACAAACAGGTGTTAAACAATCGGTTTATTTTGCAGACATAAAATGGGATGAAATTTTAAAACTTCTCCATTTTTCTAAAACTCATTTTAAACCCTTGGCAAAATATCATCCAGTAAAGCGCGATCTATCGTTACTTATTGACGAATCTGTTCAGTATGCAGATTTGGAACGCATAGCATTTGAGAGTGAGCGAAACTTATTAAAGGAAGTTTTTCTTTTTGATATTTATCAAGGAGATAAATTACCGAAAGGAAAAAAGTCGTACGCCTTGAGTTTTATTCTTCAATCCGAAGAATCAACACTTAAAGAGGATCAAATTGAGCATTCAATGAGTAAATTGCAAAAAGCATTTACTGAAAAATTAGGTGCGGAATTGCGCTAAAAAAATCGTCATATTAAAAGCAACTTATCTGTAAAAATTGTATTTTTAGGCGCTAAAATGGAGTTTAAACCTTTTTTATTAATTGGTTCATACTCATTTTAAATGCATTTAATACAATAAAAAGAATTTAAACGAACAACGAGAACTATTATCGATTTATGAAAAAGTGAACTTCAGTTGCAATGAATCCTTAATTTTTAACAAAATTATTCAAAGAATGAACAAAAATAGAGGATATAAAAAAGTTACTGAGTTACTCATTTTCCAAAAGTTTTAATTTTTTTTCGAGTTCTGTTTTAATTTCTAAAATAAAACTACTGATAAAAGGTCCTTTTTGACCGAAAAAACTTGCTTTAGATGTTGAAAAAAGAGATTCTATTGGGTTTATTAAGCTGTTTATCGCTTATTGGTCTATCCCAGTCTTCCAATGATGATTTTGTGAATGCAATTGATATTGATACTTTAAAAGGGACTAGCTCTACAGATGCTGAATATTCTACCGTTGGTGGTTCTGCTGACGGTTTAGCAGGAAGCAATTGGAATAATTCAGGGCCTCTGTATACCAAATGGTTTAAGTTTTCTGCACCAACAACTGGTCAAGTTGTATTAACTGTAGATGTGGCAAGTGGAAAAGGGACTATGGATCAAGCACAAGCTGCTTTATGGCAAAGTGATGCAAGTACTCAAGTTGTAAGTAATAGATATGGAGATAATACTGATGATATTGTTATTGCAGCGAATGGATTAACATCTGGTGATACATATTATTTATCAGTTGATGCCAGGTCAGGAAGATTTGGAACTTTTACAATAGATTTTGATACTGTTGCTAATTACAGCACTTATGTTGGAGCAATTGATATTGATACTTTGTTGGGGACTTGTTCTTCAGATGCTGAGTACACGACTAAAAATTCTATAGGTGATTTAAATGCTGGTGCAAACTGGAATATTGCCAATACCGTGGCGAATAGATGGTTTAAGTTTACTGCTCCGTCTACAGGATTAGCCGAAATAACTATTGATGTAGGAAGTGGAAAAGGAGATCAGTTAAGAACTGAAGCTGCCATTTGGGCAAGTGATGGAACAACTGAAATAGCAAGTGCTAGATATGCTTCTCAGGAAGATGATGTAAACGTTAGTTCTAATTCATTAACTCCAGGGGCTACATATTATTTGTCTGTTGATGTTCAGAATTTCCAGTATACCAGCACTTTCTCATTATGTATTGATACTTTGCCTTCTTATGACTTCTTAGCAGGAGCAATTAATATTGATACTTTAAAAGACGGATGTTCATCTGATGCAGAATATACAACTGTAGGAGGAACAGCAGATTTAAATGCTGGTTCATCTTGGAATAACGGAGGACCATTATACAATAAGTGGTTCCAATTTACTGCAGCAGTAAATGGTGTGGCTAATTTTACAATTGATGTAGATGGAACAAAAGGAGATCAAACTAGGACCCAAGCAGCTATTTGGGCAAGTGATGGAACAACTGAGATAGCAACTGATAGATATGTAACCGATACCGAAGATGTAACAGTTGAGGCTGTTGGTTTAACTGCTGGTGATACTTATTATTTATCAGTTGATGCAACATCAGGTAGATCTGGAACTTTTACGGTTTGTTATGACACTACTGCCTCATACGATTATTACGAAGGTGCAATTGACGTTACATCGTTATTGGGAGGATGTTCAGCAGATGCAGCTTATGATAATGATGATGCAACTTCTGATTTAAATGCCGCTTCATGTTGGAATACAACTGGAGGACTTGCTGTAAAAAATAGATGGTTCATGTTTACAGCACCAATTACTGGTTTTGCAGCAGTGAAAGCAGATGTTGATGGGACTAAAGGAGATATGATAAGAGGTCAGGTTGCAATTTGGCAATCAAATGGAACAACTCAAGTAGCATGTGGTAGATATAATAATGATACTGATGATGTTATTGCTTCATCTGATGCTTTAACTCCAGGAGCTACATATTACATTTCTGTTGATGCCCAAGCTACAAACAGAAGCGGAAGCTTTACCCTTTGCATTGATACACTAGTAAACAATGATTATGTAGCAGGGGCTACGGATATTAACCCCATTAAAGGAAGTGTATCAGCCGATGCCGCTTACACTACAATTGGGTCCTCAGCAGACGGTAGTGCTGGAGATTGTTGGGCAGCTGGACCAAGCTATAATAAGTGGTTTGTATTTACCGCACCGGTAACAGGATCTGTAGATATTACCATTGATATCAATGATGGTAAAGGGGATCAAGGAAGAACTCAGGCTGCTCTGTGGCAAAGTGATGGAACAACTCAGGTAGCTTGTTCAAGATATGGTGGGGCTACTGATGACGTTACAGTTGGTGCGATTGGTTTAACAGGAGGTGCAACATACTATCTATCTGTAGATGCAAATGGAATAGGATACACAGGGACATTCTCAATTATATTTGACACAACAACTACATATGACTGGTATGCTGGAGCAATTGATATTGATACTTTAAAAGGAACTTGTTCTGCTGATGCTGAATATACTACCATTGGAGCCTCTGCTGATGGAAACGCTGGGTCTACATGGAATAATTCAGGTCCTTTGTACAATAGATGGTTTAAATTTACGGCTGCTAATAATGGAGTAGCTCATATCACTATAGATGTTGATGGCACTAAAGGAGATCAGACGAGAACTCAATTAGCTATATGGGAAAATGATGGTACAACTGAGCTTGCATCTGATAGATATGTAACAAATACTGAAGATGTAACTGCTGAGGTAGTAGGTTTAACTCCTGGTGCTACTTACTATGTCTCTGTCGACGCTCAAACAGTTGGAAGAACTGGGTCATTTACTTTATGTTATGATACTGTTCCAACTTATGATTTTTATGAAGGAGCTATTGATGTTACATCAATATTAGGGGGGTGTTCAAATGATGCAGAATATACTACTATTGATGGAACTCCTGATAAAAATGTAGGTTCTTGCTGGAATAATGGAGGGCCTAGATTTAATAGATGGTTTAAGTTTACTGCTCCAACATTAGGTACAGTAAAAATTACTGCAGATATAGGAGGTGCAAAAGGAACTCAAACTAGATCACAAATTGCTTTATGGGAAAGTGATGGTACAACGGAAGTTCTTTGTACGAGATACGCTGCTAATGGAGATGATATTGAGTTAAACTCTAACTCTTTAATAGGCGGGGCTACTTATTATATTTCTGTTGATGCATTTAGTACAACCTATGATGGAACGTTTAGTTTATGTATTGATACTACTCCTAGCTATGACTTCTTCGCTGGAGCTCTTGATGTAACCTCATTATTTGGTGGTTGTTCTGATGATGCTACTTACACGACTGTAGGAGGTACGCCAGATTTAAATGCAGGAGCAAATTGGAACAACTCTGGACCATTATTTAATAGGTGGTTTAAATTTACAGCTCCAATCAATGGAATTGCAAACGTAACTGTTGACGTTGATGGGGCAAAAGGAACCCAAAACAGAACTCAATTAGCTGTATGGGAGTCTAATGGGACAACTGAAGTTAATTCTGCAATTTATGACGACTTACATGATGATGTAGCATTAAACTTAACAGGTTTAACAGGGGGTAATACTTACTATATCTCAGTAGATGCATTGAACGCTAGTAATGACGGTTCTTTCACTTTATGTATGGATTCAACTCCAAGTTATGACTATATAGATGGAGCTATTGAGTTAACAGATTTAAATAGTTGGTCATCTCCAAATGAGGCATATACTACAGTTGGGGCCTCAGCTGATGGAAGTGCAGGATCAAATTGGAATAACGGAGGCCCATTATTTAATAGGTGGTTTAAGTTTACGGCTTTAACAAATGAATTTACTGTAAGAGTAGATGTTGCAGGAGACAGAGGGAATCAGCAAAGAACACAGCTAGCGATTTGGGAAAGCGATGCATCTACTGAGGTAGCTAGTGCAAGATATGTAACAAATACCGATAGCGTATCAATTACAACTTCAGCATTAACTGCTGGTCAAGAATATTATATATCTGTTGACGTTCAATCTTCAACTAGAAGAGGTACATTTTCCTTGTTTGTAAACGGTGTTGGTGGAGCAAATGAAGCGCTTAATGTTAACGGTCTTTGGAATGATGTAGCAACTTGGTCAACTGGTACTGTTCCAGAAAATGGAGATGTTGCAAATATTGAAGGAGCCTTAGTTTACGTAAATGCCCAAGATACAATCGCAGGAATAAATTTTAACGTAAATACAGATTCAACGGGGATAATTATTCAAAACGGCGGACGTTTGGTTGTTTTAGGAACCGTTCGAGATACATCCTCATCAAGTTTTTATGGAGGGATTACTATTGAATCTGGGGGTACCCTTGAGGTTAGTTCTGACATGACCTTCTTACGAACCGGAGGAAGTGAAGTGTTTGAATTAAATGTAGAATCTGGTGGAACTTTGATAATTGGTAATGATTTAATTTTTAATTCTACAGGAGGTACAATAACGAATACGACATTTGATATTGAAGGGACTGTTACAATAGGTAATAACTTATCCTTAGACCAGTCCGGTTTAGGTATTAAATCTAAAATCACCGTTAATACAGGAGGAATCCTTAACCTAAAGGATGTAACGTTTACTGCTGTAGCCGATGATAAATTGGAACTCGAAATGAACGGAACAGCCATTATGAACATATCCGGTTCAATTAATGTTGGATCACCAGCATATGGAGTAATTAATGCAACCGGGTCCTCAACCGTTAACTTTGTTGGAACAGGTAATCAAACAATTCCGGGAACAAGTGGTAGCGGAACAGGCGATGTTTTCAATTTTCAGAATATTGTGGTAAATAATAGTTTCAGTAGCGTTCCTCAATTAAGACTTGCAGGAGACTTTACTTTTGCAGGAGACTTCTCATTTACAGATGGTGTTCTTTCTGGTGAAGGATTTGATTTTACAGTACCTAACTCGGCTTCGGTTTCAGGAGGTAACGCAGGGAGTTACCTGGATGGTAAAATGGTTGTTGATGCAAGTTTTATTTCTTTTAGTGGAGGATTTAATTTTCCAGTTGGTGATGGTCAATATTGGGCACCAATTGACATGGCCAATTTAACAAATGATGTGACTAGCACGTATGAGGTTGAATATTTTGCGAGTGGTTATAGCGATACCACAACCGTTGGCGATGAATTGGTATACATTTCAACGGAAGAATACTGGGAGATTTCAAGAACATCGGGAGCAGGTAATGTTGATATTACTTTTCATTGGAAAGATTCAGCAAGAAGTAAAACATACGATGCTACGGATATTGTTATCGGACATTATAATGGTTCCGATTGGGAGTCTGTGGGTGCAACATCATCTGTAGATGGATTAGCTGGTTCTGTAACAGCTTCGACTGTATCTGATTTCAGCCCATTTTCTTTCGGATTTAAAACACCTCCAATTTCATTACCAGTTGAACTGATCAGTTTTGAGGCAAGTTTAGTAGATGAAGGTATTCTTATCTCTTGGATTACGGCTGCAGAAATTAACAATGAGAAGTTTGAACTTGAGCGTTCGTACAATGGAGAAGATTTTGAACCTGTTCAGGTAGAATATGGTCAAGGTAACACGAGCGAAATGACGCACTATTCATGGGTGGATAAAGGTGTTGTTACTGCAGGAAATTTGGTTTATTACCGATTAAAACAAATAGATTTTGATGGCGCCTTTGCTTATTCAGATATTATAATTGTTTTGACTGAACCATCAGACGCACAACAAACAATTGATGTGTACCCAAATCCAAATACGAGCAATTTAATTTTTGTGAAAGCACTTGATAATTTAGGTGATTTTGCCAAAGCTAGATTGTTATCATCTAATGGTCTAGTAGTAGCTGAAGTTTCAAGTTTATTTGTTTCTGGAAGAACATATTCCGCTATATCTCTTGATAATAAGCCAGAACCCGGTGTTTATTTCTTAGAGCTTACAGGAAAAGGCAACACTGTGCATAAGAAAGTTGTGTTTAAATAATTAAAAGGAGTTCAAAAAATAAATAAATCGGCGCTTATATAAATGCGCCGATTTTTATTTGATATAACAAAAGATATTGATTGAGATCTTTTTACCTACCATGAAGTTCCCATAATCTTCACCAATTCCAAAATCTAATCGTTTAATGTCAAATGACGCATTGAATAGCTTTGACGTGTAGGTAAATGGAAATGAGATGGGTAGTGTTATACCATGTAGAGATAACTCACCATCAACCCAATAACTAGTATCTGTCTTTTGGATTGCTTTAGATTTGAAGCAAATTGAAGGAAACAAATTCGTTTGAAGAAAATCTTCTTTTTTTAGATGCTGATCTCTTTTTGTATTTTCTGTGTTGATTGAATTTGCATCAACACACACGTTAAAGTAGGATTTTGATAAATCGGTTTCTTGGAAATTTATTTCACCGCTTAATCCTGTTAATGTTCCCTCAACTGTTCGAATGCTTAAGTTATCAATTTCAAAAAGTACCTTTGATTTCGATTGATCAATAGTTTGACCGTTAGATAAAATTATTACACAAAAAAATAAAATCGTGAGTAGTTGAATTCTATACATAATACAATGATTTAATTATGGGAAATTAAATTTACAATCTTAGTCTGACTTTTGATTTAATTCTAAGTCTTGTTTTACAGAAATATGGATATAAATTTAAACTCCCAAAGCATACCACATATAGGGTACGCTTAGGGAGTTTATTACCTCATTTAAGTTATTGAAATACCTAAGTCCCTTTTCGAAATTTACATCATAAAAATCCAACTTGATTAATTATGAGAGTAATACATGCAGAGGTTCAACCGTTATTCGC
Organism: Flavobacteriales bacterium; assembly: GCA_002722245.1. Lineage (GTDB taxonomy): Bacteria > Bacteroidota > Bacteroidia > Flavobacteriales_C. The sequence continues at coordinate 13,087 of PBLA01000025.1, read as the reverse complement.
AGAAGGTCTTCGAAGTCTTTTAGAAAATAGTAATTTTTCAAATAATTTCAGACACGTTTCTTGTAGTGAAGTTTTGAAAAATGCTTTACTTGCATTCGATACTGATTTACTTTTTATTGATTATTCGAAGGAAAAAGAGTTTTCTCAACTTGATATTGCAATGATTGTTCAAAACTTTCCTAAGGTTAAAATTATCGTAATTTCGAATGATACAGATCCGTCAAGAATAATAAATGTACTAGATCTTGGTGTTCATGGGTATTTGACTAAAGAGAATTCTAAAGAAGAAATATGCAATGCGATACGAAATGTGATGTCTGGAGGGAAATATTATTGTTCTCACATAATTAATATTTTGGTGAATAAGAAAAATGTTAAAGAGTCAATTCATTTTAAGGAAGATGATTTAACAAAAAGAGAAAGAGATATAATAAAATATATAGCAGGTGGAAATACAAATAGACAAATTGGTAAATTACTTTCCATAAGTCATCATACTGTTCATACACATCGAAAAAATGCAATGAGAAAATTGGGAGTAAATTCTTCAGCAGAACTTACCTTGTATGCGGTAAATAATAACTTATTGATGCTACCCTAAAAATGGGGGGCTTTTTCAAAATATAACGTTTTATAGTTATTGTTTTTTAGACAGTATCCTTTCAAATTTGTCATGTCAATTTTGACAAATTTAATATCTAAAATTAACGCGTATGAAAAAGATTACTCTACTTATATCCAGTGCCTTAACGGTTTTTGGATTGAATGCCCAAATTACGGATACTGTTTCTTTAGGTGCCGAATATGTAAATGATGTTTATTATAGTCTTGAAAATAATGAAGTTAAAACTGTTGAAAGAGATTGGGATATAGCTTTTCAGGTTTCTGGAATGAGTTCTACAATTCGAATTAATGGTGCTTCTGGAACAGAGTTATATAATTATCCAAATGGAGACATTTCTCATTGGTCTAGTATAGATACATCTGGAATTTCTAGTTGGACCAAATATTATAATTCTGATTCATCTTGGTCTAAAGGAGCTTTTAGTCAAACTTCATCGGGGATGTTTGACTTAGGGTGGGGGATTTATAATATGAGTACTCATTATGTTACAGGGGATTCCCTTTTTATTATTAAATTATCAAATTTAGAATACAAAAAACTTTGGATAGATCGGTTAGCAAGTGGGGTGTATTATTTTAAATATTCTGACTTAGATGGAAGTAATGAGGTGCTAGATACTCTGAAAAAAGATGATTATATCAACAAAAATTTTGGATATTATTCAATTCAAAATGAAGTTGAAATTGATAGAGAGCCTGACAATACAAGTTGGGATTTGGTATTTACTAAATACGGAAAAGCTATTACTCCTTCATATTACATGGGAGTAACTGGTGTACTAGGAAACGATGGTGTATCTGTGAATGAGGTTAGTGGTATTCATAACGAGGATGCAGACACCTTAAATACATCTTTTTCAAATAGTATTTCAGTGATTGGATATGACTGGAAAACATATGATTATTTAACTAGACAATATTCTGCAAATGATAGCTTAACTTATTTTATTAAAGCAAAAGATAGTCAATTATGGAAGTTAGTATTTACTGGTTTTGGAGGAAGTTCAAGTGGGAATTTTTACTTTACAAAGGAAAAAATAACGTCATCTGTAGGAACTCAAGAATTAAATATTTCAAGTGTAGGAACTTTTCCCAATCCAGCTTCGAATTTGTTAAATATAGTTTTTGATCAGAAGAACGCTGACGAGTCAAAAATTGATATTTATAATATATCTGGAGTTAAAATTTATTCAAATACAATTCAAGGTCATAGAGGTATAAATACATTAAAATTAAATGTAGATAATTACGCATCAGGACTATACATGATTAATATATCAAGTCAAGGTGGATCAATTTTGTCAAAAATAATGGTAAAATAAAATAGTATAATTATGATTTTAGAGATAGTTTGAAAAAACTATCTCTAAAATTAATTAAGAGATGATAAGATTAGGTGCGTTAATACTATTTTTTGTCGGATTAACAAATACTATTTTTTCTCAAAGTCTTATTGAAGTTTTTCTGCCTAAAGGAGAAAGGCCTGCTGAGGGAGCGCATGTTCAATTTACGTGTCTAGATTGCACTAAATTTAATACCAAGTTTGTTCTTACAAATAAAGAAGGAAGAGCAATAAATCCTTTTACCAAAAGAACAGAGGTTTATATTTTCCTTGTTGGACATAAGTATATCATAGATACTCTTCAAGGTGGAGAGAGCAAAAAGTTTGAATTAGAACACGAATCGGTTGATATCAATGAAGTTGTTGTAACAGCTCAATATGCTGAAAACAGCCCTGAAAAAGCAGTACATAAAATTAAAGTAATTGATCAAAAGAAAATAGAATCTCTTGGTGCAGTAAATTTAAGAGATGTTCTTAGCAATGAAACTAATGTTAGGATTACACAGGATAATGTTTTAGGAAGTAGTACAAGTGTTCAAGGTTTGAGTGGGCAAAACGTGAAAATATTAATTGATGGTGTTCCCATAATTGGACGTGTAGGCGGAAATATCGATTTAAGTCAAATTAATTTAAATGATATTGAGCGTATTGAAATTATTGAAGGACCTTTATCCGTTGAATATGGGACAAATGCCTTAGCAGGTACTATAAACTTAATTACAAAAAAGTCCTCCAGAAAAAAATATAACTTAAATCTCAATACTTATTATGAAACGGTTGGTCAATATAACCTTGATGGCAGTTTAAAATTTAATCGAAAAGGATATCAATATTCCATAAATGGAGGAAGGAATTTTTTTGATGGTTGGAATGTTTCTGACCCCTTTTTTGATATAAATAGGATTAAAATCGCTGACTCTACTCGATTTAATTCATGGAAACCCAAAGAGCAAAATTTTTTAAAAGTACTTCACTCTGGTAAATTCTTAAAATTAAATTATCGATTTTCTTCCGATTATTTTAAAGAAAAAATCATCAACAAAGGCTATCCAAGAGCCCCCTATAATGAAACAGCATTTGATGATTTTTATCATACAAATCGATGGAGTAACAATTTAAATATCAGACGAAAGTTTAGCAAAAGAGCACGACTAAACATGATTTTCGCCTACAATTATTTTCGAAGACAAAAAAACACATTTTATACTGATTTAACTACTCTACAAAGTAATTTGTCAGAAAATGTCTCAGATCAGGACACAACGTTGTTCGACTTATTTATGGCCAGAGGGACTTACTCAACCTTAAATGATTCTGCAAAATTTAATTATGCCTTAGGATATGATTTTAATTTTGAAACAGGATACGGAAAGCGAATTAAAGAAAAAACTCAAGCAATAGGAGATTATGCGATTTTTGGGAGTGCAGAATATAAACCTCTAAATAAATTAATCATCCGTCCCGGATTAAGATACTCCTATAATACATCGTACAAATCTCCATTAATACCCTCTTTAAATTTGAGATATAATATAAGAGATTGGATATTTAGGACTTCATATTCCTCTGGATTTAGGGCGCCATCAATAAAAGACCTGTATTTTAATTTTGTGGACAGTAACCATGATATTCAGGGAAACCCAAATTTGACTGCAGAGACTTCACATAATTTTAGTTTTTCAGGAGTAAAAACCATCGTTAAAAAAAATAAAGTATTTAAAATGACAGGTTCAGGTTTTTACAACAACATAAATAATTTAATTACACTAGCGATTAGTGAAGGGAACTCATATTCTTATTTTAATCTCGATAAATACAAAACACTTGGTGCATTGGCTCAAATAGAGCTTGTGATTAGTCATTTTAAGTGTACATTTTCAGGAACTTATACAGGTAGATACAATTCTCTTTCTGAGGATTTAAGTATAGAACCTTTTAGCTATTCTCCTGAATTAAGAAGTAATTTTTCATATGATTTACGAAGATATAATTTAAATTTTTCAGGTTTTTATAAGTACTCAGGAGAAATTATTGGATACTACTTTGATGAAGATGATGAAATACAACAAAATTTTTTGGGAGATTTTAACACGCTTGATTTAACAGCTACGAAAGGTTTATGGAAAAATAAAATTAAGTGGACCTTGGGTGGTAAGAATTTATTTAATGTTAAAAATATTGTTTCTAGAGGCGCATCTGGGGTTCATTCTTCCAGTACAGGTTCCGTATCAATGAGTTGGGGGATGTCGGTATTCACTTCAATTAAAATTGATTTAAACGGAAACCGAATAAAAAAAACTAAAATCAATATAAAGTGAAATATATAAAAAGCATTACCTTATTGTTTATTTCTTTTTTTATTTTTTCTTGTGAAAAAGAGGAACAGCCCATTGAAAGACAAAAAAAAACAGGAGAACAAATTACAGCATCAGTATTTTTAGATTCGGATTATAAATATCAAATTTTTTATGATTTGGAGTCTAATAAAGAGGTTGCTAAAAACATAACTACAGAATGGGATATTGGATTTGAATGCGGTGATGAAGGATATCACATTAAATTAAATGCAAGTAAAGGAATGCAGGTTTGGTGTTCAGGCGAAACATCATTTTCTGCTGTTGAGTCTTATTCAGGAGCTGAATGGACCTGGGATAACCCAAACGGCTCTATTGACTCGACAGCAATTGGTGAATGGGGACAAAAGAATGGAGAAGATATAATTTCAAATAATCAAGTTTTTGTATTGGATATGGGATATAATAGTGAAGGATATTCTCAAGGATATAAAAAAATGAAGATATTAGGTTTATCCGATAATCGCTATCAAGTTAAAATTGCTGATTTATCAGGTGAAAATGAGTTTACAAAATTTATCTCAAAAGATAATGATTACAATTTTGTGTTTTTATCTTTTGAAAATCAGGGTGCTATTGTATCTATAGAACCACCAAAAGATGATTGGGATTTAGTTTTTACGAAGTATACTCATACTTTTCAGAGTGAAGGAGTTCCTATTCCATATGGAGTAACTGGAATACTGCTCAATCCAAGTAGAATATCGGTGCATCGAGATACCATCTTTGGTTTTGAAAATATAAACCGTGATGCAGCACAAACTTTAGAATATAGTTTTAATCATAATGTTATTGGATATGATTGGAAAACCTATGATTACGAATCAGGTTCTTACATCATTCATCCAGAAAAGAATTTTGTCATAAAAGATAAGTCAGGTTTTTATTATAAATTTCATGTAATTGATTTTTATAACGATAGTGGTCAAAAAGGGAATATAAAATTTGAATTTATGCTGTTGTAATTTAGTTTAAATCCATTTCATTAATAATTTCTCTCCAGTTTGAGTCCTCTGGAATTCCAGGTTTCCTTTTTCCAAAAAAAGTACAAACAAGCTCCTCTTTGAAATTAAATATTTCAATAGAGTTGACATCACCATCAGAGGTTGGTTTTTTTACCAGCCAACACTCCCTAATACTATTTATTTTAATGTGCAAATTAAAATCTGCATCCATTATGTTGTACCATTCTTTCATTTCAAGTAATTTTTTTACAGGACCTGTATGAATTTGTAACATCCCCTTGTTTCCAACAAAAACCATGATTGGTGTATTGGTTTCCGCTGCTTTTTTTAAAGATTTTTTAATCACATCGTTAGAAACCTTTTTAGCATATTTAATACCGTCTTTATTGGGTGCTAATTCCAGAGATTGTAGGCGAGTAACACCATGTTTTTTCATTAATGGAAAAAAGGCATGTGTATCTTTTAAATTCAACCAATCTTGCTGAAATTTTTCTTTATTGGGATTTTCATTTCTTTTTACAGGATCAATCTTTTTAGAACTAATTTCGTTTTCATCAATGCCTTGAATATGATGTTTATAGGATTTTTTAATTTTTAGAAATGCCTCAGTATTACTTTCTTTAATTAAATAAATTTTATGAATAGCACTTCCGTCTTTGCTGAAAAATTGAATACTGAAACGTTCACTACCTCTGGCAAATTCAGAAACAGCAAAAGTGAATTCCCAATGGTTCAAGAAAACTCTCAAGTCAATATCTTCTCCAACAAATAATCCCACGTGAGCATTTTTACCAAAACTGGGGTTAAGATACTCTCCATTTCTTTCGTGCACTACTTCATCATTGCGTGTCAGCGCTTTAACCTTTCCAAGTCTGGGTATTTCATTTGTAAGAAAATCACTGAAGTTGACATCAAGTCTAGTTACAGTATCATTACAACCTGTAGCTAATAATTCCGCTTCAGAAGTATTTAATATTTCGGCAGCATCTCGTATTCTTACTTTAGGGTTTTCCGCTTTGAATTTAATCCATTGTTTTTTTAACGTTGGTTCTTCATTAACTTTTATATCTTTCATTTTAAATAAATTTATCTAATTAATTCATTTTCTAATCGGTTATATTTGACACCAGTTACTATATTGAAATGGTGGTCGTTTTTTATAATTGATATAGGTACTTTATATACTTCTTCTAATAATTTTTCAGTCAATACTTCTCGAGTTTTTCCTTGAGTAATGACTTCTCCTTGCCTCATTACTATTGAGTAGTTTGAATACTGAGCTACTAAATTTAAATCATGGAGTACTATAATCACGCATACATTATGATTCTCAGCAAATCTCTTTGCTAATTCTAATATTGAATGCTGAAATTGAGGGTCTAAATTATTAACGGGCTCATCTAGAATCAATATTTTCCCTTCTTGTTCCTCTTTGGAATTCGGCCATATTTGGGCCAGAGTCCTGGCAAAGTGAACCCTTTGTAATTCTCCTCCACTAAGGGTATTCGTAATTCTATCTGATAAAGAAATTATATCGAGTAATTTCATTGCTGAGGTAATAATTTCATCATCTTTTTTTGATGGATAAACTTTATAATGAGGGAATCTACCCATAGAAACAATTTCCTTAACTGTATATCCAACAGACAAGTTAAATTGTTGATTCAGATAACTTCTTTTCAGGGCTAAATTTTCTAATCCAATATTTTTAATGTTTTTACCATCTAATTCTATAACTCCCTTATTTGGCGTTATGGTTCCCGAAATACATTTGACTAATGTTGATTTGCCTGCTCCATTTGGTCCTAAAATTGCGGATACTTTACCATTTTCAAAGGTTGAATTAACATTTTTCAGGATATTTTTTTTTCCAACAGCAAAAGAAATATTTTTAGTTTTAACCATTAATTTTTCTCTTTTGTTGAATTAATAAAGCTAGAAATAATGGAGTCCCTAAAATTGCAGTTAAAATTCCAATAGGAAGTTCTGCGGGGGCAACAATCAGCCTACATAGTAAATCGGAGATGCTGAGAACCAAAGCTCCTAAAATTGCAGAAATCCAAATTAAATTTCTGTGTTTTGGCCCAACTAATAATCTTGTAATGTGCGGAATTAGAAGGCCAATGAAGCCGATCATACCAGCAATAGCAACACAGGCTCCTACGGATATAGTAACCCATACAACCAATCTTCTTTTAAGACTGTTTACATTTACTCCTAAGCATAATGCTTCAGATTCACCAAGAGCGTAAACATCAAGTTTTTTCGCCAGTCGGGCAATCATTATAATTGGTAAAATTATAAGTGGGATTAATGCTATAACTTTTTCCCAATCAGCGCCGCCTAAACTTCCCAAGCTCCAAAACGTAATATCTCTGAGTTGATCATCATCCGATAAATAAATAATAAAACCTGTAACAGCACCTGCCAAAGCATTAATTGCGATTCCTGCCAATAACATGGTTGCAATGTTGGTTGATTTATTTGACTTTGATAATTTGAATACAATGATTGTTGTTAAAATAGCCCCTAAAAAAGTAGCGAATGAAATACTGTAATACCCTAAAAATCCACTTGTAAACTGAAGTCCCATTATTATGGCAATGGAGGCTGCGAGCATTGCTCCTGCTGAAATACCAATTAGACCAGGGTCTGCAAGTGGATTTCTAAACAGCCCCTGTAAACCAGCGCCACTTACTGCCAATGCCGCTCCAATCATCATACTTAAACAAACCCTCGGCAGCCTTATGTAAAGTAAAACATTATGTTGAGGGTTAGTAAAATCGCTGTAATTATCAGCTCCGAATAAATTCAATAAAATATTTGCACATTGTTCAAATTCAATCTTAAAAGCACCAAGTGATGTTCCCGCAATTATACATATTGGTAACAATACGAGAAGAGAAATATAGGTTATTTTTACTCTTTGGGTCATTTTGTAAAAATTTCACCCAACTTTTCATTAAGCTCCAATGCTGCTTTACCAACTCGAGGTCCAAATCCTGATAAGTATTGACCGTCCATTGTAATAATTCTTTTGTTTTTACCGGCATTTGTTTGAAGTATTCCCGGGACATTATCAAATACACCATTTAGACTTTGAGCTCCAGTTGTAAACATTAAAATAACATCAGGGTTAGCGGTTACAATAGCTTCTGCAGTTAATGGTTTGAATGACTCAAAATTGTCAACTGCGTTTTTTCCCCCGGCAATAGATATCATTTGATCCATTTGAGTGTTTTTTCCAGCTACTAAAATTGTTCCAGCCCCTCGAGCGTATATAAATAAAACTTTTGGGGACTGCTCAAATGCCTCTAGTTTGTTAATTGATTGATCAATCAAAATATTTAGTGAATCATTTTCAATATCAAAATTGAGACTGTCTTTAACTCCTTGTATTAATTTTTTAGTTCCTTCAATCGAATGTTCTTGATTGAATAAAACCACTCTAATTCCACTTGCTTTGATTTGTTTTATGACTTTTGGATTTAATTCTTTTTGAATACCGACTACTACATCCGGATTTTGGGCTAAAATTCCTTCCGCCTGTATACTTCTGTTATGTCCTACTTTAGGGAGTTTATGAATGCTCTCTGGATAATTACTGGTTACATCTGTTGCTACCAGATTTGATTCATAACCAAGTGCGTATATGATTTCACTGAGTGCACCATTTAAGGATACAATTCGTATTGTTTTTTTATTTGAATTTGACTCATTTTTTACTGATTTTTTTTCCTGGCAACTTACAAAAAGGAGACCGATAAAAACTGATACTGCAAATAGTTTGTAATTCATTTTTTGATTTGATTTTTAAAGCAAAGTTTAATTTTCCATGGCTGGTTAAATTAATATCAAATCATTTAAAATTTATAAAAACACCTCAATTTACCTTGTTTAAGGTATCTGAATTAGATTTATAAGTTGAGAAGATAATAACCTGTAATATCCTTAAATAAAGCTTATTATGTTAATCACAAAAGGATTACTTGTTTATTATTAATAATACCTTAATGTAGGTATTTAAATATTTTTTTTACCTGAATAAAGGTACTGCTGAATATAATTTTCCATCATACATTTGTTTAGAATCATTCTAAATAAATAAAAATGGAAGAATTACTAGAAAGACCAGGTCTTTATCGTATTGAGAGAGATACATTGGGTGAGATATCAGTATCTAATAATAAATATTGGGGTGCTCAAACACAACGATCAATAAAAAATTTTCCTATTGGAGAACCTTCAAGTATGCCTAAAGAAATTATTCAAGCATTTGGATATCTGAAAAAAGCTGCAGCAATAACAAACAATGAGTTAGGTGTATTATCAAAGGAAAAAGCCGAAGTTATTGCTGTAGCTTGTGATGAAATAATAAAAGGGAGTTTAAACGAGCATTTTCCGCTCGTTGTGTGGCAAACTGGTTCTGGAACACAATCGAACATGAATGTTAATGAGGTAATATCAAATAGATGCCATGAATTATTAGGTAACCTTTTAGGAGAAGGAGATTATTTGATTCATCCAAATGATGATGTAAATAAATCTCAGTCATCAAATGATACATTCCCAACAGCCATGCACATTGCAGCTTATAAAACAGTTGTGCAAAAAGTAATTCCAAGTATTCAGTTGTTAAAGGAATCAATTAATCGAAAATCAGAGGAAATGAAAGATGTAGTGAAAATTGGGAGAACCCATTGGATGGATGCTACACCTTTAACTCTTGGCCAAGAATTTTCCGGCTATGTCGCTCAATTGGAATATGGGTTAAATGCTCTTAATGCTTCCCTTAGACATTTGAGTCATTTGGCTTTAGGAGGAACGGCTGTTGGAACAGGTTTAAACACTCCTAATGGTTACGCAAAATTAGTAGCAAAGAAGATTGCTTTATTAACTGATTTACCTTTTGAAACAGCTCCAAATAAGTTTGAATCTTTAGCAGCACATGATGCAATTGTTGAAACTCATAATGCTCTTAAGTTATTAGCAGTAAGTATTAATAAAATAGCTAATGATATTCGCTTGTTGGCTTCTGGACCGAGATCTGGAATTGGAGAAATAATAATTCCTTCTAATGAACCAGGATCTTCTATTATGCCTGGTAAAGTAAATCCAACTCAAGTAGAAGCTTTAACAATGGTTTGCGCTCGTATATTGGGTAATGATACTACAATTTCATTTGCCGGTTCAAATGGGCACTTTGAGTTAAATGTATATAAGCCAGTAATGATTTATGCATTTTTGGAGTCTGCAAATTTACTTTCAGATGCAGTAAGATCATTTACTGAAAATTGTATTGTTGGTATAACTCCTAATTATTCTAAAATCAAGGAGCACTTAAATAATTCTCTCATGTTAGTTACAGCGCTTAATACCCATATTGGATATGATAAATCAGCGAAAATTGCTAAAAAAGCGTTTGAAGATGGGATTAGTTTAAAAGAGGCTGCTATAAATCTAAACATACTTAATGAATCTCAATTTGATCATTGGGTAGACGCTGAGAAAATGACTAAATCAAATTAATATTAATGTATAGATATGGCAATTAATTTTAAGAGGGTTGATATCAGAGGACTTTCCCCTCAAACAGCTACAAAAAAATTAGAAAAGTCACTTCTCGAAAGAAAAAAATATGAACCAATTTGGTTAATAGATGATAAAGAACCAATTGATTGTTATGCATATTTAATCCAAGAGAACTATTTATTTCAGACATTCATAATGTCATCAAGGGAATATAGAGTTTTTGTAGGTTGTGGATATTATTGAAAATACCATTTTAATCGGTGTTTGATGTTTATAGAGAGCTAAATAGATGTTGCTTTTTAAATATTTCTTTAGCAGTATCGTACTTTAAAAAAGTAATTTAATCTTATAAATGTCATTTGTTTGTGATTTACCAAGGTGGATTATCCACCTTGGTTTGTAATCTTTTAATGTACCCCAGAACGTTTCTGTTAATTACTAATAGCGGATTCGTTTCTCGATAAGTCAAGTCGTTCTTTAGCCACCTTTGAAGGTGGCTTTTTTTTAAATATATAATACCTAAAATAGGTTATTGTTAGGGTATTTATCTCGATGTAAATTTGAAAAATCAAAGTCATAGCAAGCCATTGCTATAGTGGATAATTTAGGAGAATTCTATTCTTTAAGTAAATTAAGGGGAGGAGCGCTAGTTCGCTCCTTTTTAGGTTTAGATTCAAACGTTTTTTCATTGTTTAATATAAAGATTACTTATGTTTTGTGTTTTAGTTCTAAAATATTTATAATCATATTGGATTTCATTGTATCATAATTAATGAATTCATTTTTTTAAACAGTTTGAATATGCGAAAGTTGTTTGTTTTTTCACTTGTTATTGTTTTGATAACCGCGTTTAAATTTGATAAACCAGCCTACGTTCTTTATGATTCTAAAGGGAAAAAAGTTAGATTTTCATCGATGATTTCAGTACTAGAGCAAAAACAACTTATACTATTTGGGGAACTACATAATAATCCAATAGCACATTGGCTGCAATTAGAGACAACAATAGCTTTAGGTAAAAAGAAGAAATTGATTCTAGGAGCTGAAATGTTTGAATCAGATAATCAAAATGAACTGAATTGGTACTTGTCAGATTCTATAAGTATTCAAGATTTTGTTTCGTTAGTTAGACTTTGGAAAAATTTTAAAACGGATTATCAGCCTCTAGTTGAATATGCAAAGGAGATGAACTTACCTTTTATAGCAACAAATATCCCTCGAAGGTATGCGGCAGCAGTTAATAAAAGGGGTGGTTTCAAAGCATTAGATTCATTGTCTGCAAAAGAGAAAAAATGGATAGCTCCATTACCGATACCTTTTGATCCGGATATTCCAAGTTATAAGGCTATTCTCTCAATGATGGGTGGTCACGGTTCACCAGATTTAATAAAGGCACAGGCGTGTAAAGATGCAACAATGGCTCATTTTATTATACAAAATTTACAAAAGGGGGAACTATTTATTCATTACAATGGTGCTTATCATAGTAATTATTATGAAGGAATTTTATGGTATGTAAAAAAACAGCAACCAAATATAAGTTTTGGAACAATCTCAACAGTGTGTCAGGAAAACGTTCAAAAGCTAAAGAAAGAAAATATAGGGAAAGCCGATTTTATTATTGTTGTTGATGCGGATATGACTAAGACTTATTAATTTTTTTGAATTTATTGGTTACTTTTCGGAATGTTTTGCATTACAGGTTAAAAAATGAAAGAATAACTTTTATTGGAAATAATTACCAGAGCGATCACGGCAAGTCAAAACAAGAAAGTAGAAGGGTAGAATTACTTTTGTACTAAAAAGTACCCTTTTTATGGTAATTGCGTTTATTGTTATCAACAAAAAATATGAGTTATTAAGTTCCATAAATCATCTTTGTGTTAGTATACCCCAAAGTAGTGATTGCAAGTAGTTAAGAACATCTTTAAGTTTGATTTTATAACTAAAAAACCCAAGTCAAATGCAAAATTTAAACGTACATGCTCTTGATGTTTCTGAGGACGTAAAAATGACGAGAGTATTCCTTGCCTGCCCATCAAGTTTCTTTGAAACAAATGTTGAGATTGAAGAAGATCTTGATGATATTTATATTGATGAATATGATTTGTGAGTTTAAAAATTGAAAATATCAATTTTCGATTGAGGTAATTACTTTCTTTTACCTATTTGACTATTTTCAATAAAATATATACAATAAAAAAGCGAGAACTAGTTCTCGCTTTTTTATTTGTGGTGCCTCCAGGAATCGAACCAGGGACACAAGGATT
>PBLA01000024.1 GCA_002722245.1 Flavobacteriales bacterium | reverse complement strand
TGTTTAGAGTACCCTTTTATTACATAGATTACACATTAGCCCAAGTATGTGCTTTTCAATTTTGGGAAAAAAGTGAACTTGATTTTAAATCAGCATGGAAGGACTACTTACATTTATGTAATCTTGGGGGAAGCCTTCCCTTTACAAAATTGGTTGAAGAAGCTAAATTAAAATCTCCTTTTGTAAAAGAAAACATGAAGGGTGTTATTGAGAAGATTGATCAGTTTTTAGAAAAAATTGACGATTCGGCCATGTAGCGAATAGCAATATTTAATAAGTATAAAGTATTGACGTAAAATGTAATTACCTTTGCATAAAATTTACTTGAATGCTGAGAGATAAAATACAAAATAGAGAGGCAGGGATTGTATTGTACGGGATGACACCACCAAAGGAGAATACCCAAATTGAGCGAGTTCGGGAGATTGCCTCTAAACACGTTAGTCGTATACAAAGCCTAGATATTGACGGTGTTGTGCTTTATGATATTCAAGATGAGTCTGCAAGAAATGGTGATACACGACCATTTCCATTCTTACCTACCTTCGAACCTCAAAAATACAGTGGTGATTTTCTCTCAGAATTAAACCTCCCAAAAGTATTTTTTCAAGTCGTAGGAAAACATTCGGAAGCTTCATTAGCCAATTGGATGCAAAACAACTTAAATAATGGTGATTTAGGAGTGTTTGTAGGAAATTCATCCAGCAACCAAGAAACACAAATCACAATGGATCAGGCCTATGAAATTCGTAAACAATACGCTGCTGAAATGCCTGTTGGAGGAGTAGCAATACCAGAGCGACACTACGCAAAAAAAGACGAGCATTTAAGAATAGCCTCTAAAATTAATAAAGGCGTAAGTTATTTTACCACTCAAGCAGTATACAACGTTGAAGCATCAAAAAATATGCTCTCCGAATATTACTATCATGCCCAATCAAATAATTTACCATTAGTACCTATAATGATGACATTTTCGCCATGTGGATCCAAAAAAACGATGGAGTTTATGCAATGGCTGGGGATTCATTTTCCTAAATGGTTAAAAAACGACCTTACCCATTCTAAAGATATCTTAGGTTCATCAATAGATACCTGTTTAAGAACCTTCAGAGAACTCGTTGATTTCTCACTAAAAAAAGGCATACCAATTGGCGCGAATATCGAATCCGTTTCTATCCGAAAAGACGAAATTGATGCGTCAGTAGAGCTGTTGGAAAATGTGAAGGACATCCTGAATAAAAAACTATAAAGTTGATTCCTTGTTCAAAAACAACAAGAAAAAAATACATTAAGAGTCAGAAGTGAAAAATGGAACCAAAAACGCTTGCTAAATTCACCTTCCGGATTCAAACCAAAAAGGTTGTTCTATTTTTCTTTTGTTTATTCAACCTAACATTATTTGCCCAGGATTTCACTCAAAATGTAAGAGGTACGATCACAGACGCACAATCAGGCCTTGGAATACCAGGCGTGATGGTTCAGTTATTGGAAGGGGACTCATCCAATGTTGTTTTATCGGATTTAGAAGGGAATTATAAATTAGAAAAAGTACCTGTGGGCAGGGTAGACATTCTCTTTGTCATGACAGGGTATGATCCTGTTTACAGAAGAAACTTGGTTGTAGCTTCTGGTAAAGAGCTGATATTAAACATAAAGATGGAAGAAAACGTGAATGACCTGCAAGAAGTCAGAATCGAAATAAAATCCAACCAGCTTAAACCAAATAATAAAAACGTTGTAAACAGTAACGTGAACTTAAATCCCGAACAAACACAGAAATTTGCAGGAACCTTGCTGGACGTTTCTAGAATGGCTGCGAATTACGCAGGAATTGTCCCTTCAGGAGATCAACGAAACGATATAATTGTAAGAGGAAATTCCCCATTAGGAATAGTGTGGCGATTAGAAGGCGTTAATATACCAAATCCAAACCATTTTGGATCACAAGGCGCATCAGGCGGGCCAATTTCAATTCTTAACAACAACAATTTATCCAGTTCGGATTTTCTTACAGGGGCCTTTCCAGCTGAATATGGAAATGGCATATCAGGAGCCTTTGATTTAAAAATGAGAAATGGAAATAATGAGAAAGTAGAATACACAGGAATGGTTGGATTTAACGGTTTTGAACTGGGTATTGAGGGACCTTTCTCAAAAAAAAGCAAAGCATCCTTTATGATAAACTATCGATATTCTACCATAGGTGTATTTGACGCATTAGGAATAAGCTTTGGATTTCCAGCAGTCCCGCAATATCAAGATGTGTCGTTTAAAATTAATATTCCTACAAAAGGAAAAATAGGTCGTTTCCAAATCTTTGGAATAGGAGGGACAAGCTATATCGAATTACTAGACAGCGAAAAAGAAGAAGGTGAATGGACATTTACCTCCTCTGGTACCGATGTGCTTTTTGGAACCGATGTAGGCGTTATAGGATTAAACCACAAAAAATACATTTCTAAAAAATCCTTTTGGAGCAACACCGTATCCGTTTCAGCGAACAGCAATAACATTTCATCCGATACCCTGCATGACATTACCTTCCAACCATTTAACACCTATAAGAATCAATCCGTTCGTTCTAACTATTCCTGGAACTCATTCTTCAATTCGAAACTAAATGCGAAACACACCTCTAAAATCGGATTAATTGCGGATTACATCGATGTGAATTTCAGTGAAGAGTTTTATTCCAACAAACTGTCCACATGGCTACCCATACTGGATTATAAAGGAGGAACAACCTTGCTTCAAACCTATGCACAGCATCGATACAAACCTCTGAATAAACTAGTCATGAACGCAGGGCTTCATTATCAAAGGCTAATGCTTAATAATGCCGATATCATTGAGCCCCGATTTTCACTTAAATATGATATCACCCAAAAGCAATCTATTAGCTTAGCATCAGGACTTCACTCACAAATGCATCCATTACGTGTTTATCTATTAGAAACAAATTATGATGATGGGACAAGTGCAAAAACCAATCTCAATTTAGATTTCACTAAAAGTGTCCATTATGTTATTGGATATAATTACATGTTAAGTCCAAACGTAAAATTTAAAACAGAAACCTATTATCAGTCTATATATGACACACCCGTTAAAGACGGAAGCTTCTTTTCCATAGCCAATGCAGGAGCCGATTTCATTTTCCAAGACGAAGACAGTTTAGTCAATAACGGAACAGGTTCCAATATGGGGGTAGAACTTACCCTTGAAAAAGTGTTTAATAAAAACTATTATTACTTGGTAAATGCATCCTTTTACGATTCGCGCTATGTAGGAGGAGATGGAATAGAAAGAAACACTGCCTTTAATGGGAACTATACCTTTAACGCATTGGGAGGGTATGAGCTAAAAATATCCAAGAAACATGTATTTACATTCGATTTTAAATTTGCCTCATCAGGAGGAAAAAGATACCTCCGTTTAAACCTTCAGGAATCCATCAAAAACAATGAGGCCGTATTTGACAACACCTCAGTGTATGAGCTCAAATTTGATGACTATTATCGATTCGATATCCGCGCAGGATTTAGAATAAATACAAAGAAAATAACCCATCGATTTGCCCTAGATGTTCAAAACATCACCAATCGACAAAATATTTTCAGAGAAGTTTTCGATGCCGGATCAGGAGAGATAAAGCAGGAATATCAACTCGGCCTTTTTCCTGTAGTTTTTTATAAAATATCATTTTAAACAGTCATCTTAAACCCAAGGAAGGTTTTTTCTTTCCTTCCAATAAAATTGAGGAGAAATAGCCAAACCTCTCAATTCGTTTAAATCTTCAAGACTAAGTTCAAAATCAAGTGCCTTTAAATTCGAAGTAAGATGAGCACTTTCAGAGGCTCCGCTCAACACAGAAAAGGGATGTAAAACATCTAAACAAAATCGTAAAGCCACCCCATCTATGGAAGTTTTATATTTTTTGGACAACTTGTTTAAAACAACATACACATCTTCATAATGCCCATACCGTTTATTTGGGAAAATACGACCATTTGCCAAAGCCTCTTTAACAATAAGTGTTTTGTTTTCTTGCTCCAGCAGCGCACTCATTTTCAATAAACTTTGATCAAACACATTAAACGTTACCTGGAAACTATCAAACAAGTCGTTTTGATCAACCTTTACCCTTAATGCCTTTTCAATGATTTCGTTTTGATTATCTCCACTCGTTGAAAGTCCAATCTTAATATTATACTCATTCTTTAATTGATGTAATCTTTCCAACACTTCCCGATTCTCTAAAACACCCGAATCCAATGTAGCAGAGTGGATTTGGTAAATCCTTAAATAGGGAAGGAGTTGCCTTGAAACTTCCCATTGCTCATTTAATTTATCAAGAGAATGTTCCTTTACCTCATGAACCAATGCATGAGGGTTAAAATTGGCTACATACGTATATCCCCATTTCGTACTTACTGAAATATCCTTAGGTTGATATTCAGAAATCCATTCCAATAAAATAGATTCCGCTATACCATATCCAGGTGCAGTATCAAAATAACGAACCCCACCTTCATAAGTCTCTGTTAAAATACTTTTGCCCTTTTCAATAAAGCCTTTCAGTTGAAAAGGCACATTTGTTCCGTTCGGTTTTAAATTGATGTATTGGGGCCTCCCAATTGCTGCTGTTCCAAGTCCAATCACAAATTAAAGATAAATAATTGATATGCAAATCAAGTTTTAGAGTTTGAAAAGGATGTTTTTATATTTAAAATTTTTTAATTTTAAAATTAAAAATGAAATTATCATTATCTATATTTATTGTTTTAATATCACTAACATTATCGGGACAGAAATTACTTTATAAAAGCGAAGATTTTATCCCAAAGATTCCTTTTCAAGATGCTCATCCTTCCTACTCTTTTAGTAATTCATTCCCTTTGAAAGATGGGAGGTTTCTTGCTTTACGAGAGGATAAATATAATTCCTGGCGCAAAACAAAGCTTTTCGTTGTAGAGTCCGGAGGGAAATCAAGAGATAGAATTAAAATTCATAAGTTATTGAAAAAAAAGTATAGTAATGTAAAAATCAATTGGATTCAAAATTTAAATGATCAAGATCTTGGCATCTTTTTCTCTGTAGTAAATACAAAGTTAAAAAAACGCAGTTTTTATTTTAGCAGATTTTCAAAGCAAGATTTTCAGCTTTTCGAAAATGATATTTTGCTTGATGAATATTCCGAGAGTAGTGACTTTTTTTACAAGTTTAACTATCGCAAATTTGTTACAAATTGTGAAAATCATATAATTTTTCAAAATGTAGTCGAAAAATACAACAGGAGAAAGAACGATTACAGTAAACATAACACCTTGGTTAGAAACATTGCTTTTAATCTAAATGACTTTTCAGTTAAAAAACAAATATACACTCGAAATCAAGACATATCATCTATCAGTAGTGGTCTTCATATTAACAAACAAGGTGTTATTTATGACTTTTTTATTTCTAGAAACATTAAGGATAGCGTAGTTAAAGATGAAAGTTATTTGGTTGTCACATCCAATAAAAAAAGTAAAATAATTAAAAAAAATATTGACTTTGTAGCAATGGATGCAAAATTTATTGAATTTGAAAACAGCAAAATAATTATAAATATTGGTATCAATACTAACCCAAAAGGTGAATTTCCGAATGTAGAGGCAATATACGAAGCAACGATTGATGAAAACGGTGATTTCAAAGAAGAAAAAATCAGCTCGTTGTCTAATCCGAATATTCAAAACATGCCTCTTCTTGATTATTTAAAGGAACAAAAGAGAGGATTTTCAGGACTTATTTCAGTAAGTAAGAAATGGGGAGATTCTAGGTTTATTCCTATTAACAAATGGTTTGGAGGTTACACATATAGAACTTCCGATAAAACAATTTGGATTACTGAAACTCCTTTGAAAACTATCGTTAAAATCTATTCGAAAAATGGAGATTTATTATGCAATAAATTTATCAAAAAAGGAAATGAGAATGAAAGGGGTATAAATACAACAATTTTCAATAAAAGAGACCATAGTTATACACTTGCAAATACTCAGGCTAATAGATATTTTATAAAAGATGGTAAATTTTATATTTTACAACCCGGACTTTTCTTAAAGGAGATATACTCTCAGTCCTTACTTTATATTTTAAAAAATATAATATTTGAAGGTAATAAGTATAAAAAACAAATTGTTTCGGCTAATCTATTAGTAATAGAAATGAATAGGCTATTACAGCCTGAAAATTTTGATGTATCATCTTTATATTTTAATGATCATAAATTAAATAGAAATAATAACATACTAAATAAAAGCATTTATGATTCGAATAGCATAATGATTAATGATATTTCAGGAGAGTTAATTATTCCATGCTACAAATACAAATGGTGGAGAGGTTACCATTATTCACTAGTTACTTATCAAATAGTACAGTGAAATAATTAAGAAATAAAATTTACAATTTAATTACGCTTATTTTTTTCCATTTGTAAAATACTTTAAGTTTTTCAATTAAACCTTTTGCAATTAAATGCATCAGAGAATTAGAAACTTAAAATTTTTTAGCATGAAATCATTAAAAATTATTGCAGTCGTATTTTTTACAAGTATTGGATCACTCTCATTTGCAGGAGGGAATTGCGAAGACAAAATTAGAAACAAAGATATTTTCACTGCCGAACAAGTTGAAATGAAAATACGGCATTGTGAATCATTAAAAGCACCTCGGAAAGCATTAAGAGCAACCTTTACAGCTGAGCAAAAGGCCATTAAAAAAGACAAATCGTTAACAAAGAAACTAAAACGGGAAAAATTAAGGGCGACATTCACTGCTGAACAATTAGCCATGAAAAAAGAAATTAGGGCTAAAAGAAAACAAAACAGGGCAGAATTTAAAAAAACCTTAACACCCGAACAAAAGACAATTTTAAAAGAGCGTAGACAAGCCAGAAAAATGAAACAATAAAAAAGGAAAGAGTAAAATCTTTCCTTTTTTTATCTCCTTACTAATGGCTTACTCAACAATTTTTTCAATCTTATGTAGTTTATTAGTAAACACAAATAGTATGCGGTTAATTGGAATTTTATTACTTGCGGTATTGGTAGTTGGTTGTGATGACTCAAAAATTAAATTTAGTGAACCCCAACCCAAAAAAGTCAAAATGATTGAAAAGATTCCAAACAATTTAATAGGTGATTACACCTTATGCTCGGACACCTCGATAATTGGGCACTTTGATAAAGAATATCCATTTAAAAAAGAAAAAGATATGAAGCTTAATGCTGAGAATATAGTGCAAATAACAAACAAAGGATTTTACAATAAAATAAAAGGAGAAATTACATTAGAATTTAAAAAATCTGATTCACTGTTTAGAACGTATGAATCAAAAAAAATGATGTTTGATACACTCGTGGATGAATATTATAATCATCCCAATTATACATACGATATCACCTTTTTTAATGATACCAGTATAACTTTTAAATTTAGTTTGGTTGATACCATGTTTTATGTTTCCAAAAAAAATATAATTAAAATATACAAAGGAGATCCCTATTTAAATATAAACTACGGTGTAAATAAATGGCTTGTTTTTCAAATCAAAAAGAATAAAAATGGAACATTATTTTTTAATTCAATTACTAAATCTGATGATTATGTATTAAGAAGAATAATGAAATTAAATAATGAAAATTATACAGCGGATAGTTTAACGCCCTCCAAAAAATCATTTTCACAATTCATTAAAATGGAAGGTTTTGAAAGAGGAATAAAATTACAAAAGGTTAAATAAAACCCTTTCATTTTTTATTTAACTTTTTTTTCCAAAGCTATACCTTAATGCAATATCAAGATTATAATCATTTTCTAAAAATAATTTTTGATAATTAAACTCACGACTGGTGTCGCCAATTAGCGTTCTTTTTAAACTTCTCCCCATAACAATACGTGGTGATGCCTGAACACCAAGATTTAATTTTGATGTTAGTGGAACGTTAATTCCAACATTGACTTCAATTCCTATTACCCCATAGTTTATTTCCTGAACTGGTGGAAAAAAGTTTTGTGAATCGAAAAAGCTATATTCCCAAACTTCGGTTACACTATTCCATATATATTTTTGATTTCTAAAATCGTCATAAAGAAACTCATGTCCAATTAACAAACCTCCACCAACGAGAATCATTTTATTCTTTCCATAATATTTGTCAATTCCAATTTGCACATAAGCCCTGTTACTATATGAATAATTGCGTAACTCCGTAACAATAGTATCTTTATTCGACTTAGGCGCAATGATATTGGAGGAGGCTACACTACTTTTTGGATTCAATATATTGACAGACACTTTAAGATATTTTTTGTTTTTAATTAATTTCCGAAATTCAAGTTTCGCTCTATAATGTTCATAATATGTAAACCCAGGTATGCTAAATGAGAGGTCATATTTAAAGATGGGCTTTGTGATAGAGTCTTGAGAAAAAGAGAAAAGAGGAACTGTTAAAATTAATGCGGTTAGAAAAATTGATTTTATACTCATAACGATTCAAAAGTTTAAACAGAAAAAATAACAAAAACCATACCTTAAATAAAGGTGTTTAATTAAACCAAGGCCCCAAATTGTTTGCTTCCATTTTACCATAGAAATTTGCA
Source organism: Flavobacteriales bacterium (assembly GCA_002722245.1). GTDB lineage: Bacteria > Bacteroidota > Bacteroidia > Flavobacteriales_C. The sequence goes on along the minus strand of PBLA01000024.1, from coordinate 8,686 downwards.
GTTATAAACTATAAGTGGCCGAAACAAAATAAAAGATCTTTAAGGATAAGTGCTGTTTTAAAAATGAATAAAATCAAACATATATATCATTAATTAATTACCTTTCAGAATTAAAAAATAAAAACATGAACTCAGAATTATATTTCCCATTAGCTTTTATTGTGTTATCAATATTAATTGGTTTTGGATCAATCTATACAGTAAAACAAAAAACTGCTGTTATTATTGAAAGATTAGGTAAATTTCAAACGGTTTCTACTGCAGGGCTTAAATTTAAAATTCCAATAATTGATAGGAAAGTTGGAACAGTTAATCTAAGAGTTATGGAATTACCTGTTGATGTTGAAACCAAAACCTTAGATGATGTTTTCGTGAGAATGGTTGTTTCTGTTCAATATTTTGTTGTGGAAACTCCAGAACAAATTAGAAAATCATTTTATAAATTCGATAACCCTCACCGTCAAATTCAATCCTATGTTTTTGATTCAATTCGTTCAGAGGTTCCAAAACTAAAATTGGACGATGTATTCTCTGAAAAGGATAAAATTGCTGTTGCTGTTAGAGTTGAACTTCATGAAACAATAAAAGATTTTGGATTTAATATCCTTCAAACCTTAATCACAGACATAGATCCAGATGCAAAAGTTAAAGAGTCTATGAATGAAATAAATGCTGCAAAGCGAATGAAAGAAGCGGCAAAGGAGTATGCACAAGCTGAAAAAATTAAAGTAGTTGCTTCAGCGGAGGCAGAGGCCGAAAGTAAAAAACTTCAAGGAGAAGGAATAGCGGATCAAAGAATTGCAATTGCAAATGGTTTAAAGCAATCTGTTGAAGAGGTGAAAGGAGCTATGGAAGATGGAGTGACTGGAAGAGACGTAATGAACATGCTATTTATGACTCAGCACTATGATACAATCGCAAGATTAGGAGATACCGGTGTAAACACTATTTTTGTACCCTATTCACCAAGTTCAGTAGGAGATTTACAAACACAAATCCAAAGTAGTTTGTTAGCCGTTGAAACACAAAAAAAATCTGAGTCATAAACTTAAGAGTCCCTTAGGGAACTTGGCGACAGTTTTACTTTTCTCATGAAAAGGTTAGATATAATCTAACAAATATGTACTTGCAGTTTTAAACTACAAGTGACAGGTTGTACGCAGTGTGATAAATATTCAAATGTTGGGCAAACTATAATTATTGATATACCATTTGAGGAAGTATTAAAACTTTATGGAAACTAAATTAAAACATGTGTTTTTAGCTTTCACTACATTAACTATTATTAGTTGTGGTAGTTATAAACTTGTGCTTGATAATGAACTTACGGGAGATTATGTAATCCATTTTGATCAAGAATTGAAATCAGACTTTCCTGAGTTATTTAAAGATAAGATTATAGTATCACTCAATAAGGACGGTTCATTTAAGTTTAATACTAATATTTTGTTTGGCGGTGAGTATGAGGGTGATTGGGAAATTGGAAATTCGTCAAGTGGAAGAGTCGTTCTGTTTCATTTTGATAATGGAAATGATAGACCTGCTTCCTTAACAACAGATACAACTTTTAGTATATTTGCGCCTTACTCTTCAGAAAAGGGTATGGTAGATTGGTGTGATATGATTAAGTATAACTCAGAAGGTTCTGCAGAAAAACTAAGATTTTCCGACTCTACCGAAAAAAGTCACTAACAAAGTAATGTTTTGGACGAAATCACAAATAATTTCCGATTGAGGAAGTAAGAGGTCAAATACCCTGTAGCAGTATGACAAATTAGAAAATATACCAGAAAAAATATAAAACTCACCTGATGTGTAAAATACGGGTGAGTTTTTAGTTTTTAAAGATCTCTTTTGACTTTTTCTTTTTCATACGTTTCAAACTTGGGGCTATGGCAAGATTGTTACGTTTAAGTGAGCCAGGTTTAGCACAATAGATTACCGAATTAATTCATTTTATTTTATACATTACCTGTAACAAAAAGAGAAGAAAGCTTTTTTATTAAGGTATTTGATTTACCTGTAAAAATGAAGACTATTCAAATCAATTTGTTGCTGTTCTTGAGTTTATTCACACCATGGTTGTTCGCCAACAATCTTGCCATACAGAACTTCACTATCACAAACCACAATGCAAGTGAATTATCCGTAGATATTCAGTTTGATATTTCATGGGAAAACGGCTGGAAAGATGAAACAAACTGGGACGCCGTATGGGTATTTGTAAAGTATAAACAAAACGAAGATTCAGGACCATATCAACACATCAATCTGTCAGAAAACGAGCACTTTTTTCCTGAAAACTCAAGTTTTACACTTCCTGAGGATCGCAAAGGTGTATTTATTTACAGAAAAGATATTGGAACAGGAAACAGCTCTTTTTCAAATGTTCGATTACATTGGAATTATGGAGATGCAGGAATAGAAAACACAGATAATATCAACTTTAAGATATTCGGAATTGAAATGGTATACGTGCCACAAGGGAGCTTTTATTTAGGAGATGGTCAAACAATAGCAAATGAACTCTATGGCAATTTTGAACGAGGAAATACAGGGGGAACCTTTCAAGTAACCTCTGAGAATTCTTTGACTTTAGGAGGGTCTGGGGAAGAGTCATTGGGAAATAATAATGGAATCAACCAGTATGCGTCCACAATGAATTGCAGCGGTTGTTTAAATGGAAGTGGCGATGATTTTAATGACAATACATCCCAAACTCTGCCGAATGATTTCCCTAAAGGGTATAACGCCTTTTATTGTATGAAATACGAAATGAGTCAACAACAATTTGTGGATATGCTTAACTGCTTAACCACACAACAACAAACCACCTACCTTACAAGTACAAATACATTTTATTACAGTGGTAGTTTAATAGATAACCGGTATGATATTGATATACAAGGAGATAATTACAGTACTTCAGACCCATATGCTCCAATAATTTTTTTCGACTGGATTAAATCCGCAGCATATGCGGATTGGGCAGCCCTGCGGCCAATGACTGAATTAGAATTTGAAAAAGCATGTAGAGGATTTGAACTCCCGGTTACAAATGAATACGCATGGGGAAATGCACAAGTGGACATTAGCAATAATCTAACCTTAGCAAACGTAGGAGAACCAAATGAAAGCATATCATCAGGTTATGACTCATCAGGAGTAAACGGTAATTCAATAATGAGAGTAGGAAATCAATTCATTCAACGTGTTGCCCGAGTAGGTGTATTTGCAGCTCACCCCTCCAATAATGGGAGAGTTTCGAGCGGTGCAACACTATGGGGTATAATGGAGATGTCCGGTAATGCATGGGAGCGAGCAGTTTCAGTAGGTCACACTGAGGGAAGAAAGTTTACAGGAATACATGGAGATGGCGCACTTACAAATTACGGTTATGCCAACGTTACAAATTGGCCGGGAACATTGGATAACAATATTGTACAATCCAATTTAGGCGTAGGGTATCGCGGAGGAGCATTAGCCTTTCCAACACCAAATTTAGAGCGAAATGGAAGAGTAAGTAGTAGAAGACTAGCATCAGGATATTGGAATACTGTAATAAATGACGATGGTGTTCGATTTGTACGATCAGTAAATTAAATAATATGAAAAAAGGAACCATTTTAATTGCGCTTATAATGACCTGTTTAAGCGTTTGCGCACAATCTCGATTTAATGGAGGAGAGGGAGGAGGTTATACAAGTGCTATGTTGGATAACATAGTCATGTCATCGAATTCAAGCCACAAACAGGATCAGTTATTAAGCATTTATCCCAATCCAGCAATAAACAACGTTTTTTTATCTGTGATATCAGAATGGGTACTCCTGGATGAAACAGGACGTACCGTGAGTAAAGGAAAAGGTAATCACATTAATTTAACTGTTCTAAAACCAGGGATGTATTACATTAAATCATCCAATGAAGTATATCCAGTGTGTAAACTGGAATAAATAGATTGTTTTAAAAAGTCCGAAGCTAAAGTTAATTTTGAGTGATGTAATTATTTCTGCAATGCCAACTCACAGTGTAAAATTTGATTTTGAACTGATGATAGTTTAGGCAAAACAGCAATCATTGGAAGATGTTCACAAAGTGAATTAATCCATGTTACATTTGGACCATCGACCTCATATGGTGAAACGCTTTCTTCAAAAGATTCCATAAGATTAAAGTCATGTCCCAAAGCCAAGGCATAATCTTTTCGTACTTTCTTCAAGCTTTTTACCAATTCTTCTCCAGTGCCATCAATTAAAAAATAAAGAGCTGCAATGTCTTGATTAGCTTTATATAGAGGAATACCATTTGCACAATATCTATTCATAACCTCTTCTTTTGATATTAAGGTCGTGCTCATTTCTCCACCACACATCAATGCTAGTTTATGCTTTTCGATATCATTATATAACAGCATTCCTTCACTATTATGATTAGAAATTAAATCAAGTAAACTTTCATTGGATTTTTCAATTCGAACATTCACTTCATGAAAACTATTTAGAAGGTCTCTACTCGCACCAATTGCAGAGTAATAACCTGTTCCAATGACCATTACAAAAAAGTAAAAGTAAACACTATAAGTAGCTATTTTAACATTGTATTTGTTTTTGTAACGAGCGATGAAATAAAACAACATTCCAAAAAGTGATAAAACTGTCCCTAAAATAAGAGATATAGTACCACCTGGCCAGTGCATGTTTTTAAATAAAAATCCCGTAAAAATAAGGACACTGGAAATGATCAAAAATGTATTTGCAACTTTTTTCATGCATCAAGAATATTATCAGATTTACTTTTTACGTCTTCAACAACTTTTTCTTTATTTTCTCTCAATTTATGAATTAATAGAAACGCCCCAGCAAACAAAGAAATTAAATATCCAAAAACCAATGCAACAGAGGCCCCAGGCCAGTGCATGATTTTGAATAGTATTCCAATTGAAAAAATAAAAAAAGCAATGAAGCATAATATGTACGTGAAGATTCGCATGACAAAATATATCTTTTGGTAAAGATGTGGTATAATTATAATTTCACAAAACATATTTGATTAAAATAACCACTAAATAGCAAATAAATCCACAAGGATAAAATAGTGCTTAAAGCATTTCAAAATCTATTTATTAGTTTTGAATTGTATGCAGTTTTTATTTCGAATAGGAGGGGTTATAATCGCTATGCGGCTGGCAAAAAAACATAGTCGAAATCAACACACGTGGGGTGCTTTTGCTCTTCTACTACCTTTAGTAGCAATAATTATTCTATTAATACTCGGAAAGAAAAAAACTAACAACACCTCAAATTTAATTGATGGGAATTTAAGTGAATAAGCTGAATTATTTAAGATGTTGAATGATAATCAAAGATTCATGTATCTTTTTCTGAAATTTGAATTATATTGTGTAACTTAATCCTCTTATCTTATTTAAATTATGAAAAAAATCATCTTACTTACTATTTTAACTACAAGTTTTTTGTCTGGAATATCGTGCAGCTGTCTTCCTGATCAACCTACTGGGTTTTATGAAAACTTAACAAACCAGTCCAGCACGTGTGTTGTAGTATTTGATTATGTGGACTATACCTCAGATCCAAATGAACCGCAAATAGGATACTTTAAAATTATAAACGCTTTAAATAATATGGGTGATTACTCAAATGGTGATAGTATTATTGTTTACGGTGGAGCGAGTCATTTATGTCAGTCCAATGTAGATTTCGCCCAAAACGACACCTTGATTCTTAATCTTAATGGAGTTTCCTACACCCCTCAATTGAGCAATTGCATCACATCATATCTCCAGGTTCAAAACGGAGTTAACAATGGAGAAAGCATTGATGAAATTACTAGCAGAATAAATTTAAATATTGTAAATACATTTGAGCTAAATCAAAACAATGTTATTCAACTCTACCCAAACCCAGCAACAAATAATATTACTTTAGGTAAACCAGCAAATGTGAAAATTTCCGACTTACTAGGAAATCAAGTTGGGAACTATACAAATGTTTCAACGGTAGATATTACAGGTTATAGTAAAGGATTGTATATCATTAAATTCGATGACGGAACATCTCAGCGATTTGTAAAAAAATAAGAAGCAATACGATAGGACTATTAAAAGGAAAGAGAAATCTTTCCTTTTTTGTTTATTGATTTCAAAATCCATTCCCCGTCTTTAGGGGTTTATAACTAAGAGGATAGATAGAGCAAGTTTTCAACATATTCAAGGAAAGTTTTCGCTTTCCTTTTTTAATCACTGGTTTAGAAACTTGGTGACAGTCACCAACTAAAATGTTAATCTTGGCCATGTTCTCATTTCACAAGAAGGACAATCAACACATAGTTTATCCTTTACAGTGCCTGATGACTATGAAGGTATATATATCAAATACTACTTGTCAACTAATGAAACAGGAGAACTTCAAACCTTTTATCTTGAGAATGTAGAAATATATCAAAACGGATATTATGTTGCTGAAATTACTTCAGGGAAGCAGTACTGGCCTTTCGGTATGGAGGTTGAGGAGTATAGTTGGGCAGCAAATTCTAAAGGACTCAGATACGGATTCAACGGAAAAGAAACAGACTCTGAATGGGGAAGTGGAAATGGTATCCAAGATTATGGATTTAGATTATATAGTCCTGCTATTGGTAAGTTCCTAAGTGTTGATCCTTTGGCACCAAGTTATCCCTGGTATACTCCATATCAGTTTGCTGGGAATATGCCAATTTGGGCCATTGACTTAGATGGGCTTGAGGAAAAAGATAAAAAAAAACATTAACTTCTGATGATTTAGAAAGAGCAATCTGGTTATCCATTGATGCTACAACTAAATTAGCAACCAGCGATTATGCACAAAGAGTATATGGTAGTATTTGGGCAGGTGAGCATCAAGAACCTTTAGGTATTAATTTGATGCCTAATTTGGTTGAAGTTTATAATAAAGATGGATCTCTGTTATTTTCTTATAAATTTGAGAACAATAATTTGGTGATAAAAAATAAAGCTGGAGAAGAAGTCAAAATTGACCTTGATAGATTCTATCATAACATGGAGAAAGGATGGGATGGTGATTATGATGATCGTTTCGGTAATGGAAAAGGAGATGCGAACTATGACCATGGACCTAGAACACCTACATGGTTTGAAAAAAAGTGGTTAAAACACTCTCGCCAGGATGAAATTGACAACATGGCTCAAACAAACATATCAAAAGGACATGGTGATAAACCTGGTAGTATTAAAGGTCTGCCAACAATACCAAGAGAAGCTGATCCTCCTGCAGAGCCAGTTACCGAAATGCATCGTCTAGATTGGAAAGGTACTCCAAGTGGTTATTTTATGTGGAATGATGGTGCAAATAATCAAAGAAAAGGAACACATAGATTAGGTATTGATACAGGTATTAGTGTTAACGGATATGGAGATTTAAATTTGTATAGAAATTATTTCGATGAAAATGGCGAAATTAAAAATGAACATATTGATACAAATGTTACACAAAGTATGTTAGATAAGTATGTTAATAGAGGTCAGCATTCCGAATAAAGTTAAGTGTATGGTAATTAGGGACTTAATATTTTTAATAATCAGTTTTGCATTATTAGGCTGTAATTCGGATAGTAAAATATATTGCTATGAAGTTCGTAAAAGTAATGAAAAGGTTCTTTGCAAAATAACTACAGAGTGTAAAACCGGAAAAGTAATTGATTCAACTCATTTTTTAATTAATTCTGAAATAAAACATGGTGTTTCATATGAATTAATAGATGGAAAACATTACTATCAAAGCTATAAGAACGACTCTCTTTATGGAGCTGAAAAATGTATTTATCAAAATGGAAGAACTTTCTTTAAAGGATTGAATTTAAAAGGATGTAAAGTTGGTGAATGGAACTATTTCGACTCTCTAGGGACGAGAATAAGAATGGATTATTTCATCAATAATAAATTGGTTTATAGAAGAAGGTTTAAAGAAAATAGTTTTTCAATAGAAGGGAAACCTCTTTGGGTGAGTTATGGAGATTCTGTAATTAATGATAAGGTTGATGTTTTTATTTGTATGGCTATCCCAAAAGACTCAAAGGTTGAATTATTTATTGGAACAGGAGATGAAAACAATGAGCCATTTGAAAGAGAAAGTGGAGGTTTGAGCTTAAAAATGTATGAGTTTCCTCAAAAAGAAGATATGTACTTTACTGAACATAGGTATTTAATTAGTTTACCAGAAGGGGAAAGAAATGTCTTGGTCTATATGGGCTTAATAGATAAAGTTTCAGGGCAACCAGAGCTATATAAGGATAATCATAAATTTTGACCACCCCAACCACCAAAACAATAAACAATAAGTAGTTGGTTCTGATTTGATATATGCTGTATTAGTTTTAGAATATTAAGTCTAGTGTTTATTGGTGTTTGCAAGGTTTTGGAGAACAAAAACTTGGTGAAAAAACTTGGTGACAGTCACCAACTAAAAAGGGAGTTAAAACCCATGTTATTATTGAGTTTAGGAGGAGTTTTACCTATGTTGAAAATGGTGTTTTCTGCATAGCTATATGCATAGTTTTATTATTCCAGTTTTACTCATTATTGTCAAAATTCAAATAAGACTTTTCTTAATTCAGGAAATTTATAGTCAACAGAGTTTTTTTTTGAGTATGAACTTTAGATTTGTTTCAT
>PBLA01000023.1 GCA_002722245.1 Flavobacteriales bacterium | reverse complement strand
TACCATCTTCAAATACTTTTTAGTTTAGGGGAAAGTTAGAGTCACTTACGGCTAAAGCTTCAGTTATTGAAATGAAGATTAAGTAAATAATGAAAACTATGTAAGGTACCAATACTGTTAATTTCATTCCTTTTCTTTCATGTCCTAAATGCATGAATTCCATTACAATATACCCTGCTTTTACTAAAGTGAGAATAATGTATCCATATTTGATTCCTTGCCATGCTGCGTCTGAAACGTTTGGATTACTTTTGGAAAATAAAACACCAACTCCAACTTCAACAATGGTGATTATGGAAAGAAGTACTGTTACTTTCCATATTTTCTTTCTGATCTTTGCTCCTTCTTCTTCAGAATGCTGAGCACCTAAAGAATATTCTATTATATCGTCTCTTTCCATAAGATAATTATTAACTATTATTTTTATAAAAACTTAGAGTAGGTAGTAAAAGGTAAATACGAAAACCCAAACTAAATCTACAAAGTGCCAGTACAATCCACCTTTCTCAACCACTTCATAATGGCCTCTTCTTTCGTATGTTCCTTGAAGAACATTAATTAGTATAACCACATTGATTACTACACCTGAAAAAACGTGGAAACCATGAAAACCTGTTACACAGAAGAAGAATTGAGCATACTGAGGCGGTCCGTAAGGATTGGTTGTTAATGTAGCGTTGTCAAACCATGTTTCTATTAAACCATCAGGTCCAGCTATAAAGGTTGACCACTCCCATACTTGCGAGAATAAGAAAATTAATCCTCCGATGATTGTAGCTACCATCCATTTTGCAACACCTGCCTTATCATTCCTGTGTCCTGCTTCAACGGCTAAAACCATTGTAACCGATGAAATAATTAGTACGAAGGTCATGAAGGCAACGTACGCTAGTGGGAAATTACCATGAACAAACGGGATGTGGAAAAACACCTGATCTGATACGGGCCAAGTTGGATAGGTATGTCTGAACCAACCTAATGAAACAATAAATGCACCAAATGTTAATGCATCAGAAATAAGGAAGAACCACATCATCATCTTCCCATAACTCATTGAGAACGGGGATCTTCCTCCTTCCCAAAGTTCTTTGTTTGGAATAGCTTTGCTTACTTCACCTGCCATGTTTAATTAATTTTATGTATTATTATTAACCTATGTAAATTAATAGGCCCAACAAAGATAACCACAAAATATCTAAAAAATGCCAATAAATGGAACTAACTTGAATTCCAACAATGTCATTTTCATTATATTTTTTAAGCAAACTCTTAATCGTTACAACGATCAACGAGATTATACCTCCCAGGAGGTGAACTAAATGCAATCCTGATAAAATATACATCCAGCTACTTGCTACGTTGTCAGCATCTAAATTTGGAAGGAGTGGATTGGAATTATATTCATCACGAACGTCATAAAATTTTCCATCTACCATTTTTAATTCTACTGGGCTTCCTTCAACAATCATATTTAGCGTATAGTCATCACCATACTTTACATCAGGGTTTTCAATTAAGCCTTGCAGTTTATTGGCATCACTTAAAAACATTCCTTTTGATGTCATGTACTTCCAACCCTCTAACTGGTATTTTACGAAGAAACCGCCCAATAATAATGTTAATAACATAAGTACGGGGAGTAATTTAAAGTTCCCTTTCTTGGCCAATTGGAGCGCAATAATGAAAGTTATACTGCTAATGATAAGAATAATTGAACTGGTATAAAATGCTGGTGGCACAGTGATAGATACCCATGTTGGGTTTGATCTAGCAATGTAATACCCACTTGCGAGTCCTAAAAATATCATACTCATTGATGCAATTGTAATATACATCAAGCTTCTGTGGGTCTTCTTTTTAATTTCGAGCCTTTCTTCAGGCGGTATACTATTTTTCATAATTAATAATATTGATCAGCTAACAGTGCTAATAGCACTAAGGGTAAATAAATAAAAGAGGCAAACATTAGTTTGGTAGCCCATTTTTCTTCCAGCGTTTTGAACAACATCAATGCAGGATATAACATAATAATGCCAAACGCTAAAACAAAAATACTTGCTGTGAAACCTGCTATTCCAAAATCTGGAAAACAAGGCAACATAGCTATTGGAATCATAAAAAGGGTGTATAATAATATTTGGAAGGCGCTTTTGGTATCTTTCCCTCCGGGAGAGGGGAGTAAGAAAAATCCTGCTTTCTGATAATCATCATGACAACGCCATGCAATTGCCCAAAAGTGAGGGAATTGCCACATAAATTGCAAACAAAATAAGGATAAGGCTGCGGGTGAAATAATCATTGATTCAAGCACAGATGATTCGCATGCAGCCCACCCAATGAGAGGCGGAGCAGCCCCGGGGAATGCACCAATGAAAACAGCCCATGATGAACGTTGTTTTAATGGCGTGTAAACAAAAGAATATAGGATCAGGCTTGTTAACCCTAAGATTCCTGTAAGTATGTTTAGCTTGAACCACAAAATAAATACTCCAATTATTCCACTGAGTACCGAAATTGACCATGCTAATGTTAAAGACATTCTTTGGGTTGGAAGGGGTCGATTTTTTGTTCGATCCATTAGTTTGTCTAGGTCTCTTTCAAATATTTGGTTAAATCCATTAGAACCTATTGTAACTAACATTCCTCCGATACAAAGCCATAGAATGGATATCCAGTCAAACTCTACATTATACAAGGGGAATTTTTGATAATATTTTAACGCGGTGACGTAGGTTATGGTGGCTGAAAAAACAACAAGAACGGCCAGCCTTAGTTTGGTGAATTCTTTTAAATCACCTAACAAACTCGGGGCTCTATCTTTTGTAACGCTCGTCAAGGATGCTGATTTAAACAAAGATAATGCATTTTAGTTCATCAGGAAATCCTTATCTCATTCCGGCAGTTGCGAATCCACCAAGCAGAAATATCATTTTAATCTGAGGTATCTTTCTCTTATTCAGTGATTTATAGTGCCACTGAAGGTGTGTTCCTCCCCATTTGTAGGATTTTGCATATAATTTTTTCCTATTTTCCGATTCTAAATTTTTTATAAGCTTTTGCGCAAAAGCATAGTAATTGAGAGGCTCGATGGGTTTTCGATACGGATTTAATTCATTTTTTCGCGGTTTTTTTCCATAATATAACTTGAATTCTGAATCTGTTTTACTTCGATCGATGTAATATTCTGATTTTCCGTCATAATCGAGTGCATCGAATTCGGCAATTATAGGTAAAACAAGTCCTCCGTCAAACCCTGCTTTTTTGGTTCTTTTGTAGAGGTTCTTATTTATTTTCCGCTCTACAGATGTAGTGTTTTTAAATCGTCTAAGCTCAAATTCATTTTGATAGTTTTGAGCAACTTGATTTAATGCAGCGTTATATTCGAGTGTGTCTAATCCTTTTTTTTGTCTTTTTGCATTAATCAGCTTAAAAACAATGGTGTTTAAAAGAGAATGATTAAGTTGCATTACAGAGAGTTTCTCTGAGAAATGACTAGGTTGATCTATGTTCTCTTTTTCAAGAGCAGGTTGGCCTATGACAAGGGAGAAAAAGATAAAGAGGATAGGTTTCATTTTATGGTTGATTTTTCAAAATTTACTTTGTTGGTGTTACCCCATTTTCCTGTATATAACGTTCCATTTAAGACAATAGATATTTGATATGCACCCGATTCCTTGGGGATAGGTTCTTTAGCGTTTGTCCAAAAATGATATTTTTTTGAGAGATTGGACACTAACACTCTCTGAGGGTGGAATCTTTTACTGTTAATGTAATAGATGGGTTTTTTAGCCTGGCCGTTATTGATGAGAAGTGGAATGGCCATTTGATATAAACCGGGTTTATATATCTTTAAAAGTTCAGCAGAATCATCTGACTTATCTTCATGTCGAACGGAATATAAGGCTCTTAAATTATGAAGACGATAGGCCTCTAACTGAATTTCGAAATTTTCATATCGATTGATGTAATTTGTGTCGAGTTTTAGCCATTTCTCTTTTCGTTTGAGTAATGCTTTTTTATACCGCTTGTATTTGATTTTATGCCATCGTTGTATTTTTTTTGCTTTGTAAACTGAGAGAAAGGGAAGCGCTTCAATTGAAAAGGTGTCTCTTCCTTGGATAAACTGTATGAGGTAATTGTCGTCCTTGGGATTTGGAAATACCCTGATGTCTTTGATGTCTAATACGTAGGCTTTTAATGAATTATAGCGTTTCAACTTGTCTTCTTTTGATTCGTCTGATAGAAAGTATAGTTTTCTCAAATCGGTTTCCATACTGTCGCCCTCATATCGCCATTTAATTTCTTTGTAGTGCTTAAGCTCTGGATAGCCTTTAATTCGGTCGCCGAATGGATTGAATAATTGCTCTCGGTAACCATATTCAGGTGTGATTTCAAAATTTAATTTATTTTTTTTCTTTTTTCGTTGAAGCTTGATAAATACTTTGGAGATTTTAAGATCCTGAGATATTCTAGGCATATCTGAGTAGTTGTCACATTTCGGAACTACTTGAGCTTCGGTGTTCTTTATGCACACATTTGTTTTCTGATTTAAGTTTTGCCATTCAGACTTGTAATTAAGGAAATAATATTTCTCTAGCGCATAATTTTTAGTGAATTTTGGGTAAATATGAATAGGTTTCTCGGATTTTATAAAAACTTCTTTTTGACCTGAATAAGCTCTTAGTTCTATGGCGTATTTTGCGTCCGAAACTTCGCTACTTGGAAGGAAGCTTGGATAATTTGTTAATGCAAAGTCTTTTGGTTGTGTAAATTCTTTAATTTCAAGTTTCACATCACCTTGAATGGATTTATTACCAGTTCCAATAAAACAATCAGGTTGAATCTCCACCTTTGCACCCGATGGAAGCGTGAAAAGATCTCCAATTTCTGTGTAAATCATCCGTTTAATGGTTTTTTGATTTTGGGTGTAATTCCAATTGTTAAATTCATCAGTGCCATAGGAAATACTTTGATAGTCAGCACCTAAAATTGTTTTTGGAATTTTCCAGTTGATTTTATTCTTTGCAATTTTATTGCCTTTTAAATTTAGAAGGTTTAATTCTGGAAAATGGTTGGTGTTAAGTGGGATATATACGAGTCCACAATGGGTAATATGAATTTCCTCCAATGTTTTTGATCCGCCTATTTTCCAATCGGATCTTCCAAATACACAGTTATTGATATATAGTTTTTTTACTTTTTTATTCTTTCCTATTTCATTGAATACCATGGATGGGTTGGAGAAACTACAACCTCTGAAGTGTACTGAATGTCCTTTAAATTTAGCGAATGAGGATGATAGTTTTTCCAAACAAGAATGATCAATAATTAAGCGCTCAATTTTTTTAAGTTTGGAAATGTTAAAGGGAATTGTGGTGAGGTTTTTATGTCCGATCTTGAGTTCTTTTAGCGTGTTATAGCTTCCAATGAGTCCCTCAACCAAAGATGAGATTTTGAAATTTTCACATCCTCTAACATCGAGCGCGCTTAAATTCGATAGTTGCTTAAATTCTTCAGGCAATGAATTGAATGTGCCATTGGTTAAAATTAGATTCTTTAAAAAATTAAGCTTATTAATTTCAGGGGGGAAATGATCAGCTCCTGACAATTTTAAGGTGGTTAATTTTTTTAAAAATTCAATGGTATAATATGTGAATTTATTGGCAATGGATGGGGTATAACTTAAATTGAGTTCTCGTAATGAATTCATAAATACCAATGTGCCTGGTAGGGTGTCTATGCAGTTGTATGATAAGTCTAGTTTTTCCCAGTGAGTATACTCAAAAATGGGGGGTAAGTATTTAATGTGGTTATCTGAAATATTAACCTCTTTTAATGTTTTGATTCTTCGAATGGCTACTGGTAAATAAAACATATTACAGTGATTGGCTGTCAATATTTTTAACTTAGGTAATTTGCTGATTAGTGAGAATGCTTGGTTAATATTTAGTGTTCGATTACCAGAAATATCAAGTTCCTCAAGATTTTCTAGTTCTTTAAACCATGAGGGTAGAAAAGTAATTCGATTGTTTTTAAGGAGTAGTTTTTTGAGTTTTTTACATTCTTTAATTGCAGGAGGGAGGTCGATTAGGCCTTCGTTAGAAATATTTAGAACTTCAATAAATGCGGCTTTTTTTTCTATATCAGCATACGTGTATTCCTTTTGGCTCAAAAGAGAGATGAACCCAAAAACGAATAAAAAAGTGATACAGTTTCTCATTTTCTGCAAAATAGTAACCTTGTTAATGCTATAAACGGATATCTTCAATTGCTATTCCATAAGTGAATGTTAATTATCTTTGAAATATGGCTGGGATATATCTTCACATACCATTTTGCGCGCAAGCTTGTCATTATTGTAATTTTCATTTTTCTACAACGTTCCATAGTTACCGAAAGGAGATGATTGATGCCATTTGCAAGGAGCTAACCATACGAAAGGAGGTTTTTGATAATCAATCGGTAGCTACTATTTATTTTGGTGGAGGTACGCCTTCTTTACTCACAAACTCGGAAATCGATCAGCTATTCGATGCGATCACGAGAAACTATAATTTGGGAGATTTAAAGGAAGTTACCATTGAGGCCAATCCTGAGGATATATCAATGGATTTATTAAAGCATTGGCGCGGGAAAGGAATAAATAGAATTAGTCTAGGAGTACAATCATTTTTTGATGATGATTTGCAACAAATGAATCGTATACATACAGCGATGCAAGCAGAGCATGCTATTCGCATGATCCAGGAGGTTGGATTTAAAAACTTTTCGATTGATTTTATGTTTGCACTCCCTCTTTTATCCAACGAACAACTCATTAAAAACTTAGAGCGAGCAATAGCATTTAACGTTCCCCATATATCTTGCTATAATCTCACAGTAAAGGAGCAAACCGCTTTGCTGGAATTGATTAAACGAGGAAAGATAGAGGAGTTAAGCGAGGATAAGTCAATTCAACAGTTTGAGTTAATTATGGGAAAATTAGCTGATCATCGCTATTTACAATATGAGATTTCAAATTATGCTTTGGAGGGATATAAAAGTATTCATAATTCTGCATATTGGGAACAGCGACCTTACCTTGGCGTGGGACCTTCTGCGCACAGCTTTTATAAAAACAGTAGAACGCATAATGTAAGGAATAATAAAAAGTACATCAATGCTGTGCAGACGGGCAGTCCTTTTTATGATGTTGAAGAATTGTCTGAACGTGATTTCTTCAATGAATTTATTATGACCAGACTAAGAACTTCGAAGGGTATTAATATAAGGGAGTTAGAACTATTATTTCCTAAATATGTACGTGCTTTTAAGGATAAAACATCCGATTTTTTAAGAGGTGGTCAATTGGCTTTTTTTGGTGATGAATATCGTTTAACTAAAGCAGGTAAAATGGTCGCTGACTATGTTGCAAGCGAGTTTTTTGAAGTTTAATTATTCAATTTATATGAGAAATTAAAAGGCTTTTTGAGGTTAACTTGACGTGTACGCCTGAAATTAGATTTGTAACTTCTTATGAAGTAAGAGGTATCCCACTAATGTTATTCCAGTTCCTAAGAATGATCCAGTGGTAACATCGATTAAAAAATGATAGGAAAGGTAAGGTCTAGATAATCCTACGAAACAAGCAATAACCATAAATATTGTTCCTATTTTCTTGTTGGACGCGATTAATGAGAGCCCCAGAAAAATACAAAAAGCAGCAGTAGTGTGTCCACTTGGGAAACTGCCATAATGAGGGAGGTCATCCGTCCACCAGTAGTATTGCTCTAATGAGGTTAAAAATTTATTTCCTGCTGGCCGATTATATTCAAATCCTGTAAACACAAAGTGTTTTAGAAATTGGACAATTCCAGAAGAAACTGCCCAAACAATCGCCATAAATAGTGTTTTACGCCAACTGACAAAAAGCAGAATAATAAAAAGGGGGATTACAAACCAACCTTCTACCAAACGGGTGAAAAATAAAAAGATTACATTCAAGGTTGGATGATAGAGTGAATTAATGAAAACCTGCAGATCAAGTTTTGAAAAACTGAGGTTAATGATGAGGGTAATGGTAAAAAAAATAACAAAAACACCTAATGGACCTCTATTTCGAATCAAAATTTGCACAAATGCAAATTTAACATCTAAATATGATGCTTGAAATATTCTTAGTAAATAATTCTAAACGAGATACTATGGGCTGCGGCTTGGAATCCTCCATAAAGCGTATTTTCAGTCATGTTGTGTTCTTCTTGGTAGTAAATTCCAAATGTGAACCCTTGTGTGCCAAAAACATACCCAATTTCATACTGAGCGTTCAATAATTTCATAAATGAGCCATTCACCCAGTTTGAGGGAAGGTCATACGGAACATCTCCATCAAATCGATCCATTTTATTAAAGTGGATGGTTGTGAAAAGAGGGAGTCGGAAATTAATGTCTATTCGTTTGGAATGATTGATGCGGATATTATTCATGCTGGATAAACCTAAAAGAAATTGATTTTCCCATAAAAAATTCTCGTGATCAATTCTGGGAAAAAAATTGAGCGTAAAAAAATCACCAAAATAACACCCAAGGTAATGCGCAGATTTTTTTGTGGTTTTAATTCGGTAATTGAGATCGTAATAAATGGCAAGAGAGGTAGCTGCTGATATATAGGGAAAGTCAAATTTCATTTCTCTATTCGAGTTGGCTACCTGAAATTGAATCTTATTTCTGAATTTCTCACCAAATTGATAGTAGTATCCGCCATAGAAGTATTTTCCTGAGTGAATTAATTTTTGAGAGATGTTATTGGTGAAACCTTGATAGCCCATTCCAATTTTCATCGATTTCTCATGTGCGATGATGGGCAGACTAACAAGACAAAGAATGCTTGCTAAAAGAAAAAATCTTTTTAGAAAAAACACGAATATATGATTTGGGGCTTTTGCTAAGCGTTAATAATTAAGTTAACGCTTGAAGTGAAATATAGTTGCTGATGATTGGTTAAAAGTGTTAAAGAAATTAAGGTGATTTGGTTTAAGATTAATCACACTAGCAAACACAAAAAAGCCCCAACTTTTGTTGGGGCTTTATTATGCGTTTAAGAGGTATTTTTACATCATGCCGGGCATTCCTCCAGGCATTCCTCCTCCCATAGCGGCAGCTGCTGCTGCGGGATCTTCTGGTTCGTCTGCAATAACACATTCTGTAGTTAGCAATAAACCTGAAATGGAAGCAGAGTTTTCTAATGCTAATCGTGTTACTTTAACAGGATCAATTACTCCGCTGGAAATTAAGTTTTCGTAAACATCGCTTCTTGCGTTGTATCCAAAATCTCCTTCGCCTTCTTTTACCTTGTTTACAACTACTGAACCTTCTCCTCCGGCATTGTCTACAATAGTTCTTAATGGAGCTTCAATCGCTGTTTTAACGATGTTGATTCCATGATCTTGGTCATCATTTTCACCTTTTAAACCATTAAGTGCATCGATTGCTCGAATAAGAGCAGTACCTCCTCCAGCAACAATTCCTTCTTCAACTGCAGCTCTTGTTGCATGTAAAGCATCATCCACTCGATCTTTCTTCTCTTTCATTTCAACTTCAGTAGCTGCTCCAACATAAATTACTGCTACTCCTCCAGATAATTTAGCTAATCGTTCTTCTAATTTTTCTTTGTCATAATCAGAAGTAGTTGATTCGATTTGTGCTTTAATTTGATTAACTCTTGCCTTAATTTGCTCAGCATCACCAGCACCATTTACTATTGTTGTGTTGTCTTTGTCGATGACTACTTTTTCTGCCTCACCTAACATTGGTAAGTCGGCATTTTCCAACTGATATCCTTGCTCTTCAGAAATAACGATTCCACCTGTTAAAATGGCAATATCTTCTAACATCGCTTTTCTTCGATCTCCAAATCCTGGGGCTTTTACGGCTGCAATTTTGAGAGATCCTCTTATTTTATTTACTACTAAAGCAGCTAACGCTTCTCCATCTACATCTTCTGCAATAATAAGTAGCGGACGTCCTGTTTGTTGTGACTTTTCCAAAACAGGAAGTACATCCTTTAAAGCCGATATTTTTTTATCATGGATAAGTAATAGAGGGTTTTCTAATTCAACCTCCATTTTATCTGCGTTTGTTACGAAGTAAGGAGAAAGGTATCCTCTGTCGAATTGCATTCCTTCAACAGCTTTTAATTCATCTTCAGTTCCTTTTGCTTCTTCAACAGTTATAACACCGTCTTTTCCAACAACTTCCATTGCTTCGGCAATACGCTTTCCTATTTCACTATCATTGTTTCCAGATATCGTGGCTACTTGAGCAATTTCTTCTGATTTATCAATAGGTTGAGCTTGTTTTTTTAAGTTTTCCACTACTGATTTAACAGCTGCGTCAATTCCTCTTTTTAAGTCCATTGGATTAGATCCAGCAGTTACGGACTTTATTCCAGCGCCATAAATTGCTTGAGCAAGAACGGTTGCTGTAGTTGTACCATCTCCAGCCGCATCATTTGTTTTACTAGCTACTTCTTTTACGAGTTGTGCTCCCATGTTTTCTACTGGGTCTGCAAGCTCAACTTCTTTTGCAACTGTTACACCGTCTTTAGTTACTGTAGGAGCTCCGAATTTTTTATCGATTACTACATTTCTTCCTTTTGGTCCGAGTGTTACTTTTACTGCATTGGCTAAAGAATCTACTCCTTTTTTGACTTTGTCTCTAGCTTCTACGTCGAATAATATTTCTTTTGACATTTTTTTAAATTTTAAGTGTTAAACGATAGCGAAAATATCCGTTTCTCTCATGATTAAATAATCCACTCCTTGATAAGCTAGTTCAGTTCCTGAATATTTACCATAAATAACGGTGTCTCCTACAGAAACATTTAATGGTTCATCTTTTTTTCCGTTACCAACTGCAACTACTTCGCCTTTTTGTGGTTTTTCTTTTGCTGTATCGGGGATAATTATTCCCGAAGCAGTTTTTTCCTCTGCCGGAGCAGGCTTGATTAAAACTCTGTCTCCTAATGGTTTTACATCTACTGACATATTGAAAGATTTAGTTAAATTTTTTTAATTGTTTTCACAGGCATTTAGCATTTTATGTGCCATTTAACGCGAGGCGTCAAAATAACTCGTTTAAGCGTCAAAATAGCATAAAAAAGCCAGCGCTGTGACAGGCTGGCACGAATGAATTCAATTTTAGAAGAATCTATTCTTCGGATTCTTCTTCTTGTTGTAGTTCTTGTGTTTCAGTAACTTCTGTATCATTTCCAGATCCAGTTGAAATAGACTTTGTAGAAATGATACAAAGAACAACTAGAGAACCAATGAGGTACCAGGTTACTTTTTCAACAATCTCTGTTGTTTTTTTTGCCCCAAACGATTGGTTTTGAGATGCAATATTAGCATCTAAACCTCCTCCTTTGCTGTTTTGAATGATTACAATCAAAATCAAAAGAACAGCAATCATTATAATTAATACACTTAGTAAAGCCATAAATAAAATTATTAGTCCTCCCCTAAATTTTTTAGTAGGGATGCAAAGTAATGCTTTTTTTCTGGATTATTCAAAACTAGCTGCTTATATATGGATTTAGCTTTCTGGATATTTCCTTGATTGGCATATACTTTTGCTAATGTTTCTGTTACTATCTCCCCATTATCCTCAATGCTTTTTTGCGCCATATTTTCAGGAGAATAAAATTCTGTTTTTGGTTTAATTTTAGGTTGGTTTTCGATGAATTG
Source organism: Flavobacteriales bacterium (assembly GCA_002722245.1). Taxonomy (GTDB): domain Bacteria; phylum Bacteroidota; class Bacteroidia; order Flavobacteriales_C. The sequence continues at coordinate 96,535 of PBLA01000023.1, read as the reverse complement.
ATCAATGAGTAATTCAGCCTTTCTTTTAAATTCAATTCGTTCCAATTCTTTTTTAGGCAATGCAGGTCCTTTGTCAATATCATTTGCCCCAATCCATTCCAAGAATGTTTTAGGAGAACCTTCATCCTGTTTTTGATCTGGTGTAGATACACGTGTTGTTTGATTTGATAAATGCTCTTCTGATTCGCCTGTTTTCGTGTTAGGTTCTGTTTTTAATTCTTCCGCGGCCTCGGATATTTCAAGAGATAAACTGGCATCAATCGCAGAGGAGATGATAAGTTCGTCCAATTCATCTACTTTATCAGGTGGGTTTTCTTCTGATATTTTTGGTTTTTCCTCTTCAATATGGTGATCATTCTTTGAATCTGTATCTACAGGATTTGTTTCCTTGATATTATGATCAATGTTGTTATTCTCATTGTTTTCGTTTAGTAAGGGTTTGCTATCGATTTCTGAAGAGGGAATATCTTCCTCTTTTTGGTCAACCACTTTTAGAGGTGTGTTATTAATGAGGTAATCTTCTTTACGACTAGCGGGAGCAATGATTTTTTTCAATACACGTCTATCGGTTATAAATGCGGCTGATTTTTTGAGTTCTTGTTCAAAAAGAACATCAGCATCATTTAATAAAGCAGAGAGGTATAGCATTCTGATATTTGATGAGTATGGAAATGAGTGAACCAATTCCTTCAATTCATCCTTATATTGTGGATCAACATTTGAAGGTTCTTGAATAAGTTGGTTGAATAATTCCTTGTTCATCGATTACCAATCTACAATTGTTTCATTGTATACTAAAGCTACCAATTTTTCTGAGATGATTTTCATTAAATCATCCTCAACTGAAGCGAAATCTTCCGATGATTCAAAGTCATCATAACTGGAAAATTCTTTTTCAAAATCCAAAGAAGGATCTTTGGTATTAATATATATAACTTTAACGCTAATGGTTAAGCGGTTTAAAGCTACGGTTACATCTCCTGTTCCTTGAACAGGACTAATTTCATACCTATTAATTGTACCAGCGAATGTGACATGATTTTGTTCTTGCTCTCGATCAGTGTACTTTAAATTTGATTCATTTGTAAATCGTTCCTGAAGAGCATCTTGAAAAACAATGGCTAAGTTTGGGTTAACGATTGATGCTTGATTCGTAAAACTTTCAATGCTAAATGTTTCTCCAGGAATCATACCCCCTCTAAATGAGTAACTCACACTGAAACAGGCTTGTACTATAAATGGCAAAACTATGAGTGAGATATATCGCATCATTGAATTCCGTACTCTTTAATTTTTCGATATAATGTCCGCTCAGAAATCCCTAGTTCTTTGGCTGCATTTTTTCTTTTCCCTCTGTGCTTATCCAATGCTTTTATAATGAACTCTTTCTCTCTTTCTGCTAGCGATAAACTTTCTTCCACCACCTCATGGCTATCATGATAATCTTCCTCGTTCTCTTGTGTTGGCTGAGCATCAAACGTTTTGCTCACCGGCACGGGGTAAGAAGTGAGCTCTTGTGGCGGAAGTTTGTCTCCTTCTAAATTTAATTGTTGGAAAGCACTTTCTGTATCCTTGATATTGCCATGGTTTCGAACCAAATCAGTGACGACTCCTTTTAGCCCTCTCAGTTCTCTTTTCATGTCGAAGAGTGCTTTGTAAAGTAATTCACGTTCTCTTTTCCAATCAGAGCTTTGTGCAGGGTCACTGTCATTAATGGAATCATTTCCTATAATTACAGGAAGATTAGATGTACTGGCCTCTGGCAAATATTTTAACAATTGGTTTCGAGTAACTAATCGATTTTCCTCAATCACAGAAATTTGTTCAGCAATGTTTTTTAATTGTCGAATATTTCCTGGCCATCTGTAATTTTCTAGAATTTCTCGCGCTTCTTCATCTAGTCTTAATGGAGGCATTCTATATTTTTCGGCAAGATCAACGGAAAACTTTCTGAATAATAAATAAATATCTTCTTTACGCTCTCTTAATGATGGTATTTTTATTGGTATTGTATTTAATCTGTAGTATAAATCTTCTCTAAACTTACCTTTTTTTATAGCCTTGGGAATGTCGAGGTTCGTTGCTGCTACAACGCGAATATTTGTTTTTTGAACTTTAGATGATCCTACTTTAATAAATTCGCCTGCTTCTAAAACTCTTAAAAGGCGAGCTTGAGTACTCATGGGTAATTCACCTACTTCATCTAAAAAAATGGTTCCTCCATCAGCCACTTCAAAATATCCTTTACGATGATCAACGGCACCAGTAAAAGCCCCTTTTTCATGACCAAATAATTCAGAGTCGATTGTTCCGTCAGGGATAGCACCACAGTTTACTGCGATAAAATCATTGTGCTTCCTTGCACTTTGTGAATGAATGATTTTCGCGAAATTTTCTTTCCCCGAACCACTTTCTCCGGATACTAAAACAGATAAGTCTGTTGGAGCTACTTGCATGGCTATGTCAATAGCATCATTGAGTAAATTAGAATTCCCAATTATTCCAAAACGTTGTTTTATACCGTTAAGCGTATTGCTCATTTTTCCTAATAGGTTACCAAATCTGTTGCTTTTCCAATAAGGGTTGCAGAAGTAGATTTTTCAATTTTAACCATGACATAATCTCCCACTTTGTAGTTTTCTTTTGGGAAAATAATCATTTTGTTTTGACTGTTTCTTCCTCTTAAGTCATTTTCATTCCTTTTTGAGACTCCTTCAACAAGTACTTCGTATGATTTTCCAATTTCAGCCTCATTGAGCTCTTTATTAATCCCCGTTTGTATGTCAATGATTTCTTTCAATCGCGCTTTCTTTGTGTCTTCGGGAACGTCATCTTCATATTTCTTTTGTGCTAACGTACCTGGACGTTCAGAATAAAAAAACATGTAAGCTAATTCGTAACGAACTTGCTTCATTAGATCAACGGTATCTGCATGTTCCTCGTCTGTTTCCGAACAGAATCCAGTAATAATGTCTGTGGATATAGCACAGTTAGGAATTACTTCTTTTATTCTTGCTACCTTGTCGTTGTACCACTCTCGTGTATACGTCCGATTCATTTTCTTTAAAATCCTGGTATTTCCACTTTGAGCTGGAAGGTGAATATAATTGCAGATGTTTTTATAATCTCGTATAGCAAACAAAACTTCGTCAATAATGTCTTTTGGATGAGAGGTTGAAAATCGAACTCTTAAATCAGGAGCAATCTCTGCTACCATAATTAATAACTTTGCAAAGTCAATCACCTCATCTCTTGGAGCTTCTTTAAGTGCTCTTCCCCTTAATTCAGGATCATCAGACCATCGATAGGAATCAACATTTTGACCAAGTAAGGTTACTTCTTTATATCCTTTCTTGTACAAATCCTTGCATTCTTCTACAATGGATGCTGCATTTCTTGAACGCTCCCTACCTCTGGTAAAAGGAACAACACAAAAAGTACACATGTTGTCACACCCTCGCATGATGGAAACAAAAGCGGTAATTCCATTAGAATTTATTCGAACAGGTTCAATATCATCATACGTTTCCTCTCGGGAAAGGAGAACATTCACTGCTTTTTGTCCGTCTTCAACATCATCTACTAATTCTGGAAGTTTACGATATGAATCAGGACCTGCTACTAGGTCCACCAATTTTTCTTCCTCGAGAAGTTTTCCCTTAAGACGCTCTGCCATACAGCCAAGGACGCCAACTTTAACTGTTTCTTTTTTCTTGGGGTTGTGTTTAATTGTGTTTAGCTTTTTTCTTACCGTCTCTTCAGCCTTATCCCGAATGGAGCATGTGTTTAAGAATATTAAATCTGCTTCCTCCATATTTGTGGTGGTGGTGTACCCCTCATTGCCTAACACAGAAGCTACAATTTCAGAATCTGAAAAATTCATTTGACAGCCATAGCTTTCAATATACAATTTTTTGCCCTCCTGCATACCATTGCTAGCGTTAAGCGCTAACGCTTCACCCTGGCGGCTTTCTTCTAACATGTCTTGATGATCTCCCATTTGCAAAAATTGAGTAACAAAGGTACGGTTAATTCAAATAAATGACAATATGTCAGACTCTAAAAAATCATTAACCTATAGGTTAATATAAATATAGAGTGATACTGACAGTAAAAAACGATTTGTTACATATGAAAGGAATTGCTTTATTTTGCAAAATCGAAAAATTGGTTATTAAATTTAATTGGATAAGGCTTAGATGTTAATTTGATTTGATGAACCTTACGATGAAATAGATAAATTATGGCAAAAAACCTTGTAATCGTTGAGTCCCCTGCAAAGGCAAAAACAATTGAGAAATATTTAGGGAGTGATTTTACTGTTCGATCGAGTGTAGGACATATTAGGGATTTAGTAAAAAAAGGATTGGGTGTTGACACCGAAAATAATTTTGAACCTACTTACGAGGTTTCTGCTGATAAAAAGGCGATTGTAAAAGAATTGAAAGCATTGGCCAAGAAGGCTGAAGTAGTTTGGTTAGCAACGGACGAGGATCGAGAGGGAGAGGCTATTTCATGGCACCTGTTGGAGGCACTGAATTTGGAGGAATCCAAAATAAAAAGGGTAGTGTACAATGAAATTACCAAAGATGCTATTCTAAAGGCCATTAATAATCCTCGTACGATAGATTTTAATCTTGTGAATGCCCAGCAAGCAAGACGAGTTCTAGATCGGTTGGTTGGTTTTGAACTCTCGCCCGTTTTGTGGAGGAAAGTAAAGCCATCGTTGTCCGCGGGTAGAGTACAGTCTGTTGCTGTTCGGCTTATTGTTGAGCGGGAGCGAGAAATTGAGGCTTTTAGCCCGGTAAGTTCGTTTAGAGTGGTAGGGCATTTTGATGTGGAAGGTCATGTTTTTCAAGCCACGTTGTCAAAGAATTTAAAAACTGCTGAGGAGGCGCTTGAGTTTTTGAATAAATGCGCGGAATCGATCTTTTCGGTTACAAAACTTGAAAAGAAACCAGCCAAGAAAAGTCCAGTTGCTCCATTTACAACTTCTACGCTTCAACAAGAAGCAGGTAGGAAATTAGGCTATGCTGTTGGTCAAACAATGAGTATCGCTCAAAGACTCTATGAGGCGGGGTTAATTACATATATGAGAACGGACTCTACAAACATGTCTGATTTTGCCCTTAATGGAATTGAAAAAGAGGTGGTTGAATCCTATGGAGAGGAGTATCATAAAAGAAGGGTGTTTAAAACAAAAAACAAAGATGCTCAGGAGGCGCATGAGGCTATTCGTCCTACTAATTTCTCTGCGCACACTATTGCAGGTGAATACCAACAACAACGTTTGTATGAATTAATATGGAAACGGGCTGTAGCTTCTCAAATGGCAGATGCTCAATTGGAGCGAACAACCGTCACTATTGATGTGTCCAAAGCAGATCAAAACTTAATTGCCAAAGGTGAGGTGTTGAAGTTTGATGGTTTTCTTAAATTATACTTGGAATCTACAGATGATGAAAAAGTAGAAGAGGATGGGATGTTACCTGATTTACATACTGGTAAAACATTAGTGTTAACAAATCTTAATGCGCGTGAGCGGTTTACACAACACCCACCAAGGTATACAGAGGCTAGTTTAGTAAAAGCAATGGAAGAGCGGGGAATTGGTAGACCTTCTACGTATGCTCCCACAATTTCTACGGTGCAAAAAAGAAATTATATTGTTAAAGAGGAAAGAGAGGGGAAGGAGCGCTCTTATCAATTTATTACATTAGAAGATGGGCATGTGAATGCATTTAATCGTATTGAAATCACAGGGGCAGAAAAAAATAAACTTTTTCCAACGGATATAGGGATGTTGGTAAATGACTTTTTGGTTCAAAATTTCAGCAGAATCGTAGATTATGGCTTTACGGCTGAAGTTGAACAACAATTTGATGCGATTGCCTCGGGGCAAAAAGAATGGAAATCGATGATTGATGCTTTTTATCATCCATTTCATGAGAATGTAGAGGACACGATTGAAAATTCTGAAAGAGTAACGGGTGAACGCGAGCTTGGTGTTGATCCTAAATCAGGTAAAAAATTAATTGTTCGGATGGGGAAGTTTGGGCCTATTGCACAAATTGGGCAGGCAAGTGAGGACGGTTCTGAAAAACCTCAATTTGCTTCCTTAAGAAAAGGACAAAGTATTCAAACAATCACCCTTGAAGATGCGCTTGAATTATTTAAGTTACCTAGAACGCTCGGGGAATATGAAGGGAAGGTGCTTAAGGCGAATATTGGAAGATTTGGTCCATATATTCAGCAAGGTTCATTATTTGCAAGCATTCCAAAAGAGGAGGACCCTTTAGATATATCATTTGAGCGAGCAGTTGAATTAATTGAAGCGAAAAAGAAAGCAGATGCTGAAAAGTTTATTAATTCATTTGACCACGAAAATGGTGAAATTCAAGTGTTAAACGGTCGTTGGGGTCCTTATATTAAACAAGGGAAAACAAATTATAAAATCCCTAAGGATGTGGAAGCAAAAGACCTAGCGCTTGATGAAGTTATCCATATTATGGAAAACCAGCCCAAAAAAGGAGCCAAAAGAAAAGCGCCGGCTAAAAAGAAAACAGCTACTACTAAAAAAGCGAAAAAATAATGGATTTAAGTCTTTATTTACAACCATTATCCAATGATTTAATCACAAGAACCAATTGGAAAAGAAATACAATTGGTGAAACCATCACTCATTATGATGAATCGGTTAAATTATTTGAATATGATATTGCCATTGTGGGAGTAATGGAGGAGCGAGGACAGGTTGGTAATGATGGATGCGGTTCAGCTCCTGATCGAATTCGTGAAAGACTTTACAGTTTATTTCATCGTTTTGGAGATCAGGTTACGCTATTGGATTTAGGAAATGTTTTGGCTGGAAATACATATAAAGACACGTATTTTGCATTAACATCCGTGATTACGGAATTGGTTAAAAAAGAGGTTATTCCGGTAATTATTGGAGGAAGTCATGATTTGACTTTTGCGAATTATCAAGCGTATGAAAATTTAGAGCAGGTGGTTAACCTTGTATGCATTGATCGTTCTATAGACTTAGGATTAATTAATGAAGAAATTACGGAAGAAAATTTCATCAACAATATCATCATGCATCAACCCAACTTTTTATTCAATTTTAGTTCGGTTGGTTATCAATCTTACTTTGTGAATAATGAGATTGACGCTATGATGGAGCGAATGCATTTTGATGCGTATCGTTTAGGTTTCGTAAGAGATAATATAGAGGAGATGGAGCCAATTGTACGAAATGCAGATATTTTAAGTTTTGATGTTAACGCCATCAAAGGTTCCGAGTTCTCTGGTTATTCAAAGCCAAACCCAAATGGTTTTATGAGTGATGAAATATGTAGGATTTCTCGATATGCAGGATTGTCCGACAAACTTTCATCATTTGGTATATATAATTATAATCCGGTACACGATGATCATGGAAGTGGAGCCATGCTTCTTGCGCAAATGATTTGGTATTTTATAGAAGGATTCAGGGAGCGAAAAGGTGATTATCCTGTGGCTAATAAGTCTGTTTATATCAAGTATCATGTGGCTCTTGAGCAAGAGGAGCACGAACTAACGTTTTATAAAAGTAATTACAGTGGAAGATGGTGGATGGATGTGCCTCACCCTTCGGATTTGAATAGTCGATTTATACGTCATCAAATGGTGCCATGTAGTTACGCTGACTATGAAAAGGCATTGTCTGGAGAAGTGCCGAACAGATGGTATCAAACTTTTGAGAAACTTGGATAAATCATGCAGGGGATTAAGGACACGCTTATTTCGGATGATTTATATGAACGTCACTTCGTTTGTGATTTAAACGCATGTAAGGGTGCATGTTGTATAGAGGGGGATAGTGGAGCACCTTTGGATGAAGAAGAGTGTGCAATTCTCGATGATATTTATGATGAGGTAAAATCATACATGCGTCCAGAGGGAATTGAGGAGATTGAAAAGAATGGAACATATTCGATGGACATTGATGGGGACTTAGTTACTCCATTAGTCAATAATAAAGAGTGTGCATACGTTTATTTTGCTGAAGACGGAGGGACAAGATGTGCAATCGAAACCGCTCATAAAGATGGTAAGATCGACTGGAAGAAACCCCTCTCATGTGAGTTGTTTCCAGTGCGAATAAAAGAATATCCAACCTTTACGGCAGTAAATGTTCAGTTTCTAGATATTTGTAGATGCGCATGTAGTCTAGGTAAATCGTTAGAAATCCCTGTGTATAAATTTCTAAAAGAACCTCTGATCAAACGTTTTGGTGCTGAATGGTTTGAACAAATAGATCAAATTGGAGCAAAAAGTAAGGGGGGGTGAATAGAGAGAAGTTCGTCCACGACATCTAATGAGTTAAATTAAGGGGTAGATTTTCTTGTCAGGTTTCACGTTCATAGTGAATAATTCATTGGTTCAATCGAAATGAAACGTCTAAAAATAATTTCGTGCCAAAAATTTTTTTTGTTTGTGTGTTCAGTTTTTAATTTACTCCGTGAACGCTGTTAATACTGGGTTTTCGAAAAAAAATAATTGATTTATCAACCGGTTGAATGTGAATATCAAAATTCCCAACCCTATAACCAGAGGTTATACAGATCGTAATTTAAAAGACCTTTCCCGTTGTGATTGAGTGGTAAAAAAAGTTCTTTAAAATAGGGTTAAATTAAGACTGAGCAAGTTTAACAGAATGTTAATTTTTTAACATCTATTTTAAAAACTTCTTGAGAAATACACCTTAATTAGTTAACAAATGTTACTTGTCTTTTAAGTTTATGTAAGTGGTGTAATTTTCAGTTTTTCAAGGAGTTATTTAGAGTGTTAAAAACTAACTTTTAATGTGAATATTAAATCATTGTTCTATCGCAAAAAAAGACCCATTTTTGAATCCCGCATTTTTGTAAGTGCATTTTTACCCGCAGAGTTATTTATTAAGGGAAATAACAATAAAAGCATTAGTAATTAAATTTTTAAACTAAAAAAACACACTTTTAGTATGGAGGAGAACACTAAAAAAGTTAAAGAACAAACGCAAGCAGATTTAAGTGAGATATTGCCTGCAAACACAAAAATTCAGGAGTCTGCTACAGAGCCTATTTTACAAGAAAGTAAAGATCGATTTGTATTGTTCCCGATTCAGCATGATGACATTTGGGATATGTATAAAAAACAAGAAGCTTCAATTTGGACAGCAGAGGAAATTGATTTGAGTGGTGATATTGTTGATTGGGAGAGTAAGCTTAATGATAATGAGCGTCATTTTATCAAGCATGTATTGGCATTTTTTGCTGCCTCTGATGGTATTGTGAATGAAAATTTAGCAGAAAACTTTTTATCTGAAGTACAATATACTGAAGCAAAATTTTTCTATGGATTTCAGGTAATGATGGAGAATATTCATTCTGAAACATATTCTTTGTTGATTGATACGCTTATCAAGGATAAATCTGAAAGAGATTATTTATTTAATGCAATTGAAACCATTGATTGCGTAAAGAAAAAAGCGGATTGGGCTTTAAGATGGATTGATAACGGTTCGTTTGCAGAGCGATTAATTGCTTTTGCTGCAGTGGAAGGTATTTTCTTTTCTGGTTCGTTCTGTTCAATCTTCTGGTTGAAGAAAAGAGGATTAATGCCCGGATTAGCATTTTCTAATGAATTAATTTCAAGAGATGAGGGATTACACTGTGATTTCGCCTGCTTGTTATATACGAAGCATTTGGTTAATAAATTAGATAAGGAAGTGGTAACTGGTATAATAACGGACGCTGTTGAGATTGAAAAAGAATTTGTTACTGATGCACTTCCTGTTAAATTGATTGGAATGAATGCTGATTTAATGTGTCAGTATATTGAGTTTGTTGCAGATAGATTATTGGTTGAATTGGGATGTGCTAAAGTCTATGAAGCTACCAATCCATTTAATTTTATGGAATTGATTTCTCTACAAGGAAAAACAAATTTCTTTGAGAAAAGAGTTGGGGATTACCAAAAAGCTGGTGTTACCTCAAGTAAAGAAGATAACGTTTTTAAAATTGACGAGGACTTCTAAACCATACTTAACTAAGTTGTAAATAGCTTCGAAACATTATTAACCCCAAAAAACATTAAAATTCGGCATGTACGTAATAAAAAGAGACGGAAGAAAAGAATCTGTGAAGTTTGACAAAATCACGGCGCGAGTAAAGAAGTTGTGCTATGGTTTAAATGCTATTGTTGATCCAACTGCAGTAGCGATGAAAGTGATTGAAGGCTTATATGAAGGTGTAACAACTGAAAAGTTAGATAATTTAGCTTCAGAAGTAGCTGCTGCAATGGCTACGAAACATCCTGATTATGGTTATTTAGCATCTAGAATTGCGATTTCAAATTTGCACAAGAATACAAAGAAGTCTTTTTTCTCTACAGTACAAGACTTGTTTGAATATATTGATCCTAAAACAGGCGAATCGGCAAAGCTAATTGCCGATGATGTGTATGAGATTATAAAAAATAACGCAGAATTATTAGATTCGGCTGTCATTCATGATCGTGATTTTGGTTATGATTATTTTGGGTTTAAAACGCTCGAGCGATCTTATTTACTTAAAATAAATGGACAAATTGTAGAGCGTCCTCAGCATATGTTAATGCGTGTGTCTGTTGGGATTCATAAAGATGATTTAGAAGCTGCAATTAACACGTATAATTTAATGTCAGAGCGTTGGTTTACGCATGCTACACCTACGTTGTTTAATGCGGGTACGCCAAAACCACAAATGTCATCGTGCTTCCTTTTAACAATGAAGGAAGATTCTATTGATGGTATTTATGATACACTCAAACAATGTGCTAAGATTTCTCAATCTGCTGGAGGAATTGGTTTATCGATCCATGATGTAAGAGCAACGGGTTCATATATTAAAGGAACTAATGGCGAATCGAATGGGATTATTCCGATGTTACGAGTGTTTAATGATACAGCGCGTTATGTAGATCAAGGTGGAGGGAAACGAAAAGGATCTTTTGCGATTTCCCTTGAGCCTTGGCATGCTGATATTTTTGATTTCTTAGATTTAAGGAAAAATCATGGAAAGGAGGAGCGAAGAGCAAGAGATTTATTCTTTGCGCTTTGGACAAATGATTTGTTCATGCAACGAGTGGAGGATGATGCAGAGTGGACGTTAATGTGTCCGAATGAGTGTCCTGGATTGGCGGATACTTATGGCGATGACTTTAAAGCACTTTATGAAAAATACGAGAAGGCTGGAAAAGGAAGAAAAACCATAAAGGCACAAGAACTTTGGTTTGCTATTCTTGAGTCTCAAGTAGAAACAGGAACGCCTTACATGTTGTATAAAGATGCTTGTAATGAAAAATCGAACCAGAAGAATTTAGGTACGATTAAGTCATCAAATTTATGTACTGAGATTATTGAATATACAGCCCCTGATGAAGTAGCGGTTTGTAATTTAGCTTCCTTAGCTCTTCCAATGTTCGTGAAAGACGGGAAGTTTGATTTTGATAAGTTATTTGAGGTAACCTACACTGTTACCAAGAACTTAAATAAAATTATTGATCATAATTATTATCCAGTTGCAGAGGCAAAAAAATCAAATTTACGTCATCGTCCAATTGGTTTGGGTGTACAAGGATTGGCTGACGCGTTCATTTTAATGCGATTACCATTTACTTCAGATGAGGCTAAGCAATTAAACAAAGATATTTTTGAAACAATATACTTTGCAGGGTTAACTGCTTCAAAAGATCTTGCTAAAGTTGAAGGCCCATACGAGACGTTTAAAGGATCTCCTGCATCTGAAGGGATTTTCCAGTTTGATATGTGGGGAGTTGAAGCTTCAAAAAGATGGGAGTGGGATGTGTTGAGAGAAGAAGTAAAAGAACACGGTATACGGAATTCGTTATTATTAGCGCCTATGCCAACAGCCTCTACTTCTCAAATTTTGGGTAATAATGAGTGTTTTGAACCATACACCTCAAATATCTACTCTCGTAGAACACTATCTGGAGAGTTTGCGGTGATCAATAAGCACTTATTAAGAGACTTAACAAAACTTGGTTTGTGGAATAATGAAATGAAAAACAGATTGATTGCGGCTAATGGATCTATTCAAGGATTCCCAGAGGTCCCTGAAAATATAAAAGAGTTGTATAAAACTGTTTGGGAAATCAAACAAAAAGACATCTTGGATATGGCTGCAGATCGAGGTGCATATATTGATCAATCACAATCTTTAAATGTATTCATGGACTCACCTAACTTCGGGAAACTTACATCGATGCATTTTTATGCATGGAAGAAAGGTTTGAAGACAGGAATGTATTATTTAAGAACTAAAGCAGCAACGGATGCGATTAAATTTACGGTTGATAAGAAGGCTTTAGAAAATACATCTAATTCTGCAGATGCGAACGGAAAACAGCAACGGGAAGCCGAAATTGCATGTTCAATCGATAATCCGGATGACTGTGAAGCATGTGGTTCTTAATCACGTTAAATTAGAGTATTCTCCTAAATACTATATTTACTAATGTAAGTCCCTCGCCTCGGCGGGGGATTTTTTGTTTTCAGCTCTCTTGATAAAGATACACGTCTTAATGATGTGTTTTCACAATGCAGATTGTTGTTGTGGACAATTAAATCATTAAGATTCCGTATTAAAGATGGAAAATACTATTTTTACTTCATGTCCATTTTTGCACACTTAGGTAAATATTATGTTTTGATGGCTCAGGCATTTGCTAAGCCAGATAAGTTTAAGGTTGTATGGAAGCGTGTGATTGATGAAATGGTAGCCATTGGAATTGGATCTATTCCAATTGTTGCAATTCTTTCTATATTCATGGGGGCTGTCACCTTGCTTCAAATGGCCTATAACTTTAGTAACCCATTGGTTCCTCCATATACTGAGGGTCTTGCAACACGAGACACCATGATTTTGGAATTTGCTCCAACAATAATATCGCTGATACTGGCGGGTAAGGTTGGAAGTTCGATTGCGGGAAATCTGGGTACGATGAAGGTGACTGAGCAAATTGATGCTTTAGAAATCATGGGTGTCAATCCGCAGAGTTATTTAATTATGCCAAAGATTGTAGCTGCGTTGTTTGTTTTTCCATTTATTGTCGTAATCTCTATTTTTTTAGGGACTTTAGGGGGGTATGTAGCTTCATTATTAACGGGTGTTGTATCAATTGAAAAATACGTGTACGGAATTCGATACGATTTTGAAGCATTTTATGTGACCTATGCCTTAATTAAAGCAGAGTTCTTTGCTCTAATCATAACATCAGTCTCTTCCTATCAAGGTTTTATTACCTCTGGTGGTGCAAAGGAGGTAGGTGATAGTGGAACGCGAGCTGTAGTTTATAGCTGTATTATTATCCTTCTTTTTGATCTTATTCTTACCCAATTACTTTTAACGAACTAATGATTCAAGTTGAAAAAATATCAAAATCGTTTGAGACTAATGATGTTATTAAGGATGTTAGTTTAAACTTAGAACGAGGAAAGGTCAACATGATCATTGGAAAAAGTGGAGCAGGTAAATCTGTTTTGTTAAAATGTTTGGTAGGGTTATTTGATGTAGACGGAGGTAATATATTTTATGATGAGCGTCCATTTTCTGAAATGGGTTATCAAAAGAAAAAAGAAATACGTAAGGAAGTAGGGATGCTTTTTCAAGGTTCTGCGTTGTTTGATTCTAAAACGGTACTTGAAAATGTAATGTTTCCTCTTACTATTTTTTCTGATAGAACACCTGAGGAAATAAAAGAACGTGCATTGTTTTGTTTGCGTCGGGTTAATATTGAGGAGCATGCTGACAGTTTATATCCTGCTGAGATATCAGGAGGGATGCAAAAACGAGTTGCGATAGCTCGTGCAATAGCACTTCAACCAAGGTATTTATTTTGTGATGAGCCTAATTCCGGTTTAGACCCTCAAACAGCTATTGTAATTGATAATCTAATAAAGGAAATAACCGTGGAATTAAACATAACCACGGTAGTTATTTCTCATGATATGAACTCGGTCATGGAGATTTCTGATAAGATTTCATTCATTCATCAAGGTCAAAAATGGTGGGAAGGAACCAGGGATGATATTATGACAACAGATAATCAAGAGGTAGTGAATTTTGTTTATGCCTCAAATTTCATGAAAACGGTAAGAGAAAATTTCAAAAGAGGTTAAGTAGTTTATCTGTTTTTTGACTATTCCTTAAATGAAAAAAGTAAATTCATTGGAAGTATTCATTCGTAAGAGCAGCTTTAAAAATCTCTTGAGATTTCAAGATATCCTTTTGGCTCATGTAAGGTGAAAAAGATAATCTAAATGAACAAAAGCAATCTTCTTTTGATAAGCCCATAGCGCTAAGCACGTGTGAAGGGTCAAGTGTTTCAGAGGTGCAGGCAGAGCCAAGAGAGTAGCTTAAGCCTCGTGTTTTTTTAAGTAAGTGATCTGCTTTTATTCCTGGTAATGTAATGTTTAGTATATGAGGACTACAATGCTCTATTGATTCATTAAATCGTGCATTATATGTTTTGAAGAATTCCTTAAAGCTTAATCGAATACTGGTTAACTTTTGATGGTTGATTGTTTGTTTTGAACAGGTACGATTAATCGCTTCTCCAAGTCCAACTATAGCAGGGGTGTTTAATGTTCCTGCACGTAATTTTTTTTCTTGAGCCCCACCTGTAATCAATGGTGATAGTGAAATTCTAGGGTTTTTTCGTCTGATATAAAGTGCGCCAATCCCTTTAGGACCGAAGAATTTATGTGCCGAAATTGGCATTATTCCAATTGCATTGGTCTCCATATTGATTGGTATTTTTCCAACGGCTTGCGTGCCATCACATAAAAAAGGAATGTTATGCTCAAAGGCTATTTTAGATAACGTATCTATATCTTGGATGACGCCAGTTTCATTATTCACCCACATGATAGCGACCAATACAGTGGTTGGTTGCAATGCATTTTTGAATGATTCAAGGTTAATCATACCGTTATGGTCAACGTCAATGTAGGAGACTGAAGCCCCCTCTTTTTCTAGTGCTTCAACAGTATCCAAAACAGCTTTGTGTTCTGTTTTGCATACTACTATATGATTTCCTTTTTTTGAGTAACGTTGATAAACACCTCTGATTGCTAAATTAATCCCCTCCGTAGCTCCTGAGGTAAATATGATTTCTGATTCTTCACAATTAATGGATTTGGCGACTTGTTTTCTCGCCTTTTTTATGGCTCCATTCGCATACCACCCATGTTGATGTGTAACGCTGCTCGCATTACCGAAATGTTCGTTAAAAAAAGGCAGCATTTCATTGATGACTTCCTGAGAAACAGGTGTGCTTGCCGCATAATCCAAATATATTTTGTCAGGAATCATATTAATTTTTCTTTTATCCAGTTGTTGTAATCAATCATTTCGGAGTATAGTCTATTCTCCTTGTTTTCATGTGTTACAAACAATTCAATTTTCTTTTTTAACGCTTTGTTTGATCGAATTGAATTTGTGTAAATAAGTTCCTCAATGATTTCTAAAAGCTTTTTTTCTCGCTCATTTTCACGAACATCAAGCTTTGATTTAAAATCTTTTCTTACTTGTTTAATTCGGTATTCTAAATAGTCAAAATCATGAAGTTCAAATCGCACAATAAGTTCGGCAATCTCCGTTTTGAATTTATAAGATTCATCAGTGTTTTTATAGCTTTCTAATAAGTATAGGTGATGAAAATTTTTGACTGCTTTTTTATAATGACCCATTTCGAAATTCAGAATCGCTAAATTTCCAAAAACAAAAACTTCGTAGTAAGGTGTTTTTTGTAACCATGAAGATGATTTTAATTCCATTAAAATCTCAATTGCTTTTTCCTTATTAAGTGTGCCATAATTATTTACAAGCGCGTTATAATAAAAAAATAAATATTGATCTTTTTTTTCACCACCAAACTCTTCCATTGCACATTTTAGCAATTCTGCATAATTCAATGACTCCTTATATTTTCCATTAATATGTAAACAATTAACCATATAAGTTAGCATTTGCAATTTGGAATCATGGTTGGACTTGTTAAAAAGCTGTTCCGTATTAAAATCTTGAAATGTTTTTTCTAAATAATCTTCAAGTGCATGGTATTCATGACGCTGTAAAAGGATTTGGCTTACAGATCGATATATTTTCAACCTTAATTTGGCACCTTTAATCAGTTTTTTATTTTGTAATACACTATTTACTGTTTCCTCTAACAAGGGAACAATTGGATTTTGCTTGGAATTAAAGTTCTGTGTGGTTTTTGTTCGGTGTACAACTAAAGCCAATACATCATCCATCTCTCGTAATGAATTTAATACATCTAAATTCTTCATTCTTTTTTGGATGACTTCTTCAGGATTGATGAAAAGTGTCTCCTGAGAGAGTTTAATTTGTTCACTGTATATGATGTCTAACAAATCAAACGCTTCTATTTGTTGTGCTAATTTTTCTGCTTTCTTTAAATAATGTAGACTAAGATCAAAAGCCCTTTTTTTAGAATATAATTTTACAGAAGTCAAAAGATTATGAATTTGAACCTCTTCAGAATCAGCATAATGTTGAATGGTAAGACATTTATTTAAATCTTCTGCTACCCGATTCTTAAGTCGATAAAATGGATTTTTTGATTTTTCCCCATATAGTTTTTTGTAAATTTTAGATTCGTCGTATTCTTTTCCGTTTTTTCGTATAAAATCAAATAAAACTAAATCCTTTCGCTCATCATCCGATGAAATACGTTTAGAATAAAGTTTGAAAAACCGAACCTCTTCTTTATTTAGCGACTGAATAATTTTATTGAGAATATCCATAATATTCGCTTAGGCGAGTAAGAAAATAAAATCAAGTTAGGGAAAAAAATATTAAATTTTGTACATTGCGAAGTCTATTTTGTTGGAATATGGTTAAAACCTTGACACTATTTGTTTTCTTTTTTTGGGCCTTTATTCCTTTTTTGCATGCCCAAACAAATACCAGTAAAGTGAAAATTGTTTCAGAAATCACAATGTTATGCTCCTGCGATGATTTATCTATCGGTGATACCGTTACCTATGAATATTCGATTACGAATGTAGGTGTTGAAACTATGCAAATCACTTACCCATATTGGGATGGAGAAAATAATGTGTTTAATACTGAATACAATCATCACGTTCAGTCAAGGCATGAGTCTTTTCCCAATCAAGCGCTTCAGATCAGTTGGAAAGATCAATGGGAGAATGGAATGGAGATCAATGTATACAACCCAAAAGATATGATGACTATCAATTATCTGGCTGTTGGAGATACGTTTACTGTCCGTGTTGAAGATGTGGTTACTCCTTCTAAACTAAGAGAGGGTAATAATACAATCGTTGTGTGGCCTGAGAACGTTAAAGGCTTAACTGTTCCCGATTCCCTCGGGTATGAAGTGACTGTTAATTCCATGTTATCAGTGCAGCAATCTAGCATAGATCAAATTCAATTATATCCTAATCCAGGCGGGGAATATATTTATGTTCTAGGTATTAATCAATTGGCTAATCAGGTTGAGTCTGTATTTGTTATGAATATGAATGGACAAGTGGTGCAAACATTTGGAGAGATATATGAACAATATGATATTAGTGGATTAGCGGAAGGATACTATACGTTGAACTTTAAATTATTGGATAACAGTGTGTTTGCGAAACCGCTTATTGTCAAGAAATAATAAATAATTATGGTAAAACGTGTTAAAGCTTCTTGTTGCAAGAGGCTTTTTTTTATTTTTGAATAAAATTATTTTCCATGACCAAAAACAATTGGAAATATTGCAACGATTACACAAATTACTCAAGGTTTGTATCAAGAGAAGTGAAAATTGGTGATCTGGCGCTTGGAGCCAATAATCCCCTTCGTATTCAAAGTATGACCACTACCGATACTATGGATACAATTGCTACAGTAGAGCAAACCATTAGAATGGTTGAGTCAGGATGTGAATACGTAAGAATAACTGCGCCTAGTAAGAAAGAGGCGGAAAATTTAGGGAAAATAAAAAAAGAGCTAAAGAATAGGGGGTATGATGTTCCGTTAATTGCTGATATTCATTATACTCCCAATGCAGCCGAAATTGCTGCGCGATTGATTGAAAAAGTCCGTGTCAATCCTGGAAACTATGCGGATAAAAAAAAGTTTCAACAAATAGAATATTCGGATGACGATTATAACGCAGAGCTCGATCGAATTCGTGAGAAGTTTAGTCCGCTAGTTAATATTTGTAAAGAGTATGGGACAGCAATGAGAATCGGAACTAATCACGGTTCTCTCTCGGATCGAATTTTGAGTAGATATGGCGATACTCCATTGGGAATGGTAGAATCGGCCATGGAGTTTTTGAGAATTTGTGAGGATTTAAATTACCATAATATAGTGCTTTCTATGAAAGCGAGTAATCCAAAGGTAATGGTAAATGCTTATCGATTGTTGGTGAACCATATGATGGAGGTAGGTATGAATTACCCCCTTCATTTAGGTGTTACCGAGGCAGGAGACGGAGAAGATGGAAGAATTAAGAGCGCTGCTGGAATAGGCACATTACTCGAAGACGGTTTAGGGGACACTATTCGAGTGTCACTTACCGAGGACCCTGAGTTTGAGGCGCCCGTCGCTAAAGCATTAGCGGATCGATATACATTAAGAAATGCGACTAAAAAATTACCTCAAATAGAGAAAATTCACGTTAATCCTTTTGAGTATAAACGAAGAGTCACAAACTCTATAGAAAATATTGGAGGGTCAGAAGTTCCTCGAGTAATTGTTGATTTAAGTGATGTTCATGATATTAAACCAGCCCATTTGTTTCCATATGGATATATTTATCACGTAAGTGATGATAAGTGGACAATTCAAGATGTTGCGGCTGATTTCATTTATCTAGGTGATCAGTCCCTTACTTTTGATTTGCCCGGAACATTGGGGGTGATCCAAAATAGAGCAGAATGGGAGCCAAAATCCAGGTATTATCCTGTTTTTGAGTGGGGAGACGATATTGATACTGAATCACTTTGTTTTGTTGAGGCAAAAACAGATGAAATATACAAACAGACAATAGATTTACCTAAGAACGCGGTATTGATATTAACCACAACCCATGATCATGGGATGGCTGATCATAGAAGAATTTTTAATTATTTTATTGAAAATAAAATTCAAAATCCAGTAATTGTGAAAAGGGAATACATAAATCTGGATGAATCATTGTTTCAACTTTATGCATCAACTGATTTTGGAGCGTTATTAATCGATGGTCTTTGTGACGGTGTGTGGGTTGATGTCGATTTACCTCGTCAGCGAATAATGGCTACCATTTTTGGTTTCTTTCAAGCCACCAGAACACGAATTTCTAAAACAGAGTATATATCATGTCCAAGTTGTGGAAGAACATTATTTGATCTTCAAGAGACAACTCAACTTATTCGATCTAGAACCTCTCATTTAAAAGGGGTGAAAATTGGTATTATGGGCTGTATTGTGAATGGTCCTGGAGAAATGGCTGATGCGGATTATGGTTATGTGGGTTCTGGGGTTGGAAAGATAACCCTGTATAAAGGTCAAGAAGTTGTTGATAAAGCTATTCCATCAGAGGAGGCAGTGGATCGATTAATCGATTTAATTCGTTCGAATGGAGACTGGGTGGAGGCTTAGGTCAAGGATTCAGTAATAGGATTATTTTAGAGGGGATAATTTGAGTCAATTAATCGATTACTACTTTTAATTACTCGAAGGTGTTTGTGCGCATTTCCTTCAGATTTCTTGGTGTATTATGAGTGGCTTATTTAAGATAGTTTCGGATTAAATTTGAGGATAGTGTACTAGCAGGAGTTTTAAATGGAAACCATTCTCGTACATCCCAATCGAGTCCTGCGCCATTCATGAAGTTGTATAAAGAAGTCTTTAAGCCCTCTGAGAATTTTTCGTGATCGGTACCTTGTGGATCCTCATGAAATAAGTCATTATCGGCAAACCCTTGAAACGTCGGCCCAATAATTTTAATACCATATTTTTTGGGATTTAAACCAACAGGACTGTGAGCAGTTGCTGTGAATAAATGCCAAAATCCAGATTGTATACATTCATTCTCAAACAATTGTCGAACGACTTCGAGGGCATTAATCGTTTCTTGTGCAGTTTCTGTAGGAAAACCATACATTAAGTAAGCATGCACTAGAATACCATTTTCCGAAAAATGGCGAGTGACCCGTGCAACTTGTTCTATACTTACACCTTTTTCCATTAATTTTAGAAGTCGATCAGAGGCAACCTCTAACCCCCCTGTTACGGCAATACATCCTGCTTTTGCCATCAAAGAACAAAGTTCCTCAGAGAACGTTTTTTCAAAGCGAATATTGGTCCACCAAACCACTTTTAGTTGACGTTTTATGATTTCTTTTGATACCGCTTTTAACATTTTAGGAGGAGCCGCTTCGTCAACAAAGTGAAAGCCAATTTCACCTGTTTGATGAATCAGATCTTCCATTTTATTTACGAGGTTTTCCGCGGTTGTATTTTCGTATCGTCCAATATAATCAAGGCTAACGTCACAAAATGAGCATTTTGCCCAGTAGCAGCCGTGGGCGATGGTTAATTTATTCCATTTCCCATCACTCCACATTCGATGCATCGGATTGAGTATATCTAAAAATGATACGTATAAGTTCATATTTAGTCCATTGTATGAAGGACTAGGTAATTCAGAATGTTTGTGAGAATACGTATTATTTACATAGGTTACGACTCCTGATTTTAGGTAAAACGTTCGTATTAATTCGTTTTGAGTGATTTCGTTATTGAGGTACTTTATCAATTGTTCAAGAGGCGCTTCACCATCGTCGAGAAGAATATAATCTAAATACTTAAAAATTGAAGGGTCCTTAAGGCTTCGCAGTTCAGTATTGCAATAACCTCCGCCAAAAAATATTGTTATTTTTGGATAATTGGTTCTTATAAATTGTGCACCGCGTAAAGCGGAATATAAATTTCCTGGAAAAGGGACTGTAAAACCAATAACTGTTGGATTTATCTCCTCAATCTTTTCTTTTAATAATTGAAAGAATTCTTGAATAACAATCGACGTAGGCTCTTGAAGTTTTTTTTCAATTGGTTCAAAGGAACTGGCTGTTCGCGCTATTTTCTCCGCATATTTTGTGAAACTAAAGTCTTCATCCAAATTTGCGGATATGAAATCACCTAATTCCTCGATGTAAAGGGTTGAAAAATATTTGGCTTTATCTATTAAACCCATATCTCCAAAAGAATATTCCAGTTCCTCTAGGTTCTGAAATCGGTGGTGTTTGGGAAGAAATGCTTCGCTTACAATTTGATGAGCCCCAATAGTAGTTTGATTACGTAGAAAAGATACAACGGTCTCAACGGTTTGAATGTATTCATTTTGATCATCAAGTATTTCTTGATAAAAGATTATCTCCTGCTCAGCTGCTTTCTGAAATACTGTTTTTAAAAAAGTAGGTGAGAATATTGCTAAAAAAAGTTCAATGCTAAGATCTCTTTGTTCACATATAATCCCTTTTTTATCCATATATCCTTTTAGATACATTGTTGCAGGATATGGGGTGTTCAATTGGGTAAAAGGAGGGGTAATAAGTAATAGTTTTTGCATGATTAAAGTAATGTTTTATTAACGAGCGTGCGAGAAGCGTCTTTAACTATTTACAGTAATTTAAATTGATCAGCATCTAAATGTGTCGGGAATTTCGACCTGTATTCATATAATTTTTCTATATCCAAGGAAATGTTTTCAACCTTATATTCATGGGGATTGGTAATTGAAATTTTTTCGCCTTTTGGATTATATACCGCAGAATCACCTGAATGGGATATGCCATTTTTATCATCACCAATTCTATTTACTCCAACAGTATAGGCTTGATTTTCAATCGCGCGCGCTTTCAATAATGCGTTCCAATGAGAACTTCTGGCTTCTGGCCAATTAGCAATATAAATTGCTACATCATATTTAAGATGAGTATTTCTTGTCCACACTGGAAATCTCAAATCATAACAAATGAAAAAAGCAAGTTTTACTTGGTGTATAGAAAGGATTAAATGTGAAGAACCTGCTGAATAATGTTGATGCTCATCAGCATAACGAAAAAGATGTTTTTTATCATACGTCTTGATTTCTCCTTTTTGGTTAACCACTAACAAACGATTGAAGTAGCAACCGTTTTCCTCAATAATTAAACTTCCACAAAGTGTCGTATCTAATTTTTCAGCAAAGGTTTTCATCCATTTTATGCTTTTTCCATTCATGGATTCAGCATGCTTTAATGGGTCCATGGTAAAGCCCGTGGAAAACATTTCAGGGAGTATAACGAGTTGAGCGTCATGATCAACTTCTTTAAAAGCGTTTTCGAATAAACGTAAATTAGCGCGTTTGTTTTCCCATTCTAAATTTGCTTGTATGGTTGAAATTTTAAATACCACATGAACAATTTATGGAATATGTGTAAATAAAAAAAGTCCTTAATAAAGGACTTTTCATTTAATTACTGTAAATATTATCTTCCTATTGGCATTCCTTGAGGCATCATTCCCATTGGTTGTTCCTCAGGTTCTTCAGAAAGTCCTAATTCTTTTCTTACTAACTTTGTGATATCTTCTCCTCCTGCATATAGGGTTGCTTCAAGTTGAAGAATATAAATGAATCCGTTTTCTTTAGCGATTTTTTCAATTGCAGCGTTTAACTTTTCCTCCAAAGGAATTTGAAGTTCTGTCATCTTTTGTTGAAGCCTTTGTTGGGCTTCAGGGTAGGTAACTTCTTGAAACTCTTGTTTACGTCTCAAAAGCGATTGATAACGTTGCTGAAAAATCTCTTCAGGTAACGTTTTTTGATCATCAGCTAATTTTTGTTCTTCTGATATTAATTCATTTTGAATTCTTTCCAATTCCTTTTGATAAATGGATTGGTAATCCAGAAACTTTTGTTGAACGGAATCCTTTATAGCCAACGATTGCATAATTTGCTGAACATCTACATGTCCAATCTTTTGTTTCTGTCCAAAAAGAGAAATTGAAGAAACAGCGATAACAAAAAGCAAAACTATTTTTTTCATTTTGTGGTGTATTAAATATTGTTTTAAAATGTGTGCAATGATACTATAAATATCCTAATTCCTTTAAGACATCATTCGTTTTATCATATTTATCGTTGTAATAAAGAACAGCTAGCTCAGAGGATGAGTCCAGAACAAATGCAAATCTCCCGTTTTCAGCGATTTTTTGAATGGCTTTATATACTTTGTCTTGGATTGGTTTAACCATTTTTTGTCTTTCTTTAAAAAGATCTCCATTAGGACCAAATCTGTTTTTTTTCAAATCAGAAAGTTCTTCTTGAACCTTTGAAATTTCATCAAGTCGTTTTTCTCGCATTGATTGGGAAAGTAAAATTTTGTCAGCTTGGAAAGATGCGTTCATATCGTCCAGTAGTTTTTGTTTATCCTGAATTTCTTTTTGGTATTGAACAGCTAAACCATCAAGCTTATCTTGAGCACTTTGATAATCAGGAATTTTATTTAATATTTTATCAGTATTCACAAATGCAATTTTTTGCGCTTGTGTATGTAGAGCAAGGAGTATACCAAAAAGAAAAAAGAGATTTTTCATAGTTTTTTATTTTTACCATCCACTTATGTTTCCACCGAACGTAAAGGTGAATTGTCCTGGGAAAGAAGAGAAGGTGGGTTCCAAATTTCTGTTTGCGGCATCAAATGGAAAACCGTAATCAAATCCTAGCATTCCAAGCATAGGTAAAAAGAGTCGTATTCCCATTCCAGCTGTTCGTTTCACATCGAAAGGATCGAATTGTCTTAATGATGAGAACGTATTTCCTGCCTCAGCAAAAGCTAATGCATAAATCGTTGCTTGCTGTTCTAAACTGATTGGATAACGCATTTCCATTGTATATTTAATTGCTCCTACACCGCCATTTAAACCGTCACCTTTATAAACCACATTAGATTGATTTGCCTCTGTGTAACCTCTTAAAGGAATTATTTCTCTTCCGTCAATATTAAATCCTGTTAACCCTGATCCTCCCATATAAAAACGTTCAAAAGGAGAGATAGGTATGTTTTTATTGTATGATGCAAGCAATCCAAAATTTACTTTGGAATACAATACGAGATTCTCTATAATTTTACTGTACCATCCCGCATGAAATTTATATTTGTGGTATTCAATCCATTTGTATTGGTCCACTTCACTCATAGATTTTATATCGTCTTGGGTATTAAATAGACTTACAAATGGAAAAGTGAATTGTCCAATTAAATTAAATTCACCACCAGACCGAGGATAGATGGGCTGATCGATGCTATTTCTTGATAATCTTAATTTTAAGTTTAAATTATTAAATTTTCCTTGTTCCTCTTGAGCAATATTAAGACCAGTGTAATTAAATACATTATATCGTTGGTAACCAACAGATGCTTGTCCTCTAAAAAAGTTATCCAGTTTGTTTAATCGAGTTCCTAAACCGATATTGGCTCCTGTAATGTACTGGAACCCTCCTGTATTTGAGCTTTGTAGCCTAGTATGATATACTGAAGTACTCAACGCATTTGGTTTTTTACCTCTGAACCAAGGCTCTACAAAACTAAAGTTATAGGATTGATACCAGGGTCCTGAAGATTGTGCTCGAAGGCTTAATGTTTGTCCATCTCCTGAGGGTATTGGAGTCCAATATTTCTTTTTCCATAAACGATTAGTGGAGAAATTATTAAAGCTTAATCCTAATGTTCCTACTACTCGTCCAGCACCAAATCCTCCCTGTAATTCAAACTGATCAGAAGGTTGTTCTTCTACCACAAATTCAATGTCTACAGTTCCATTTGCTGGATTTGGTTTTGGATTTACTTGTAGTTTTTCAGGGGCGAAATACCTTAAATTATTTAATGCCTGTTGAGATCGAATAATGTCCGATCGTTTAAATAAATCCCCTGGACGCATAAAAATTTCTCTAAGAATAACATGATCGCTTGTTTTAGTATTTCCAACAATTGTGATTTGACCAACAACAGCTTGTTTTCCCTCAAAAATTTGTATTTCCAAATCTACGGAGTCATTTTCAATTTTAGTCTCTTTTGTTTGCAGGTTAAAAAACAAATATCCGTCATCCAAATAAAGTGAACTTACATCTGTTTGACGTGGATCCATTGAAAGACGCTGTTGAAGCCTTTGCTCATCGTATATATCACCCTTATTTATATCTAAGTATTTTTTAAGATAAGAGCTGGTGTATTTGGTGTTACCTGTAAAGTTAATATTGCGAAAATAATATCGATTGCCTTCATTAAGATGAATAACTAATTTTACCTTTCCTTCTTCTGTTTTAATAATAGAATCGCTGATAATCTTTATATCGCGAAACCCATATTTTTGATATGCGGCTTGCACCAACAGAAGATCCTCTCTGTACTCTGGCTCTATGAATTTTGCCCCTTTAAATATATTTAAGATACCAATTCGCTTGGTTTCTTTCATAGCTCTTCTAAGCTTCGCATCCGGGAGAGCTCTATTCCCTTTAAAAATAATGTCTTCAATTTTTACTTTTGGTCCTTCATCGATTTCAAAATTAAGGATCACTTTATTGTTTTTTGTGGTGTCATTTTTAGTATAATGAATGATTGTTGGATATAATCGACCTTCTTCTTCATAATATTTTCGAATGATTTCTTTTGCTCTAAAGATGACGTTTTGATTGTACGGACGATAGGTTAAATTTTTTAAATCGGCACTTAAATCCTCGCGTTCACTTTTTGAAGGGTTTTTACCAGTTTGTGCTTTTACAACTCTTATTTTAGAAATTTGTGGAGTTTCCTTGAATTTAAAAAGTAATGTGGCTTCGTTTCCTTCAAGGCGTTTCAAATACAGTTTTACATCAGTAAACAGTTTAGAATCCCATAATTTTTTTACTGCGTCCGTTGTCGCATCACTTGGTAGTTTAATTTCATCACCTTCTGCCAGCCCGCTTCTAATTAATACAGCACTTTTACTTCTGTTTGTTCCTTCTAATTCAATTCGCTTGATGACAACAATTCTTGGAGTGGATAGATTGATACTTTCTTTTTTTATGATTTGGAGTTCCTTTAAAGTTGTGTCTAAGGCACTTGAATCCATATTACTTTGAGCTTTAATAAAAGAACAAAATAACATGAAACAACTTATGATGAGGATTTTATTCATGAAATGTTATCCGATATTTGTTCGCTTGTTTTTCCAAATCTTCGCTCTCTACGTTGGTAACTTAGCAACGCCTCATACAAATCGTCTTCTCTAAAATCAGGCCATAATTTAGGGGTGAAATACAGTTCAGCATAAGCTAATTGCCACAGTAAAAAATTACTTATTCTATGTTCACCGGAGGTTCGTATCATAAGTTCAGGATGAGGCATGCCATTAGTAGAGAGGGCTTCTTCAATGCAGGTCTCATTAATGTCGTTCATTGATAGCTTTCCTGAATCGTGGTCACGTACAATTTGTTTAACGGCATTTACTATTTCCCATTTCGCAGAATAACTTAATGCTAAAACAAGGGTCATATGATCGTTATGAGCCGTTTCTTGGATGGCTTCTTGTAATTTCATTTTAGCATTTTGAGGGAGGGAATCTAAATTACCAATGGCCTTTAATCGAATTTTATTTTTATTGAGTGTTTTTACCTCCTTTTTAATGGTATCAACTAGTAATTCCATTAGTGCATTTACCTCCAGTTTTGGTCGGTTCCAGTTTTCTGTTGAAAACGCATATAACGTCACGTATTTTATACCTACTCTTGCAGCTCCTTCTATGGTAGATTGAACGGCTTTAACACCATTTTTATGACCAAAAACGCGAAGCTTTCCCTTTTGTTTTGCCCATCTACCATTGCCATCCATAATGATAGCAACGTGTTCTGGTATGTTGCCTGTATTTACTTCTTCAATTTTAGCCATAAAGTTAACTGGGTCAGCTTTTGCTTGCAAAAACAAAAATAGTATTATTAATTAGAACTTTCGGCATAACTCTTCTTTGGTTAAACTCCATAAAATCGAAAGTCCAGAAAAAACATACCAATCTTTTGTGTATTGATCTCCACGCTTAACGTTATTCAAATCATCATATTGCGTGTAGTTGTTTGAGTTGTTCAGATTAGAACTTCTCGTATTTGGTCCATAATTCGTGCTCACATCATCCAAATAATCCGTGTAGGTTTTCCTTATTCCCCAACTAAATTCAAAACTAACACGATTCATGGACGTTTTGAATCCAATACCAAATGGAATGGAGAGGATATTTTTTGCATATTTTACGTCTTCGATATATAAGTCCTGCGCATTGACGCTACTTCCGTTTAAAATTGTTTTTGGGTTGTGGTTCGCATACGCTAAACCTAAAAATAAAAAAGGAGTAGATAAGGCTGATTTTTTATCCACAGTTGAAAAAGGGAGGAAGTTGAATTCTCCTAAGATGGCCCCTTCATAAATTTGAGAGGTGAAATTATAGTTTCTATCTCGATTAAAGGAATTAGAACTTAGCGCATCATTACCTCCAAATTTCCCATAGGTTGCACCAAATTTCAAACTTAGACGATCATCATAGTTAAATCTAAAACGTGGTCCAAATGAAGGGTGAAGAGGCATGAAATGCACTCTGTTTAGCTCGCCGATGTAGTATGAGCTTCCTATGAATCCGCCAAGCTCCCAGCTTGTTAATGGTGTCCTTATCCCTGCTAGAATGCTGGAGCTGGTAAAGGATAAAACAGCATATATAAGTGCTCTTCTCATAAAAAGATAAAACCTAAACGCAGGGTTTAGGTTTTTAGTGTACTTAAATACGTTTTGAAATTATCTAAACTTAGGTCTACCGCTTCGTGTTGTTTTAAGCTTGTAATTAGCGCCTATAATTAAGAAAAGATAGGAATCATTATCTGTAGGATCTCCTCTTTGCTGATAACTTTTTGCACCAACCCATGAACCTTGCGTAGGATCAGCAGCCAATGCTGCAATACTTCCTCTTTCAGCTTCAATAATATTATTAGGGAAATATGTTGAACTTACATCATCAATATAATCCGTAAAAGTTTTTCTCATACCGTATTCGATACTAATTAACCAACGTCTATCAACGGCATATTTAACACCAACTCCTAAAGGAATAGCTAGTTGAAATCTACTGTATTCAGGACGAGTAGAAGAAATACCTTGTCCTTCTGTACTATGCTTCTTCAACCATTCCCAGCTTCCATCTACATTTCCTTGTGGAGAAAAGAAGAATCCAGACACCCCAAAGAAACCGTAGGGATACAAGCCCATACTTCTCAATCCTCTAACACCTCTCAACTTAAATCGGTGTCCTCTTTTTTCTTTTTTGAGATAAAATTCAAAATTATAACCAATTTCAACTAAAGGAGATCTAAAGTTTAAATTTCTTGAAAAACGAATTGGATCTTCAGTCCATTGATCATTACCTGCAAGATAAGCCAGTGTAAGATTTACTTTGTGTGAAATTTGTTGCGTTTGTTTGAAACGCATTCCTACCATTAATGCAGGTCTTATCGCTTTCCAGTCAAAGTCCTTCATGTAGTCGGTTCCTACTTGGTTTGCTCCGCCTAATTCTCCTAAGAAATTGGACATACCAATACCATAAATGGTTTCCCATCTATATCTTTTCCATCTTTGCGCCTCTGTGCTGGAAAAGACTCCAAGAAGAACAACCAAACAAAATATCTTAACTTTCATTTTTAATGCTTTAGCATCTTATAAACTCACAAATATATAAATTTCGTAAAAAGAGGGCTATTTAATGCGAAAATTTATTAGTTTCTATTGTCTAAACCCCAATTTAATTTATTTCTAATCGTACTAAAAAACGAATGCTGTGGTGTTCGAACAACATTCATGTAAAACTCGCCTTTCTCGATGACCAACTCCTCATCTATTTTGATCGGTTCACTTCGAGCATCCAAGGCTACAAGAAATTCATCATCTCTTCCTTCTAGTTTTAGTTTTATCTTTTTATTATCTGGAATAATTAAGGGACGCACATTCAAATTGTGCGGTGCAATTGGAGTAATAATAAACACCTCGCTTCCGGGCATTATTATTGGTCCAGAACAGCTTAGATTATATCCCGTTGATCCTGTAGGACTAGATACAATTAATCCATCAGCCCAGTAGGAGTTCAGATATTCATTTTCGACATAAGTATGAATAATCATCATAGAGGAGGAGTCTTTTTTATGAACCGTTACCTCATTAAGCGCATAATTAATATCCCCAAAATGATTCGATTTTGTAGAGAGTTTTAAAACGCTTCTTTTGTCGTGCTTAATATTTCCTGCTAATATTTTATCTAAAGGTTTCCGCACATTTTCAGAAGATATACTTGACAAAAAGCCTAATCTTCCGGTATTAATTCCAAAAACGGGGACATTTGATCCTCTTACAATGGATAACGAATCTAAAATTGACCCATCGCCCCCAAGACAAATTAGAAGATCAAAATCTTGTATTTCATCTGAGTAAGAGAATCGATCAAACCGATCAATATTGTTCACGTTGCCTACTAATTGTTTGTATAGTCCAGTGAATATTGAAATTGTATTATTTTTGGTTTTTGATTTTAAATAGGTAAATAAATTTTGAAAAGTGCTTAACTTTTCTGGATTGAATTTTATACCGTAAATACCGATTTTCATGCTTGGAGATCTCTTATTTAAATGTACAAATTATTGTTAAATGGGAGCGACTACCGCAATGTTGAAATTATACTCACCATATTGGTTAATTGAGTATTCGGTTCTAAATACGACATCATAATAGGTTACCCAATCTAGTCCACTTCCTATTCCCATTAGTATTTTATTTGTTAAATTATTCGTTTGAGGGTTATTATTCAATACGAAACCTGCATCAAAGGAATTGTTCCAATATAAGGCTACGTGCATTTTACTGAATTTTTTAAACTTTCGAATGAAGGGTAGGGTTACAGATTTTGGTGCAAGTAATTGAATTTTATAATTGGTTTTAATAAGTCCAGCCGAGGTTCCGTAAAGGATGTATGGTTCATAGCCACGTATATATTGTCCAAACCCTAGTCCTGATTGTAAAATAAATGGGATGTTTTGAGAAAAATAATGGTTAATATGGGTTCCTAGAGCCCAAAATTGATGTGAGCTTAATTTTTTATAAATCCGGAAGCTAGTCATAAATCTAGGAATAGATAGATTTGACTGATCCAACTTTCCTAAACCAAACAGATCCCATTGAAAATCAAAAAAGTAACCCTCTAAGGGGTAGTTTTGACTAAAACGTTTATCAAGTTTAAACCGGTAGCTTAAGTTCATTAGGCGTAAAAAAGAGTCCGGTCTTCCAAAATAGCGATCAGAATAATGAGAGAGTGTATCGGATCCTCGGTACTGAAAAAATCGCACATTAAAATATTGTGTTTTGTAAAAACCTGTGCGTCTAAAATATTCTAGTTGTGCATGAAATTTTGTCCGAATAGGTATTGAATCATTTTTAATATATACCATTTCGTTATTGTATATATCAGTAAAAACCTCGTTTTGAGTAGAATAATCACTTGCGATTTTGAATCCATCTCGTTGTCTATGGGTTAAATAGGGTATTTTGTATTGGAACCCTATACTTTCAGTAAATCCCCGAAAAACATTGAGTTGTAATGTTTGATTTCTTCCCAAAAAATTAAGTTTATTCAACCGAACACCCACATCAAGTCTTGAAAGGTCTTTATTTTTCCACCATTCAGAAAAATTTCGTTCTTGAAACTCTAAATGAATTTCTGGCCAAATATACCATCGCTCCTGAAGGTTTACTTTTACAATCCAGTCATTTGCTGAGTCACGAAAAGTTACTTCAGTGAAATTAAATAATGAGGTGTTAAATAAATTATTTTCAGAATTTGTGGAATGCTGAAGAGTATCTTTTTGTAAAATATGGTCTCCTACGGAGAATGTTAACTCCCTTAGTAATACTTTTTCTTTGGTTTTTTTATTTCCGGAAAATTCAATTCTCCGAACAACCTGCGCATTTAGGAATTGGAATCCAAAAATGAGGATAAAAAAAAACCAAGACCGCTTCACGCAAACTAGATATTTAGGTATTTAATAAATTGCTCATATCGTCTCTTCAAATCTTCTTCATGAACACTTTCGTGGAATGAAGCCATAATTTCGTAATTATAACGTTCGAAACTCGACATGATTCTAGAGAGATCAGATTGGTTGATCTTCAAGATCAGTTCCATTTTTAATGAATCATCACTTGTTCTTGTGAACGCAGATAGAATCTTTGCTCCTTCACTTTCAACAATTTGCGCAACCTGAGCCATTGAATAATCTCGAACATTTAAAGCCATAACAATAACTCCCCCTGGTTCTTTCGAATTTGTCATTTTGTAGAGCGCTTTTATAATTTGCTCTAATCCAATGACACCCAAATATTGGTCATCCTCATTTAAAACAGGAAGAGCAGTAATGTTGTTTTCAGCGAATACAGTGAGAATATCATAAATATGATCGAATGGTTGAACAAATAATTTAATCAAAACAGGTTTAACTTGATCAAGAGGAACAAAAGTGTCATCTAAATCATATATTTCATTGTCCGAGATTAAACCATGGTATTCTCCGTTGTCAACTACAGCAATGTGCGAAACTCTGTTCTCGTCCATTACTCTTAATGCTTTCTCTCCATCATCTTTAAAAGAAATAGAAGGAATATGTATAGATATTAACTCTTTTGCAATCAATGTTATTTAGTCTTTAATGATTCTCAAAAGTAGT
Source organism: Flavobacteriales bacterium (assembly GCA_002722245.1). Taxonomy (GTDB): domain Bacteria; phylum Bacteroidota; class Bacteroidia; order Flavobacteriales_C. The sequence goes on along the minus strand of PBLA01000023.1, from coordinate 64,660 downwards.
ATTTTTTTAGTTTTGCATTGGAATAGCATATAAAATTATGGCTCTATTAAGTGTTAACATCAATAAGGTAGCGACTCTCAGAAACGCTCGAGGAGGAGACGTGCCTAATTTATTAAAGGTTGCGCTCGATTGTGAAAGGTTTGGTGCACAAGGAATAACGGTTCATCCTCGTCCAGATGAGCGTCATATTCGGTATCAAGATGTTCGTGAATTAATCCCTGTTTTAACAACAGAATTTAATATCGAGGGGTATCCGAGTAAAGAATTTATATCGTTAGTTATTGAAAATAAGCCTGCACAAGTCACTTTAGTTCCAGATTTGCCCGAGGATATAACCAGTAATTCAGGTTGGGATGCAAAAAAAAATGAACATTTTTTAACGGAGATTGTTAGTGAGTTTAAGAGAAATAGTATTCGTGTCTCTCTTTTTATGGATCCCGTATTAGAGCAAATAGAGTATGCTAAAAAAACAGGATCAGACAGGATTGAATTGTACACGGAAAAATTTGCCATTCAATACGCCAAGGGGAATAAAAAAGGAATACAACCGTATAAAAAAGCCGCAGAGTTTTCAAAAAAAATTGGACTTGGATTAAATGCAGGTCATGATTTAAACTTAGATAATCTTTCTTTTTTTGCGAGAGAGATACCTGAATTAGATGAAGTTAGTATAGGTCATGCTCTTATTTCTGACGCCCTTTATTTAGGTCTTGAAAATACAATTCAGCTTTATCGAAGAGCACTAAAAATTGAAGATGGGATTGAACTTTAAAAAGTACGGAGAAAGTGGAGAAACGCTGGTTGTTCTTCACGGATTATTTGGGTCATTGGATAATTGGCAATCCTTGGCTAAACAATTTAGTTCACACTTTACAGTGTATATCGTCGATCAGCGTAATCATGGAAAGTCACCACATTATGATGAACATTCATACTCCGCAATGGCTAATGATTTAAAGGGTTTTTTGGATCAGGAAGGAATAACAAATACCCATTTGCTTGGGCATTCCATGGGGGGCAAAACAGCGATGCAATTTGCAGTTCAAGAACCACAGTATATTAAGAAAATTGTAGTTGTTGACATTGCGCCGAAATATTATGCGCCTCATCATCATAAAGAGATAAAGGCATTGCAATCAGTGGATTTCTCACAGCAAAAAGATCGAAAAGCCATACAGACTAAATTGGAAGAGACGCTAACGGATCAAGGAGTGGTGCAATTTTTTCTAAAAGCATTGACTTGGAAAAACAAAACTCAATTAGGATGGAAGTTTAATTTAGATGTTTTAATTGCGAAAAATGAAAATATTGGTGAAGCTTTGGAAGGATTTGCTTATTTTACCAATCCAACACTTTTTGTAAGAGGTGAGTATTCAAATTATATATCGGAAGATGATATTGATGTTATTGAGGAAATATTCCCAATGGCACAATACAGAACAATTGATCATGCAGGTCACTGGTTACATGCTGAAAACCCTCAGCAGTTTTATCAAGAGGTCTTAAATTTCCTTAAATAAAAACAGTAGTTTCATATTTATAACTATCTTGGACAACTGTTACAATGTCTGATACACTAGTCATCATACCTACGTACAATGAAATTGATAATATCGAGGATATTCTTCGAACAGTTTTTGGTTTAAAGAAATCCTATCATGTTCTTATTGTGGATGATGGATCACCAGATGGAACGGCTGATATTGTAAAAAAACTTCAAATCGAATTTCCTGAGCAACTTCATTTAGAAGAACGAACCGGTAAGTTAGGATTAGGAACAGCTTATATTCATGGCTTTAAATGGGCATTAACTAAATCCTACAATTATGTAGTTGAAATGGATGCTGATTTTTCTCATCCACCCACCTCCCTCATTGAACTCTATAAAGCATGTGAACATGAAGGCGCTGACTTGTCGGTGGGATCACGATATGTAAGTGGCGTAAACGTGGTTAATTGGCCTATGAGTAGAGTCTTAATGAGTTATTTTGCATCTGTTTATGTGCGATGGGTAACTCGGATTTCTGTAAAAGACACCACTGCAGGATTTGTGTGTTATCATCGCAGAGTATTGGAGCGAATGAATTTAGATAAAATCAATTTCGTTGGTTACGCCTTTCAAATTGAGATGAAATTTACAGCATGGAAACTCGGGTTTAAAATCAAAGAGGTGCCAATTATTTTTACTGATCGTAAAAAAGGACAATCAAAAATGAGTTCTTCAATATTTAAGGAAGCAATTTTTGGTGTTTTATTTATGAAAATTAAATCGTGGTTCAAGAAGTATTAATATTTCTTTAAAACTAACGATCCAAAGATGTTTTCAACCGCTTTAGAAGTCTTATTTTAGTGATTCAATTAAAAGTTATGAGTACATTATTCATCAAAAATGCCACCGTCGTCAACGAGGGTGAAGAGTTTGTAGGAAGCGTAGTTTTAAAAGACGGTAAAATCGCTGATGTTTTTAAAGGAGAAGCTAATTTTTCAGATGCCAATGCTGAAATTATCGATGCTACAGGGTTATATCTTTTACCTGGGATGATTGATGATCAGGTTCACTTTCGTGAACCAGGATTGACTCATAAAGCCAATATCTATACTGAAAGTAGAGCAGCAGTTGCAGGAGGGATCACATCATTTATGGAAATGCCAAATACAAATCCTCAAACGACTAATCATACTGAACTGGAGAAAAAGTTTGATATCGCATCAAAAGACGCCCTTGCCAATCATTCATTCTTTTTTGGCGCTACAAATGAAAATATTGATGAGGTACTGGCTGTAGACGAAAAGAATGTTTGTGGAATTAAAATTTTCATGGGTTCTTCTACTGGAAATATGTTAGTGGATAATGAGCAAACCTTAAGAAATATTTTTGGCAAGTGTAAATTATTAATAGCTACGCATTGTGAAGATGAGGCTACGGTTAGAGGAAACGAAGCGAAATATAAAGCATTATTTGGTGAAGATTTACCCATAAAGTATCATCCTGTAATTCGTGATGAGAAAGCATGTTATAAGTCCTCGAGTATGGCAGTGGAATTGGCAAAAGAACTAGATGCTCGTTTGCATATCCTACATATTTCAACAGCGAAAGAAACGGAATTATTTCGCAATGATATTCCGTTGAAAGATAAAAGGATTACAGCTGAGGCCTGTGTGCATCATTTATGGTTTACAAACAAGGAATACGAAACCAAGGGAACACATATTAAATGGAATCCTGCAGTGAAAACTGCTGAGGATCGTGCAGGGGTACTTCAAGCGGTATTGGATGATCGAATTGATATTATTGCAACAGATCACGCGCCGCATACCATAGACGAGAAAAACAATAAATACTTTTCAGCACCTTCGGGCGGACCTTTAGTGCAACATGCAATGGTAAGTGTTTTAGAACTTGTTCGACAAGGGAAAATGACAATAACCAAAGCAGTAACTAAAATGTGTCATGCTCCAGCAGAATTGTTTCAAATTCCAAATAGAGGATATATCAAAAAAGGTTTTCAGGCAGATTTAGTATTGGTTGATTTAAACAATCCTTGGAAAGTAACCAAGTCCAACATTCTTTATAAATGCGGATGGTCGCCGTTTGAGGGTGAGGAATTTAACGCTCAGATAAAAGCAACTTTTGTAAATGGAGTGAAAGTTTATGAAGATGGACAAATTATTGAGCCTGTTTCTAATCCTGCTCAGCAACTTATCTTTGCTCGTTAATTAGAGAAAAGGATTTAGGTCTTTTGTTCCTAGTGGACAATCGATCAAATTTATCTTAAATTTGCTACATGAAAAACATAAGGAATTTCTGTATAATCGCGCACATTGACCATGGCAAGTCAACCTTAGCGGATCGATTGTTACAAGAAACGAATACCGTGTCGGACAGGGAGTTGAGCGAACAAACACTAGACGACATGGATCTGGAGAAGGAGAGAGGGATAACCATTAAGTCTCACGCCATCCAAATGGATTATGAGCAAGATGGTGAGAAGTATACTCTTAACTTAATTGATACTCCTGGTCACGTTGATTTTTCGTATGAAGTTTCTAGAAGTATTGCAGCATGTGAGGGAGCTTTATTAATCGTAGATGCCGCTCAGGGAATTCAAGCGCAAACAATTTCTAATTTGTATCTCGCACTAGAAAATGATTTAGAAATCATCCCTGTATTAAATAAAATGGATCTTCCAGGCGCTCAACCTGAAGAAGTTAAAGATCAAATTGTTGACCTTATAGGATGTGATCGTGATAAAATTATACCTGCCTCTGGTAAAACAGGACTTGGTGTAGATCAGATATTAAAAGCAATAGTAGAGGATGTTCCATCTCCCGAAGGTGACCCAGAAGCTCCTCTACAAGCAATGATTTTTGATTCAGTATTTAATCCATTTCGAGGAATTATTGCTTATTTCAGAGTGCTTAATGGATCGATTAAAAAAGGCGATAGAGTTAAGTTTTTTAACACAGGAAAAGATTACAATGCCGACGAAATAGGTATTTTACGTTTAGACATGGAATCGCGAAAAGAGGTTCAATGTGGAGATGTGGGATATATTATTTCCGGGATTAAAAATGCACAAGACGTAAAAGTTGGAGATACCTTAACCAACTTTGAAAACCCTTGTGCCTCAGCAGTTGATGGGTTTGAGGATGTAAAGCCAATGGTGTTTGCAGGAGTGTATCCGGTGGTAACCGAAGATTATGAAGATTTAAGAGCTGCAATGGAAAAGCTTCAACTAAATGATGCTTCATTAACATTTGAACCAGAAAGTTCAGCAGCATTAGGGTTTGGTTTTCGTTGTGGGTTCTTAGGGATGCTGCATTTAGAAATAATTACAGAACGATTAGAACGTGAGTTTGAAATGGATGTAATTACTACGGTTCCTAATGTTTCCTACATGGCTTATACCAAGAAAGGAGAGGAAATTATTGTAAATAACCCATCTGAACTGCCCGACCCTTCGGTCATTGACTGGATTGAAGAACCATATATAAAAGCACAGGTAATTACAAAATCCGATTACGTGGGTGCAGTAATGACTCTAGCAATAGAAAAAAGAGGAGAATTAAGTAATCAAGTTTACTTAAGTGCAGACAGGGTAGAACTTTCCTTTGAAATGCCTCTTGCGGAAATTGTATTTGACTTTTACGATCGATTAAAGTCAATTTCGAAGGGGTATGCATCCTTTGATTACTATCCCTCAGGGATGCGCCAGTCGAATCTTAAAAAAATGGACATTCTTTTAAATGGAGATCAAGTAGATGCCCTTTCTGCATTAATCCATTCGGATAATGCATTTTCATTGGGAAAAAAGATTTGTAAGAAACTAAAAGAATTAATCCCTCGTCAGCAATTCGTAATAGCGATTCAAGCTGCAATTGGAGCTAAGATTATTGCAAGAGAAACTATATCAGCATTAAGAAAGGACGTTACTGCAAAATGTTATGGAGGAGATATTTCACGAAAGCGAAAACTTCTTGAAAAGCAAAAAGCAGGTAAGAAAAAGATGCGTCAAATTGGTTCCGTAGAGATTCCGCAGAGTGCATTCTTGGCTGTATTAAAACTTGATGATTGATTATGAAATTAACTAGATTTGTATATAATATACGCCTTAAGAGGCTTCAGAATTATTATAAGAAGAAAATTATTAATTCTCAAGACGTTATTTTGATATCGGGAACTCCAAGGGGGGGGACAACTTGGGTAAATGAAGTTTTGTGTAATGATAAAAAGGTATTCAATCTTTGGGAACCATTACATCCTTTTATTTTTCAGGATTATTTCGGTGATGGTAACAAATACTGGTTTGAAAAGTATTTGCCTGTAGATTCTTCAAATAAGAAGTTAAGTAATTTTTTTTCGGACCTTTTGGAGGGGAACTTTATTACGGAAAAACTATTGGATAGAAATGGGAAATTTAAGTCTTACGAAAATTGTGATAAATTTTTAATTAAGTTCTGTCGGTTAAATGAAATGTTACCTTGGTTTGTTCAAAAATTTCCTGGTTATAAAGTTTTACAAATTGACAGGAATCCAATAGCTGTTGTTTCAAGCCAGATGAACCATGGAGCTTGGAGTTTGAAAAAAGAAAATATTGAAAATTTCAAAAAGTTAGATGGAGACTATTATTGTCCTGAATTTTATAATCAGTTTAAAAAGATTGTAGAGGAGATTAGTTACCCAGAAGAGTTTTTAGCTGCTCAATACTGTTTGAGTTTAATTCCCAGTCTAAATGCTAGAAAAAGTTCAAATGTTTACACTGTTAAGTATGAGGATTTATTTTTAAAACCAGAGAAAGAGTTTACTGAGGTTTATAGATTTCTAGGACTAGATGTTCCTAATGATTTACTTTCTTTAGTGAAGAAACCGTCTTCAACAACGAAGCCTGGAAGTAATATAACATCTAGTCCAAAAGATCAACTTTTGACATGGAAAAGAAATTTAAATGATGATCAATATGAACGAATAATGACTGTTCTTAATAAATTTGGTTTTAATCAAATTTCAGAAGTTGATTACAAGTTAGAAATTGATAAAGTATTTAAATATTTTTAATTTCATATTACTTTTTGGATACTTAATATTAAGGGATATAAATTGTTATTTACAATTCGAAATTCCTGACAAATTTACATGGATTTAGCTTAAATTTATGATTTGCACTCTTTTTGATAAGAGGCAAGAGATTCAACTAGAAAAACAAGCAACATGATAGGTGCTATAGGAAATATGATTACAAAGCTTTTTGGAAAAAAAAGCGACAAAGATATTCAGGAAATTTTACCGTTGGTGAAACAAGTGTTAGCGGAGCAGGAGAAGTTGAAAAATGCTACATCTGATGAGTTAAGGGCTAATTCGGATTTCTTTAGAAAAGAGATTCAAGAGTATATTAAATCGGATGAAGATCAGATTGCAAAAATTAAAGAAGATGCTAATGCCTCTGGTTTAGGCGCAAAAGAAAAGGAGATTCTATACAAACAAGCGGATGAATTAGCGAAAAAAGTTGATGAAAAGATTGAAGAAGTACTTAATAAAATTCTTCCAAAGGCGTTTGCAAATATTCGTGAAACAGCGCGACGATTTAAAGATCAAGAAACGATTGAAGTTACCGCTTCCAATTTTGAAAAAGAGATCGCTCATTTACGCGAAAATTTTGAGATAGAAGGAGAAAAAGCCATCTATTCAACAACTTGGGAAGCAGGAGGTAATGAGATTAAATGGGATATGGAACATTATCAAGTTCAGTTGATAGGTGGATGTGTTTTACATTCTGGTAAAATTGCTGAAATGGCAACTGGAGAAGGTAAAACCCTTGTCGCTACATTACCTGTTTACTTAAATGCTTTAGCCCAAAGAGGTGTTCATTTAGTTACGGTTAATGATTATTTAGCCATTCGTGACTGTGATTGGATGAAGCCTCTATTTGAATTCCATGGAATCTCAATTGATTGTATTGATAAATACGAACCAAACAGTGAAGAGCGAAGAGCAGCTTATAATTGTGATGTTACCTATGGTACAAACAACGAATTTGGGTTTGATTACTTAAGAGATAATATGGCAAATGGTGTAGAAGATCTGGTACAAAGGAAACATCATTATGCAATTGTGGATGAAGTTGATTCTGTATTAATTGATGATGCGCGTACACCTCTTATAATTTCAGGGCAGATGACCCGGAAAACGAATCAAGAGTATGATCAGTTAAAACCTTTCGTAGCCCAGTTAGTGCAGGCGCAGCGTCAATTGGTAACTAAAAAGTTAGCAGAGGCGAAAAAGCTTTTCAAGGATGAAAATTCAAAAGAGGCAGGTATTGAAATTTTAAGAGCATATAGAGGGTTGCCTAAAAATAAAGCATTAATTAAATTTTTATCAGAACCCGGAGCAAAGCAATTATTGCAAAAAACAGAGAACAATTATATGCAAGAACAAGGAAAAAATATGCATATTGTTGATGATGAATTGTTCTTTGTAATTGACGAAAAAGCGAACTCTATTGAATTAAAGGATAAAGGGATTGATTTAATTTCTGGTTCCTTTGAAGATAAGGATTTCTTTATCATGCCTGATCTTGGGGCTCTATTGGCAGAGGTTGATCAAATGACGATTACCGAACAAGAGAAAGCACAAGCTAAAACAAAAGTTACTCAGGATTATAGTATTAAAGTAGAACGTTTGCATACGATGCAGCAACTACTTAAAGCATATACGCTTTTTGAAAAAGAGACGGATTATGTTGTGATTGATAATGCTGTTAAAATTGTAGATGAGTCTACAGGGCGAATCATGGATGGTAGGCGATGGAGTGACGGATTACATCAAGCTGTAGAGGCAAAAGAAGGTGTTAAAATTGAGGCTGCATCTCAAACCTATGCATCAGTCACTTTGCAGAATTATTTTAGAATGTACCATAAGTTATCAGGGATGACGGGTACAGCAATCACTGAAGCCGCAGAATTTTGGGATATTTATGAATTAGATGTTATTGAAATCCCAACAAATAAACCAATTGTTAGAGATGATCGACAGGATAAAGTGTATAAAACACAACGTGAAAAATTTAATGCGGTTATCGAAGAAATTGGAGAAATTACAAAACAGGGTAGGCCTGTTCTTGTAGGGACAACTTCGGTAGAGATCTCAGAATTACTGAGTAGAACATTGAAGATGCGTGGAATAAAACATAATGTTTTGAATGCAAAACGCCATGGTCAGGAAGCACAAATTGTTCGTGAAGCTGGTCAGGCTAACATGGTTACCATAGCGACCAATATGGCTGGTCGTGGTACCGATATTAAACTTTCGGATGAGGTGAAAGCTAAAGGAGGTTTAGCAATCATAGCCACAGAAAGACATGAGTCTCGTCGTGTAGACCGTCAGTTAAGAGGTAGAGCAGGACGTCAGGGAGATCCTGGGTCATCTCAATTTTTTGTTTCATTGGAAGATCAATTGATGCGATTATTCGGTTCGGAGAGAATTTCAAAATTGATGGATCGAATGGGGTTAAAGGAAGGAGAGGTGATTCAACATGGAATGATTTCGAAATCCATTGAAAGAGCTCAAAAGAAGGTTGAGGAAAATAATTTTGGTCAACGTAAGCGGTTGTTGGAATACGATGATGTTATGAATGCTCAACGTGAAGTAATTTATACCAAGCGAAGAAATGCGCTTTACGGTGATCGATTATCCGTGGATGTATCCAATATTTTTATGGATACCATAGAATCAATTATATTAAAGTACTCTAATTCGAAAAATTATGAAGCGTTTAAAGTTGATTTAATTACTCAATTAGGTATTGAGGCTCCTATGTCTGAAGAGGAATTTCAGGGGACAGATAAAGAAAATTTTGAAGCAGTTGTAAAAGCAGTATCTGAGGCATATAAGCTGCGTAAAGAGAGACTTGCTCAAACTACCTTTCCGTTTATCAAAGATGTGTATGAAAATCAAGGAGGGGAAGACGCAATGGTAAATATCCCATTTACGAATGGAAAGAAAATTTTAACGGCCACGGTCAATATTGCCAAGGCTTATGCGAATCAAGGTGAAGAGGTTGTGAAGCAGTTTGAAAGAGCTATTACTCTTGCTGTTATAGATGCTGAATGGAAAGAGCATTTGAGAGAAATGGACGATTTGCGAACCAATGTTCAAAATGCCTCTGTAGAGCAGAAAGATCCTTTGTTAATTTATAAGAGAGAGTCCTACGATGTGTTTTTAGTGATGATGGATAAGGTGAATACAGAAATTGTTTCTTTCTTAATGAAAGCAGGAATTCTTCAGCAAGATCCTAACCAGCAAAAAAACGTAAGAACAGCACCAAAACGAGTGAGTAATACACCAAAGGTTACAGCATCTCGAGGGAACAGCGATGGTTCAATCGCAGAGAAAGAAAACAATCAACCTGCCAAAGCTGAACAAACAGTTGGTAGAAATGAGCCATGCCCATGTGGGAGTGGAAAGAAATTCAAACAATGCCATGGAAAGGCATATGCATAAATGTTAGAGTACTAAGGGGAATAAAAAAATGAGTCACTTCAAGAGTGACTCACTTACCGAACTTAACCTAGCAATGGACGGCAATCTTATAAGGGTAAAGATTATAAAGTAAGTGAGTACCAATTCACACTTTAAACCGTATTACTGCCTGCAAATATACATCCTTAATCCCATAAAACCTATTTAAATCAGTTGCAATAACGATTGGACAGAATAGCGGATAGAAAAAAGACTCATTTATTATCAATGAGTCTCCTGTAAAATCGTATCGATTGAATGAAAAATTATCTTAACATTTTTCTGTTATCGAGTAAATCAGCTTTTTCAGTAATGAATTCATCAATCAATAAATTACCATTTTTGAGTTCATCACTTTTTAATTTTTCTTTTTCAACATCAAGATTAGTGTCCTCGGTAATTTCAGCATAATCTTCAGCGGTTACTTTTACAATATATAAGCCGTCCTCACCTTCTACAATATTTGATATTTCTCCTTTCTTTAAACCAGCAATTACACCTGTAACTTTTGCTTCACGTCCAAATGAGGTAGAACCTCTTTTATGACTTACCGCTGATTCTGTTTTAATTTGTCCCCCTGTATATAACGATGAGAATTGATCGAAATTATCTTGATTAACCTCGGGTAATTTAGACAAAATTTCATCTTTCTGTTTTTTGTTTCTAGCTTGTTTTTCACTGTAAAATTTTACCGTTCGATCTTCCAACGTTTTATATTCACCAACGTATTCTCCTGTTACTACAGCAACTACAAAAGAATTTGGCGTAGTAAATACATTTGAAGGTTGATTGATTTCGGATTCAAATGCCCAATTCACAATTTTCCTTGAATCAGAAATGTTACTAATTGTGTAAGTTGATCCTTTAACAGTCATCGAATCAACGATATAGCTAAGACTGTCCGATAAATAATCTATAGGTTTTCCATCTTTTAGTGAGAATGCAACTTGATTTGCTTTACTCATGAAATCATCAATTGTAGCATCCCCTGGATTAACATTTTTAATAATAGATCCAATCTGCATTTTTGGGAATTTCTCTCCAAACTTTACATATTCAATCAATGCCTTATAGGAGGAACCTCTGCCATCAGGTAAGTATACAAACTTAATGTCTCCGTTGTTGGCATTTAATGCGCTATCTAAAAAGTTTTGACCTAAATCATTTAGAGCAACCCAATCTTTATTTCCACCTTCTTTGTACGCGGATGTATCCGCCCATAGTTCTTTAGAAATTGCTTTAAATCCTTTTGACTGTGCTACAGTTAAGATACTATCCTCTGTTGTTTTATAAAGTTTTTGATAGTTTGCTTTATCATCTTCAGTTGGTTTATTTACATCTGTAATATTTAACTGATCAATAACATACTTTTGACTCAATACAAAAATATTAATCTTTACAGAATCAGATAGATTTTTTTCATCTAAGATTTTTACAATTCCATATTGTGATTGTCCAGGGTCTGAGAACGGACCGATAACATCCCCTTTTTTATACTTAAAACACAGGGTGTCTATTCCTCCAATTTTTATAGGATAATCCCCTTTCTTGTAAAAGTTAAAATCTATTAATCCTTCGGTTTCGTTTTTCACAAAGAGCTTAGCATCTTCTTCCTCATTGAGTGCTGTTCGCAAACTCAAAACGTTATTTTGAACAGCAATTCTATCTTCATCCGAAGGCATAAGATCAAATTTTGCAAACAATACCTTTCTTGCTGTTTCTTTTTCAGTAAACCTGAATTTAATTTCTTCATAAGCTGCTTCTATTTCTGCAGGGGTAGGATTCATCTTTTCATCTACTACAGAGCTATAGTTAACATAGGCAATTTGAATATCTTTCTTGGAGTTCGTGGCCACATATTCTTCTTTCGCCAAGCTAGTTGTTGTATAAAAGCAACCTGTAAGAAGTTTCTCTAATTTCTTTTGAGTTTTCAATTTAAATCCAAAATCCTGAACCCAATTCGAATTTTCTTCTAACTTAACTGTTTTTACTTGATTTCCTTGACGATCTCTTACTGCCATGAAGCCGTATTCAGAAATATTAAAAGGATTTTCTTTAATTGATTGCTTATTTTCTTTGTAACGATTTTCTCCCCCGAAGAGATATTCCCTAAAAAACCAATAAGGCTGTTCACCAATAAGCATATCTTCTTTTTCGTCACGTGTTATTCTTATACCTAATTCTTCGCACTCATTATCGAAAAACTTATCGCGCAACAAACTGTTCCAGGCTTGATTGGTAAATTGACCTTTTTCCCTTTCTTGAACAGAATTAAATTTTTCGCCACCATTTCTAAGGAAAACAAGTTTCTCCCTTTCAGAGTTAAATTCTTGATCTGAGATTTCAACGCCATCAAATGCACCAACCATGCTTTCGTTATCATATCCTCCTCTTCCAGTATTCTCAATAGCGGTAGTTAAAACAAAGGCGAGAATTGCACCACCAATTACAATAAGGGTTATTGTTGAATTCTGTCTTATTTTTTGAATTATTGCCATTTTTGTCAATTTTTGCGGAAAACAAATATACTACAGATTCATTGATTAATGAAAAATAGAAGACCGATAATTTAACTCTATTAATTCGGTCTTAAGAAGGGGTATAGCTAAGATAAATTACTATTTTGAACCATTACTTTCACCAACTCAATTCTTGTTTCACCCACTTTTTCAATGCGTATCGAAAATTGGTCTAATATAATTGTTTCTCCTGATTGGGGAATAGATTCTGTTTTATTGTAAATATACCCTGCTAAGGTTTCATAACTCTCGTTTGTAGGGATTTTTAAATCATAACGTTCGTTTAAGTAATCAACTTCAAGTCTTCCAGAAAATAAAAACTCGTGATGACTCAATTGTTCTTCTTCCAAATCAAAATAATCATGTTCATCTTCTATTTCCCCAAGGATTTCTTCAAGAATATCCTCCATAGTCAACATGCCTGCAGTCCCACCGTATTCATTCACTACAACAAGGACACTTTTTCTTAATTGAATGAAGTTATTGAGCGCGCGTTGAGCGGTCATTGATTCTGGAACAAAACCTACTGGTAATAGAATAGAATTTATGTTTTTGGGGTATTTAAATACTTCTTTAGAGTGAACGAAACCAATGACTTCATCTATAGTGTTTTTGTAAATGAGGATTTTTGAGTGTCCAGTTTCAATAAAAACAGTGTTTAGTTTTTCAATGGATGTTTGAACATCCAATGCAATGATTTCAGTACGAGGAACCATGCAGTCTCGAACTTTAACAGATTGAAAATCCAAGACGTTTTTATAGTATTGTACCTCCGCATCAATAGCTTCTTCGTTTTTAGTGTTTTCAACACGATCATTAAGGTATTGCTGTAATTCAGTTCGGCCTATGATGGGACGGTCCTCAAGGATTTCTGTTTTTAAAAATGTTTTTAAGATATATTTTGAAAAACCGATGGTTAAACTAACTACCCATTTTAAACTCCAGAACAACGCATACATAGGGTAAGCGAAAAATTTCAGTGTGTAATTGGGTTTTAAGCGAAAAAGTGTTTTTGGTAAATACTCTGCAAACAAAAGAATAATAATTGTTGAAATAAATGTTTGAACCACTAATACAACCACAGGATGATCCGTAAATAAGTTGATTTGAGGTTCCAACATTTCCTCCATGTAGATTCCAAAGGTGACAAGGGCTAAATTATTCCCAATGAGAAGAGTGGCAATAAATCGCGAAGGGGAAGCGGTAAATGCAGAAAGGACTTTTGCGAGCATTCCACCACGCTTATTAATAATTTCCATTTGCATTTTATCTGCAGAAATATAAGCGATTTCAAGTCCTGAAAAAATAGCGGAGAGTAGAATAGTCAATATTAATATTATCCACATCATTCTTGGTCCTCCATTTGTTTACCCCTTTGCCTTCTTGAATAGTAGAAAAAGCCAGAAATAGGAATAATGATTAAAAGAGGTTTCGTGTAACTAAATCCATAAGTAATGAAATAGTAGACTCCGGCAATTATTGACATTACACAAATCACTAGCCATGTTATTTCGAAAATTTTATTTAGGCGCTTCTTCACGATCAAATGTTATTTTGCTGTCTTTGATTTCTTTAATGGTATAATTCTCAAATTTCTCATCTGATTCAAGACTCGATCCAATGATTTTTAATCCTCCAGGTTTAGTTATCTCTACTGTTGTATCACAAATTATTTTTTTTGTTTTAGAATTCCAAGTAAGTCGCTCTGAATTTAGTCTCTCTCCCTTTTGGTTCACTACTGACACATTCCCCTTTGCATACATCATTTCAGTGTCGTGATGTCTTATAGCATAATCTGTAGTGAGTTCACTTGTGATTTGTCTTATGTTATTGTAAAATCGAACATGAACAGAATCTTTCATAATATCTTTTCCTGCATGTTCCTTTGTTTTAAAATATTGATCCAATGTTGTACCCGTAATTTTCACCCGTAATTTTCCTGAGTCGGAATAGGTGATATTAAAGTTTGTATAATGAGCATCAGGAATTTCACCCTCTATAGTAATGTCTTGATTCATTCCCTCTAAATCACTGTCACAAGAGAACACAAAAAGCATCAGTGATCCTACACCGATGCTTTTTAAAATAGTATTAACTAAATATGAGATCAATTATTTTTTTTCTCTTATCGTTGTAGAAGCATTGACCCAACAGCCAACTTCGTAGGAATCTCCGATATTTAATGACTTTAGAAAAATGGCATTTTTAGCAGGAAAATACGCAGAGTTTTTGGCTATTTTTCTTTGTGCCTTCGCTTTAACCTCTGGGTCGGTAGCTACATTTGCGGCTCTTGAATAATAGTTCACCGCTACCCAAAATACTTCAGCCCCACCGAATTTTAAATCTTTACAACTTCCTGCACCATATCCTATTGCATCACCCACTATGATTAATGCCTTCGCATTAGATGGATTCATGGCCAACACTTTATTTGCAGTTGAACGCGCGCCAACATAATCTCCAATTCTGTTTTGAAACCTCCCTTTCTTAAGAAGGTATTTTTCTAATTTAACAGAATCGTTTTGAAGCGATATAGCTGTGTTGTAATACTCGCTTGCTTTTTGATTCTCAGTTTTTCCTTCGTAATAACTCGCTAGGACAATAGCCGTTTTCGCAGCTGGAGCTGATTCAAATCTTTTCTCCATCATTTTAACGAGAACTTCACTCGATGAACATTTTTTATCGGATAACAATTCAATTCCTCCATCGAGCCAATTTGTATCATTTTGTTGTTTCTCGTAATCGGCAGAATATATGGAGTCCAATAAATCACACTCAAGGCATGCATCAGCGTAATCAATTGATTTCGATTTTAACGAAGTATATGCACTCGCTTTTTTAGGATCATCAATATTCGCATTAATAATGTCTGATACCTTAAGATAATTTTTTACAACATCAGAGCAATTTAATTTTCCCTTTTTATTCATGATTTTTGTAGCGTACATGTATCGGGTGGCGGTTGATGCTTTTGTTTTTGCTCCATTATAACGAACGGCGGAATCTAACAATGAATAGGCCTCCTGATAGGAGTCATTTATTTTGTACTGAGCAAGTGTCTTTCCTTTATTCTCTAAAATCTTCATGCGAGATTTTTCATCTGCAGCGAATCGTTCACGTCTCATATCATAAAGCATAATGAGAGAATCCACGTAGAGTGCACGAAGTTCTTTGTTTTTTTTATTTTTTTTTATGTAGTGTTTCATGATTTTTTCGCCCACTATATATACATTTTTTGATGACTCAGGACATCCGGATAAACATTTCCTAAATGATCTGGCAGCATCTTCATAAGCCTTCTGCTTATAATATGTGAGCATAATGGAAAGGTTCTTTTTACATTCATCGGGATTTTCTCCATAATTTTCAGTTTTTTGATCTTGAGCATAAATGGAACCTGTGAATAAAAGAGTAATCGAAAATAAGGAATAGAATATCGTTTTCATTTTTATTTAAATTTGCGTTTTATAAACCATTTGTCGTTTAAAACAACGCTTGCGTTAATATTAAGGTAGTTTTCAGAAACTCCTAAATTTTCATTAAACCTGTTGAGGTATCCAAAACTGAGGAAAATTGAGGAGCCAAATGTTTCTGTTTGATATTTAAACTTTTTTAAAGGAAATCCAAAACCAAAATTAATGCCAAATTCATTCAGTTCTTCGTTTTCCATCTCAATGCCAGAATTACCTAATTGTAAGCCAAAATTATAGGTCGTTGTTTTCCAATAATTTGACCTCCCTAAGGCTTTTTTATTTGGGATAATACTTCCACCAAGCATAATTGTATTTGCTTCGTTAAAGTTGGAAGAAACACCATTAAGTAAAAATTCATTAAGCATTCTTTTTTTAAATTCTATTGATGCTTCCCAATGATCTAATTTCCCTGTAGAGAAACCAAATTGAAGTGCAGAAGGAAGCGTCATTTGATTTTTGATTGGATTTTCTCGGGTATCAACAACAGGAGTTGTCTCGTGGAATTCAGCATCTACAATTTGATTATTTGTATTTGTGGCTTGCCCAATGGAGAAATAGTTGCCAACGGTGTAATTTGATGTGTTGTGTGACCCTCCCAAATCATAATTTGATCCTAAAACAAAATAGTTTTGAGTTGTAAACATCAGTTTATATTGCATTCCTGCATTAAAGCTGAAACCTGATACATTGGTGTAATGCTGGAATCGAATACTTTGAAAATCATTCGACGCATACTTTTCCTTTGAAATGTTGTTTAATCGACCAAAAATATAATGGCCATTGGCTCCAAATGAAAAATTATTAATTGATGTACCAACACCTAAAAAGAGCTTAGATAGGCCTCCTTCCCCTATATAAATTTCTTCTACATCATTTCCGTCACTCAGAGTTTTAGTATAATTAAAGTTATAATTTTTACGCGTATGGGCAGTAAGTCCAAAAGCAGCCCCAAATGAATTTCCCAGCGGGAATCCTAGTCCAAATCCGCTAAGATTTGCGTCTGAAAATATAGCCTGAGTGTTATTTGCAGATAAAAAATTGGTGGAGCTATAAATTCCTGTTTCACCAGTAGTAAGCGTTAAATTAGAGTACGTTGCAGGATTAATTGGATTGAGCATATTGGGTGTGGCACTACTTACACCAATACCTGATTTGGTGAAATTTGATTGAAAAGTACTTCCAAGGAATTCTCCAGGCCCATAAAAGGAAAATGGTGAGTTCCCCTGAGCATATGAGAGTGTGCTTAGTAAATAAAATATAATAATGGAAAATTTACTCTTCATTCAACCGAATTAATGAATTCAATCCCTTTAAAACTAAATTCTGATCTGCAAAGATGCCACTTTTTAACGCTGTGCACAAAAAAATAGCGTCTCCACCTGTTAAAAAAACATTAATGTTTGGGTATTTATCTTTGAAACTACAAATGAAGCCTTCAATTTCATTCACAATTCCATGGATTACGCCTGATTTAAGACAGTCTTTAGTCGTCATACCAATTAGAGCTGGATGTTCATCAATTTGGCTTACAAACGGAAGTTTATCGGTAAAATTGTTCATGGCCTTAAACCTCATTTTTAAGCCCGGAGAAATTGCCCCTCCAATATATCCGCTCTCACCAGTAACGAGATCATAGGTGATGCAGCTACCGGCATCAATTACAAGGAGGTCAGTGCGGTTATTCCATAAGCTACAACAGGCAACCACTCTGTCAATACCTAGTGTTTCTGGTGTTTTGTATTGAAGTTTAAAAGGGAAAACAGAGTGATGGTTAATATGGATTGTTTTAACTGCTGGTAAATCTTTAATGTTTAGGTGTTTAATAACACTACAGCTAATAATGGTTGCAATACGACCTATTTCCTCTAAAGTTAAAAAACGTAAAAGGCTTTCTCCATGTTTTAATTGGGTGTGTTTTATCAGAGTCTCTTTATTAAAGAGTCCTACTTTAATAAAGGAATTACCAGCGTCTAGAGCAAGTCGCATTAAATGTATTTCTTATATTTTTTTGTGGAATTTAAATCCGTAACAAACTGTTTTATCTTTTGTTCGTCATCTTTCTTACATACTAAAAGCGCATCTTCCGTATTTACAACAATGAAGTTATCTAATCCGTCAATTACCATAAGCTTATCTGTTGGATTAGAAATCATATTATTAGAACTGTTATAAACCTTTACACTTTTTCCAACAATGGCATTGTCTTTTTCATCTTTGTCTACGCGATTAAAAAGTGATCCCCATGTTCCTAAATCCGTCCATCCTATATCACAGGGCAGAACAAATACATTATCGGCTTTCTCTAATATGGCATAATCAACAGAGATATTCACACATTGTGCATATATTTCATTTATAAAGTCGCGTTCTTTTTCAGTGCTGTAACTTCCGAATCCTTCCTTGAACAATTCATGGATATTTAACATGTTTGTTTCAAATGATTTTACAATACTTTTAGAACTCCAAATAAACATTCCAGAATTCCATGAAAAATCGCCACTTTCGTAAAATACTTCAGCCAATGCTTTATCAGGTTTTTCAGTAAAGGTTTTCACCTTTAAAAGTCTACTTTCTGAACCAAGAGTTTCGTCTGTAGCTTGTATGTAGCCGTATCCAGTATCAGGTCGGGTAGGGGTGATTCCCAAAGTAATTAGGATATCATTTTCACTCGATGCTTTGAATGCCTTTTTTATCACTGCCAAATAATCACTTTCATTCATGATTAAATGATCACTTGGAGCAACTAAAATATTAGCATTGGGATTTTTGTCATGTATTTTATAACAACCATAAGCTACGCACGGAGCCGTATTTCTTCGAACAGGCTCAAACAAAATATTGTTTTCAGGGATTTCAGGAAGTTGTTCACGAATGAGTGATTGATAATCATCATTAGTTACAATGAAAATTTGATCCTGAGGACAAATTTTAGATAACCGGTCAAAGGTAAGTTGAATTAAACTTCTTCCTGTTCCTAAAATATCTAAAAATTGTTTTGGTTTTGTATGTGTACTAAATGGCCAAAACCTGCTTCCGATTCCACCGGCCATTATTATTGCGTAATTATTCTTCATAAGACAAAAGTCAAAAATAACAATTGCTTTTGAACCTCTGTAATATTTAGTTGTTTATTACAATGAAAGCCGTGAATATTATTTATCTTAATACTAAAATTTGAAAATGAAACCAATTATAGTTTCCATTGTTATCGTTCTTGGGATCGGTCAATTTTCCTGTAAGAGTAACAAAGATAAATGTGATGAGTGCCCAACATTTAGTAAAAAGCAGACTATTGAACAGAAGCAATTTGAATATTAATTTTTTACCCCTTGATTTTCAAAAATACATCATTCATGAAATAAAGAATGGGTGCATCCACTTAAAATTATCACCTCCAAGAAAATCAAAATTAGGTGATTATCGCTACAATTATCAGCAAAAATCACACGCCATTAGCGTAAATATTGATTTGTCACCTATTCAATTTTTAATTACGTTCATTCATGAACTTGCACATAAAAAATGTTTTGACAAGTACAAAGGAAAAGTAGTCTCTCATGGTCAGGAATGGAAGAGCATGTATGTTTATTTATTAGAAGAAGCTAAATCAAGAGTGTCTTTTAGTAAGGAGGAATTGCGTTTAGTAAACCAATATATTAATTATCCGAGAGCGAGTTCATTTCCATACAAAGAAGAAGAAAAAGGGAAAAAAAAGGTGGCAGATCTTGCTGAGCAAAGTAAATTTAAGTTGGAGAATGGTAGAATTTTTCAATTATTAACAAAGAGAAGAACACGATATTTGTGCACGGATTTAAACAACGGTAAACTATATACTGTATCGGGGAATGCGACTGTAGAGGCTGAACTATGAAAAAAAACAAATTAGGGTTGTCATCGCTAGAGGTAAGTAAAATATGCCTTGGTTCGATGACATTTGGTGAGCAGAACAATCCAGACGAAGCATTTGCTCAAATGGATTACGCTGTTGAAAAAGGGGTTAATTTTTTTGATACCGCAGAGATGTATCCCGTTCCAGGAAAGGCTGCAACTCAAGGGGACACAGAAAAAATTATTGGAAATTGGTTAGATGAATCAGGAAAAAGGGATGAGGTTTATCTTGCCACAAAAGTTGTTGGTAAGGGAATAAAATGGATCCGAAATGGTCCCGATTTCTCAAAGCAACAAATAAATCAGGCTATTGATGGTAGTTTAAAACGATTGAAAACGGATTTTGTTGATCTTTATCAGTTGCATTGGCCAGAACGTGCCAACAATAAATTTGGAACAAGAATCTATCCTTGGGATCAAAATATAGGATACAAACACAACTTTATGGCTGTTTTGGAAACAATAACAGAATTAATAGAGTTTGGGAAAATTAAATATTGGGGGCTTTCCAATGAAACGGCCTGGGGTATGATGAAATTGATTCAATTATGTGAGCAATATGGACTACCTAAACCAATAACTACTCAAAATTCATATAGTTTACTCAATAGACTTTATGAATATGGTGGTTCTGAAGTATCGCAATTTGAAGGGATTGGGCTCATGGCATATAGCCCTTTGGCATTTGGTGCATTAACAGGGAAGTATTTGGATAGAGCAAAACCAAAAGGAGCTCGTTTATCGCTCTATCCGATATTCGGAAGGTTTTTGAATCCGCACGCCCAAGGTGCAGTAAGGGCATTTAAAGAATTGGCTCAAAAGAATGGGTTGTCTTTGGCAGAATTATCGCTCGCCTTTGTAATGAGTAGGCCTTTTGTGAGCACTACAATTATTGGAGCCACCAAAATGAGTCAGCTACAAGAGAATATCGAGTCCGCATATCTTGAACTTCCTGAATCGTTACTACAAGAAATAGAGGAGGTTTTTAATCAATATCCTGACGCAGCAGTTTAATATGACAAAGAATCAACCAATAGGAATATTTGATAGTGGAATTGGTGGTCTCACGGTAGCAAAGGCCATTTCCGATTTATTACCAAACGAACAATTAATATATTTTGGAGACACAGCACATTTTCCATTTGGAGATAAATCAGAGGAGGCTGTTAAGTCTTACGCAGAAGGAATAGCAACATTTTTATTACAACAAAATTGTAAAGCAATTGTTGTTGCATGTAATACAGCCTCTGCACTTGCCGAAAGTTATTTAAGTGCTTTTTTGCCTAAAGACGTTCTTTTAATAGACGTGATTCAACCTGTTGCTGCATTTTTAAATTCCTCCACTTTTCGACGAGTAGGGGTAATTGCTACTAAAGGTACGATCGGAGCCAATGTTTATCCGCAAAAAATTAATGCGCTGAATCCCGATATTGATGTACTTTCATTAGCGACGCCTTTACTGGCTCCAATGATTGAGGAAGCATTTTTCAATAATTCAATATCACAATCGGTTATAAACCAATATTTATCACAAGATGTTTTAAAGAATATTGATGCCCTTGTGTTAGGGTGCACCCATTATCCATTAATTGAAACGGAAGTTCAGCAATATTATCAACAAAGTGGCCAGGTAGTAGCAATTGTAAATAGTGCAAAAGTTGTAGCGCTTGCCGTTCAAAATCAGTTGCTTCAATTGTCACTTCTTTCAACTAATAAAACAGTAAATCATCATTTTTATGTTTCTGACTATACTGACTCGTTTGAGAAAAGCACGAAAGTTTTTTTTGGGAATCAACTTAAATTAGAAAAACAAAATATTTGGGAAGGTTAAAATTTAACCTCCCTCATTTTTCCATTTTTGTCCAGGATAAAAATATTTTTCTTCTCTTTAGCTCTCTCTTTACGTTCCTCTTTTAGTCTAGCCTCTTCTTCGCGATCTCTTTTCACAAAACCATAATCAATTTCATAAATAAATTGAACCACTGGTTTTACTTCCTGTGCATTGAAGACAAAATCTGCATCCCTTAAATCAAGGTTGTAATAAGCATCTATTTCAACCCTTCTATTGTAACTAATTGATGAATTCTGTGCTATATGATGTTTATATAAACTGGCATTGTTAATATATGATTTTAAATAGCGCTCACTTGGATAAATGGTGTTTTTTCTTTTTTCGAAAAAAGGTTTACCATCCGATATTTCAAATCCTATATCTCTAGCAAGTTGCTTCTTATCGTTTAACACCTCAATGGCTTTAGAAGACAAAGAATCTTCAATGGCTTTGCTTGAATGAATAAAAGGGACTATATCAATCAAATCGTAAATTTCATGATCAAAGCAAACTCTTGATAACTGATCAATTATTGAAATGTCGTCAATTTTAAAGGTGAAATTATGGGTTGATTTGTAGCCTGAGGGTTTATTCAAATGAGCTGAATCAGGTGTTAAACTATATATGGGGTCAAGTCCTATAACATCAACTAAAACATCATTTTTCTGTAATTTTAACTTCTTCAGATCTTTAATGATCGAATTCCGTTTTTCAGTGGTTTTATTTTCTAAATCCTCTATTGTCGAACTGATGTCAGTTGAGGTATACGTCACGTGATATCCGTCAGGTAGTGCATTAAAAATAACTCTAGTTTTAATATTCAATTGATTTCCGGAAACAGAAACGGATTCTTTTCTGTTAGATCCAAATTCTGTTGATCGATTAAAAGCATTATTAATTATCTGTGCATTGAGGCCAATGCAAATTATTACACATAAAAAGGTGATTTTTGTTTTCATATCCTGTGTTTATAGTTAATAACACAGGTTAGTGCTAACGTTTCAAAAAAGTCACTGTTAAGAGATGTTAAATATGTTTTTGATTCTAAAAATCTTGTGAGGTTCAAACAAATAAGCCAAGTGAAATACTTGGCTTATTTAAAAAATGTTGTTCCAAATCACACTAACTTCTTGAGTACATTTTTCATATTAACATGCTCCGATAGGATGTTTGCGAGTTCGTGAACAGCCACTCTTTTCTGTTCCATAGAATCTCTCTCTCTTAACGTAACAGTGTTATCTTCTAAAGTTTGATAATCTACGGTCACACAGAAAGGAGTTCCAATTGCATCCTGTTTTCTGTAGCGCTTTCCAATTTTACTTTTTTGATCGTATGTGCACTCAAAATCAAATTTTAAAGTGTTTACAATCGATTTTGCTTTTTCATCTAATCCATCTTTACCCATTAAAGGAAGAACAGCCACTTTATATGGCGAAAGAAAAGGAGGGAATTTTAAAACGATGCGCTCTGAACCGTCATCTAATTTTTCTTCTTCATAAGCTGTTGATAAAACGGCTAGAAACATTCTATCTAATCCTATCGAAGTTTCTACAACATAAGGTACATAACTTTCGTTTGTTTCAGGATCAAAATATCTTAATTTCTTTTTAGAATATTCTTCGTGCGCACCTAAATCGAAATCTGTTCTTGAGTGAATCCCTTCTAATTCTTTAAAACCGAATGGAAATTTAAACTCAATATCTGCTGCGGCATCAGCATAGTGTGCCAATTTAAGATGATCATGGAATCTATGAGATCCATCAGGGAAACCAATAGCTTTGTGCCAATTCATCCTTATGTCTTTCCAGTATTTGTACCATTTTTCTTGCTCACCAGGTCGAACAAAAAACTGCATTTCCATTTGTTCGAACTCACGCATTCTAAATATAAATTGTCGAGCAACAATTTCGTTTCTAAAGGCTTTTCCGATCTGAGCAATTCCAAACGGTAAATTCATACCACTGGTTTTTTGAACATTCAGGTAATTAACAAAAATCCCTTGTGCAGTTTCAGGTCTGAGGTAAATTGTATTTGCTCCTTCCGAAACAGAACCAATCTCAGTGGAAAACATTAGGTTGAACTGTCGAACATCCGTCCAGTTTTTACTTCCTGAAATAGGGCAGGCAATTTCTAAATCCTCAATTAACTGCTTGAATCCAGTCATATCTTCATCCTCTTGCACTTGCTTAAGTCGGTTTTCAACCTCCTTAATTTTTTCCTGGTATCCTAAAACTCTTGGATTGGTAGATTTGAATTGTGCTTCATCAAATGATTCTCCAAACCTTTTAGACGCTTTAGCTACCTCCTTATTGATTTTGGCTACTAATTTATTTTCAATGTACTCTTCAACCAATACGTCCGCACGATATCTTTTTTTAGAGTCTTTATTATCTACTAAAGGATCATTAAATGCATCCACATGGCCAGAAGCCTTCCATGTAGTAGGATGCATGAAAATCGACGCATCAATTCCAACAATGTTTTCATGTAGTTGAACCATAGCGTTCCACCAATATTCTTTAATGTTTTTTTTGAGAGCAGAACCATTTTGACCGTAATCATAAACTGCACTCAATCCATCATAGATCTCGCTGGATTGAAATACAAAGCCAAATTCTTTTGCATGAGAGGTTACTTTTTTAAAAACTTCTTCTTGTGTTGCCATGGTGCAAAAATAGAACTTTTCTCTGCAAGATTCGTCTTAAGTAAGGACTTGGTAATTAAATTTGAAAAAAAAGTGTGACTTTTTTAACAGGCGTGCATTATAAATTCAAAATCAATTGGAAAACAGGGAACAAAATCATTGATTTAATAGGTCGTGTAAAAGGGAGTATTTTGCTACCATAAAAATTATGACTAGATTTATCGGTTGTTTACAGTTGATTCCAAGATTAAAAACGAAAAGATATTAGAATGAAAAGAGTTTTAATAGGAGTGATAGTGTTGTTTGCCGCATGTAGTTTAACTGCCCAACAAGACGCTCAGTTTTCGCAAAACATGTTCATAAATAGTGCTATAAATCCTGGTGCCGCAGGAATCAAAGGAATGCGCTGTTTTGACTTAATTGCTCGAGAGCAATGGTTTGGTTTTGAGGGAAGACCTGAAACAGGTTTGTTAAATTTTAGTTCGCCTTTATCTCCTGTGAGTAACTTTGGTATTGGAGGTGTATTAATGTATGATAAGATTGGTTTTGAAAATAATATTAATTTCAAATTAAATGGAGCTTATCATTTCAATGTAGGAAGTAATGGTGCTAAATTAGGGATTGGTGTAGATGTTGGAGTCCTTCAACGTGCAATGTCAGGAATTACTAAAGCAGTGAATCAACTAGATCCAAGTATTGATTTAAGTGGTAATCCGAGTGATATGGGGATTGATTTAGGGTTTGGAATTTTTTATTACAAACCGATTAATTCAGGAAATGGATTGTATTTTGGAGTTTCAGGACAGAAATTACTTCCACAAAAGATTAAATTAGGTACGGCTACACCTGAGATTCGTCAACATGCGTACATAACCGCTGGGTACAGTTATTTTGTGAATAGATCTTTAATTTTAAAGCCAAATATGTTGGTTAAAACGGATTTAACCTCCACGCAAATGGATGTCAATCTTACTGCTGAATTTAACAGTGCTTTGTGGTTGGGAGCTTCTTACCGGGTGACGGATGCATTTGTAACCAATGTAGGTTTTTATGTGCCAAGAGGAACAGATCAAGCCCCTAAACAACCCTTAAAAATTGGTTTAGCATATGATTTCACCATGCAGGCATTAAAAAATAGAGGAACATTTACAACCTGGAATGAAGCAGGGAATGTGCAAGATGTAAATGACAATAATAGAAGTATTGGTTCGGCTGAGTTATACATCGGTTTATGTGTAATCCCGCCACCAAAACCAGATTTTGATATTTATGTAGACCCTTTATTTTTATAAAAAAGGGAGCTGAAACAAATGAATTAATCTGCCGTTTATTAAAGGAGTTTGTGTGTGTGTAAATGGTAGTAAGGTTGATTTATTAGAAAAAATGTTTTAATTTTCCGCCTTGCGGATTAAAAACTCGTGTAGTATGAAAAAGTTGCTTTTAAGTAGTGTGGTATTAGTAGCTGCAGTTTTAACTGGTTGTAAACCAAGTGCAAATGGTGAGCTGGTAGGTACTTTTAGGGAGCCGTTTTTCCAAGAGGATCCTTATGGAATGTTATTTATTCCGCTTGGTTCCTTTCATATGGGGCCCAGTGATCAAGAGATTACATTTGCATTAACGTCTCAGAAAAAAGTGGTGTCTGTTCAGTCCTATTACATGGATGAAACTGAAATTACAAATGATGAATATCGTCAATTTGTTTATCATGTGAGAGATTCTCTTGCGTTATCCTTATTAGGAGAGGAGGAACCAGATAAATTCTACATTAATGAAGGGGAATATAATCAACTTTTAAATTGGCGTAGAATTCCTTGGGACAACGAAGATTACAGTGAAGTACTTTCTAGTTTGTTTTATGGTGAGAATGATGAGCGATTTTATAAAAGAAAGCAATTAGATGCGAGAAAATTCAATTATGAATATTGGTGGATTGATTTTAAAACAGCGTCCCAAAAAGTAAATCGATACAGTCATCCTGATATAAAAAATGCTTCAGCTTCAACAGAGTCTTGGAAGTATCGAGAGGGAATTACCGATAGAAGTGATTTTATTCAGCGGGAAGTTATTAATATTTATCCTGACACGCTTTCGTGGGTGCATGACTTTACCTATTCATGGAATGAACCAATGACCCAGATGTATTTTTGGCATCCTGTTTATGATCATTATCCTGTTGTGGGTGTTTCTTGGAAGCAAGCAACTGCTTTCTGTATTTGGAGAACCCATCTAATGAACGATTTTAGAAGAGCTAGAGGTAAAGTAATTGTAAATGATTTTAGACTTCCAACAGAAGCTGAATGGGAATATGCATCTCGAGGGAACTTTGATCAATCTCCATATCCATGGGGAGGTCCATATATCCGAAATAGAAGAGGGTGTTTCCTAGGTAACTTTAAACCCCTACGAGGAAATTATGTAGATGACGGAGGAATGCATACGATTGTTGTTGCGCATTATTGGCCAAATGGATTTGGATTATATGATATGGCAGGAAACGTGTCTGAATGGACAGCAAATTCTTTTGAAGAGGCGGCATATAACTTTGCGCATGACTACAATATGGATTACAGGTACCAAGCTAATGATGCAGATCCTCCCGTATTAAAACGGAAAACAATTCGTGGAGGTTCATGGAAAGATATAGGGTATTACATGCAAACAGGTGCAAGAACCTATGAATATCAAGATACCTCTAAATGCTATGTAGGTTATCGATGTGTAGAAACTTATTTAGGGCGTAAGAAAGGCGACACGAGAGATTCTCAGGTGTATTAATCACATATCTGAACGGTCTAGTGCCTTGCTTTTAAAGTTTAAAACACGTATCTTAACACGACTTATATTTTAAGTACACTATATTTTAATCAATTTGTTAATTTTTTTTAAATCAGTTTAGTTATGTCAGGTAGTTACAAAAAGAAAAAGATGATGAACATGGTAACCGGTTTCGGTGCTGCAATTGTAATTGTAGGAGCGATGTTCAAAATTCAACACTGGCCCGGTGCAACAATTGCACTTATTGGAGGTCTATCAATTGAAGCAATATTATTTATATTAGGAGCATTCGAACCACCACACATGGAGGTAGATTGGTCTTTAGTTTATCCAGAATTAGCTGTTTCTCATGACGAAGAGCATGATGACGAGTTAGAAGCACATGACGAAGAGGGAGTTTCCTCAAGCTCAGTTGCAACAACTGCTGAAAGCGAGGATTCTGTATCCCAAAAATTAGATCAAATGTTAATGGACGCGAACATTGGAGGAGATTTAATTGAATCGTTAGGAGAAGGTTTAAGAAACTTTGGAGAAACTGCTCAAAACCTAAATTCTGTTGGTGATGCAAGTCAAGCTACTGAAGGGTTATTAAGCTCTATGGAAAGTGCTTCACAAAAAGTAGATAAAATGTCTGAAGCTTACGATAAAGCTTCTGAATCAATTTCAGGAATTACCGACCTTCAAGGTGAAAGTGCTTCATATGCTGAACAATTAGTGGCTATGACAAAAAATCTTGGAGAGTTAAATACTGTGTATGAACAACAAATTGAAGCTAATAATGGTTCAATGAAGTTGTCTTCTGATATTCAACAAAACATAAATGAGTTATTGGTTAATTTATCCGATTCAGTTGAGGATACTAAGAAGTACAAAACTGAAGTAGCTGCGTTAGGTGAAAATTTATCTAAGTTGAATACAGTATACGGTAATATGTTATCTGCAATGACTATTGCAGGAGGTCAAGCGTAATTTCAATCATTCGTATAATTTAATTATTAATCTAAAAATTTAGAATTATGGCAGGAGGAAAACAAACCCCCAGGCAGGCGATGATTGGTATGATGTACCTCGTATTATTAGCAATGCTTGCGATGAATGCATCTAAAGATTTATTAAATGCTTTTGTATCGCTTGATAATGGTATAACGAAAACGGTACAAAGTTTCGAAAAGGCCAATGCTTCGTATTACACGTTGATTGATAAAGCTGCTGCATCAAGTGAATCGTACAAAGAAGTTCAGGCTAAAGCCAATAAAATAAAGGAAAAATCAAGAGAAGTTGTTCAAATGATGGCTAATCACAAGGTTCGA
This sequence comes from Flavobacteriales bacterium, assembly GCA_002722245.1. Classification (GTDB taxonomy): domain Bacteria; phylum Bacteroidota; class Bacteroidia; order Flavobacteriales_C. Next base: position 36,205 of record PBLA01000023.1, on the reverse strand, counting down.
TTGTTTGGAGGATTGTCCGAGGAGTTTATGTCTGTAGAGGATACTGTTGGTAGTGAAACCTACAGGGCTTTATTTGAAAACGGAATTCCATTAAATAAAGATAATCAAGATTTAGGTGGTCAGTTTTATGTACCAGGTGGAGAGCCTAGTCCAGAGGCTGTTGCGCTTAAAAAGTCGATGGATGAGTTTAGAGACATGGTTATTGATATCTTAAATAACGATGGTGATGAAAGCAATGACTTTCTTGTTGAACGATATAAAGCGTTGTTCGATACAGAAGTTGGGCCTAATCCTTTAGAAGTTGATGGTCCTGATGTTACGTGGGTTTCAAGGCTTTCTGAACATATTCCGTTAGCAGCTGTTGCTGCAAACTTAACATTATGGCAATCCTATGTTAAAAACGCGGAATCTGATGTTATTGGTTCAATTGCTTCTAAAATGGACGGTTCTGGAATGGTTGTTGACAAATCTAAAGGTGTTGTTCAATTTGAAAATGGTTACGTATTAAAAAATGATACTGTAAAAGGAAAAATATTTTTGGCTGCTTACAACAGTAAAGCTGCTTCTAAAATCTATGTTGGAACTGTAGATACTACGGTTTTTGGTAATCTTAACCAAAAAACATATCCACCAGGTGTGAAAGCAAAAGTGCCTATGATTGGTGAATATACAGAGTTAAGAGGTGACGGTAAAGGTGGAGGTCTTTTCTCAGAGTACACAACTGAAGTTGGTGCTCAAACGATAACTGGTGTTATTGAAAACAAAAACTCTAAAGGTACTTTCTTTACTAAGTTCAAATCTAGCTACATGGTTGCTGAACCTACTGCTACAGTTGCAGCGACTAAAATGTCTGTGTTCTATGTAGGTGTACCGAATCCTGTTTCCGTTTCCGCTCCAGGTGTTGCTATTTCAGATATTGAAATTTCTGCCCCTGGTTTATCCTTTAAAGCTGATAAAAAAGCGGGTTCATACATTGTTCGACCTGCTAAACCTACAAATAGGAAAGGAGTTGATGTAGTTGTGAAAAACAAAAACTCTAATGCTGTTTTAGGTAAAGCGAACTTCAGAGTAAAACGACTTCCAGATCCTGCTGCATCGGTTTTAGGATCAAAAGAAGGGATTATCTCAAGAGGTAAGTTGAAAGCTATTCAACGCGTTGATGCAAAGATGGAAAACTTTGATTTTGATTTAAGTGTGAAGGTGAAACAATTTACACTAACTGTGAAAGTTGGATCTGACCTTATGTCATTTAAATCAAGCAACAATAAATTAACTCCTGCGATGAAGAAAATTTTGATGAAAGTTGGTCGTGGGTCACGTATTTACTTTGAAGAAATTAAGGTTAGTATGCCCGGTGGTGCCAGAAAAGTACCTTCTTTAATTTTTAAGGTAAAGTAATAATAGAACAAAATATCTTGCCTTCCGTTCAATTATTTTGAACGGAAGGTTTAGTTTTTAAAATGTGTGTGTTATGAAATCGATTAAACTAGTTGCAATTTTAATGTTGGCAGGAGTGTTTTGCTCTAATTTTGCACAAGCCCAACAAGAAGTTTTGGATGGTATTTATGTGCGTGAACATCATCCAGCCAAGAGAGTTATCCCGTACACTCCGCTAAGAGAAGCTGATGTGATGTGGTTAAAACGAATTTGGCGTGTACTTGATTTAAGAGAAAAGATTAACCATCCATTGTATTATCCTACTGAGAAAATTATGGATCGTCAGAGTATGACTCAATTGATTTATGAGTCTGTAATCAATCCTGATGCATTAGTGACTATTACACCTTATGACGTGTTGGATGATGAATTCACGGTTCGATTAACTGTTGCAGAGGTGGAACAGAAAACAACAAAAGTGGATACAGAATTTGTAGAGGATGAATTTGGTGATTTAAAACCCCTTCCAATTAAGGAAGAGTTTGCTCCTCATGCGGTAAAACGATATAGGATGAAAGAGGAATGGTTCTTTGATAATCAAAAATCAGTTCTTGAACCGAGAATAATTGGAATGTGTCCTGTTCAGGAAAAATTTGATGAGATGGGAGAGTATAAAGGTGAAATGCCGTTGTTTTGGATTTATTTTCCTGAGGCTCGACTTGCTTTTTCTACTGTACCTGTTTACAATCCAAGTAATGACGCTGAAAGGAGAACTTTAGAGGATATTTTTTGGAAACGAAAATTTAGCTCATACATCTATAAGGAGTCTAATGTATATGATCGTAAAATAGATACCTATAAAGCGAGTTTAGATCTTTTATTAGAATCAAAAAGAATAGAACACGTGATCTTTGAATTTGAACAGGATCTTTGGGAGTATTAAAATGTGTTGATAAACTATTTATTGGGGTCTCTTATGAGCCCCCTTTTTTTTGCTCGAATTTTATGTCAAATTAATTTTATTCGCGACACTGTTACTTTTTTTTGTTTTTTCCTTATGAGTATAAAAAGTAGCTATGAATAAATTGTTCTTTTTAGGGTCACTCCTTTTTTTTCAAACGTCAATTGCCCAGTTTTGCCTGCCTAAGTCTGGTTCTGTAAGAGATGGTTTATACACTCCTCATCATAGATCATTGCGTTTTGTCCCTTATACCCCATTAAGGCAGGCGGATGTAATGTGGAGTAAGCGAACATGGCGTATTCTTGATTTAAGAGAAAAGATCAATCATCCATTATATTTTCCAATAGAGGCGATTACCTCCAGAACAAGTTTTGTGCAAATGATAATGGATGCACTCACTTGTGATTATACGGAATATAATCTAACCGCATATGATGTTATTGATGATGAATTTACTGTACGTTTAACGAAATCAGAAGTTGTTGATAAATCCTTTACTAAGGAGGAAATATCGTATGAAAATGACGAAGGGGAAATAATTACAAAGTCAGTGGATAATCCTTTTGATTTTGCATCCGTAAAACGGTTAAGGATTAAAGAAGAATGGTTTTTCGATAATCAACGTTCTGTCATGAATGTGCGTATTATTGGATTATGCCTTGTTCAAGAAAAATTTGATGAGATGGGAGAATATAAGGGGGAAAAACCGTTGATTTGGTTATATTTTCCTGAACTAAGGATCCCAATGAGTTCCACGGCTATGTTTAACTCGCGCAACCCGTCTGCTATTATTACTTATGATCATTTATTTATGAAAAGAAGGTTTTCTTCTTACGTGTATAAGGAAAGTAATGTGTTTCATAGGGGGATTGCTAGTTATAAAACAGGGGTAGATTTACTGTTGGAATCTAAAGATATTGAGCATGAAATTTTTGAATTTGAACAGGACTTATGGGAATATTAGATGGGGAATTAGGAATGATGTAGTATATTTAATCATAGCTTCATTTAAGAATTATAAAATGTATATGAATCCTATGAGAAAGTTATTTGTTTACCTTGCACTATTTTTATCTCTATCTGTTTCAGCTCAATATGTTAATTCTATTGGGGTTCGCGGTGGATTAAGAGGAGTTGGTTTGAGTTATAAGCATTTTCTAGCGCCTAAATTATTTTTAGTTACGGATGCTGTTGGATCATATAGCCAAGAACTTCAAGGTGGTGAATTAATTGCTACCCTAAATATTAGAAATAAAATTCACAATGCTAATTTGCAGTCAAAATCTGTTACGTGGAGTTATGGGTTTGGTGTTCATAGCGGTTATTATAGAGATCCAGATAACACCAATAATGAAAGCAGTTTTATTCTTGGACCTGATGTTCGTTTAGGTGCAGAATATTTGTTTGCTGAGACATGGTGTTTTGGGATAGATGCTACGGGAATGTACAATGTAATGCCTTTACAAAAAGTGACAGGAATGGACAATAAGTTTTCGCAAGTTTTTGGTGCAGGTGTATTTATACGCTATATTATTCAGTAGTATTGTAAATATCATTTAATACTTTTGAGCTATTTCTTATCTCTTTAACTATTACGCGTAAAACACTATAGGTAGGAATGGCGACCATCATTCCTAGGATTCCATAAATATTCCCTGCAATTAAAATAACTAAGAATATTTCAAGAGGATGTGCTTGAACGCTATTAGAAAAAATAAGGGGTTGAAATATAAAATTATCTAGAAGTTGTGTGATAATCATCACTCCGCATATATAACCAATCATGGGCATTATTTCGGTACTCCAATCAAGTGTGTAATTGGTTGTGATTAAGATAATTGACCCAAAAAGTATTCCAATTAAGGGACCGATGAAAGGGATTACGTTTATGACTCCTGCAAATAAGGCGATTATCAGGAAATTTTCAACACCAATCGCAAATAGCCCTATCGCATTTAGCGTAAATACTAAAAGCGTTTCAATACATATACCAATAAAGTAACGCGTGAGTTTTGTTTTAACCTTGGATAAAACATGGTCTGTTTCATCTCTGAATTCAAACGGGATAATTGCATATATATTTTTAAGGATTATTTTGGAATCTTTTAGAAAAAAGAAGGTAATAAAGGTAATTGCGAAAAAAGAAATGAAAAGGTTTCCTGTAAAGGCGGTAAATGTATTTATCCAGCTCGAAACGGCAGAAATATTAATAATTGATGACGTTTTTTCGGTGAAATATTTTTGAAGAGAGATTGGTTGATCGGTGAATGTGTTTAAAAGCTGTTCTATATTTTTTACAGGCTCTTGTATAGCTTGCACAGCATCAGATGGATTAATTTCGGTGATGATTCGAGCTTCTTTCACAACAGCAGGTACAAAAATCATTATGAGTCCAAATACTACTGCATAGATACTAAGTATGGCGCTTAATGAGGCTATACCTGGACTAATTGATAATTTACCAATATTCAGTTTCTTAATTCTGCTAAATAATGGTCTGGCAATTAATGCAATAACAGCTGAAATCAATATGTAGGATAGTACACTTTTGAAGATTAAAAAGGTGACGCAAACTAAACCAAGTGTAAAAAGGGGTAAAACCCAGTTCTTCTTTAACATATCGTAAAATTATAAATTGTTTAACAGAACTTAACAATCTAAATCAAATACGATAAATGTTGTTTCGTTGTTTTCCAAAATGTAAAGAAATGAAAAATACTATTTTTTGGAGAAGAGAACAGCTCTTTTTACCTCTTTTGGCTATTTCCGTTGGAACAATTAGTTATTCTATTTATAAAGTTATTGGTTTAATGATTGGGTTAAAAACATTGAGTCTTGTTCGTATTTTAAAGTCAATGGCCTTGGAGTTATATACTTAATTGTCATTTTTAGAAAATAGTTTTGGATATTATATGCAGTTATTACTGATTTTATATTTGTCTTCCTCACTTTACTTTTAGTGCTTTTCAATGCCTATTTTTGTACTATGATTTCTGTAGAAAATATTGCAATTTCTTTTAATGGACAGTATTTATTTAAAAAGGTGTCTTTCCAATTAAAGAATGGAGCGAAAGTTGGTTTAGTAGGAAAGAATGGAGCAGGGAAGTCTACTTTACTTAAGTTGCTTACTGGTGATATTGAGTATGATTCGGGGAACCTGGTTATTCCTAAAACATTCAATGTTGGCTACCTAAGGCAAGATTTAGGTATTCAAGGTGATCATTCTGTTCGTGAAGAGGCAATGAAAGCGTTTGCTGATCAATCTGATATGGAAATAGAATATGACCGAATTTCAAAAGCATTAGAAACAAGAACTGATTTTGAAAGTGATGAGTATTCTGAATTGATTCAAAAAATTTCAGATCTTGGAGCAACTCTTGAAATGAGTGGTTCGGCTCAAAATGCTGGTGATGTAGATAAAATTTTACTTGGACTGGGGTTTAATCAAAATGAACTCGATCAAAATATACGAGAATTTAGTGGTGGTTGGCGAATGCGGGTTGAATTGGCAAAAATTCTCTTGCAACAACCCGATGCTCTTCTTTTGGATGAGCCAACGAATCATTTAGATATTGAATCGATTGATTGGTTGGAAAAGTATCTTCAAAATTATTCTGGCATTTTAGTGTTAATTTCTCATGATCAGGAATTTTTGGATAATGTTACATCTCGGACAATAGAAATAAATGGAGGGCGTATTTATGATTTTAAATGTGGGTATTCAAAATACCTTAGTCAAAGAGAAGAATTGTTTGAATTACAAAGGGCTGCAAAAGCAAACCAAGATCGTGAGATTGCTCAACTGGAGCGATTTATTGAACGATTCAGAGCTCAGGCCACTAAAGCCAGCGCTGTCCAGAATAAGATTAAACAGCTGGAGAAGATGGAACGAATTGAGGTTGATCAGCGAGTTGTAGAAACGATGAAGATTCGTTTTGCAGAGCCGCCAAGAGGAGGTCAGCAGGTGGTTACATTAAAGGGGTGTTCAAAGTCTTATGGGGAGAAAAGTATCTTGGAAAATGTAGATTTCATCATTGGGCGTCAGGAAAAATTAGCGTTTGTTGGAAAGAATGGTGAGGGGAAATCAACATTAGCTAAAATGATAGTGGGTGCTGTTGATGGAAGTGGTAAAATAGAATTAGGGCATAATATTAATTTGGGTTACTATGCGCAAAATCAAACAGAGGAACTGGATTTAACGAAAACGGTTTTTGAAACAATAGATGAAATTGCTCGAGGTGATATCCGAACAAAAATTAGAGATTTATTAGGTGCTTTTCTTTTCAGAGGAGAGGATATTGATAAAAAAGTAAGTGTTTTATCGGGAGGAGAAAAAGGGAGGCTTGCCTTATGCAAACTTCTTTTAGAGCCCTATAATTTTCTTGTATTGGATGAACCAACGAATCATCTTGATATTCCATCAAAAGAAATTTTAAAAGAGGCATTGTTAAATTATGCCGGAACAGTTTTAGTAGTTTCCCATGATCGTGAGTTTTTGAGAGGTTTAGTGGATAAGGTGTATGAATTTAAAAACAAATGTGTTAAAGAATATGCCGGTGGGATTGATTTTTTTCTGCAGCAACGAAAGATTAGTCAACTTAATGAGTTAAATACGCATTTTTCTAAATCTAAAAAGCCTCAAAAGGAAAAGAGGGTTGAAGGGAATGATCAAAAAAAAGAACTGGAGGCCTTAATAAAAAAGGTAGCAAAAAAGGTGGCAAATGCTGAACGAAAAGTGAATGAATTAGATCAACAAAAGGAGATCCTTGAATTAGAAATGAATAAAAAAGGTGCTGACTATGACCCTGATCTGTTCGCTCGTTTTAATCGATTAGAAAATGATTTGTTTGCAAAGATGCAAGAGTGGGAAAAGGTAACGGAGGAGTTAGAAAAATTGAATACTAAATGGGATAATTTATAAAAATAGATTGTCTTTTCTTACTCTGATAATATGTAATCTAGCGCTAATATAATTCCTAAGATGAGACTTGCCTTTTACTTGGTTTCACTCGTTATGTAATAATTCTTATTTATACTTTACTCTTTACGTTTTTAATGCTATATTTGTCGTCCGAAAAAATTCGGGATTTTATTAATAACCAAATTGTTTAACAAATGAATCAGTACGAAACTATTTTTGTAATGACTCCGGTTCTTTCTGACGAACAGCTAAAAGAAACGGTGAACGATTACAAAACCTTTTTGAAGGAAAAAGGTGCCGAGATAGTGAATGAAGACAATTGGGGGCTTAAGAAACTAGCTTATCCAATTAAAAAGAAATCAACAGGTTTCTATCACTTATTCGAATTTAAAGCTCCAGGGAATGCGATTGGAGAACTAGAAATTGCTTACAACAGAGATGAAAGACTCCTACGTTTTTTAACGGTTAAGTTGGATAAGCATGCTATTGAGTTTAATAAGAAAGGAAAAAACGCTAAAACATCTAAAGCTTAATAATCATGGCAGACGACGTAAGATATTTAACGCCTCCATCGATAGAGGTTAAGAAATCAAAATATTGTAGATTCAAAAAGCAAAAAATCAAGCATATTGATTACAAGAATCCTGATTTTTTATTGAGATTTTTGAATGAACAAGGAAAAATTCTTCCAAGAAGAATTACAGGAACTTCTTTAAAATTCCAAAGAAAGGTTTCTACAGCTGTAAAAAGAGCTCGTCAACTAGGTTTATTACCGTATGTTGCGGATAACTTAAAATAATAGTCAACGATGGAAGTAATATTAAAAAAAGATATGCAACCTTTAGGGTTCAAAGATGAAATCGTTTCTGTTAAAAATGGATACGGAAGAAACTTTTTGATTCCTCAAGGAATAGCGATTCTAGCAACTGAGTCGGCTAAGAAAATGCACGAAGAAACAATTAAGCAGAAAGCGAAGAAAGATGCGAAGCTTAAAGCTGATGCTGAAGCGATTGCTGCTAAGATTGAAGGTTTAACCTTAAAAGTATCTGCGAAGGCAGGTGAAACAGGAAAAATTTTTGGATCTGTTAACAACATTCAAGTAGCTGAAGCGCTTGCTTTAGCTGGAGTTGAAGTGGATAGAAAAGCGATAAAACTTTTAGGTGGAAATCCATCTGAGCTTGGTTCGTTTGAGGCAGAAATTAAATTACATAGAGAGGTTTCTCAAACATTCGGATTCGAAGTAATCGCAGGATAATTTCCTAGCATAAAAATGTTAAAAAGCCCAGCTATTTGCTGGGCTTTTTTGTGTTCTATAAAATGAAATTGAAAATGGTTTATGGCATGGTTAAAATTTCAGTATGAGGCTATCGTATAATGATTTTATCGTTTTAAATAAATTTAATGATGAAATTAATGTTTACTATCGATTTACTTGGTAATACTTTGATAGGTAGTTGAAGGATTTTGTATATTTGGCGGACTTTGATAAACATTCACTAAAACCAATTATCATATGGCTTTTGAATTATATAAGGAATACTTACAAGAAATTGAAGATAGAAAAGGTCAAGGCCTAGGTGCTTTACCAATAGACGGTGCTGAATTGTTAAGCGAAGTTATCGCTCAAATAAAAGAGGGTAACGAAAACAAAGCACAGTGTTTAAAGTTTTTTATCTATGGAACGTTACCAGGTACAACAAGTGCTGCGGGTGTTAAGGCAAAATTTTTAAAAGAGATCATTTTAGGTGAATCTACGGTAGCTGAAATTTCTACGGAGTTCGCTTTTGAATTATTGTCTCATATGAAGGGTGGTCCTTCAATTGAAGTTTTATTAGACATAGCTTTGAGTTCGAATAAAGGGTTAGCTGCTTCTGCAGCTAAAGTTTTAAAAACTCAAGTTTTCCTTTACGATGCAGATACAAATCGATTAAAGGATGCTTATAAAGCTGGTAATGTAATTGCTAAAGATTTGTTAGAAAGCTATGTAAAAGCCGAGTTTTTTACAGAATTACCAGAAGTGGAAGAAAAGATTGATATCGTTACTTTCATTGCAGGAACGGGAGATATCTCTACCGATTTGCTTTCGCCAGGAGCAGATGCTCACTCGAGATCAGATAGACAATTACATGGGCAATGTATTTTTGAGCACAATAAGCAAATGCAACAAGAGCTTTTAGATCTGAAGGCTAAGCATCCTGATAAACGTGTAATGTTAATTGCTGAGAAAGGAACAATGGGTGTGGGTTCATCAAGAATGTCTGGAGTAAACAACGTGGCTTTATGGACAGGTATCCCTGGTTCTCCTTACGTTCCATTCGTAAATATCGCTCCAATAATTGCGGGTACGAATGGTATCGCGCCAATTTTTTTAACGACCGTTGGTGTAACTGGAGGTATTGGAATTGATCTTAAGAACTGGGTTTCCAAAAAGGATGCTAATGGAGAAACAGTGAGAGATGAAAACGGTGATGCGGTATTAGAGCAAAAATATTCTGTTGAAACAGGAACTGTTTTAACCATCAATACAAAAGAGAAAAAATTATACAATGGAGACCAAGAATTAAAAGATATTTCAGCTGCTTTAACTCCACAAAAAGTTGAGTTTATTAAAGCTGGAGGTTCGTACGCTGTAGTATTTGGTAAAAAACTACAAACTACTGCTGCTAAAATTTTAGGTGTTGAGGCCCCCCAGGTTTATGCTCCATCTAAAGAGATTTCTCATGAAGGGCAAGGTTTGACAGCAGTAGAGAAAATTTTCAATAGAAATGCAGTTGGAAGCACGCCAGGGAAAATATTACATGCTGGTTCAAATACAAGAGTTGAAGTAAATATCGTAGGTTCTCAGGATACAACAGGTTTAATGACTTCGCAAGAATTAGAGGCGATGGCTGCTACGGTAATTTCTCCAATTGTTGACGGAGCATATCAATCAGGGTGTCATACGGCTTCGGTTTGGGATAAGAAAGCGCAAGCTAATATCCCTAAATTAATGAAGTTCATGAACGATTTTGGCTTAATTACTGCGCGTGATCCTCAAGGGGAGTACCATGCAATGACAGATGTAATCCATAAAGTTTTAAATGATATCACTATTGATGATTGGGCAATTATTATTGGAGGAGATTCCCATACAAGAATGTCCAAAGGGGTTGCTTTTGGAGCCGATTCAGGTACTGTAGCGTTAGCTTTAGCAACTGGAGAAGCAGCAATGCCGATTCCAGAGTCAGTTAAAGTAACATTTAAAGGAAGCATGGCGCCATATATGGATTTCCGTGATATTGTACATGGAACTCAAGCACAAATGTTGTCTCAATTTGGTGGTGAAAATGTTTTCCAGGGTAGAGTTATTGAGGTACATATTGGTACTTTAACTGCAGATCAAGCATTTACGTTTACTGATTGGACTGCTGAAATGAAAGCGAAAGCTTCAGTTTGTATATCAGAAGATGCTACCTTAATAGAATCTTTAGAAATTGCTAAATCTCGTATCAATATCATGATCGAGAAAGGAATGGATAATGAGAATAGAGTTCTTGCAGGGTTAGTAGACTTAGCGAATAAGAGAATTAATGAGGTGAAATCTGGAGAAAAGCCTGCACTGCGTCCTGATGAAAATGCAAAGTATTATGCTGAGGTTGTAGTTGATTTGGATCAATTGTCCGAGCCTATGATTGCTGACCCAGACGTAAATAATATTGATGTTTCTAAAAGATATACCCACGATACAATTCGTCCATTATCTTATTATGGAGGAGATAAAGCGGTTGATTTAGGATTCATTGGTTCTTGTATGGTGCATAAAGGTGATATGAAGATTTTGGCTGCAATGTTAAAGAACATTGAAGCAAATGAAGGAAAGGTAGAGTTCAAAGCACCGTTAGTTGTTGCGCCTCCAACCTATAATATTGTTGATGAATTAAAAGCAGAAGGTGACTGGGAAGTTTTACAGAAGTATTCAGGTTTTGAGTTTAATGATGCTGATCCAAAGAATGCAGCGAGAACGAAATATGAAAATATGCTTTATTTAGAGCGTCCAGGTTGTAACCTCTGTATGGGTAACCAAGAGAAGGCTGAGCCAGGAGATACGGTAATGGCTACTTCTACTCGTTTGTTCCAAGGAAGAGTTGTAAAAGACTCTGATGAAAAGAAAGGGGAGTCATTGTTAACGTCAACTCCAGTAGTTGTATTATCAACTGTGCTAGGAAGAACACCTAATATGGACGAATATAAAGCTGCTGTAGATGGTATTGAATTAACAAACTTTACTCCATCGAATCAGAAGTTAGTTCGATAAGATGTTCTCAAGTATAAAACAAAAAAAAGCCACTTATTTAAGTGGCTTTTTTTTGTTGGTTTATGCCGTTCTGTCCGAGTTTAATTAAATTTGTTTTATGGAGACCATAACCATTATGTTGGACGGTGCTGAGGTACCTGATTTGAGATTGTTTTTTAAAGCTACGGTAAAAGAGTTGAAGTTTCCGAAGTATACGAGGGATATAGCTACGTTTGAAGAACAAATTAATGACCTTTCATGGTTAGGTGGAGCAAAGGTTCGTATCAGTATTTCAAATGCAAAAGAGTTTTTAATCGAAGAGGATACACAAATAAGAAAAACGATTTTAGGGATTCTTTTATCAGCGATGGAAAATGGAGAGGCTGCGAGTCCAATCTTGGTAATTGTATCTAAGGATTAATTTTCTCAATTATCAGACTAATCATTTAAAATAATGTTTTCAACCCAAATCTGCTTTAGAGATCCAACCAGTTATGGTTGGAAAAGTGTAGGCGATTTTTGATCGCTTACCAGATTTTATTTTCGATTAAGTGATTCGTCACATAATCGTTTACTCCTTCCTCAAGCGTTTTAAAACCTTCTTTGTAACCTGCATTTAAAAGTTTCTGAATATTGGCCTCGGTAAAGTACTGATATTTATCTCTAATATCTTCTGGCGTATCAATAAATCCGATGTTAGGTTCTAGGTTCAATGCTTTAAACGTATTGGCTGCTAAATCATAAAATGTTCTGGCTTCACCTGTTCCTAAATTGTAAAGTCCCGATTCAGGGCGATTTTCCATTAAGAATGTAATCACTTTAACAACGTCTTTAACATAGATAAAGTCTCTTAATTGTTCGCCGTCTTTGTACTCAGAAACATGAGATCGGAACAGATTCATCGCTCCAGTTTTTTGGATTTGGTTGAATGTATGGAAAATGACAGAGGCCATTCTTCCTTTATGGAATTCATTTGGCCCATAAACATTGAAGAACTTTAAACCTGCCCAAAAGAATGGTTTTTTTTCTTGTTTTAATGCCCAAATATCAAAATCGTTTTTTGAAACTCCATAAGGGTTTAGCGGTTTAAGTTTTTCTGAGATTTCATGATTGTCTTCATATCCGTATTCACCTAATCCATAGGTGGCCGCTGAGGATGCATAGATTAATGGTAAAGCGTATTCAACACATTTATTCCATACAGATTTAGAATAATTTACGTTTAGTTCGGCAAATATTGTTTCATCAAACTCAGTGGTATCTGTTCTTGCGCCGAGGTGAATGATCATTTGTGTTAGGCTATGATTCTTGTCTAACCATTTTGTAAAGTCTTTTCGATCAATAAGCTCTTTAAAAGTCTTATTCTCAAAATTTGCTTTTTTCTCTTTTTTAGTAAAGTCATCTACTAGGATTAATTCCTTATATCCTATTTCATTTAAGTGTGCTACTAAACAACTGCTTATAAAACCCGCAGCTCCAGTGATAACAATCATATCAGTTGATTTTTATGCAAAAATAAGTATTCGAGAAGAAATTTTTTCCCAAATATTATGTTTAATTAATTTACTACAAAATCACAGTTCTCAGGTTGAATAATGTTATTTTAGTAGTCTAAAAAAATTTGCGATGTTAACATTAACCCGAAGAGAACGATTTTGTGCTGCACATAAGTTAGCTAATCCAAACTGGAGTGATGAAAAGAATGAAGAGATTTTTGGAAGATGCTCCAATAAAAATTGGCATGGCCATAATTACGAATTATTTGTAACAGTTAAAGGTGAGATAAATCCTGATACTGGATTTATTATTGATTTAAAATGGCTCGGAGATCTTCTGAAGGAAAAAGTTGTTGATCCTTTCGATCATAGAAACTTGAATCTTGATGTGCCGAATTTTGAAGGTAAAATGGTCAGTACTGAGATTGTTGCTATTGAGATATGGAACATTATAGAAGCAGATATTAAAGCTAAGGGGGCCGAATTATTTTGTGTAAAATTGAATGAGACAGAAAATAATTCAATAGAATATTGGGGACCTAATCGATAAATATGGGCTATAGAAAAGAAGAATATTACGATTTTGAAACCACAGAGGCGATTTCTAACCATTATAGTGATATCCTAAATAGGATTGGAGAGGATTCAACTAGAGAAGGTTTAGAAAAAACCCCTGAGAGAGTTGCAAAGGCTTTGCAATATTTGACGCATGGATATGATTTGAATCCTGAGGATATCCTGAAATCTGCATTGTTTAGTGAGGAGTATGATGAGATGGTAATTGTAAAAGATATTGAGGTGTTCTCAATGTGTGAGCACCATATGCTGCCTTTTTTTGGAAAGGCCCATGTTGCTTATATACCCGATGGTAAAATTGTTGGGCTAAGTAAGATTCCTCGAGTAGTAGATGCTTTTGCTAGAAGGCTTCAAGTTCAAGAGCGATTAACAACTGAAATAAGAGATTGTATTCAGTCAGTATTGCAGCCTAAAGGTGTTGCGGTTGTTATAGAAGCTTCTCATATGTGTATGCAAATGAGAGGAGTTCAAAAACAAAATTCCACGACAACAAGTTCATCTTTTACAGGAACTTTTGAAAAAGACTCCACACGAAAAGAATTTATTAATCTTTTATCAGCAAACTTAAAATAAAATGAAGGCATTTGTATTTCCTGGGCAAGGCGCTCAATTTACAGGAATGGGAAAGGAATTGTTTGATTCAAACCCTAGAGCAAAAGAACTTTTTAATAAAGCAAATGATATATTGGGATTTGATATCGCCAAAATAATGTTTGAAGGAACTCCAGAGGATTTGAAAGAAACAAAGGTAACACAACCTGCTGTGTTTTTACATAGCGTTGCTATCGCCTTAACTACAGATGATTTTGCTCCTGAAATGGTTGCAGGACATTCTTTAGGGGAATTATCCGCGTTGGTGGCTGCGAAAGTTATATCGTTTGAGGATGGCTTACAAATTGTATCCAAAAGGGCACAGGCTATGCAAAAAGCTTGCGAATTAAAAGCAGGGACCATGGCAGCTATTCTTGCATTAGACGATGAGATTGTTGAAGAGGTGTGTAGAGAAACAGAAGGTATAGTAGTCGCTGCGAATTACAATTGCCCGGGTCAGTTGGTCATTTCTGGTGAGATAGAAGCTATTAATATTGCTTGTGAAAAATTAAAAGATGCAGGAGCAAAACGAGCATTGGTTTTACCTGTAGGAGGAGCATTTCATTCTCCATTAATGGATCCTGCAAGGGAGGAATTAGCGGAGGTGATTAACGCGACAGAATTTAATGAACCGATTTGTCCAGTTTATCAAAATGTAAATGCTCAGCCTGTTAAGAATCCTGAGATTATTAAACAAAATTTAATTTCCCAATTGACGGCTCCTGTCAAATGGACACAAACTGTAAAAAATATGCTTTCTGACGGAGCTTCTTCATTTACTGAAATGGGTCCAGGGAAAACTCTTCAAGGCTTGGTTAAAAAAGTTGATAGACAAACTGAAACGATGGGTGTCCAGTAACTTTTATTGTTGTTTTTGAAGAAAAAATGATTTCTAATTTTACTAGGAATCATTTTTTTTGTTTTTTTAAAAGCTTGCTTATTCGAGTGTATAGTTCAAAAGTTTTTTAGAGTCGATTAGTTGATGTATATGATTTGTTTTTAGTGACTTTTCTAATTCAATTATTTGACTTTCCTTGTGAATATCTGATCCTATGAAATCTATATACTCTTTATTAATTAGGTATTTTGATCCGTAAAGTGCACTTTCTCCATAATAACCCGTTAATGAGAGTAGGTTGAGTTGAAATTTTAATCCTAAATTTTTTAGTTGATCATACTTTTCAGGGTGTGCCACGTAGTATGGATATCGCTCTGGATGCGCAAGAACTGGTGTGTAACCAGCCTGGATCATATCGGTTACTGCATCAAAAATTCCTTGGTGTTCATTAAAATATGAGAATTCAAATAGAAGATAATTATCTGGTCCAAAACTTAGAATATCGTTTTTTTTCACACGGTTGAATAATTCTTCATCAAAGTAATATTCTGCGGAGACTTCAATAGGTATTTGGACTCCTCTTTTTTGAAGTTCTTCCTGAAGCTTTTTTAAGCTATCAAGTATGGTTTCTGTTGAGTTTTTATAAAAATCAAACATCACATGAGGTGTGCAAAAAACCTTTGAATATCCTAAATTGATTAATCCTTTAATTAGTTTAATTGATTCCTCCATAGTTTGTGCTCCATCATCTATTCCTGGAAGGAGATGACCATGCATATCAACTTTTATTAGATCAGAGAGGTTAACAGGTGGAAGCTCCTGTGCGATTTGTTTTTTTTTAAAAAAATTCCAAAATGTATTCATTTATGATTCAATTCTGGATAAAACTCTTTTTTGAACCAATTTAATGTGATTTCAAGACCTTCTTTTATATCAACTTCTGGCTCATATCCGAAATTTTCTTTTGCCTTTGAGATATTAGCTAAAGAATCTCTAATATCACCTGTTCTTGGAGGGCAAAATTCGGCTTCCTTTTCTGATCCAGCAGCTTCTTTTAATACACGATAGAGTTCATTGATGGATGTTTTATATCCGCATGCAATATTATAGGTTTCCCCAAATGCATCCTGATTTTCGCACAACATGGCTTTTACGTTTGCTTGAACAGCATTTTCAACAAATGTAAAGTCTCTTGATTGCTCCCCGTCACCAAAAATTTTTCCTGACTCATTGTTCAATAGGGCATTCATATATAAAGGTATGACAGCGGCATATGGCCCATTCGGACTTTGATTTGGACCAAATATATTAAAGTATCTAAGTCCAATAGTATTCATCCCAAAAGCACTGTTGAATGTTTTAGCATAAAGTTCATTTGTTTTTTTAGATACCGCATATGGACTTAACGGATTGCCCGTTTTATCTTCGTATTTTGGTAAACCCACATTATCTCCATATACTGAACTCGAGCTTGCGTATACGAATGTTTTTACACCAGCATCCTTTCCTGCCGATAACATGTTTAAAAAGCCAGTTGCATTTGCAGCATGGGTTACTAAGGGCGTTTTTAAAGACCTAGGGACAGACCCTAAAGCGGCTTGATGGGAAATGTAATCAATTCCCTCTACAGCCTTTTCGCAAACAGCCTCATCTTTAATGTCACCAATAATTATCTCTAATCGATTGTCATGTTTATAAGGCTCTAAATTCTTTTCGTAACCATTACTAAAATCATCTAAAACTCTAACTAGTTTAGCTCCGTTATCTAATAAATATTGAACAATATTAGATCCTATGAATCCCGCGCCACCTGTGATTAGAAATGTGCTTTTTGATAAATCACCCTTATGATATTGTGCAGTTATTTTCCAGTTATCTGTTGACATATTGATTTTTGTAATAATTTAAATAGTCACCACTAACTATGTTGTCAATCCATTCGTTATTTGATAAATACCAATCAACTGTTTCTTCAATTCCATCCTCTACATTATATCGAGGGGTCCATCCCAATATATTTTCTAATTTACTGGCATCAATCGCATATCTTTGATCATGACCAGATCGATCTTTTACATATGTAATTAATGATAATGAGTCTCCTTCCTCTCGACCTAATTTCTTATCAACTAATTGAATCAATAATTTTACTAATTCAATATTTTGACGTTCATTATGGCCGCCAATATTAAATGTTTCGCCAATTTTCCCTTTATGAAAAATTAAATCAATGGCCTCAGCATGATCTACAACATGAAGCCAATCTCTTACATTATCTCCCTTTCCATAAATAGGAAGTGGTTTTTTATGCACGATATTATTAATGACAAGTGGTATTAATTTTTCTGGGAATTGATGAGAACCGTAGTTGTTTGAACAATTTGATATTTTGACATTCAACCCATAGGTTTCATGATAGGCGCGAACAAAATGGTCCGAGCTCGCTTTTGATGCGCTATACGGAGATCTTGGATCATAAGAGGTCTTTTCGGTAAACATCCCTTCGCTACCAAGTGACCCGTATACCTCATCGGTGGAGACATGGTAAAAGATGTTTTCATTTTGATTTACCCATGCGTTTTTTGCTGCATTCAACAAATTTACTGTTCCAATAACATTTGTTTGTAAAAATTCTAAGGGATTTGATATCGATCGATCTACATGGGATTCAGCTGCTAAATGAATTACATTGTCTATTGCGTATAGATCGAAGATTCTATTAACTTCTTGAGCATCACAAATATCTGCTTTTATAAAATGATAATTCTCTTTATGCTCGATATCTCTTAAATTATCGAGATTTCCTGCATAGGTTAACTTATCGAGATTAATAATTTTATAACTGGGGTATTTGTTTACCATTAAACGAACAAGATGGCTACCTATAAAACCAGCTCCTCCTGTAATGAGTATCGTTTTCTTAAATTGATTCATTTCAAAATATTTTGTTGGAATTTCCAAGCGGATGTCAACATTTTAGATAAATTTAATTCAGCAATCCAATTAAGGTCTGTCTTCGCTTTATGACAATCAGCAAAAATCGCTTCAACATCGCCAGGTCTTCTGGATACAATTTCATAATTTATTGGAACATTATTGACCTTTTCAAAGGTTTTAATTAAGTCTAAAACAGAAACACCTTTTCCTGTACCTAAATTAAATATGGAATGTTTTCCCTCGTTTTTTACGTTGTACTCAATTGCATTTACATGTGCCTTTGCCAAGTCTACCACGTGAATATAATCTCTTAAACATGTGCCGTCATGTGTGTCGTAATCATCTCCAAAAACACTTAATGTATCTCTAACCCCTGCAGCAACCTGAGTGACAAATGGTAATAAATTATTTGGTTTTCCATCTGGATAATCACCAATTAACCCAGACTCATGAGCACCAATAGGATTGAAGTAGCGTAAATTACAAATTGAAATAGGATGTGTGTGGTGATAGTCTTGAATGATTTCTTCAGAAATAACTTTCGATTTCCCGTAAGGAGATTCAGCTTTTCCTATTTTACTTTTTTCAGTAACCGGAATTTGATTAGGATTTCCATACACTGTACATGAGGAAGAGAATACAAAATTTCTTATGTCTCTTTCTTTGCAAAGTTTGAGACTATTAACAAGAGATTGAAGATTGTTCGCGTAATATTTTAGTGGATTTGAAACCGATTCACCCACTGATTTATATGCAGCAAAGTGTATTACTCCAGAAAGTTTATATTCTTTCGTGCGTTTTTTTAATTCCTCAAGATCACATAAATCAACAGTTATGTGATCAAAACGCTTTCCGGTAATTAATTCTAATTTATCAAGAACCGATGGAGAGGAATTTGAAAAATTATCGGCAATTAAAACGTCATAACCTTTGTTATAAAGTTCTATGACAGCATGACTACCAATATAACCTGCACCACCTGCAACTAAAATCATTTTAAAAACTTAAATAATTTAGTCCAGTAATTGTACTTCTATAAATTCCCTTTACATCTACTAAAATCCCATTATCTGTTAGAAGGTCATTGAAGTAATCTTCACTTAATGTAAGGTAATCAGAATGGTTAACAGCAACTATAACAGCATCGTATTTTCCATTAATTTCTGGAATTAATTCAAATCCGTATTCGTGATTGATTTCATCATTTGATGCATGCGGATCATGAACCTCTACTGAGACACCAAAACTTTTTAATTCATCTACAACTGAGGCGACTTTGGAATTTCGTATATCACTCACATCTTCCTTAAAAGTTGCACCCATTACTAAAATTCTAGATTGCACAATGTCTTTTCCATTGGCAATTAATTTTTTAACTGTTTGCCTCGCTAAGTAAGGTCCCATAGAATCATTTAATGCTCTTCCTGAGTTAATGATTTTAGAATGATACCCCAATTCTCTTGCCTTGTAAGTCAAATAGTAGGGGTCAACACCAATACAATGTCCTCCTACTAAACCAGGGAAAAACTTCAAGAAATTCCATTTTGTACCTGCAGCTTCTAAAACTTCATAAGTGTTGATACCAATCTTGTTGAAAATCATTGATAACTCATTCATTAAGGCAATGTTCACATCTCTTTGCGTGTTTTCAATAATTTTTGCTGCTTCGGCTACCTTTATGGAAGAAGCTCTGTGCACACCAGCATCAATAACCATTTCATAAACTTGGGCGATTTGATCCGCAGATTCTTTACAACTTCCTGATGCAACTTTCACAATCTTTGATAAAGTATGTTCCTTGTCTCCGGGATTAATTCGTTCAGGAGAATATCCTACTTTGAAATCTTCATTGAATTTCAAACCTGATTCTTTTTCTAAAACAGGCACACAATCTTCTTCTGTACACCCTGGGTAAACCGTTGATTCAAATACTACATAATCCCCTTTTGAGATTACTTTTCCCACTGAAGAAGATGCTCCTAAGAGCGGTTTCAAATCAGGTAAGTTATGTTCGTCTATTGGTGTAGGAACAGCCACGATGTAGAAGTTACAATCTTTAAGATCGTCTATATTAGCAGTAAAGGTGATATCACAATCTTCAAATTCGCTAGAATCCAACTCTTTGGAAGGATCAATATTGTTTTGCATCATCCGAACCCTGTCCGCATTGATATCGAATCCAACAACCTTGGCTTTCTTTGCAAATGCGAGGGCAATAGGAAGTCCAACATATCCTAGTCCAACAACGGCTAATTTTTCTTCTTTCTTGGCTATTTTTTCAGCAATCATTTTTTACTTTAATTTTTAGTGTTCTAACTTTTGAACGCTCAATACATTATGATTAAAGACTAGGTTATCTTTTCTAATGCATTAGAATTAACGCCAAAATCATCAGCAAATTTAATTATTATTCTTAAAACTGACTAGGGTTTATTGGTTTTTTAAAGACACGAATGAGATGATAAACAATTAATGCAATTCAAAAACTTGATTTTCATTTAATCGATACATTTGTTTGCTTTCAGGACACGTAGCAATACCCTCTGTATTAAACTTGAGACGATGGCCATACTCGCTAACCCAACCAATTTGTTTACCAGGATTGCCTACAATTAAAGCATAATCATCGACTGATTTAGTGACTACTGCTCCGGCGCCTATCAAAGCATATCTTCCTATTTCATTACCACAAATAATGGTTGAGTTCGCTCCGATACTTGCCCCCTTTTTTATTAGGGTAGGTTTATATTCCTCCTTCCTTTCAACAGCAGATCGAGGATTAATCACATTAGTAAAAACCATTGAAGGTCCTAAAAAAACATCATCTTCACATATAACTCCTGTGTACACAGAGACATTATTTTGAATTTTCACATTGTTTCCAACTGTAACCTTTGGAGATACGACAACATTTTGACCTATATTACAATTTTTTCCAATAGTACAATTGGACATGATGTGTGAAAAATGCCAGATTTTAGTATCTAATCCAATTTTACACCCTTGGTCAATTACAGCGGTTTCATGAGCAAAATAAGACATGATTTATCGAATTATATATTTATCAAAATCGTTATGTTCTTTCTTATTTAATTCTTCGTGAGTTAAACTTTTGAAGTAGTCGTAGGTAATTCTTAAGCCCTCAGAACGCGATACTTTTGGTTCCCAATTAAGAATAGTTTTTGCCTTGGAGATGTTCGGTTGCCGCTGTTTAGGGTCGTTTACTGGTAAACCTTTGTACGTTACTTTTTTATCAGTATTTGTTAATTGAATAATTTCCTCAGCAAATTCACCGATGGTAATTTCAGATGGATTACCAATATTTACAGGTTCAGAATAATCACTTAAAAGTAAGCGATAAATCCCTTCGATTAAGTCATCTACATAACAAAAAGAGCGTGTTTGCGACCCATCACCAAAAATAGTTAATTCTTCTCCTCTCAGCGCTTGTCCAATAAATGCGGGCAGTACTCTTCCATCGTTTAAGCGCATTTTTGGTCCATAAGTGTTAAATATTCTAACAATTCTTGTTTCCACCCCGTGGAATGTATTGTAGGCCATAGTTACTGCCTCCATATATCGTTTTGCTTCATCGTATACTCCTCTCGGTCCTACTGGATTAACATTCCCATAGTATTCTTCAACTTGGGGATGCACCTCAGGATCACCATATACCTCTGAGGTAGAGGCAACAAGAATTCTCGCTTTTTTAGCTTTGGCAAGTCCAAGAAGATTGTGCGTACCATATGAACTTACCTTTAACGTTTGAATGGGGATTTTAAGATAATCAATTGGGCTCGCTGGAGAAGCAAAATGAAGAATATAATCTAGTTCACCGGCCACATGTACATATTTTGAAACGTCATGATGATGGAATTCAAAATTGGGATTCGGAAAAAACTCTTCTATGTTTTTTAAATTCCCCGTAATTAAATTATCCATACCAATTACATGATGGCCCTCTTTGAGAAAACGTTTTACTAAATGCGAGCCTAAAAATCCTGCTGCTCCTGTAATTAAAGTTCTTTTCATTTTTTAGATGTTTTTTCTACCAACACTAAAATACCGATAACCTAATGTCGTCATCTTTTCCAAATCATATAAATTTCTTCCATCGAAAATCACCTTTTCTTTGAGTAATTCACTCATTTTATCGAAATCGGGATTTCTAAAAACAGACCACTCCGTGGCGATAATTAGGGCATCAGAATTTTTCAAAACTTCATACGCATTGCTACCAAATGAAATCTTGTCACCATAAACAGAATGTGTGTTTTCCATAGCTTCAGGATCAAAGGCACGCACTAAAGCGCCTTCCTCTATAAGATTATTTATGATTTCGAAAGCAGGAGCTTCACGTATGTCATCTGTATCAGGTTTGAAGGCAAGCCCCCAGATGGCAATATTTTTTCCTTTAAGGTTGTTTAGGAAATAATTTTTAATTTTCGGAATAATGCTTTGTTTTTGGTATGCATTTACCTCCTCAACAGCCTTCAAAATTTTAAAATCATAGTTGGCTTCATTAGAAGATTTAATTAAAGCTTTAACATCTTTAGGAAAACAACTTCCACCATATCCAATACCTGGAAAGAGGAATCTTTTACCTATTCTGTTATCAGATCCAATGCCTATTCTTACTTTATCAACATTTGCTTCCAATAATTCACAAATGTTGGCAATTTCATTCATGAATGAAATTTTTGTAGCTAGGAATGAATTAGCAGCATATTTAGTAAGCTCAGCGGACCTTTCATCCATAAAATAAATTGGATTTCCTTGACGAACAAAAGGTTTGTACAATTCCTCCATCATCTT
This sequence comes from Flavobacteriales bacterium, assembly GCA_002722245.1. Taxonomy (GTDB): domain Bacteria; phylum Bacteroidota; class Bacteroidia; order Flavobacteriales_C. Next base: position 13,420 of record PBLA01000023.1, on the reverse strand, counting down.
CTTTGCTTTTTCAGATGAAGTACCAATAACGACTCTATCTGGTTTTAAAAAATCCTCTACAGCAAATCCTTCTCGCAAAAATTCCGGATTAGAAACTACGTCGAAAGCTACTTGGGCATTTTTATTAATTGCAGCTGTTACTTTTTCTGCGGTACCTACTGGCACAGTACTTTTGTCGACAATGACTTTATAGGTTTTCATTAGTGTGCCTAATTCCTCTGCAACACCCAGAACATAGCTTAAATCAGCACTTCCATCTTCGCCTGGTGGTGTAGGCAATGCTAAAAATATGATGTCTGCTTCTTGAACAGCCTTTTCTAAAGAAGTGGTGAATGATAAACGACCTTGTCGAACATTACGCTCAAAAAGAACATCCAATTGTGGTTCATAGATTGGGATCTTTCCGTTTTGGAGTTTATTTACTTTTTGATCGTCAATGTCTACACAGATTACTTGGTTTCCTGTTTCAGCAAAACACGTTCCAGATACTAAACCTACGTATCCTGTTCCGATAACTGATATTTTCATTTAAAAGACTTGATTGTATTGGTAATATAATAAATGGATTCCTCGTTTAATTCAGTATGCATAGGTAAAGATAAAACTTTGGATTCTAAATCATCTGAATTTGGAAAAGTGCCACTTTTGAATGCGGTAAAAGCTTCTTGTTTATGTAAAGGTTTTGGATAGTAGATCATTGAGGGGATATTTAAATCGCTCAAATGCTTTTTAAGTTTGTCTCTATCGCCATTTAATACTTTCAAGGTGTACTGATGAAAGACATGGTCAGAATAACCTTCTATTACTGGTGTTTCAATCCATTCCACATTTTCCAAAAATTTTGAATACAAAGATGCAGAATAGGCTCTAGCTTCAGAATAAGAATCAAGACTTTTCAGTTTGACACTTAATACAGCGGCCTGAATAGAATCTAATCGAGAATTAACACCCACAATTTCGTGATTATATTTTATCCTACTTCCATGGTTACAAATCATTGTCATTTTTTCGGCAAGTTGGTCATCGTTTGTGAAAATAGCTCCACCATCGCCATAGCATCCTAAATTTTTTGAAGGGAAAAAGGACGTAGTACCAATTGTACCGATAGTGCCTGCCTTCTTTTTAGTACCATCCTTAAAGGTATAGTTTGCTCCTATTGCTTGAGCTGTATCTTCAATAACATGAAGGTTATATTTTGATGCAAGGGAAAGAATTTCTTCCATTGGTGCGCATTGACCATAGAGATGAACTGGAATAATGGCTTTTGTTTTTGGTGAAATTACTTTTTCGATTTCTGCAGGCAGAATATTGAAATTATTAGTATCCACATCAACAAAAACAGGTTTCAATTTAAGAAGTGAAATAACTTCTGCAGTTGCAATAAATGTAAATGTACTGGTTATAATCTCATCACCGGGGTTGAGGTTTAATGCCATCAATGCAATTTGTAAAGCATCTGTACCGTTTCCACAGGTAATCACATGGTTGCAATTTAAATAATTTTTAAGGTCTTCTTTAAAACTTTTAACTTGAGGACCATTTATAAAGGAAGAATTTAAAATTACCTCTTTAATGGCTTTATCAACTTCACCTTCAATTTTTCGATATTGACCCTTTAAGTCAACCATTTGAATGTCATTCATTCTTCTTTTTGTTTAATTATATATTTGTAATATATGAGGCAAATATACAACGTAGGAATATATTTTTTTTCATTTATTATAAAAGTTCATTCGATTTTCTCTTCAAAATCGAAAAAGCTTATCAAGGGACATAGAGAAGCGATATATCAACTTACAAACGATTCCCAAGAAGAATATGTTTGGGTTCATGCCGCCTCCTTGGGGGAATTTGAGCAAGGAAAGTCAATTATTGAATCGATATGCGCATCTTATCCTGAGCAGAAAATATTACTTACTTTTTTTTCTCCATCTGGGTTTGAGATAAGAAAAAATTATCAGTTTGCATCTAAAGTGATTTATTTACCCTTTGACACAAGAGCAAATGCAAAACTATTTGTTCGTCATTTAAAGATAAAGCTGGCTGTCTTTATTAAGTATGAATTTTGGTTTAATTATTTAGAACACTTAGAAAAAAATCAAATTCCGATTTTTTACATTTCAACAAGTTTCAGAAAGAATCATTTTTTCTTCAAAAGTACCTGGATGATGAAGATTATAAAAAATGTGAATCATATTTTTGTTCAATCTGAGAAATCTAAAGAAATTGGGGAGTCGAACGGACTTCATAATATTACAGTCACTGGAGATACTCGACTCGACACTGCGCTAAGAAATGCTCAAGAAAATTTTCATTGTGATCAAATAGAGAAAGGGTTGGATGGTCGAAAAGTAATTGTGCTTGGAAGCGCATGGGAAGGAGACTATACACTCCTAGCAAATTTTATTAAAAAGTGGTCAAATAAATTTCAATTTATTGTTGCTCCTCATGAGGTTGATTCAGAACAAGTTAATTCATTTGTTACTTCTTTAAGTATTAGTGTTTCTTGGCTGAGTAGGGGTGAGCAATTAAAAGACATTTTAATCGTAGATACGATTGGAAGTTTAAAATATCTGTATCGCTATGCCGATGTGGTAATTATCGGTGGGGGGTATAATCATGGAATACACAACACCCTTGAGCCACTTGTTTATGGTGTTCCAATTTTATTTGGTCCAAAGAATTATGATCGATTTCCAGAGGCTGTATATATTCATAATCATAAAATGGGCGGGGTCGCAACTGAAAAGGAGTTTTCTGACCTTTTAGAATACTTTTTAAACAATGAAAAAACACCAATTGAGGTTCAGTTAAAAGCAGCTTCTTATGTTAAAGAACATAGAGGAGCCACTGAAAAAATAATGAGTAAGTTGAAGATACAGCTTGAATCTTGAAAAATGTCATGGATTTTAGAGAAAAACTATTACATTTGCGTCCGTTAAATTGAATTTTTTCAACCTATTATACTGAATTAAATGGCAAAAATTAAGTTAGAGTACATCTGGTTAGATGGTTATACACCAACCCAGAACATGCGATCAAAAACGAAAGTAGAGGAACATGAAAATTTCCAAGGAACTTTAGAGGAATTAGGAGATTGGTCTTTTGATGGGTCTTCAACATTACAAGCAGAGGGAGGTTCTTCTGATTGTATTTTGAAGCCGGTAGCAATTTACCCAGACCCAGCAAGAGTAAACGGTTATTTAGTAATGACTGAAGTTTACAATGCTGACGGAACTCCACATGAGTCAAATGGTAGAGCAACTATTGATGACGACAATAACGATTTTTGGTTTGGATTTGAGCAAGAGTACTTCATCATGGATACTAAAACTCAATTACCATTAGGATTCCCTGTTGGTGGATATCCTGGACCACAAGGAATGTATTACTGTTCTGTTGGAGGAAAAAATACTTGGGGAAGAGATTTAGTTGAAGAGCATGCTGATTTATGTATAGAAGCTGGATTAAATTTCGAAGGTATAAACCAAGAGGTTGCTGCTGGTCAGTGGGAATTCCAATTATTTGCAAAGGGAGCGAAGCAAGCTGGAGATGAAATTTGGATCGCTAGATACTTATTGGATCGATTAACTGAATCATATGGGTATTACATCGATTACCATCCAAAACCAATTAAAGGAGACTGGAATGGTTCAGGTATGCATGCTAACTTCTCTAATTCTACATTAAGAGAGTGTGGTTCTAAAGAAACTTACGAAGCAATTTGTGAGGCTTTTAGACCAGTTGCAAAGGAGCATATTGCAGTATACGGAGCGTTTAATGATCAACGATTAACTGGTTTACATGAAACAGCTTCGATCAACGATTTCTCTTACGGTGTATCTGACAGAGGAGCTTCAATCAGAATTCCAATCATTACTGTAGAGAAAGGATGGAAAGGATGGTTAGAAGATAGAAGACCTGCTTCAAACGGAGATCCTTATAAGATTGCTGCTAGAATCATTAAGACTGTTAAGTCAGCAAACGTTTAAGAATAATAACATTCTAAATATTGAAAGCCTCGCTAATGCGGGGCTTTTTTAGTTTAAATTAAAAATTTGATAGTATTCACTTGATATTCTTTGATTTATCGTTATGTTTCACCATTAAAAAAGCGTTAAAGCGACTAGGTTTTCAACGTGTAAATAGTGTGAACTTTCAATATGAAGTGCTTTACAAATAGCATATCAAGGATTATATTTATATTATATAATTGCTTTAACTATGAAGTCTGTCGAAGAACGAAGATTATCTGAAGTCGATCGCAAAGGCCACTCGGTTTGGAGAAAATGGGGACCTTATTTAAGTGAGCGACAATGGGGAACAGTAAGAGAGGATTACAGTGAAAATGGCTCCGCTTGGAGTTATTTCCCACATGATCATGCGCGGTCAAGAGTGTATAGATGGGGAGAAGATGGATTAGCAGGAATTTCAGATAAACATCAAAACCTCTGTTTTTGTTTGGGCTTATGGAATGGAAATGATGCTATTTTAAAAGAAAGGCTTTATGGTTTGACAGGTGAAGATGGCAATCATGGAGAGGATGTAAAAGAGTTGTACTATTACTTGGACAATACACCTTCGCATTCTTACATGAAATACTTGTATAAGTATCCGCAATCCAAATTTCCATATGGCAGGATGCTTCGAGAAAGTCAAAATCGAACTAAAAGGGATAGAGAATATGAAGTCTTGGATACAGGAGTTTTTGACGAGAACAAGTATTTTGATGTTTTTGTAGAATATGCGAAAGAAGGCCCTGAGGATATATGCATAAAAATAACGGTTTGCAATCGAGCCAATGAGCCTGCAAAAATTGTTGTAGCGCCTAATTTCTGGTTTAGAAATTTATGGGATTTTGGAGTTGTTGAACAAGTTCCTTCTATTAAGCATCTAAAGGTTGATCATCCTGATTTTGGTGGGGTTAAGGCATCGCATCATCGAATTGGAGAGTACAACCTATACTTTGAAACACCAGATAAATATCTGTTTACGGACAATAAAACTAATACAGAAAGAATTTATAATACAGAGAACGAATCTCCATTTGTTAAGGATTTATTTCATCATGCTATAATCGATGACAAAGACCTTTCTGTATTTGATAATGTAGAGTCAGGGACAAAATTCGCGCCCTATTATAATCGTATTGTTGAAGCTCATGGTACACATGTTTTTCGTTTGAAACTGAGTTCTAATGAGTTGATTGACTACCCGTTTGGAGATGATTTTGAAGAAGTTTTTGAGGATCGAATAAAAGAAGCAGATACGTTTTACGATTATTTTATTCCTAAACAGGCAACAGAAGACATGGCAAATATTCAACGCCAAGCTTTTGCAGGAATGTTATGGACAAAGCAATATTATAATTTTGATTTACAACAATGGCTGGATGGAGATAAAGGACAACCTTCGCCTCCAAAATCGAGAAAAAACGGCCGGAATTCTCAATGGCTTCATTTGCACAATGAAGATATTTTATCCATGCCCGATAAATGGGAATATCCTTGGTATGCAGCTTGGGATACCGCTTTTCATTGTGTTCCTTTAGCAATGATTGACCCTGAATTTGCTAAAAATCAATTAATTATTCTTACTCGAGAGTGGTATATGCATCCTAATGGTCAAATACCAGCATATGAATGGGCATTTGGAGATGTAAATCCACCAGTTCATGCATGGGCAGCTTTAAAAGTATATGAAACCGAGAAGAAACATTACGGCAAGGCCGATGTGAATTTTTTGAAAAGAATCTTTCAAAAATTAAGTATCAATTTTACATGGTGGGTAAATCGAAAAGATTCCTCTGGTAAAAATATTTTTGAAGGTGGGTTTCTAGGGTTAGACAATATTGGTGTATTCGATCGTTCAAATAGGCTTCCGGGAGGAGGAGTTTTAGAACAAGCTGATGGCACATCCTGGATGGCTATGTACTCACTGAATATGATGAAAATGGCGATCAAAATATGTGAATTTGATGAGTCTTTCGAAGATGTTGCGACAAAGTTTTACGAGCATTTTGTATACATTTCAGAATCGCTAAATCGAAATGATAATAAATGGATTGGTATGTGGGACGAGGAAGATGGGTTCTTTTATGATTTGTTATTGCTACCTGGAGAACGTTTTGTGCCTTTAAAAATTCATTCTCTTGTTGGATTAATGCCTCTTTATGCTGTTTCCCTAATACATAAAGAAACCATTGAGCATATTCCCCATTTTATGAAAAGATTAAAATGGTTTAGGAAAAACAGATCGGATAAAAATAAATATCTTGTTGTGGAAGATTTCGAAGAAGGGCAGGATATACTCTTTTCTCTTATTCCTAAGGAGCGGTTAGTAAGACTCTTAGAACATATGCTGAATGAATCCGAATTTTTAGCGCCAGGCGGAATACGATCGCTCTCAAAGAGACATGAAAAAAAATATTCAATAACGATAGAGAAAAAAGATTACAGTATTGATTATCAGCCAGGAGAGTCTAATACTTCTATGTTTGGAGGTAATTCAAATTGGCGAGGTCCTGTGTGGTTTCCTACGAACTATTTATTAATTGAATCGTTAAGAGAGTATCATAAGTATTATGGAGATGAGCTAAAATTGGAATTCCCTTCTAAATCGGGTAATTGGTTGAATTTGGATCAAATAGCAGATCAATTATCTAATCGACTAATTAGTATTTTTACAAAAGATGAACACCAGAATAGGCCCGTTAATGAAGAATCAGCGATTTATAGAACACCATATTTTAAAGATTTAGTATTGTTTTATGAATACTTCCATGGCGACAACTCAAGAGGTGTTGGAGCATCTCACCAAACTGGATGGACAGGTATTGTTGCCAAATTAATTAATAAATACAAAGAGTAATGTCTTTAATAACTTCAACAAAACTCATTCAGCTCCTTTTAACCTTTTCCAAAAAGGAACTTCAAGGTTTTGTTAAAGTTGTCGAAAATCCTGTATACAATAAACAACCGTCTTTAATCAGAATTGCAAATTATCTTCAAAGAAACTATTCAAGCCTAAACGAAATTGAAAAGTCAAAGCTCGAGAAGGATTGTAAGGCAAAAAACTTGAATAAAGATATGTCCGCTTTACATAAGTTGGCAGAAGAATATATTGTTAAGTTGGCTTTGGATGCAAATCCATTAAAAAAGCAGGAATTAAAAATTATTGAGCTTAATAAACGAGGCGCCAAAAAAGCTTTCCAGTCCGCAGTTAAATCTTTTATGGATCCAGCGGAAAGTAAAAAGATAAAAACCAATCAACATTTACTTATTGATTTTCTTGTTGAAGAGGAATGCGATAAGGCATTTGATAGAGACAATCAATTTCCGTTTGAAGATTCCTTAGCCAATAAAGAGCGGGCAATCGATGCCTGGTACGTGCATTCCAAATTGAAGATATATTCTGAAATGATAATGCGTGAAAGGCTAAAAAATCAAAAGTTCAAAAAGACTTTTTATGTAGAGGTTATGACTTTTCTTGAAAAGAATCCTAGTTTGTTGGAATTATACCCTTCAATACAGATTTATTTAAAGCTCATTGATTTGTTGAACGATGATTTGAATGAAATGGATTATGATTTATTTTATAAATCGATAACTACGAATATTGATTCTTTTCCTAAAGAAGAAATTGCAAATTTCATTCAGCATTCAATTAATCATTGTATTCGTAAAATAAATTCCGGAAATGATTATTTAGAGAAACTGTTCATGGCTATGAAATTTCAGGTTGAACAAGATTTACTTGTAATAGATAATCAAGTTCACCATCGATCTTGTAAAAACATAATTGAGGTAGCTATTAGAGTAGAAGAAATGGACTGGGCGCTCGAATTTTTGAATTCACATATAGAATTTGTCGTTTTAGAGAACAAGGAAATGATTTATAAATATAACCTTGCGAGCATATGCCTGGCCAACGGAGAAGAAAAAAAGGCCTTAAAGGAGCTTACTTTCGTGAATTTCAAAGATGTTTATTATCAGGTTTCCTGTAAAGTACTATACATTAAAATTTATTATGCCTTGAATGATATTCTGGAGATAGAATCACTTGTTCATAATTTTAAGTCTTATTTAACAAGAGATACATTTCTTTCAGCAATTCAAAAGAAAATGTATTTTAATTTCTTGGCTTATGTTTTGAAAATTTTACAATTAAAAAACAAGCAAATAAATTTATCGTTGGACGAATTAAACCTCAAAAAAGATGCCTTACTTTTTGAAATTAACAACGAAAAAGAAATTGCCGATAAACACTGGTTAACCCAAACTGTGCGTAATTTTTAAATTCAATAAAGTATTGTTTTTCAATATGTTAAAGTCTTTTTTTTTGTTTTTTTAGGGTAGAATAGAAAAAAAGTTGTATTCATTTTTTTGATTCCAAACTAGAAATTTGGAAAAAATCAAAAAAATGAAAAAAATGAAACACAAAATTTTACTCTTAACACTATTTGCATCACTTGGAGTTACCCATGTGAATGCACAACTAAGAAAATGGGTTTTACCATATCAGAATACCGATCCAAATCAAACAGTTGTTCCTATAATTGACTTTACAAATGGTTCTGCTGAATTTAGTACAAGTCCTCTTACCAACTATTATTCTAGTCAAACAGTAGGAAATGGGGACTATTGTAATAACTGTCCAGATAAAAGTAGGATTTCTGAATTAATTATAACTGGTAAACATCTTGATAGATATAATGGCCACTCAACAACAAGTGATTGGTTTGGTGCTTTAATGGCATCTTATGAGCCAATTGGACAGTGTAATATTATACAGGATGTTTTAAAAACACCTTTGGCACCGGAATTTATAGAAGGAGCTGACAGAAGTTACGCGGTTGATGATATAGTATCTCGAAATGGAAAACATTATCAGGTTATACAGCCTGGGTGGGCCAATCAGTCCGCTGCTGACGATTTCTGGGCTCCTGGAACGGGAACCAATTGGCAACAGGCATGGCAAGAGGTAGGTAGGGATGATTTGGCTCATGAGTCATTAAATGAAATTGCGATGTCGGATGGAGAGGCGAATGGAGAGTTTTTAGTGCTGATGCAAAAGTCTTTACGAAATTATCAAGCCCCTATGAGTGGTCAAGGTCTCTATTTACAGCTTTTGGATGCTCATCTTACGGATCAAAATAACGTGATTGATTTGCATGCAATCGGAAATGCGCTCGATGCATCCGAAAACTATCCTTCAAGCAATGGATTTTGTGAAGGAGTGGCCATTGGGCCAAGGTTTACTCATTCTGGGATTGGTAATCCAAGCCTTTCCGGGAAAAGGTTGAGATCATTGTATGCTATGAATAACCATAATGGTTCTGGGCATATTGTTCACTTCTATGTCGACCTAGACCAGTTAGATAACTTAGACCAAGCAATTATATATGAAGGAAGTAAAGAAACCAATGGGATTAGGCAAACTATGGAGCTGGAGTTAAGTTTCCCTGTTCCGGAAGGTGAGAATCATTCAACTCATCATCCTAAATTTTTAGGAACCACAGGTTGGAAGGGAGTTTATTTGTATCAACTTGATGAAAACGGTGCTTTTGGTTCAGATTCTGAAGAACATACATTGTCTTCAAACAAAGGTGCTTATGGTTTGGAATTTAGTCAAAATGGAGATTATGTGTACTACAATACGATGATTAAAGATTTCGCTACAAAGGTTTTTAGAGTGTCACTTATTCCTTTGGAAGAAGGAGGTACTGGTACTTTGACAGCAGGAAAAGAAATTTTTCAAAGTGATGGTAATAGACTCAATGATCTAGATGGTGTCGCATGGCAGCAGCTGAGTTTAGAATCTGCTATTGATGGAAATATTTACGGTTTGAACAAAGCTGGTGATTTGTATCGAATTTCAGATCCAAATTCACCTGTAAAGCGAACTATTGAAAGGATTGCCGATGCGAGCGATTTTAGTGCAAACTTTAACGAGACGTTAGGTCTATCCCTTCCCGATTGGGTAGATGGTGAAGAGCCGCTTTCTACATCAATGACCACTTTGAATCTTTGTGTAGATAGATGTGATGACAATTCTGAAACTATAGAGGTCCATTATGAAGGAAAACTTTTTAATATTTATACGATAGAGAATAATGAATGTCGAGAAATTAAATTATGTCCTGGTGACTATGAGCTTATTCGTCATGGTTTTGATGATCCAATTTCTTTTACTTTAGAATCTGGAGATGAGAGGACTGAAGAATTTAAGTTTGATGATTGTCCAGTGCCATGTGCAGAGGCAATGGGTATTGATTTAAAAAGCGAAGATGTTACTCACTATGCCTTCAATACTACAATTAATCAAAATACAATATGGGATAATAAAGTTTATATTTCGAAAGATGTTATTTTAACCGTTGATGGAGTGACATTAGATATTACTACTGCTGATGTTATTTTTGATGATTGTGCAGGGATAGATTTTATTAACGGAGGTAACATAAGAGCTTCAAATAGTGTTTTTCGTCCATGTGATGATTCTAGAGTTTGGAGAGGGTTAAAATTTGATGCCACTATAGAACCGTCAACTTTAGGTATCCTAAACGAGTGTACTTTCAAAAATGCAAGTAAAGCTGTTGTCGTTCAAGCTAGTGGTAGTTTTCAAAATGCTAATCTACGATTTACTAATAACCTTTTTTCCAACTGCCAAAATGGTATTAGATTGACGAATGTAACTTTAAATAGAGCGATTTCAGGAAATACGTTTCAAACTGATAATGACCATCCTGATTTTTCAGTGCAATGTGGTAATACTAATGCAATTGATGGTTTTATTATTGCGAATAAATGTGACTTAGCAGCTGAAATTACACAAAACGATTTTGTGGATGCGACTACCAATTCTTCCTATATAGGTATGCGATTAATTGAGGTTCAAGCTGCTTCTATTTCTCAAAATAAATTCATCAATAATCGGGTTTCGATAAATGGATTTTTTAATAGTAATATAAAAATAGAAGATAATGAGTTCTCTGTTACTGGTAATGTTTGGAATGGCCCAGGACAAATATATTTTGGTGAGAGTAATAATACAATGATAAAAAATAATGAGTTTTATAATTTAGATTTGAATAATGAAAGCTCAGGCAATGGAGTTGATAAAAAATCCGCAATTCATGTTCTTAATCAAGATGTTTTAAACATAAAAGAAAATGAAATTAAAGGGTTTAATCATGGAATTATTGCAAAGAATATTGAAAACTCGAATATTAGTGAAAACACTTTACATGATAATTGGCACTACGGGATTTATGTAGAAAATCCTTCAAATGTTGATGTGTCCTGTAATTATATTAACATGGAACTAGTTCCTAATCGCCCAAGTTTTGGAGTAGCATTGTTTTACAGTAATTTCTTCCAGGGTACTAACTCAATTAGAGGAAACTGTATATATGAAACTACTACAGCCATACATAGTGAGGATTTGAGTACTACTTTTGGATCAACAGCTCCGGTTATTACTAACAACTTTTTGTACAATTACATTCAAAGAGGTGTTGCTTTAGTGAATTTAGATGCATCTAATTCTATGCTCCCCACTCCAAGGAACTCCTTTATTGGAAATACTGCAGGTAATTATTTGGATATATTTTATTCAGGCAATCCTATTTGGGTGGGTCCTAGTTTTGGAATATCAAAAGCTTCACCAGAGGTTAATTTGGCACCTGGTTTAGAAAGCTCAATAGCATCTTGTGGAGGTCAAATTGACGATAGTCCATCGAATCAGGTGGGTGTTACGGAACACCAAATTTGCGATAGGCTAGAGGGAAATGAACACCTTTATCCACCACAACCAAGGTCATTTGATTCAAATATGAATTTTGATCTTGTAGAACCATCTTTGCCTAGAGGAAATGAAGAGGTTCGATTGATTACTCAAGATATGTTTGAAATGTATCCGAACCCTGCACTTGATTTTGTTGATTTAAAAATTAACTCATCAACTTCAGATTTTACAACTATTGAGGTTTATAGTATAGATGGAAGATTAGTGAAAGTTCAAGAAAACACAGGTAGAAACCTTAATGTTAAATTGGATGTCAGCAATTTGCAGTCTGGAGTTTTTGTAGTGAAATTGGTTGATGAAATAAATGTTATTGGTCAATCGAAATTAGTTGTGAAAAAATAAAAAAACAGTTTAATAAGTGTATCATACCCTTAAGAGGAAACTCTTAAGGGTATGATTTTTTTTGGGTATTTCTAAAAGTTATTTCGTTTCAGCATCTCTTTCTAAAAAAAGTCTATAAAAATCCAAGTAGTTGAGGTTTCTAATAAACTTAGTTTGTGTTTTGATGATTAATTCAGAGTTCTTTTAAAGTATGCAATTCAGATACTTATTAAACATTATTGAATTGGCTTTATGTAGTTGGATTGAGTATTTTATCTATTGATTCAAATGAAAAATTCAATTCTCAAAATAGAAAATAGCTATTAAAGGGAAATATCTTTACTTAAATCGATGCCCTTTTTTTGAAAAACATCGTCGCTTATTATTTTTTAACAAACAAGTGATTTTCAATAGAGTTACCCGTTTGAACAACAATAAAATATGTTCCCGTAACTAAGTTTGAAGTTGCGAAAACAGTTTGTTTTGTATTGTTGTACTGTTTTTCTTGAAGTAATTTCCCTTGCATATCTATGACACTTATTTTTCTAATCATTTTGTTGCTTTTAACATGAATATTACCTTTTGATGGGTTTGGGTATATTGACGAGAATTGCTTATTGTGTCTACTTATTGAAATTGGATTTTCGTCAACAACTAATACGGTATCAAGTTCTATGGAACTTGGCAATATTGTATCTTCTTCATAATTAATAATTAACAAATCCTCGAGTTTTAGAATTAGATCATTCTTTGCTATCTCGCCTAAGTTATCTGGGACAATTATTTTTACAGTGGCCAGGTGACCTTCTCCTGTTATATTTTTCTGGTCTAATCTGCCCATTGAAATGTCAATACCATTACTTAAAGGCTGAAATAAAGTAATCATGTCTAATCCATCTGTTCCCAACCAACAATTATCAAAATATGCTCTATTTGTGCTACCAAAAATTGATGAGTTATCATGCCGTAATGCCATGGATATTGAGTATACTTGTTCTGCAGGTTGATTGTTGTCACCAATTTCAATACTAAAACTGACACTGTCTGAGGGGTGAATAATATCTTTATTTGCAGTTATTTTTACTGGTGGTCCATTGGGATTTAGTTCAATTGAAGATTTAGTTTTTTGTTGTGTTTCATTATAATTTTTTGAGATTAATAGTACATCATTATAATTTATGATTCCATCACCATTTCCATCTGAGAATTTTTGATCAACACTTAACTTGGAAATACCCCAGTTTTCTCCAAATTGACCATACCAGTTTTCATTTGGAAGAATTCGTTTTTT
>PBLA01000022.1 GCA_002722245.1 Flavobacteriales bacterium | reverse complement strand
TCCCACCAATATGAATAGGGCAATGTTCCTCCTGAACCACTTACTACTGCCCATCCATCATTGCCGTCATAACACGTTACCCCGGATGAATCAACAGCTGCAGCTGATATCGTTATGGGTTCTGTAACCTCAACAGTCGCAGTATCCAAACAACCTAGTCCATCGGTTACCTCAACGTTATAAAATCCTGCACAAACATTACCTAGAGTATCATTATTTAGACTGTCATTTTCATACCAGTTATAATTATAAGGTAATAAGCCCCCTATTACACTAATAATCGCAGAACCTGTGCATTTTCCAGTACAGGTTGCAGGGATTGAATCGGTAAAAATAAGCACATCAGGCATCTGATTTATAACAGCCTGACCGGTATCAATACAACCATTTGAATCAACAACCTCCACATTATAAACTCCCGAGGGTAAATTAGTAACGATAGAATCATTTCCACCCATTGGAGCATCGAACCAATTATATGTATAAGGGGCATATCCACCAATAGGTGAAGTAACCGCTTCTCCAGTAGAATTCCCATGACACTCAATATGAACTGTACTTGAAATTAGTGCTTTTAATGTATCGGGCTCAGTGACATCCACAGAAAATGTATCTAAACAGCCTAAATTATCCGAAACCTCAACGCTGTAATTCCCTTTTGGTAACCCAACTGCTGTATCAGAAGTTTGACTACCAGCATTGAACCAATCCAAATCATAACCTGGTATACCTCCAGAAACGTTAATTATTGCTGCACCATCTGAAGAGGCAATACATTTTGTAAGTATTGAATCCATATCCGCTGTTATTTGAGGAGAAAGAGAGGTAATCATCACCTCTGAGGTATCCTTACAACCATTTGCATCTGATACTTCCACATAATATGTTCCAAAACATAGATTATTTCCTGTACTATCAAGATCTAGCATTGGCGCATTAAACCAATCATAGGTATATGGTCTAACTCCTCCAACAGGTGTCACAATAGCTGATCCGTTACAATCATTGTAACAATTTAAATGAGTCGTATCTGTGATTGAAGAAGAAACAACCATAGGGGCGGTAACCACTCCTGTAATTGTATCCTTACAACCATTATTATCGGTAACTTCAATATTGTATGATCCTGCACATAAATTAATGACTGTATCAGTAGATTGATTACCTGCATTTAACCAATCAACAAAATATGGCGCAGTTCCGCCAGAGTAAGCTATCGATGCTTGACCGTCACAAATTCCAAAACAAGATGCTTCGACAGAGTCGGTCGACAAAATAAGAGAATCAGGCTCTCGTATTTCAAACTCCGTGGTATCCCTACATCCTAAATTATCAATCACCTCGAGATGGTAAATACCTTTACACAAGTCCTCGGCAACAGAGTCACTGGGTGAGCCGGGAACATCATACCAATTATAGATAAATGGCAAGGTTCCACCTGATATTTCACCAACTGCAACACCATTGCAGTTGCTATAACAATCAACATGAATGGTATCATTTCTTATTCCAACATTCAAACTTACTGGTGAGGAAACAATTATCTCCGCGGTATCTAAACATCCGTTTGCATCCATGATCTCACAATGATATGTACCAACCGAAAGTCCGAAAGCCGTGTCATTCGTTTGATTGCCCGCATCATACCAATCATAGGTATAGGGACCAACACCGCCAGAAACAGATACACTAGCCTTTGCTGTATCAATACTACCACATTCTGAATTGTCAACATAAGTATCAATTAGAATATTCGAAGGTTCCGAAATGGTTACTGATGAGGTATCCAAACAACCATTTTCATCTGTAATCTCAACATGATAAGTTCCGGCACATAAATTTTCAGCGGTTGCTACTGTATCCTTATTGGGGGTATTATACCAATCATATTGGAAGGCACCTGTTCCTCCATTTGCGGATACCGTCGCATCGCCAGTACATTCTCCAAAACATAAATTATGAGTAGTGTCGCTAATTGATGAGGACAACTCAAGAGCTGGCTCAACCACATTTATTAAGCCTGAATCCAAACACCCATTGTTGTCTGTAATTTCAAAGTTCCAAGTGCCTCCACATAAATTATCTTGACTTGGACCTGTCGGTGCACTTGGAAGATCGTACCAAACAATATTAAAAGGCGGAGTTCCTCCAACAGGCGTAATGGATGTTGAACCATCGCATATGTCTTTACATAAGAGATTAACCACTGTATCAACATCGTAATACAATGAGTCTGGTTGCGGTAAAATTAAAAACAATGTATCCACACATCCTAAAGAATCTTCTACTCTCACATTAAAGGTTCCAGAACATTGATTTTCTGCAAAAGGTGTAGTAGGTGTTCCAACGGCATCAAACCAATTATATTGATATGGTGGAGTTCCCCCAATTGGAGAAACACTCAAGGCTCCATCGCAAAGCCCATAACAAGTAGGCATTACGGGAGGATTTGAATTAATCACAATTACATCCGGTTCAGATAAAAACACTTCTGCTGTATCCTTACAACTGTTCTCATCGGTGGCCTCAACGTAGTTTGCTCCCGCACATAAATTAAAAGCAGTATCAGTAATTTGATTACCGGCAGAATACCAATCCAACACGATGGCTCCAGTACCACCAGAATAAATTGCAAACGCTTTTCCCTCGCATAGTCCATTACAACGTAAGTTAACTGAATCAATAATATCAACAGAAATTGACGTTAATGGTTCAGTTATCGTAACCTCTGAGGTGTCCAAACAACCATTTAAATCCGTAACCGCAACATGGTATGTTCCATCACACAACCCGCTAACTCTTGCTGTTGATGGCGATTCCGGAACATCATACCAATCAAACGAATAATCAGGTACTCCACCAAGCACTGCTACCTCAGCTTCTCCACTACACGTATTTTTACACAATACGTGAACAGTGTCAGAAATAGAGGAAGTTAATTGATCAGGTTCAGTAACAGTTAGTGTAACAGTATCTTTACAACCATTTGCATCTTCAACTTGAATATTAAAAATCCCACTTGGCAAATCATTTTGAGTCGGTCCCGTTCCAGGTGCATTCGGTATATCATACCAAGAATAATTAAATGGATCAACACCTCCCGATTGACTAATGGTTGCCGACGCGGTTGAATCTCCATGACATAAAACATTGGTGGAAGTTAACACGTTTCCTACAAGTGAATCAGGTTCCGTAATTGTTACTTCTATGGTATCCAAACAGTTGTTTCCATCCTCAATTTCCACATTGTATACTCCAGCACAAACATCAACCAAATCCTCCGTAGAAGGCGTGCCAGGGAAATCATACCAATCAAAGGAGTAACCAGGTGTCCCTCCTATTGGAGTAAGATCAATTGCCCCATCACAAACACTTTTACATTTTGCCATCGTTAAATTTGTGGATCCTGTTAACTCATCTGGTTCCGTTAAGATAACTGTTGATATATGCTCGCAACCATTACCATCTGTTGTACGAACATTATAGGTTCCCGGGCAAAGATTAATAATGGTTGAATCGGTTATTCCACCTGGAGCGTCGTACCAGTCATAAGTATAATTACCAACACCACCTGAGGGAGTAACAATTGCGCCACCATTACAATCACCCTTACACAACGCATGTGTTGTATCCGTTATAGAGGAATTTACCGCCTCAGCAGGTTCAGTAATGGTCACTTCCGATGAATCAACACAATTATTTGAATCCGTTATATACACTTTATAATCCCCAGCAGGAACATTTGTTAAACGAGGAAGTGTTTCACCAGAAGGATCATTCCAGAGATACGTATAACCTAAGCCAATTGTCCCGCCTGATGCACTCACCTCCGCTTCCCCCGAAGCAACTCCGAAACAAAGAATATGCACAGTATCTATTATAGATGAGGTAAGCAATGTAGGACCTGTTATTATAACCTCGGCAGTATCGGTGCATCCAAGTGAATCAGTCACCTCTACATGATATGTTCCTGGTGCAAAACCTGTTGCATTTGGTTCGGTTGATCCACCAGGTTTATCATACCAATCCCATGTATATGGAGCTGTTCCCCCAGTTGCCTCAGCAGTTGCCGTTCCATCACTCGCACTAAAACATTTCTCATTAGTAAATGCTGTTATGGAGACGTCTAGTTTTGTGGGTTCTGTTAAAACAACATGAGCAGTATCCTTACAACCATTATCATCGGTTACCTCAACATAATGTGGACCAGCACATAAATTAAAAGCCGTATCCGTTATTTGATTCCCTGCGGAATACCAATCAAGAGTCAAAACACCCGTACCTCCTGTATACACTGCAAAAGCCTCTCCCTCACAAACATTGTTACATTTTAAATTGCTGGAATCTGTAACATCTATGGAAACCTCTGTGGCAGGTTCAACAATAATTACCTCTGACGTATCCAAACAACCATTTAAATCGGTGATTTCAACATGATAAGTACCATCGCATAAATTTGTAGCTCTGTTTGTTGTTGGAGTTCCAGGGACATCATACCAATCATAGTTGTAGTCAGGCACCCCTCCAGAGGCAGTAACTTCAGCTTCTCCCTCACACACATTTTTACACAAGACATGAACGGTATCAGATATTATTGATGATAACGGTAAGGCTGGTTCTGTGATGGACAACTCTACAGTATCCTTACACCCCTGTGCGTCTTCTATTTCAATATTAAAAATACCACTAGGAAGATCATTTTGAACAACTCCTGATCCAGGAGCATTTGGAATATCATACCAAGTATATACATAGGGACTTACTCCTCCAGTTTCATTTACTACGGCAGAACCAGTAGAATCTCCATGACATAGCACATTTGTAGAAGTTAAGATACCACCAACCAATGTGTCTGGTTCGGTTACTGTGTAAACGGAAGTGTCAAGACACCCATTTACATCCTCAATTTCAACATGGTAAGTACCCGCGCATACATTTGTTAAATCTTCCGTCGTTGGAGTACCTGGAACATCATACCAATCAAAATTATATCCAGCTGTACCACCAATTGGAGTAAGGTCAATGGCTCCATCACACACACTTTTACAATTGGCGTTTGTTATAATGGCCGATGATTCCAATCCAAAAGGCTGATTGATTTCAACAGTGGAAATATCCTGACAGCCATTACCATCTGTAATTCGAACATTGTAGGTGCTTGGACACAAGTCAGTAATACTTGAATCGGTAATTCCACCTGGAGCATCATACCAATTGTATGTGTAATTGCCAACTCCTCCAGAGGGTGTTACAATTGCCCCACCATTACAATCTCCATTGCATGAGGCATGAGTAACATCAGTAATTGATGAACTAAGGGGTGATGAAGGCTGAGTAATTGTAACTTGTGAAGAATCTAAACAATCGTTTGCATCAGTTATTATAACCTTGTAGGTTCCTGCAACAACATTTGTAAGCCTAGGTAATGTTTCACCGCCTGGATCATTCCACAAATACGAATACCCCATTCCCGGCGTACCTCCTGAAGCACTGACTTGAGCTTCACCAGTAGCGTCTCCATGACATAAAATATGTACCGTATCTATAATAGAAGATGTTAATAAAGACGGACCGGTAATCGTAACCTGAGCGGTATCTTTACAACCATTATCGTCCGTAACTTCTACATGATAGGTTCCGTCAGGAAAACCTGTTGAATTTGGAACAGTTGAACCTCCTGGTTTATCGTACCAATCCCATGTATAATCTTCTACACCTCCTTCAGCTTGTGCAGTAGCTAGTCCATCACTCGCATTAAAACATTGCTCATTTGTAAATGAAGCAATCGAAACTTTTAGTTCTGTAGGTTCTGTAATTGTTATTTGGCTCGTATCAGTACATCCCTTATTGTCCGTTACCTCAACATGATAAGTCCCATCACACAGATTCACTGCAGTACTTGCTGTTTGATTTCCAGCATCGTACCAATCATAACTATATCCAGGAGTCCCTTCTGAAGGTGTCACAGTCGCACTCCCAGTACATTCTGAATAACATGCTACGTTTGTAGAAGAAGTTATAGAAGTCGTAAGTAGATTTGGTTCTAAAACAGTATAAACCTCACTCTCAGCAGTACACCCATCAATATCAGTTACATGTAAAGTATAATTTCCAGCTGAAAGACCCACTGCTGTAGCGGCGGTTTGACCAATAGGCCCTGAATCATCTCTCCACTCATAATCATATCCCCCTGCTCCAAAGTAGACATTGGTCTGAATCTGGCCATCTGATCCTCCATTGCAACTTACACTATCATTACTAGCTAATACAATTGTAATAGGAGCAGGACCATTAATTATAATTGGAACAGGATAAAAATATGGTAATGGATTAGGTCCATCAGCTGAGTCATAAACCTGAATAGTGTACAAACCAGGACAAACATTAGTTAAATTAGGGGTGCCTAATCCATCAGGATCTTCTGCTGCAGTAACATCCCAACTATATCCAAAAGGACCTGTCCCATCATTAGGACTAACAGTAATAGAACCATTACAACCACATGTCGCATCATTCGCTGTTACACTTAAACTCGTAACCGAAAGCGTTTGTAATGTGTTTTTTATTTTATTTTTGTAAACAGCATCAAAAGTTTGCAATCCATAAAACTCTCCTGAGTTATAAATCTTCATGCCAAAATCAGAAGATGTCCCTGACATAATGACTTTTCCTTCAAACTTGTTCTCAACTTTATTCCCGAAAAAAATTTTTCCCGAAAGCAAAAAATTAGATTGCGAATCTCCAACGAAATTTATTGGCACAAAATTTTTAGAGAAATCTAGATTTTGAACTTGAGCTCCAGAAGTAATAATAATTGAATCTCCGTCAGTAAATCCGGAATTTAGATCAACAATTACATCTTCATCCATTGTAGGTACAGAAGCACCACCGGAACCACCACTGGTCAAAGACCAATGACTTGAATCACTCCATTTTCCATTCCCTGAAACCCAATATTTTTGAGCAATCAAGGACGTGTTAATAAAAAATAAAGCGATTAAGATTAACTCTCTCGTAATTTTCTCAACAGCTCTCAACTCGTAGTATTTAATTCTATCTTACTGAATGCCAATAAATTGACAAAAGCTTGACTTTAAATTGTACGACGAAATTAACAAAGGGTTTCCTAAACGTCGAATAAATCGAAGTTTTTATTGTTAATAATTTTTTCGCTCCACTCTTTTTTCAAATCAATTAAAATACGACATTGTGATTTCCTTAATAAAGGAAATGTTATCCCTTAAAAAAACATGTTTTTAATTTCCTTCTGGAGAAGGATAACCTTCCGATTTTAATTTATGTTCTATTATAAACGAAAGACTATACTTTTCAACATTTTAACTACATTTGTTAACAACATTAAACCTCTGATAGTAATAAAATATGGATTTAAGTTCGAAGTTCAATAATAAAGTAGCTGCTAAGTACCAGATTTACAATAGCTTATTTTTAACATTGCCTTTTGAGGAGATTACCAATACAGGTGTATTACTCCCAGTTCTCTTTAAAGAATGTCAAGAAGGTTTTAACGATAAGATGGATCCTACACAGATTGTAGATACTTTTTTCAAAAAACACGCAGGGGTAAAAAAAGAAAGCGAAAAAATAGATTTACTCTTTAAGTTTATACAGTATATTGAACGACAGGTGGTTCTTTTTGATGCCGTAGAAGACGCAGCCTTTGAACAAATAAATGATTTAAACGGAAACGGAACTGTACGTTATGTCTTTAATCGTGCTGTATCACAACAAAAAGTGGATAAATTAATAAAGAAACTGGAGGATTTTAAAGTTAGAATTGTCCTTACAGCGCATCCTACACAGTTCTATCCTGGGAGAGTATTATCCATCATTGGTGAATTAGAGGAAGCCATTAGAAATTCTAATCTACAGAAAATAAATGAACTCCTACAGCAACTTGGTCGAACGGCGTTTGTCTCGAAAGAAAAGCCAACGCCTTATGATGAGGCAATACGATTAATGTGGTATTTAGAAAATGTATTTTACCACTCTGTGGGTAACGTTCATGCTCGAGTAAGAAGGGAATTGGCTAAGCAAGGAGTTACTGATTATGATAAAGACATTATCAATATTGGTTTTTGGCCTTGTGGAGATCGAGACGGGAATCCTTTTGTAACGTCCGAAATTACACTAGAAACCGCTCGTCAATTACGACATAAAATTTTCATTTGTTATTTCAGAGATGCTAAAAAACTTCGAAAACGAATGACGTTTACTGGCGTAGATCAGTTAGCAGAAAAAGTATATAATAAACTGTCTGCTACCATTTTTAATACGAAAGGTAGAAGGTATCAAACTGCTCAAGAAATAATCAATGATTTAGAGGCGATTAAGAAATACGTCATAAAAAATCATCAAGGGCTGTTTGTAGATGTAGTGGATGATTTTATTGTTAAAGTAAAACTCTTCGGATTCCATTTTACTAATATGGATATTCGTCAGGATTCAAGAATTCATGGACAAGTAATTGCAGAAGTTTTTCAGGCAGCTCATGATGGAAAATTAGGTGAAACACTTAAAGGGAAAATTCCTAAAAATTATGATAAACTTTCCATGACAAAGCAAATTGATGTGCTTACTCAACTTGAAGGAAGTGTTGATCCAGAGCTGTTTGAGACAGAAATCGTTCGTGAAACACTTAAATCGTTTTACGTTATGAAAACCGTACAAGAGGAAAATGGAGAGACAGGCTGTCATCGTTATATAATTTCCAATACTCAATCACAAAGAAATCTTTTCGAAGTATATGCATTAGCAAGAATGTGCGGATGGAAAAAAGACGAAATGACTTTTGATATTGTGCCCCTGCTTGAAACAGTAGAAGATTTAGCAAACGGTGAGGAAATTTTAGGCTTTATGTATGATCATCCTATTTATGCCGAACACCTTAAAGCCAGAGGAAAACGTCAATACGTTATGTTAGGCTTCTCAGACGGTACTAAAGATGGTGGGTATTTAAAAGCTAATTGGTCCATATTTACTGCGAAAGAAATCTTATCTGGAATTTCAAAGAAAAATAGGATTAAAATTGTCTTTTTTGATGGGCGTGGTGGTCCCCCTGCAAGAGGAGGAGGAAACACAAATAAATTTTACTCTTCTTTAGGAGATAAAATTGAAGACAATGAAATTCAATTGACTATACAGGGACAAACCATTTCATCAAACTTTGGAACACTAAATTCATCACAATATAATCTTGAGCAATTTTTCTGTGCAGGGTTGGAAAATTTCGTATTCAAAGGTGATGTCGCTAAATTAAATGATAAGCAAAGAGAAATCATGAACGATTTAGCGGAGCTTGGTTTTAAAGCATACACTGATTTTAAAGAAGACCCTAAATTTATCGATTATCTAGAAGATGTTTCTGTTTTACAGTATTATGGAAAAACAAATATTGGTTCTCGTCCTTCAAAACGTAAATCCGCTGCAAAACTTTCTTTGAGTGACTTAAGAGCAATACCCTTTGTAGGAGCTTGGACACAAATGAAACAGAATGTACCTGGATTTTATGGTGTAGGAGCGGCATTAAAAAAATATGAAGATGATGGCAGGCTTGAAGAAGTAAAGGATTTTTATAAGAAATCTTTATTCTTCAGAACGTTAATCGACAATTCTATGCAGTCCATTTGTAAAACCTACTTCCCATTAACTTCCTACCTTGAAAAGGACAAAAAATTCGGTAAATTTTGGAAAGGTATTTATAAAGAATACGAGCAAACTAAAAGACTACTTCTTGAAATTTCAGGACAAAAAGAACTTTTAGAAAAATCACCAAATATTAAGGCATCAATACAACTCAGAGAAAATATAATACTTCCATTAATTACCATTCAGCAGTATGCTTTAATGCAAGTTAAAGCAATTGAGAAGGGAGATCGAAAAGGAGAAAAATGGAAAGATGCTTATGAGAAAATGATTATTCGTGCATTCTTTGGAAGTATAAATGCATCCAGAAATGCTGCATAAAATAAAATATGCTCTACAAAAACCACCTTACAAGGTGGTTTTTTTTTGTATTTCGCACTCTTGTCAATAAAACGCCCGAGATTACTTTTAATCGAACGCTCGATGAAAATGTATGTGGAAATAGAAACAGAACATAAATGTTTATTTTAGACTAAATTTGCACTTAATGAGCTCAATAAAAACTTCTGAAAGCATTAAAAAGCAATCAAGATACGACAGAGCCTATCTGAGAATGGCAACCGAGTGGGCTAAACTAAGTCATTGTAAACGAAAACAAGTAGGTGCTATAATTGTTAAGGATAATATCATCATTGCTGATGGGTACAATGGAACTCCATCTGGTTTTGAGAATTGTTGTGAAGATCATACTGGAAATACTCACTGGTATGTATTACATGCTGAAGCAAATGCGATTTTAAAATTAGCGCGTTCAAATAACAGGGGGCAAAACTCTACGCTTTATATTACACTTTCTCCTTGTAAAGACTGCAGTAAATTAATCCTCCAAGCAGGCATAAAAAGAGTTGTATTTATAAAAGGCTATAAAGATCAAACAGGTATCAATTTTTTACAACAAGCAGGCATAGAAATTGTTCAAATAGAACACCCCTTTGAAAACGATGAATACTAAAAACCCGTTCTATAATTTCCTGCCAATTTTCGGAGCTATCTTCCTGATTCTGGGATTAATCCTAGGAAAATTTTTGTACCAAAATGGAAATTCTACATCCCTCTATTTCTCGAATAACAGTAGTGGAAAAGTAGATGAAGTCATTGAAAAAGTAGTAAAAAATTATGTTGATCCCATTGATGAGAATGAAATTACAGAATATACAATAAACCACCTTTTAAATCACTTAGATCCTCATTCTACCTACATTCCTCCTCAGGAAGTAAAAACAGAAAAAGAAAGAATGAGTGGAAAATTTGAAGGAATAGGGATTGAATTTAGAATCATTGAAGATACCTTAATGGTTATCAATTCCATTCATGGAGGTCCCTCAGAGAGAGCGGGTGTTTTACCCGGAGATCGTATAATTGGATTAAATAATGAATCCATTGCGCTTGGAAAACTCACAACAGATAGTTTAGTAACTCTGTTACGTGGAAAAAAAGGAAGTGAAATTAATTTAATGATTTTCCGACCTTTTGATAATGGACACATCAATATCCCTGTTATTCGAAGTGAAATTCCAATCTTCAGTATTGACGCAGCATTCCTATTATCGGATTCAATTGGCTACATTAAAATCAATCGATTTTCATATCAAACTCATGCTGAATTTAAAAAAGCTGCGAAAACAATTATAAAAAAAGGAGCTAAAAAAATCATATTGGATGTAAGGAATAACCCAGGCGGCTCTTTAAATGCAGTAGTTAATATTTGTGAAGAGCTATTGCCTGAAGGTCGGAATATCGTTTATACAAAAGGAGAAAACGAACAAGAATCCTATAATTCTCGATATGACGGCGATTTTTCTGCAATTCCTTTTGCTGTTCTAATTAATCAGAACAGCGCAAGCGCGAGCGAGATACTGGCTGGTGCTCTCCAAGATAATGACCGAGCAACCATATTTGGAAGAAGGACTTTTGGTAAGGGTTTAGTGCAATCCGTTTTAAATTTAAAAGATCATTCACGCATCCACTTAACAATAGCTCGCTATTACATTCCATCGGGTAGATGTATTCAAAAACCATTTGAAAAGGATGATATCGTTGGGTATCGCAATGATGAGAGATATCGTTGGGAAAATGGTGAACTGTATCACAAAGACAGCATGAAAATACTGGACACTACGCTTTATAAAACAGTTAAAGGAAGAATAGTATATGGTGGTGGTGGTGTTATTCCTGATGAATTTGTACCTCTAGACACTACAATGAATTCAAAATTACTGTATGATATTACCGAGAAAAATTTAATTAGCAGTTTTGCCATTCAGTATTTTACACCTAAGAAAATTCAAGGCATAGATTTCAAAGATTGTACTCTTTCACTTACTAAATTTTCTTTAGAACAATCATTCAAAAAATATTGTATTGAAAAAGAAATAGATTGGATAGAGTCCGACTGGAAAATCTCAAAAGCTTATATTATGAACCGATTAAAAGCCTATATACTACGCGTAAAACTTGGTAATAACGGTCTTTACCAAAAAATAGCAGAAGACGACTCAGACATACAACGCGCATTAAACTTTCTCTCATTCACTAATTAAAATATTCTACCTTCAGAATATCTGATGGATGTATCCTGTTTTGATCCTTTTTGACCCAATTCATCTGGACATTCTTATGCAGAACATTAACCTTCCTTATTTGATTAGACTCCGCAAAATAATACTCAAGTTTTTGAATTGATTTGTTGTAAATCCCATACAACATACCATATTTTGTTTCTCCATTTCTAAATTTTACTCGAGGATATCTGTACCTATAATTTAATTTAATCTTTTCCATAACACATTAGATTGTTGAGTGTAGTATTTAAATACGCGTTTTATCAACGATAAGTTGGACAAATTGCTAATGAAGTTGAACCCCTTTTCAAAACTTGTATTTCAAAGCCAGTTCAAACTACATGCCAACTTGAATAATTCAGAAAATAAATGGAATTTGTTGTAAAATTGCGATTAATGAATCCGTTAGGAATTTTTTAAATGCGAAAGATTTTTATGAACTATGCTTAATTCTTGGCGTGATTAATATCTTGAATGAGCCTTCCACCTTTGAACACTGTTGTCCTTATTTTTTCTCCTTTAACATTATACATGTAAACATTACCATCCATTAAATACCCCTTAATGAAATACCCTTCTCTAACCAATTGACCTTTCTTATTAAAAAATTGATGATCACCTGTTCCATTCCAAGGAGCCTTTACTTTCTTTACTTCAGTTGGTAAAACTGTAAGTTCCGTTATACTATCATTCTTTAACTCTTTTGATAAGGGCTGATTATCCGAAACCTCATTAGTTTTAACCACTACCTTTTCTTGGGGCTTGAAGTTTTTTGTTGATTCTAAGTCCAACTGACCATTATTAAAAATACGCTCGGATTTAATCGATCCATCTTCATAATATTCGATAATAGTACCAGATTCCTTGCCGTTATTCCACTCTCCTTCAATCATTAACTGACCATTTAAATGATAGTATTTTTGAATCCCAGTCCGCTGACCGTTTTGATTATATTGCCACTCAAACCGAACATTTCCATTTTCATAATAATATTTGTAATCTCCTACCCATTTATTGTTTTTCCATACGCCTTCCTCACGCTTTTGTCCATTTTTATAATAAAAAATAGCATATCCATCTGGGCGATTATTCGAAAACGTTAAAATATGTTTAACCTTATCATTGTTGTAATAAAACAACCATTTCCCATTTTTTTTATTGTTTAGATAATCTCCCTCCTCTACAATTTGATCTTCTCTATAATTAGGTAATTTTTTGACTTTATTGGTGAACACCCAATGCCCTTGTTTTTGATTATTATCATCGGTATAATTGAGCGCCTCATTTGCGATAGAGTATGTGCTCCAAAGAACAAACACTATGAAAATATAAGTTATTTTAAATCTCTTTAACAACATACTAATTCTTACCTATTTTTCAATACTCAAAACAATAAACGGCAAAGACATAAAAACAGTTACGCTTTTTTACTTAAAAAATACGTGTTTTTACTATTTTTAGATTTAAACCCATTGAAAAACAATCTATTATGTTTTATGATAAAATACTCTAGTAATACAAATCAATTAAAACTCCCTATAAAAGTCGATCATTAGTCGATGAATTTTACAACAAAATCTTAAATTTTAACCAACGTGTCCTGTTAATAACGAAATAAGCACGTATTATTTTTTATCGCGTTTGAACGAAAACTCCACTTTCTAAAATTGAAAATAAATAAAGGGCTGTATCTCTGACGATTTAAATTGATAGATGACCACTACCATTAAGATTGCTGTAATACCTAATGCTGGCCACCATCTATTTGCAAAAACATGTTGAATTTTCAACTCATATTTATCAGGAATCAAATGCAGTAAAAATCCCATTAACATCAACAGAAATATTGGAGAGTAATCTGGTGCAAATAGATATTCAAACGCATGTTCAAGTCCAAAATTCGTTCCTATCTGAGCAAGCATCAACGATATTGTTTCGTAGTCTGGAGCCCTAAAAAATAACCAGCAAAAAACGACGAAATGGAAAGTGATTAACCACCCGATTAATTTCATGAATATTCTTGGTTTATTACTATGGCTAGGAATTAGAGATTTACTGAACTTATGTATTCCCAGTGCTAAACCATGTAAGCCGCCCCAGATTACAAATTTAATATTGGCGCCATGCCATAGCCCTCCCAACAGCATTGTAATAAATAAATTAATATATGTCCGTATTTTTCCTTTACGATTTCCCCCCAATGGAACGTACAAATAATCTTTTAACCAATTGCTTAAACTCATATGCCATCTCCTCCAAAAATCGGTAATACTCGTACTTAGGTAAGGTTGATTAAAATTTTGAGGTAATTTAAATCCCATTAATAGCGCCAAGCCAATTGCAATATCACTGTAAGCAGAAAAATCACAATATATTTGTATCGCATAACCATATGCGCCTAATAGATTTTCAAATCCAGAATACTTTAATGGAGCCTCAAATACTCGATCAACAAAATTTGAGGATATATAGTCAGATATCACCATTTTTTTGAATAATCCACCAATAATTAATAATCCTGCACGCGAAAACGTTTGATAGCTCAACTTATATTCCTGTTTTAATTGCGGAATGAATTCACTTGCTCTTACTATTGGACCAGCCACCAATTGCGGAAAAAAACTAACGTAAAATCCAAAATCAATGATATTATCTACGGGCTTAAGTTTTTTACGATAAAGATCAACTGTGTAAGAGATGGTTTGAAAAGTGTAAAAGCTAATTCCTACAGGTAAAATAATCTCATGAATATCAAATGACCCCTGAGAGAATAAATTCCCTAAACCAGCAAAAACATTGAAAACCTCAAGATGAGTACCTAAAATGGAATTCACCAATCCGATAAAAAACATAGAATATTTAAAGAAAAATAAAAGTAGCAGATTCAATGTTACTGAAAGAATCAACCATTGTTTTCGATGAATGGATCCTTGTGATTTAAATATCTTCTTTCCAATAAAAAAGTCAAAAATCGTTGATACGATAAGCAACACAAAATATACCCCTCCAGCCTTATAGTAGAAAAACAAACTAATTATGAATAAGTATAAACTCCTTAGATATTTTTTTCGGTAGAGTAATGCATAAAATAAAAAGAAGATTGAAAAAAATGTCCAAAACAAATAATGACTAAAAAACATTGGATCATTTGAATTGTACAAGAAAATATTCGTGAAAAAATTTTCATAATTCACTCCATCACGAATTATCAATGGTCGAACTCTTCTAGGATGTGTATATTGGTTATAAGATGAAGCAAGTGCCGTATATAATAATTCCCCCTGTAAATGGTACCCTCGCTCATTGAAATGTAAAAAATCAAAAGACACTAAATCAGCTTCGTGCCATTTGTTCACAGAAGTTAATCCCCCCATTATTTTAAAAAAGTCCCAAACTGCAGCATTATAGTTTTTAGCTAATTTTAAAATTACATTCCGAATATATAAGTTCTCTCTTAACGGAGTTTTCTTGTGACGCTTTCCATCACCTGGTGTCGTTAATAACACATTAGCGAACGGAAGAGTAGTTTTTACCATTCGAAGAAGACTATCATAATGATTATAAAACACCTCGGGATCGAAATTAAGATTATAAGCATCATTCACCCCTAATGAAATAACTACTAAATCAGGATTTAATGTGGCTAACTGGCTATTAAAATCATTACATCTTAAAAATGATTTGACTTTTGCCCCATTCACTCCCACCTCACTGTAGGTTATTCCTGGATAATCACTTTGTAGTTCTATTCCTTGAATTGAAAGTTCAGATTCCGTATCCATGGAATCTTTAATAAATGTAAAATACAGCGTATCAACAGAGGTTGGAAAACTAAACACTTTGTAACATCCATATTCGTCAAATGCTGAATAAATCGAATCCGTTCTATCTGTCTTTAATTGAATATCAAAAGCGTTGTTTTCATCTTGGTAAAAAAACTTCACCTTTTTAAACGTGTAAGCATCAAAGGTATGGTTGTTTGAATAAATCTTTAACGTTGTAGAGTCATCTTTAGTAGCGGCAGTAATTCCTGAAATTCCCCAATCGGCATATACATTGTTTGAAGCGCTTTTAAAGCCCTGCCAATTGCCTGAATATTTAGCGGCATAATTCATAGGACCATTTGTATGGGCTAATCCAAAAGGAAATACAAACCCTCGCTCTCGTGTTCCGCATCCCAACCCCTTGTGTAAACACTCTCTTACCTTTCCTGAAAAATAACCCGCCTGTATGTGTGAATCTCCAATATGAAGAATTTTCACCTTCCCTTTTTGGGTTGATTCAAATGTCCACATTTTATCAAAGAATGCACCTAACGTACTGGTATCCTTTACTGATAGTTTATTTAAATCATACCGTATAAAATCAAATTGGGGTAGCGTATCCAATTCAAAAAGTTGTGCCCTTACAGGAAGTAAAACAACAAACAAAAAAATCAGTATGAAACACACTCTTTTCATCATTGAATACTTGTGCTTTTAAAATCATTATAGTCCGCTATGATTGCATTGAACAGTTTATTTCCAATTACTTTAGCTCCTCTGGAATTGAAATGTTTAAAATCTTTTTCAGCAAGCGAAGGATCTGCATTTACCCAACTCGGCATGCTTAATTCACCACCCATAACCTCATATAAATCCCAAAAAGAGCAACTGGCCTTGCGAGCAGCCTCCCTTTGAGCATCTCGTACTTTATCAATATTTGCAAAACTTTCTTCCTCATTTTTACATGCATCCGATACACTAATAACGAGAATAGATGCATCCGGAAGGATTTCCTTAAAAAGCTTCAGTTGCTTCAAAATCTTTTGCTCATAATATCGATAACTGTTTAATTCTGCAGGAACAACATTTAATCCAAATTGAAAAATAATTAACCCCACATTTAAACCCTTCAATTGTTGTTTCAAATACTCCTTATCCATTTGAGTAAACTCTGTACCACTAGATCCTCTTAATGCGATATTATCCACAGCAACTCCCTTCTTACAATCTAAGGAAATGCCGTAAATATCAGGGCTATTTATCGCCTCCAGTGATAGCGAAATTTTACCCGTGCTAAAACCATTCATTTGCCAAATTCTCCTCTCTACATTTTTTGAAGTCCTCAAATTCCCTCTGCTAATCAATCCAGTATCTGTTTTTAACTCATATTTTACAGCTTCTTTTGCTCCTGAATACAATAAACTCATTTGTTCAAAATTTTGAGCCTTATTAAAATATCTTCGATTTCTACGAAATGCTATCTCAGCCTTATTTTTTATTGTAGTATCATCTCCTACTTTGTAATAGTAGCCCAAAAAGCCATAACGTGAATGTAGGCCCTTTCGACCTTTTCCAAACATTTGATATCGTTCCCAACCTTTTTCCTCTTTAATTACATTTAAACGACCTGTATTCGTTTCAGAAATGGGTATAAATCCCACTCCACATCCACCAAATAAGGTTTGTAAATTCTCTCTAATCACACCACTTATCCGATCCCCCTCTAATTGTGAATCACCAAAATGCATAATCCTCAATGGTTGATTT
Source organism: Flavobacteriales bacterium (assembly GCA_002722245.1). Classification (GTDB taxonomy): domain Bacteria; phylum Bacteroidota; class Bacteroidia; order Flavobacteriales_C. The sequence continues at coordinate 29,383 of PBLA01000022.1, read as the reverse complement.
AAATCCTTTACACTTGAAAGTTTTTTATAAAAAGAATATAATCCGTTTTCAAAATCTGATGGATGAATTATTCGCTCTGTTTCATCCAGAACAAGTTGCTCATTAAGTAACGCAGAATCTATCCCTGAAGCTAAAAGAGAATCTTCCTGCAACTCAGCAAACGTGTAATTTTCAGAAACTTCCTGGATAATTTTAAGCTCTCTTTTCTTCTCTTGATAAAAATCTTTGGGATTTGAAAACTGAATAACGACATCACCTAAAGGAATACCATCTTTAGGGAAGGTAAAAACCAGTGCAAGTAAGCATACTTGAATCACGATCAATAACACTGCTATTTTAAAAGGCTTTATCAAAGATGAAACTTCATCATAAAAATATCTAAACCTTCATACAGAAGTTACTTAATTATGGTTATCTACCCACGTAAGAATGTTAGCAACTTAAAAGATTACTCCTCGTTTTGAGAGGGTTTCTTAAACTTAAAATTGGGAGGCTGAAAAAAATACGTTATGTTCAAACCAGCTCCTCTGTGCCATGAACCTGCAGACCAATTCGCAAAAGGTCCATTTTCCACATCCAATATTGGCGAAATGGAATTGGTAATTCTAAACTTAAAAAATAATCGTTGAGAAATCGGATACGTCATTGAAAAAACACAACCCAACTCAAACTCTCTGTAAGGGGAAGTTGGCGCACTTGAAATTCCATTAAATTCTCTTTTTGCATCTAATAAATAGCTAAAGGTTGGCCCTGCCTCAAAAGGCAATCCCCAAGATTCAAAAACATAATAAATAGGAACCTCTATATAATTTAATTTGAATTTAAAATCCTGATAAATTCCTTGATTTGGTCGCGCCCACAATCGAGCGCCTTTTTGAGCATAATTAATTTCAAAACCTAAAGCACCCTTAGCATTATTGAACTTATATAATGTTCCTATACCGCCATGAAGTCCTATATGGTTATAGCCCCCATAGCCATCTCCATCCACTTGATTTCCAAAAAAATCAATATGAACACTGTTGATGAAGCGATTTTGAGCCATCAAACTAGATGAAAAAATAAAAAGGACGATTATTAAGTTCCTCAAGCCTCTAAAGTTCTTTGATGATTTCTATAAGTCGATCTTCATCCCCCTCTTTGTAAGATGTATGTTCATATACTATTTTGCCTTTTTGATCCACTACAACTGTATAGGGGTTATTCGAAACGCCTAAGGCCTTAAACATCAAACGTTCCTTATCTCTCAATATCGGAAACTGCCACCCCTTTCGCTCTACAATTAATGGAACTCTAGTGGCATAACGTTCATCATCCGTACTTATAGCATATACTTCAAAATCTGTTGATTTTTTCCACTCGGAATACTTACTATTTATAGCCATTAGCTCTTTGATACAAGGGACACAGGTTGTACTCCAAAAAGTAAGGACAGCAGGTCTTTTGATTTTTTTACTATTGAAGACTGTTCCGTCTAACATTTTAAATTCCACACTAGGTAGTATTTTGCCCTGATTACCTCCTCCAATAAACGATAAATTCAATATCGTAATTAAAACAAGAATTATACATTTTCTCATACGCGAATAAATCAAAAATTAAGCCATTATTTGGCATTTAAAATATTGAACATAAAAAAAGCCTCATCCTTTGAAGTATTACCGTCTGTTTTTGGTTGAGGCGTAACAATAAAATAAGCGTTTTCAGTAATGAATACTTTTAAAAATGAATAATTTAACTCCCCATTAATCTCTTTCGTTTCATAGAGAAATCCGTCATTTTTTTCCGCTAATATTTTACTGAAACCTGATTCAGTTTGTAACTCCCCTTTTTTTTCTGCTAAAACCTCATCGAGTGTTGATCCTGGAATTGTTGTTGCCGTTACCTCTAAGGAAAAATGTTCCGACGCAAAAATCCGTGTAGAAAAAATAGTATACATACCCAGCATATCTTCTGGCTCAGCACCTTCTGAAGCCTTTGCGCCTTTTAAAACATTTAGCGTAATAGGCATGTTAAAACTTGAAAGTTCAAGAGACTCTTTTTCGGCAGAAGCAGCATCAAGCTTTTCTGATGTACATCTTGAAAAAATTAATACCAAAAGAAAAAGAGCTTGAATTGCGTTTTTCATTTAATTTTTGATTTCATTTAATACTCTACTTTCAGAGAAACTCATTAGTGCTTTAAATTTAGCTATTCTCAATTCTAATTCCTCATTAGTAACCGATTTAATCCTATCTGTTCCAAACTCCTGAACTGTAAAAGATGCTAAAGCAGAACCATAAATAACTGCTCTTTTCATATTTTCAAAAGATGTATCATCCGTTCGCGCAAGGTAGCCCATAAAACCACCTGCAAAAGTATCTCCAGCCCCTGTGGGATCCGTTACTTTTGGAAGTGGCAATGCTGGCGCATAAAACATGTCTTTTCCATGAAATAATAGAGCCCCATGTTCTCCTTTCTTTATAATCAAATATGTTGGACCCATTGCCTGAATTTTTTCAGCCGCAGTAATTAATGAATATTCACCCGATAACTGACGAGCTTCCTCGTCATTTATTGTTAACACATCAACCATTGAGATTGTTTTTTTCAAGTCGTCCATGCTAATATCCATCCAAAAATTCATCGTATCCATAGCGATTAATTTAGGACGATTCTTCATCCCATTAATCACTTGCTGCTGAACAGCAGGTGCTAAGTTCCCTAACATTAAGTATGAACAATCTTGATAGGATTCTGGAATTACGGGATCAAAATTTTCCAATACATTTAACTCGGTCGCCAAAGTATCTCTTGAGTTCATATCATTATGGTAACGACCGCTCCAAAAGAATGTTTTTTCTCCCTCTTTAATTTGCAATCCCTCTAAATCAAAACCAACACTTTTTAAATCGCTAATCGTCTCTTGAGGAAAATCCCCTCCAACTACTGCTACCAACTTAGGATTAACCCCTAATTTAGATGCCGAATAACCAACATAAGTAGCTGATCCACCGATAATTTTATCTGTTTTACCAAACGGTGTTTCAATCGCATCAAAAGCTACAGTACCTATAATTACTAAACTCATTTTAACTTTTTTAAAAATTTTTAGTTAAAGATATTGTTTATTCAGTAAAATAGGGTTAATATTGCACTCCCAAATTTTTTGGGATTACATATTCCTTCTTAGCTCAGTTGGTTAGAGCATCTGACTGTTAATCAGAGGGTCCCTGGTTCGAGCCCAGGAGAGGGAGCACTAAAAAAAAGAGATACAGAAATGTAGCTCTTTTTTTATGTCCCTTGGTAAAGTTTTTTAATATTTATCTATTCTAAAACCTTAGTTAGAATTAGCCTCCTTATAGTTGTCGTGTAATCAATGTGATTTTGGTAGAGTATATCAGTTCTATAAGTTAAATCGTCTAATATCAATTTTTCATCTTTTGTTAAACCTATATAAGAAGCTCCCGAATATGAGAATCCAGACTTAATTGCCAAATGTCTTCCTTCTAGTATTTTATACTTTTTTTTTCTCTTTGGTATTTCATCAAGGTTAATTAAATGGGTATTGATTCGCTTATCTGTAAATGAAATAAATCCCAAATTCCCATCTTGTTCTTGTAATATATCCAAAGACCTTCCATAGGTTGCTGAATCTGGAATAATCCTATCTTTCACTTCAATTTTTCCATATTTAATAACTTTCCACTTTCCGATAAGTGATTCTTCCTTGAAATTAAACAAAGAGGAATCCATTTTTACATGACCTAAAGATGTGTTAAAACAGAATTTATGATATGAAGAGTCATTATTCTCAGAAACACAAGTTTGATAACGGTTTGCTACCATTGAATATACGGAATTAAGCGTATTCATATCATTTCTCCAGTTTGTACTATCCAACCTCGGATACATTAGAAGAGTGTCCAAATTTAAACTCTGTGCATTACTTAATAAAGTTAAAACAAGCAGAGTTAGTGTAAATATTTTATTCATGCGAACAAAACTAGGATCAATAGAATAATGCTTGTTATTTGTAATAATTCTAGTCGATTTCTTAAATAGAAAAAACTGAATTGTAGGAAGAGATCTAAAATAAAGACAAGTTTCAATTAAAAATAACAAAATCAAAAAAATTAAGCTAAATCTGCTTTTAACTATCGTAAAGCAAAATCAAGGGGTCAATATCTTGGTAAGGTTGGTGTTGATCTGGTAAGATTTTGTGTCAAAATGCATCGATTTACCACAAACTATTTTCTTCGTAACTGTTATTGAATTTCAAATCGCACCTTGATTTCATATCTCAGTTTTATTTTACGCATATTTACATCTTTAGAATCCTCACTGTTTGAGGATAAAATATAGTTAGAGTGCATATCTTGTGGTCTCCAAAAATAATTTGAATTATTATCCAATTCAAAAACAGAAATTAGTCCTCCTAAATGCTCATCAACGCTCTCTAATAAATAAACAGCTTTTCTCCTCGCTGCCTTTATGGCCTCAATTTTAACTTCTTTTCTGAACTTGGTTAAATCTTTATTTTTTAATTCAGAGATTTTCATGGAGTTAACACCTCTAACTTTAACTTTTTGCAGTATCGTATCCACCAAACTAAAGTCCGTTAGGATTAGTTCAACAACTTTGTTCTTTTTAAAATTACTTCCTGAGCCACTCCAATATTGTCCTACTCTGTGGATAATTATTTGATTCTTTACTATTCCAATTTCAGTTAGTGCAGCAATTAAATTTTTTTCGATTTCTTCCAATGGGATCTTTGTAACAAAATCACGATGGGTTTTCCCTTTTTGATATTCTTCTTTCCAGTATTCTTCAATGCCTATTTGAAATCGGATTTCATCTGGTTCAACGTTCATCTCAGAACTCCCGTTAACTTCAATAAACCTTAACTCATTCTTTCCTTCTTGCGCCTTACTACATCCAGTTACAAAAATGGACATAACTACTCCGAAAATTAAATTTTTCATGTTTTTTGATTTAATAGTTTTTAGTACTTTATTGTAATCATTTAAATTCAAACCCCTTGCTTCTACCTTGCTTTTCAATAGTGACCAGGATGGCATTATCTAAGTTTCCTTTTGAAGATTGAATCACTCTCTCCTTAGCGATATATTCCTCTCTTTTTGTAGCTAGCTTTTTAATTTTTGCTTGTAAAAATGCTCGTTTAGCAGCTTTAGCTTCGAGTTCTTTTTTAATCGCCTCGTTAGTTAATGTTTTTAGGGAGTCCGGGAGAGTTTTCTTATCTATTTTATCAAAATCGAATCCTTTTTGATTCATTGCATCAATTAAATCCCAAGATGAATTATCGTACACCCAAGAGCTCTTGCTTATTGCTCGTAAAGAATTGTTAGCGATACCATAACTTTTTGCATTCCTATCTTGCTCGTACTGGTTCAAATGCATTCTTTTCCCATTTTTTCCATAAAAAACATAGGTTTGATTTAGTTGGGTGCTTAAGGAATCGATTACTTTATCGTAAGGATTATCAATGTAAACGGTTACTTCGTTTTGGTCGATATTAAAATATTCTCCCTCTCCCAGTTCAGCTCCTTTTTTCCATAGTGTATTTACTCCTTCTTGGTAAGCGCCGCAAAATATCGTATTTATTGTGATATCATTATTCTTTACTTTTTGACATACAGGTTTAAAATCCACCTTTCCTTGATTAAATGGCTCGTTTCCCGCAATGAAAATCATTTGTAAATCATTTGTAGATGTGCTCCAGTCGAGATCATTAAATGCTGTTTGAATAACCTGTCCGCAAAACTCACTTCCTCCATTGGTTTTTAAGCTGAATAGGTCTCTACTTAAAATATCTAAATCACTGGTCAAATCCGTTACCTTACGAATATATCCTGATTCTTGTGGTAAACCACTGTTTCCATACTCATATAAGGCAATCATAATATTTGGGGATGTCCCATTATACGTTGCAGAAGTCATTTTATTTATAATTTTCCAAAGCTGAGATTTGGCTTGGTCGATTAATCCATCCATGCTACTGCTTGTATCAAGTAATAATCCCAATTTTATAGATTTAGATGTAGCTTCTGTTTGTGCGAAAATTACTGGACTCATAAATAAAGTAGCTCCGATAAGCACATTGATAAATTTCTTTTTCATGTTTCTTTAATTTGATTTCTATAAACATATCATCAAAAAAATCGAAAAAAAATGCACACTTGGTAACCCAGTAACTTGACTTGGTAAAACCCTTTTTTAAATTGATTAATACGATTTATGTATTCTTGTTTTTTGTGAAACCAAACACTTCTGTTGGGACTGACTTTGTATTAATAAAAATTGTAGTTAAGTTCGTTACTATGTGTCGTTGGTTACAAATACTAGTTTGGGCATTCTGCTTATTAAGTAGCATAGATACCATTGCAATTCAAGGGAAGTATAAAAGTCCTGAGACTATTACACCAAAAATTATATTTAAGAGGTTGGAAAACCCTTTATTCTCTCTTCCTAAACTAGACTCTTCCTATAAGTACCTTGAATTAAATCCTTTGAAATCCCTAACGTTTGTAGAAGAAGTCTTAACTGAACTGTCGAAACAAATAAAATACAATAAAAGCATTCATGGACATTGCTATTACATTACTGGATTAATTAATATAAATCTTAAGTCCTATGAGGAAGCTGCAAATTATATTTCAAAAGCTCGAACTTATTTTGATGAATCAAGCCAGGAAAACTATTTGGTGAACAAACCTCTTGCCTACATCTATGAGCTACTTAAGGAAAATGGGATGGCACTAGAACATTATAAAAAATTTGCAAATCGATCTATTTCAAGAAAAGACACTTTAGGGTTAATTTATGCGAATAGTGGTATGGCAAGGGTTTTTCAAAGACAAAGAAAGTTGAAAAAAGCAAGGAAATTAAACATTGATAATTTAAAACTTCAAAAAGAAAATAATGATAAAAAAGGGTATGCCTTTACCTCAAATAGTTTAGGTCAAATTTCAACACAAGAAAATAAACCTGAAGAAGCTATAGAGTATTTTAATAGGGCGAAATCAAACACAAAACTAAATTCAAAAGAATATCTAAATTCCAATTATGAACTTAGAAATATTTACAAGAATGATTACGGTGTTGAAGAGCTTGTTGAATTTCAGAAAAACGAAGTCCTCAATTCATTAAATGCTAAAGACACTATTGGTATTTTAATTGAAGGAAATGAATTGTCCAACATTTACGTTCAAAATGAAAAATGGGACGAAGCAATTAAGTCAATCAATGACAATATTACGATTGCCCAAGAAATAAATGATCTTGAAAAACTATCTGAGGGTTATAAAACATTGAGTAAGGTTTACACTAAAACTGGAGAAAAAGAAAAAGCACTTAGGACATTTGAAAAATATAGTAAAACGGTTGACTCTTTAAATATTCAAAAAGAACGGTTACTTTTTGAAAAAATAGCTTTCTATCAAACAATTAATGAAAAACAAAAACGAATAGCAGCTCTAAAAAAAGAAGCTGAGTTAAATGAGAGACAATTAGAAGTTTATGAAAAAAATGAAGAGTTACAACAAAAAACCATAGCTCAACAATCTTTACTCAATTACCTATTAATCGCCCTACTCTTAATATTAATTACAACCTCTATTCTAATTTATAAATCTGCAAAGCAAAAGAAAATAGCCAACCAACTTCTAGCCCTAAAATCGTTGAGAACTCAAATGAATCCTCACTTTATATTTAATGCTCTTAACTCTGTAAACACTTTTATTGCATCAAATGATGAAAGAATGGCCAACAAGTATTTGGCTGACTTCTCTAAATTAATGCGTGCTGTTTTGGAAAATTCTAAACACGATTTAGTACCATTAGAAACAGAATTGGCAATCATTAAACTGTACTTACATCTTGAACATTTTAGATTCAAAGAAAAATTTAGTTATGATTTTGAAGTGGGAAGTGATTTAAAACCAGATGAAGTAGAAATCCCTCCTATGCTTATTCAACCTTATATTGAAAATGCAGTATGGCATGGGTTGCGATATAAAAAACAGAAAGGATTCCTAAAGCTAACCTGTAATCGAATTGGTGAAAATATTGTTTTCTCGATAGAAGACAATGGAATAGGAAGACTGAGATCTCAAGCTATTAAGACGAAAAACCAACAATCAGAGGAGTCAACTGGGTTGAAAAACATAGCTCAAAGACTTGATATTATAAATGATCTTAATAATACCAATATTAAAGTAGAAATTAATGACGCCAATCCCTTACAAGAAGATTGTGGAACATTGGTGTGCATAAACATACCAGTTAAATGAATAATAAATTAAACGCCATTATCGTTGAGGACGAATTAGCTAGTAGAGAGATTCTTGCTGGATATATAAAAAAGTATACCACAGATGTTGAGGTTGTAGCTTTAGCAGAAAACATAGAAGAAGGGCTTAAAGCAGTAGAAAAACATAATCCAGATATTGTGTTTTTAGATATTGAAATGCCTTATGGCAATGGTTTTGACCTATTAGAAAAAGTAAAAGAGGTTAATTTTGAAACCGTTTTTGTTACAGCATATGCCAATTACGCAATAAAGGCTTTAAACTCAAGCGCATCATACTATTTACTAAAGCCAATTGATATTGATGAATTAGAAGAGGCAATAAAAAAAATAAAAGCAAATATAAAAAAGGGAAATGGCGTTTCACATACTAAAGTTTTATTGGAAAACATCCAAATTGAAAACAAACAGCTGCATAAAGTAGTATGTCCAACAATGACTGGATTTGATGTTGTTCGTGTGAAAGATATCATTCGATGCGAGGCTAATGACAACTTTACAGAATTTCATTTAACCAATGGATCCAAAATGATGATTTGCCGATCTCTTAAATTTTATGAAGAGGCCTTAAGTGATATGGACTTTATTCGTGTACATAAATCCCATTTAGTAAACGGACAACACATAAAAAAATACATAAAAGGAAAAGGCGGACAACTTATAATGAGCGATGATTCTACTGTAAGTATTAGTCCAAATAAAAAAGAAATATTGCTTAATTATTTTAATAAATGATTCAGATTAATTATTCTAATAATACCAAAACTAATACGCCCAATTATAAAACAAAACGACGTAATAGTTTTTTCTCTTTATCTAATTCACAGAGGTGGATTAGATTTTAAAGAGGATAAAACTCGTGTTTCTCTGGAAATGCGTTTTTGGGAAAACACATAAACAAAAAAGCCTCGCATCCCGCGTGGCCATCAATTTTCCCTGTAAGGGATTCAGCATCCCGCTGAAGTAGATTATTAATTCAATTTAAAGATGCAACTTTTAAACACTAAATAATGACTCTTTACATTAAGAAACCATTAACTCTTCACCCAACTGAGTTAACACAGCAATATATTTAGGAATTGCTTGTTCCAATTCATCGATATAAATGAATTCATCAGCTGTATGCGATCGAACAGAATCACCAGGACCCATTTTAATGCTTTCACAAGGCATTAATGACTGATCAGACAAGGTAGGCGATCCATAGGTACGAATTAACAGCTTTTCAGCAACCGTTCTGATAGGATGGTCTTTATTTACACCACTCGAATTTAAACGCAAAGACCGTGCTGTAACTTCACAATTGACGTGAGTTTTAATGAGGTCTAATACTTCTTGATTGGTGTATTGATCATTTACGCGAACATCTACAACAAAATGACACTCCGATGGAACAACATTATGTTGGATTCCTCCTTTAATCTGGGTAACACTCATACTTATTGAGCCTAATTCTTTTGATTGATTAGAAAACTCATATGAGTTGAACCAATTTATGTCTTCTATCGCCTTAGATATTGCATTAATACCATCCTTTCGAGCTGCATGACCAGATTTACCCAACGATTTACAATCTAGCACCATTAAGCCTCTTTCAGCAATAGATATATCTAACAGAGTGGGTTCACCAACAATAGCAAAATCAATTTTTGGAAGGCGCGGAAACAAATATTCCATTCCTTCTTTCCCGCTAATTTCCTCTTCAGCAGATGCTGCAAAAACAAGATTGAAAGGCAATTCTTCTTCTTCAACAAAATGCAGAAAAGTTCCAAGCAAAGCAATTAAAGCCCCGCCGGCGTCATTACTTCCGAGTCCATATAATTTACCGTCAACAATCTCTGATTTATAAGGGTTTCTTGTATATCCCCTATTTGGTTTGACCGTATCTAAATGAGAATTTAAAAGGATAGTGTATTTACCTTCCTCAAAATGTTTATTTACTGCCCAAATATTTTTTTTATCCTGATTAAACTCAACTCCATTCTCTCTTAATATATCTGCAATATAAGCAGCGGCAAACTCTTCCTCTTTACTTAAGGATTGGATATTTATTAATCCTGAAAGAAGTTCAACAGGGTTAAAAGTAGTCATAATAGAAATTATTGAGTGTTGTCCGTAAACCTACAAAAATAAATTGTGTCTCGCTTCTTTCGGCTGTTTTAGATGTCAAAATTCGATCTAAATACCCCAATTCCAAATAGAGCCTTGCTCGAGGATTAATTAAAAAAGCATATCGAATATCAAATAAGTTTAATTTATTCAAATCACCTTGGCCTATTGTATTTCCGGTAAATTCACCGTTGCCATTGGGGTCTATCTTATTTGTATTATAACTCAAAAAAATATTTCCGCCATGATTTACATTTAATGTATCTTTTCCTGCCTCGGACCAAATCATTTTGGCAGATAATTTATGTCGTTTATACTTATATCGAACCATAGCAACCGCTTCCTGAAAATTAGCACCAAGTGGGTGAGCAAGTGGTTCATTCATGTGAGTATGGGCATTCGCGCTATCAAAATGTGTATACGTAAAAGGTCGAGCTACATTGTATTCCAATTGAGCACTTAAGCCATACACGTTCGCAATATTACAGGCTTTTACTCCTAATTGTCCGCCATATTTATTCCCCCAATATCCGGAAGTTTCCTGTAATTTAGCCAAATTTAAATCATCAAGGACAAATTGACCATATAACGTATAATGATCATTGATTTTGAATTTCGTGTTGGCTCCAAGTAGAATATTATCTGCTGATCCATTTTGCCATTCTACAGGTCGCATAAAAATAACGGGATTCATATATTGCCAATCAAATCCTCTACCTTCTTTCAACCACGAAGTGGATTCATACAATCCAATATTTAACCTTTTTGTCGCATTCCAACTTAAATGATGAACAGCGATGAATTTTTGTGTCCAATTCCGATCGCTTGCGGCTCCCGGAAAAAAGCCAATGTGACTGAGTTGGGCCCATATGTTCGTATACTTAATATTCCACACAGTGGTCTCTAATTTAAAATAAGGATAATTAAATGCATTATCGCTGAGTAAAAGTGATCGGTAACCATCACCTATAAAATTTTTACCATGGCCCACATAGGCTGTAAAATATTTGTTGGCTCGATAACCAAAAGCGCCTGTTGCAAAGGCCCAATCAGCACCAACATTTTGTTTGAACGGCTTAAATCTTCCTTGACCCGGTAAAACAAATCCTTGTCTTGCATATGCATTGACAAAAGGAAGTAGTTTAGACTGTGTCTCATAAAATGCCGACTCAAAAAAAGCTTTTTCACCTACTTGCCCCGATAACCAATACCCTCTGGTATTTTGCCAATAATTTTCTTCCTGATTCCCCTCCCTTCCTATTTGAAGGCCAAGGAGCAAATTTGCTCTTAATTTTAGTCCATCTGAATCAATATACACTAAATCTTCATCCATCAATTTATTTTCAGACCAACGCATAAATTTTGCGAAATAAGAGGATGGAAGGAGATAAAGACGATTCGTATCGGTTACTGCAGAATCAATCGAGTCTATATTGATTTCAGCAATTACATCGTTGTAAAAAAATGGTTTAATGGAGGTATGTACCTTTGAATTCACCTTATTTAGATACATCTCCACGAATGCATTCTCATCATGATACATAGGAAAGTACAACTGCTGTCCCCGGCAAAAGAAAACAGTAATGATAAAGACAAAAAGAAAATATTTTTTAATAATCATAGTAAAGGTTAAATAACGATGTTCTTATACCCCCGTAAAGGTAATGATGATTTTCTTTAGTATCCTTGAACCATTCTGTTCTAGATTGATATCCTATTTCCAGCATCAACATATACTTTGGATTTAAGATATATCCACATTTTGCGTCGAGAAAAAGTTGCTGATAACCTTCTCCATACCCTATTTTATATCCCTGCTCAAATTCTCTATTTGTGTAAGGTTTAAATATGTCTGTGCCATTCGATACATCCGAAGAAGACTCCTCTCCACCAATCAGATATACCATTCTAGAATTAAAATTTATTCTTCGAATACGATAATTAATAACTCCTACATAATCTCTAAAGTTTGCACCGTAAGGATGGGCAAGTGAATTGAAATTATGGCCGTAATTTTTCCCAGAAGTTTTATGGGAATATGTAAACGGTCGTACTAAGTTATGCTCTCCCAGTACAACCAAATTTTTTATTGGTAATCGATGGAATTTAACCCCCATTTGAAAACCATATTTATTGCCCCACCAGGTGGGTTGATTAAGTAAATTACTAGAATGCAACTCATCGAGTATTACCTGTCCATATAATAAAACCGAAGAATGAGCCGCCCAACTCCCATTTAATCCAATCAACATATTATCAGGAGATCCAATATTAAATTCCACTGGACGAAACAATACAAAAGGATTAAGGTAATTAACCTCCAGATCCAAACGAGCAGCAGAATCTGCTTCCCAGACCACAGCTTCGAAAAAAGCCAGCTTTAAACGCTTTGAGGCTAAAACATCGAGGTAATGAAAACTACCATATTTTTTTCGTTTCAGGCCATCACTCGACATAGTATTCGTGAAATCTAAAAACTCGCCAATTATAGACGTATATTTTACTCTACCAATCGTAATATCATTTCTTAAAAATGGATAATTACCTGCGGCATCCGAGAGAAGCAAACTGCGATATCCATTTCCAATAAAATTTTTACCATACCCCGCAGTTACTTTATAAAACGTACTTGGTTCGTACGAAAATCCTCCTGTTGATACAGAATAATCGTAAGATTCATCCAAAATCTTTACTTCTGATTCACCTGGAGAAACGTTTGTACGATTTACCTTATTACGGATTCTTGGATCAAACTTTTGATAATTTTCATAAAAGGAAGAAACCCATTTGAATTTTTCCCCAATTGTACCCGTAGCAAAACCTCCTCTTCGCGTACTTAAGTATTTACTAGTGCCTGATTGAAGATTGAAAATTGGCCTTAAAATAAAGGTATATGAATCGTTTTCAACATGAAGAGTGTTTTGATTAAACAACCAATCGCCCCACCTATTATTTATCCCAAATTGAATGGTGTCTGAGGACAACATTTCAAAAACAAAATGAGCATTAATACTGGAATTATTAGAATTTAATACAGTGTCTCCTAACGATAATTCATCATTAAACATCCACTCAATCTCATGATTTACCCAATTAAGTTGAGCAATTCCTTTTGGAGAAAACAGAACTAAAATTGAAACTATTATAACGAATTTAATTCGCAACACTTTTTCGCTTTTTGGTGTTTTTCACCGGCTCAGGATGAACAATCTTCAGTGCCTTTTTGCTGTTTTTTGAACGTAATATTAATGACGGAATTGCAGAAAACAATCCCGCTATCAAAATTTCCAAACAAAATAAATTAAAACTACCAATGTCTTTAAAAAGATAAATCATTACTATGAAGAATACGTTAAATAGCATGATCACTAAAGAAGCATTGATGTGAGAAAAATTCAATTCTAATAATCGATGATGAATATGATTCTTGTCGGGATGTAATGGACTCTTTCCCTTCAATGCTCTAAAAATAAACACTCTTAATGTATCAAATAAAGGAACAATTAAAACGCCAAAAGCCATTATCGGAGCTGAATTAATTTGCCAAGGAGAAGAAGAACTCAAACTAATAAAATAAATGGTTTGTACCCCAATAATTAACCCTAAAATAAGTGAACCTGTATCCCCCATAAATATTTTAGCAGGAGTTTTATTAAACCACATAAACCCTATCAAAGAACCTATGAGAGAGGCTGACAAAACAGATAAATCTGTATATCCTGATTGCCAAAACCAGTATCCAAAAAACGAAGAGACAACTACAGAAACTCCTGAAGAAAGCCAATTAATCCCATCAATCAAGTTGAATCCATTCATAATGACTACAAGGGTAAATATGGTTAGTGAAGTAGATACTTCTGGTGCAAGTTCTTCAATCCCCATAAATCCATGCATACTCGAAATTCGAACTCCGCCTAATACCACAAGAATCCCTGCCGCTAATAATTGTCCAATCAGTTTTTTTATCGGAGCTGTTATTAAAATATCGTCTTTTATTCCAATAAAGAACACTATCATTAAAGCACCAACTAAATAATTATAATTGAAATTTTCAGCATGAATGGTTAAACTTGAACTAATCATGAATCCAGCGAAAATAGCCAGTCCACCAAGAGTTGGAACAATTTTTTCGTGGGATTTTCTTTCATCTGGCACATCATACAAGTGCTTCAAGTAGGATACTCGAATAACGGAAGGAATTGCAATAATAACAATTACCAAACTTGATATAAACGCAATTAAAAGTTCGATCATGTTAATTCACTGCAGCAAATATACTGTTTTTATTGGCAGGCGTTTAGAGCATTTGGCTCAAAAGGAGGAATTTGCCTAGTTATTTACTGCCTCCAAAAGATAATTACGCATGGTGGAGGCCATCTTTTTTCGATCAAACGCTTTAGCTAACGATAAACACCCCGTTTGACAACTTTGAAAAACTACTTGATCATTACGAAGTAAAAATAATTTATCAATAAAATCTGTTTTATTTTCTGGCTCAAAACATAAACCTGCTCCATACTCTTTCACAATATCGGCACTTTCTCCCTCTACGCCTAAAAGAACAGGAATTTGCATGGCTGAGTTTTCGAAAATTTTTGAAGGAATAACCGTTTTGAATAAATCACTCTTTTTTAATGGAACCAATGACACATCCATAAGTGATAAAACATCAGGCACCTCTTCCTTTGAGACACTATCCAAAAAAGTGATGTTTTCAATTTTTAATCGCTTAGCTTGTTGTTCCAAATTTTTCTTCTCTGCACCGTCGCCCATTAAAATTAGGTGCAAATCCTCTCTCTCCTTTGGCCACGCATCAAGGATAAAATCAAGTTTATGTGCCATACCATGAGTCCCTACATAACCTACGACAAACTTTCCAACTAAACCTAACCTCTTCTCAAGAACTTGGTCGCGATCTCTTTTAGAAAAGCGATCCAAATTAGCTCCATTTCTTACTACTTTAATTTTATCCGCGTTAACGCCTCGATCAACAAGATTCTTTTTAAAAGAATGCGTCACCGAAATTACGCGTGTTGATCGACGATACAATCTCAGTTCAATTTTTTCCAGAATCTTGAAAATCCTACTGTCACCATCAATTGCACCCACTGCACGAATAGACTCTGGCCATATATCCCTCAATTCGAAAACCCATGGCTTTCGCTTAAAAAAAGAGAGCGTTTCCGCTGTCCAAGTTGTAAAGAATTGTGGTGACGTACCTACAATAATATCTGCCTTTTGAAACAACCCTGCCCAAAAAGCCATAAATGCAAAACTCATAAAGTCAATAATTCGCTTTGCAAATCCTTCATTAGCTGAAATATAAGACCACACTCGAATCACCCGAATTCCTTCTATTTCCTCCTTATAATACAACTTGTTTTTATACCCTTCATATACTCTGCCTTTAGGAAAGTTAGGTGCACACGTTATCACAGTAACCTGATCTCCTTTTTTTACCCACTCTTTACAGTGTTCAAATGTTCTTGTGGCGGGTGCATTAACCTCAGGAGGGAAATTATCGGTGATAAATAAAATTCTCATTCGTTTAATTCAATTTTTTATCCTTCCTCCTTAAAGGTGATTTTAGTGGTTAAATGTTCATCAAACAAAACCTCAACCAATTTTGCTTTTTCAGTATGATTGTATCCATGAGCATAAGTATACTCTTTCACCCTCATTTCTTTATTTCCCGAAAAATTCAACACACAGTCATTTGTTGTTACCTGATTATCATGTATACTTAGTTGAATATTTGGGTGAAAGTGAAAATACGCTGAACTTTTTGCCAAAAGTTGGCTCTTAGCGACCATATTATCACATATGGTAATAGCTTCATTATTGAAATCAAAAATCCTTTGATGATAAATCCCAAAACGCTTGTATCCAGAATGGTACCCTTTAATTCCTGCCTCTGACTCCTCTGTAATAACAGCAGAGGCTCTTCTTCCCACTCTAAATGCTCCCCAAACCTCAGATTGATCTAATTTACCATATCGAACAGTATTATGACTAGAAGTACTTCGTTCTCTTTGACGACGGTATCCTTTGTTGTAAGTTGATATGCCAGGATCAACAATAACAGGTCTTCCAAAACAATTCAACACAAAATTAAAAGTGTCTGAATGTGCATGACCTGGAATATAACTTGGGCCTATTTCTCCATAATCCACAAATAATTCAACCCCTTGATCCTTAAACATTCTATATCCAGAATCGGACAAATTAGTTCTCGACCATTTTATACCTAAACGATCCGCATAGGTAAACAGTTCATCAGATTCAGGTGCGATTCCTTCAGTAGAGTCATTTACCCGAGGTGTTGTTCCATCTACAAAAGTAACCGAAGACAACCAACCAAGCATTTTTTCGGCTACTTGAAGCAGAAATTTTTCAAACTCCACATCCTCATAAACATCACGATTATTGATCACTAAATTATACGCATCCAATAAACGATGTAAAATTATTTTATGGTACATTGGGCTGAGTTCAAAATGAGCACCATCATCTAGTATTTGCTCTCTCAACTCAACCAACATAATTTCTTTCCCTTTTTCGAATAATTCATTCCCTTTGAAATAATACCCACCAAATAATAATGAAAATCCATTCTCCAATAAATGATTCCCCAATATATGGTATTCCAAGTGATCTAAAAGAATTCTGTATTGACTATACAAATAACGATCAAATGACTTTTTCTCAATATGATGACGAGATAAAAATTTCACCCAATTAATCCCTCTTAAGGACGTTGGGTAGGGTTCATTGGCATTTTTTAGCTCCTTAATTTGATCAATAAATAGGTACATTAAAGCCTGTCCAATCTCTTTAGGTAAATCTTGTTGATTGAGGTAGTCAAAGTAATTAAGATTGTATGCCCATAATTTTCCATGATCCATATAATCCCAATCAATCCCGTTAGAAAAAGTAATCGACTGATTTAAAAAAGTAAAGGTATTGGAATCATATGATTTTCTTGAAGGAATGAGCGAAGTAAAGGTGAGGGGTTTACCTTTACGATACAGATTATATTTGTATTTGAATCTTACAAAACTCCTATATTTCGCTCTTAGGGCATAAAGCACCCTGAAAATAATTTGCTTCCACTTTAAATGCCTTACCGTTCTTAGAAAAAGGAAAAAATTATCCATTATAGCTTTTGTAATTCACCTGACTTAAGTGATTCTAGCACAGCAAAAGTCACCTTTGATGTTGTATATAGTTCCTCAAAACTAATGGCTAAATCCCCATTTTTCACAGCAGACACAAGAGATTTAAACTCTCCTTTAAATCCTTTGTCCTGATTTGCATTTTTAAACTTACTTGATTTTGCACCCTTAAAAATTTCTAAGATTCTAAAATTATCCATTCTCATCGCGATATCAGGCGCAAAAAGTTCAATATATTCTTTTGAAAGCTGATTATTCCCGTAGGCATAATAATTAATTACAGCGGTTGAGCCATTTTTGTATTTTACAACAATGCTCACATTATCCTCATCCGGAATACTTTGATCGGGCTTTGTTACACAAGTGGCATGAACTGATTCAGGAATAGAACCTGTAAGGTAGGTACAAGTATCAATAAAATGACAAACCTCCCCTAAAATTCGTCCTCCACCAACTTGCGGGTCTTGAACCCAAACATCTTGTGGTATTACTCCAGCATTCACGCGATAATTAATGCTCATAGGAAGATCACCCACCGCTTTTTTCATCTCCTCCACCAACGGTGCAAACCTTCTATTATATCCAACCTGAAGAACAGGTTTTGATACATCACTTTGATAAAACTCCTTAATTTGCTCTAGCTCTTGTTCATGAATAGCCAATGGCTTTTCTACAAAAACATGCTTACCTGCTTTAAGAGCATTTAAAACCTTTTCTCCGTGATCATTATGACGTGTAGTAATAAAAACGGTATTAATCTCATTATTGTTCAACAGCTCTAGGTAATCAGTAGTGATGTACTTAAAGTCATGTTTATTACCCGTAGAGTGCGCACTTACACCTGTTGCAGTACAAAGTCCAACAAAATTGGTGTTTCCAACTTTTTTAAGATTTGGAATAATGACAGACTTTGTAAAGTTTCCTGCACCAATTAAGCCGATATTTAGTGCATCCGATTTCACAACAGCATCCGAAATCTTGACCAATTCCGATTTCAATTCAACATTATCCTTGTATTTTAATAGAATTCCTAAATAATCTTCCTGAATTTTCCCTTCAAGTAAATCATAGGCCGATAACGCTTTTTCAAAATCGTATTCATGCGTTACCATCTCAGAAGGAGTAATTTTTCCTTCCTCTACTAAATCTAAAAATGCTTCAAAATTCCTTTGTTCGGTCCATCGAACATGCGCAAAAGGATAATCTATTCCCTGTTCCTCGTATTTTGGATCATACCGACCTGGGCCATACGCCATGGAAAGTTTAAGCTCTAGTTCCTTTTTGTAGTATTCATTTCTTGGAATGTCCATACCCACTAAACCAACTACAACCACTCTTGCCTTCATACGGGCAATTTCACCGGCATCCATAATGGGTTGATTACTTGATGTACTTGCAGCAATAACTACAGCATCAGCACCATTTCCATTTGTAAATAAATTCGCTTTTTCAATGACTTCATTAGGAGCACAAACCTCATCAGCACCCAATTTTTTTGCAAGTTCCAACTTTCGAGGATCAAAATCCGTTCCCAAGACCTTGCACCCATTTGCTTTAAGTAGTTGAACGGTTATTTGTCCTAAAAGACCTAGTCCCATGACTACAATTTTTTCTCCAAGCGTGGGTGCAGTCTGTCGAATTCCCTGCAAAGCAATAGAACCCACAGTAACAAATGAGGCATCAGCATCACTTACATTTTCAGGAACCTTTACAAATAAGTTTCGAGGAACATAATTTATTTCACTATGATTCGCATAACCAGCACCACCACAAGCTACCCTATCACCTACTGAAACACCAGAAACCTTAGACCCTACCTGTACCACTTCTCCTACACAAGAATATCCAAGAGGTATTGGAGTATCCAATTTTGTAAACACTTTTTCAAGAGTATTCATAACACCCTCTTGTTTCATTTTGTTTACCACTTGCTTTACTAAATCTGGTCTTGCCTTCGCTTTTCCAACCAGAGATTTCTTAGCTAAATCAACAATCATTTTCTCTGTACCTGCTGATACAAGGGATGTTTTTGTCTTAACTAAAACTCCGTTTTCTCCACACACAGGCGCTGGAACTTCAAAAACTCCCAACTCTCCTGTTTTATAGGATTGAATAAGCTGCTTCATACTAAATGGTTTAATAGTGAACAAATATAGTAACAAGGCGTCAAAGCATTAAATTATACCACTTAAATTTACACTCAAAGCCCTTTCTGAGTGGAGTAAATATTGTTTTTACAAGGACAAACTCCGGACAAAAGATTATTTTAGTCTCTCCGATATGGATATTCATTATCTTATGCGAAGAAAAACTGATGAATCATGAACTTGAAATTCCCACTTTCTTTTTTACTCATTTTCTCAACGTTTTTTTATCTGCCTCCGTTCCCGATATTATTAATTATACCACTAAAGATTACAATGCACACTCTATCAATTATGATTGTATTCAAGATACCAGTGGTGTAATTTACATCGCAAATGCATATTGTGTGCTGGAATACGATGGACAAACATTTCGAAAAATACCATTAGTTGCGGGTAAAAGCGCCGTTAGTTTAGCCAAAGATTCTCATGGAAAAATTTACATAGGCTCTTCTTCAGATTTTGGCTGTTTAACTAAAGATTCGCAAGAAAAAACCGTTTATTCATCGCTAAAACATTTAATGCCAACCAAAAAAGAAATCAATGAAATTTTTAAAACCATTTGGTATGATAACGCCATTTATTTCGCCAGCAATATTGGCATATTTCGATATCAAAACAATACCATTGAATCCGTTAAAGGATTTACAGATTCCACATTAATAGACGCTTTTCAATTGGTGAATGGAGAACTGCTCTATTGGGAAAATGCAAAAGGGCTTGGAAAAATCAAAGGACTTGAAAGCCATATCTTCCACTCAGACACCAAAACAAGATCAGTCACCAGTATTGAATTTATAAACAATCATTATACGCTATTTGGAAAATTTGGAATCAAAATGCTCCAAAAACCCAATCATGAATATACTACTCCAAAAAATCTTGATTTATCAAACGTATCGACAACATTAAAATTGAACGATCATGAATTTCTAATCGGCACAACAAATGCAGGGATATTTCTGATGGATTCCAACGGAAATTTAAAGAGAAACTTCAACACCTCACATGGATTAAAAGATAATTTTGTTCGAAATCTCTTTCAAGATAACTCTGGAAATATTTGGATTGCCTACAATAATGGCATCGGTCTATTGAAATGGGGATCACCTCTTCAATATATCACCCATTCCCAAAAATTTGATGGGATGGGTTATGCTGGTCTTGTTTATGAGAATAATCTATACATCGGAACCTCAACGGGTCTTTACATGATGTCTAACTGGAAAGAAGAACTTGAACAAATTGGAAACTTCACAAAGGTAGAAGGTATTCCCGATGGTACCATAAATTATTTAACCATTGCGAACGGACAATTAATTATTTGTCAATCTGCTGAAACCTACACTTTGAAAAACCAAAAAGCACAAAGAATTTCAGATGGAGCATGGTATGGTTCTTGGCTGTGGAAAACAGCCAACTACTATAATAAAAACGAGGGTTTTGTAGGGACATACGAGGGAGTTGAACGATATTTATACAATAATAATCAATGGAATCATAAAGGCCACATTAAAGGATTCATGGAATCCTCTCGCTCCATGGAAATTGATCAACGAGGAATTATTTGGGCCATTCAAGGAAATAAGGGATTATATAGAGTAGAATTAAATAATGAGCGAGACTCAGCCATCTCAGTAATTAATTATGCAGAAAAAAAAGGCTTTGAGCCCGATGATTTCAATGATATTTTCTACTTAAATAACATCTTGTATATAGCCACCTTTAAAGGAGTATATCAACTCAATAATGACACATTGGTGAGGGACCATTCTTTTGATGGAATTTTTCGTTTTGCAAAAAGAATCCGAAAGTATGACTCAAAACACATTTATGGTATATACAATGACAAAGCCTACCTCTTCAAAAAAGAAAACAACAAATGGAATCTTATACCATCCTCTATAACACATTCAAGGAGCAGTTTAATTGGATCTGCAGAATTTTTTTATACCATATCTCCCGAATACCACTTAATGGGGACACAAGAGGGATTTGTTTTATATCAAGCATCAAAAGAATCAACATTCACAAACACCCAATGCCTAATCAGAAACCTAGAATTACTCGGAGATGAAAGAGATTCAATCCTTTACTACAATAAACCGAAACAAGCAATTGACTTACCCTACGCCAACAACAATTTACGTTTTACTTTTTCCATACCTGAATTTGGAATCACCAATCAAATTATTTTCCAAACACAATTATTAAGGAATAACAACAAACAAGACAATTGGCAAAACGTAAAAGAAGTTAATTTTAGAGAATATACCAATCTTAAAGAAGGCGAGTATACCTTTACAGTACGAGCGAAAAAAGGAGATACTATCTTAGGTGCTGAGCGCTACGCATTTAACGTTTTGCCTCCGTGGTATCGAACCACTGCATTTAAAATGATTTATTTGATTGCCCTCATTGCAGGCATATTTATTGTTCGAGCACGATTTAAAAAACAAGCCAATAAATTAAAGGCTGAAAAAGAACGAGAACTTCAAATAAAAGAAAAATTACACAAAGCCGAAAAACTCGAAATAGAGCTTAAAAACAAAGAAAATGAAATGGCCTACATGGCCCTCTCTTACACACAAAAAAAAGACATGTTGTCTTCATTAGAAAATAAATTGGATGCTCTCTCCAAAGAACTAGAACACTCCGAAAGGACAAAACTCAACTCACTTAAAAGAACTATTTCCTCAAGTATCGATGATGAAAGTAATTGGGAAAATTTTCAAGTCCATTTCGATCAAAAAAACGATAATTTCTTTCAAAAACTAAACTCATTAGATGGAAAGCTTAACGAATCGTATCTTTTATTTTGTTCCTATGTCAAAATGGGGAAATCAAATAAAGAAATTGCCGATCTACTCCATATATCTGTAGCTGCCGTTGAAAAACGTAAGTATCGATTGAAGAAAAAATGGAATCTCGATAATGATACCAGTTTTACCCATTTTCTTCGAACATTATAAAATCAAGAAGAAGGAATAAATTGTAAATACCGACGTTTAAACAACTAACAGAAAATATGTGTTAAATTTGATCCTCTCGTTATGGTGAAGTATTGCATAAATAATATTCTAATCACTCTATTGCTCATTAGTCTCTCATTTTCTGTATTCGGTCAATCAACGGGTATCGGTCAATTTTATGATCACCTCCCATACAATCAGGGTAACACAGTATGTGTTGCAGGGGATAAAGTATACATAGGTGCTGGACAAACACTTTTTTCCTATAATCTGCAGGACAACTCCATCGAAACACTTAGTAAAGTCAATAAATTATCTGACTTAGGTATAAATACAGTAGCATACTCTAGCAAATATTCAACGGTTATAATCGGATATGAAACCGGAAATATTGATGTTATTATCAATAACCAGATTATAAATGTTCCTGATATAGAACGAACAATTATTCAAGGGTTTAAATCAATTAACAACATTTACATCAAAGATAACTTTGCCTACTTAAGCACTGGCTTTGGTATCATAAAGTTTGACATCCAAAGAAAAGAGATAAAAGAAACCTTTTTAATCGGTGACAACGCATCAAACATCTTTGTGAACGATCTTACATTTTTCAATGACTCTATATTCGCCGCTACCCCAAATGGAATATATGCCGCTGACCTCAATTCATCTAACCTTTCTAACTTTCAAAACTGGAACACTTTAAATCGTTTTCAAAATCAAAATATCAATACAATTTCATCCAATGACTCCGTTATGGTATTGAATATCAAAACAGAAGCATTCACACAAGACACATTGTACTCCTATAATGGATTAAATTGGAATACATTAACATTTCCTGAATATGAAAATGCTGATGTTTTTGATATTCAATATGAAAACGGCGAATGGCTATTTAGCCACAACTACAATGCCTTTATTGTATCAGAAAATTTCTTAACCAGTGAGAAAATTTACACCTATGGCGAGGAATTCTCTGGTATTGAACCTCGGGCACTCGTTAAAGGAGACCATAACAATTATTGGATTGCGGACAACAAATATGGACTCGTACATAAAACTGGAACTTGGAATCATCAAGTATTCGCTCCAGCAGGTCCTGCGCACTATGAATGCTGGCGAATGGATTATGACGGTAATGCCCTTTGGGTTGCATCAGGATCACTTAATTCACAGCTCGGGAACAACTATCAAAAAAAAGGAGTTTATAAATACGCTAATAATCAATGGGAATCCTATAACGGTGGGGGGTATGACTCCTTATATGATATCACCACTGTAACTATCAATCCAAATGACCCGAACCAAGTTTATTTTGGTTCATGGGGTAGAGGCTTAATTGAAACAAAAAATGGAATCATCACCACTGTATTTGACAGATTTAACTCCTCCATACAATCCCTAAACCTTCCTGACTATAAACCTCATTTAATTGGAGGGTCAACTTTTGATGAAAATGGGGTTCTATGGGTAACCTGCTCAGGTGCCCCAGGTGCCAATGTAAATTATCCACTCGTTGCATACGATGGTTCAAATTGGTACGAATATGACATGAACAATCTTTTAGTAAACAAAACCAATACAGGAGAACCTTTTGTAGACGAAAATGGATATAAATGGTTTAGCTCAAGGGAAAATGGAATATTTGTATTCGACGATAACGGAACATTAAACAATAAAGACGATGATCGAATAAAACTAATCACCACGGGAGAAAATTCAGGAAACTTACCTACAAAAGCAGTATTTGACATAGCCCAAGACAAAGATGGAAAAGTTTGGGTAGGCACAGAGGAAGGACTCACTGTAATCAACTCTACTTTTGGTCTTTTTGATGAAGGAGTAAAAGCGGAACGCATCATTATTGAACAAGACGGCTCATTTCAATACCTTCTAGAAACTGAAATTATAAACACCATAAAAGTAGATGGCGGAAATAGAAAATGGATTGGCACTGCAAGCGGAGGAGCTTACTTACTCAGTGAAGACGGGCAAGAAACCATCCATCATTTCACGGCAGAAAACTCTGCTTTACTCTCCAACACCATATTCGATATTGAAATATTTGGAAGCACAGGAGAAGTATTTTTTGCCACAGACAGAGGATTAGTTTCATATATAGGCGACGCTACCGATAATGAGGAATATACTGGGCCTACATACGCATTTCCTAACCCCGTCCGACCAGACTATGATGGACCCATTGGAATTAGAGGACTTGTAGAAAATGCCGAAGTTAAAATAACGGATATTACAGGAAATGTAATTTACGAAACCATAAGCGAAGGAGGGACAGCAACATGGGATGGAAAATCACTGAACGGAAAAAGAGCACAAACAGGAGTATACATCGTTTTCTCAGTAAACGATGAAGGCACTGAAAAAAAAGTTGCTAAGATTCTTTTCATCAACTAATGCCAAAAAAATACTTTCTCGTATCTTTGGCTTCTGTTTATAAAAACATTGGCCGAGTAGTTCAACTGTCCATTTAGGATTTAGTCGCTCTACAAATCCAAAACCGGCTCCGTAGTTCAACTGAATAGAATATCAGATTTCGGCTCTGAGGGTTGGGGGTTTGAATCCCTCCGGGGTCACTAAGAGAAAAAAGCTTACAGCTCTGCTGTGGGCTTTTTCTGTTTCAAGACAGAATCAAATACAATTTGAATGAGGGATTGAAATAGAAAAAGTCCAAGTTCTTTGCAAAAGAATAAACTTTTTTCTCGGAATTCGGAGCTTTTAAGGATCTTTGCAGAAAATCCCTCCGGGGTCACTAAAGCTCAGCTTATGCTGGGCTTTTTTATTTCACAGACCTAGTCATAAAACATTCCAAAAAAATAATATTAGCTTCTATATCCCTTGTCAATAGCTTTTATTTCGAAGAAAAATGGAGTTAAAAAACGAAAGTTTAACACGTAAAAACAACGATTAAAAAATGAAAATGATTACTTTACAGTTTACCTTGTTAGAAATAAACGCCTTTAAATTTTAAAAAATGAAAAATATTTACCTGATTTTAATTGTATTAATGCCTGTTTTCATGGTAAATGCCGGAACTGAAATCGTAGGCGGCGAATCAATTGAAATTACCACACGACCATTTCAAGTTTCCTTACAATATTCTTCTGACAATGAACATTTTTGTGGAGGAGCAATTATTGCAGATAATTGGGTTATTACCGCAGCGCACTGTATTGAAAATACTGATCCAGCAACCATTCAAGTCCTTGCAGGAGCATCCATCTTGTCGGAATCAAATGTTGGACAAGTCCTAGAGGTAGAAGACATCTATTCTCATGTTTATGTTGACGACATCAATGACATTGCCCTGTTGAAGCTTAAAGGTAATTTCACGTTTAATAGTAATGTCGCAATTATTCCTTTACTTACTAAAGTAGAAGAAAATGCAGGAAAGTTAGATCATGGCACAAATGCCTATGTTTCCGGATGGGGAGCATTAGACGAAGAAGGAGCAAATTACCCGGATACGTTGATGGGTGTTGCAGTAAAAATTGTAGCTAATGATACCGCAAAAGCTGGTGACTATCCAGAATTAATTCACTCTCATGTAGTTGCTGGTAAAGGAATTGGAAAAGACGCGTGCTACGGTGATAGTGGTGGACCATTAACCATTGAGGATAATGGAGTAACAAAGTTAACTGGTTTAGTAAGCTATGGTCTTGGCTGTGGAACTAATTATGGAATATACTGTCGTGTTTCTGCCTATGAGAATTGGATTGATAATATCATGAATGATCGTGTATCGGCATTTTTTAACATGGAAAAAACCATACTTACGGGTGATCACTTTACAGCAGAAGATCGTTCGTTTAATAACCCCACTAGCTATTTATGGAACCTTAGTAAGAAAGATAGCAGCACCGTATTAGTATCCGATTCAACAAAGAATTTCTCAGGAATTTTAAATGAACCCGGTTGGTATGCATTGACTTTAACTGTGCGTAATGTGAATTCGGTGGATAGCATAGTTTTTGATTTTGAAGTTTTAGAAGCACCAGAAATTTGCGGAAAACTCAATGTGTTTGATAATGAAAATTTAACTCAAATTCATGAAGATAATCTTCGAGTTTTTAGTTGGGATTGGACAGATTATGTTGGATTTAGCTTTCAAAAGGACTCAAAAATAATGGTTGTGGACTCTGTATGCTTTAATGGCGAATTTGAAGATCAACCACCCAGTGGTACTCTTCACATTAGCACTTATTTTGATGTTTATCACGGTGAAAATATGACAAGTATAGGCAGTACGGCGTTATTTTCAGACTTAAAAAAAGGCAAAAACTGCGGTGCTCTAGAAAAACAAGTTATTCTCAGAGATTCAGGAGAAGTTATCTTTTTAATGGCAACGTATTTTGATTCCCCCGATGGTGAAGATTGGTATGATGTCTTTTTTGATGGCTTTTATCTTTCTAATTACGATCGATATAAACCCTATGGCTATTATGATAATCTTTTTGCATATGAAAAAGTTAACGGGATGAATATACTTCCTGCAATAAGTTTAGGCGTTTGCTCAAATGAGAACAACCTAACATCTTCAAAAGAATTAACGAACAGTCAAAAAGAACTCATCATTTACCCTAATCCAGCTACCGATAAAATAATGGTTCCAAGAAATAGTATTGGAAGTTATGAGATTATTTCGGCACAAGGTTCAGTTTTACTAAAAGGAACGCTTGATGGACAAACAAACATCAATATTGATAAATTAAATTCGGGCGCGTACCATGTTAAATTCAATGACGTTTCAGGTCTTCAAACAGGAACGTTTATTAAACTATAAAAAAATGATAAAAATCCTTTCCTCGAAAATAGCAATACTCTTTATCGTGGCCATTTTTATATCCGCATGTAATGCTACAAAACCCACCACTAAGCAACCTGTAAGTAACACAAATATTCAAGAAAAAAAGGCTGTATTTGTTCCAAACTTAAAAATAGCTAAACAAGGAACCGTTTTAAAAAATAAGAAAAAAGACGCATTTAAAGCAAAATTTGGACTTGTAAATATCATTTTAAGAAATGATACTTTATTTGCCAAATGTACACATGGAGGAGGGTGTGGAAAAACCAATTTTTTTCTTAATGAGTACTTAAGCAATAATAAAGAGGTCGCTTATGAACTCCTTGCCAGGTCAAACGATAAGTGCAGAAAAAAAATTACCACCCAGGTTTACTTTTTAATTCCAACCGTTCGAGGTAAAAAGTTAAAAGTTAAACACCATGAGACGATTGTTTACAATAAGTAAATAATGTATGAGATGTTTCTAAGTGGTTTTGTAATGTTTACGCAATTAATTTAAATACCGTTTTAAGTCATCATCGAAAACCAACGGAAAAATCGAATGGATTAAATCCGCCGCTAAAAGCGCTGTACTTTGATTTATATCGTAAACAGGATTCATTTCAGCAATATCACATGATATGACTTTTTTACTGTTGAAAATGTGGTTTATCAGCTCAAGGGCAAATTTTGGTTGGAAGCCGATGGGAGAGGCCGCACTAACGCCCGGGCAATATTCTGAGGAAAATCCATCTAGATCAATGGTGAGATAAATGCAATCTACCTCATCCATAAATGCTTGTATTGTTTTTTTAATTTGAGGGATGTTATCCAAAGTGCATACCTCCATAGGGATATACGGTACGTTTAATGTTTTGGCTGTTTGGTACAATTCCGCTGAATTGGAGTTTTCTCGAATACCAATGGGCAAGTAGTGAAATGTATTGTTTTGTGTTTTAAGTAACTCACTAATTTGATTGAAAGGAGTTCCGGAGTTTCCTCCATTGTGGAAAGGCCTCAAATCAAAATGAGCATCCAGGTTTATAATGCCAACAGTACTTTTTACTGCGTTGTTTATTCCCAAAAAATGACCGTATGCAATATCGTGCCCTCCTCCAATAACTAGTGGGAAATTGCCCTGCTTCAATTCCTTTTCCACCCTTTCACCCAGTTCTCTCTGTGTTTTTTCTAGGTTCCCATCTTCACAGGTAATATTTCCCATATCTGTAGCTCGTGGAGGAAGTTTACCCATACATTTTCGTATGGCGTCCGGCCCATATTTGGCACCAACTCTTCCGTTGTTCCTTCTTACGCCTTCATCACAGGCATATCCTATTATGACCACCTTTGAATTATTCATTTTGTTTTTCGCCGTTGATGTAAACACTATCGATGTGATTCGTTCCGAAAGCATAAAAAAGGTATGGATACGAATTGATTTCTTTTGTTAGTATTAAGTTCGCTCGCTTCCCAACAGTAATACTGCCCACTTCTTTTTCCAGTCCCATTGCATAAGCCCCGTTGAGGGTAGCTGCATTAATGGCTTCCTCCGGTGTCATCTTCATCTTTATACATCCTAAAGCGGCTACCTGATTCATATTGCCCGAAGGTGCTGAGCCGGGGTTGTAATCGGAAGCCAATGCCAGCGGTAATCCTGCGTCAATAAGGGCTCTTACCGGAGTAAAAGGAATGCCTAAGAAATGAGAACAATTGGGTAAAGCCACGGGTATGGTGGAGGTGTTTTTAAGCGCTTCAATATCTTCCAGGCGAACCACTTCTAAATGGTCTACCGATAACGCATTGTATTTCACGCCTACTTGTACGCCTCCAATAGCGTTGAATTGATTGACGTGTATTTTTGGAATGAG